>CALVFY010000028.1 GCA_944326945.1 uncultured Rikenellaceae bacterium
AGGAAAAGGTGATGCCGCGCCGACATAGAGAAGAGGATACGGATGTGTGAATTGTCGCGAGATGGAGGCCCGAGTATGGTCGGCGCCGGAGGTGCTTGCTTTGCTGCGCGATGATTATGTGATTATCGCCCTCTATTCCGACGACAAGAAACAATTGCCCGAGAGCGATTGGGTGACCACCGAAAGCGGAAAGGTACTCAAGAGTCTGGGCAAGATCAACTCCCATTTTGCCCGTACGCGTTACGGAGCCAATGCCCAACCCTACTATCTGTTGTTGGACGACCGGGGTGAATTGTTGGTGCCGCCACGGGGGTATGATTTGAGTGTGCCCGGTTTCGTGGCGTTTCTGGAGAGTGGAATCGCGGCATGGGAGGCCCGTAAAACTGAAAAGTGATGATTTCGATTGTTGTTCCTGTCTATAATCGTCCCCGGGAGGTGGAGGAGTTGCTCGAGAGCCTCTCCCGGCAGCATGGCTGCGGATTCGAAGTGGTGGTGGTTGAAGATGGTTCCCGGGTGGATTCCCGGGCGGTGGTGGAGCGGTATGCCGATCGGCTGGCCGTGTCGTATTACGTGAAGGAGAACGGAGGACCCGGTCCGGCCCGCAATTACGGTGCGGAGAGAGCAAAAGGCGATTTTCTGATTTTTCTCGATTCGGACTGTATTGTCCCACCCGCTTACATGGATGCTGTTTCGCAGGCCGTAGCTTCGGGAGTGGAGGCTTTTGGAGGACCAGATCGGGCCGACGAACATTTCACTCCGATGCAAAAGGCGGTGAGTTATTCGATGACTTCGTTCTTTACCACGGGAGGAATTCGGGGCGGGAAGCATAAACTCGACCGGTTTATTCCCCGAAGTTTCAATATGGGAGTGACTAAAGAGGTGTTCGAACGAGTCGGGGGATTTGCTCCGATGCGTTTTGGAGAGGATATAGACCTCAGTATGAGGATTATTGAGACCGGAGTGTCTCCCCGGTTGTTGCCCGAGGCCGAGGTTTGTCATAAGCGGCGTACGAATCTGCGATCGTTTTTCCGGCAGGTCTATTTTTCCGGTGTGGCACGGATCAATCTGGCCAAACGCCATCCCGGTTCGCTCAAGGCGGTACATCTGTTGCCGGCGGCTTTTACGTTGGGTTCGTTGCTGTGTCTTGTGATGGCTTTCGTCCATCCAGCTTTTCTGTTGCCTCTGGCGTTGGCGACCGTGGTTTGGTTTGTCGATTCCTCGTTGCGCAACCGCAGTTTGTGGGTGGGATTGCTTTCGGTCGTCACCTCTTTTGTGCAATTGTGGGGGTACGGGATCGGATTCCTTGTGGGAGTATGGAAACGGCTCGTTCTGAAACGATCCGAAGCGGAGACCTATCGGACGGATTTTTTCTGATTGGGTCGGTCTGTAACCTGTATATACGACAACAAAGGGGCTGGAAAACAGTTCCGGCCCCTTTGTTATTCTCTGCCGAATGGACTTTATTTCTTGATATTGGGCAGTTGCAGCCCGTACTGTTTGATGGCATCCTCGCGACGCAGCAACAGGGCGAAGACGATCGACAGAATGCCGAATCCGGTGAAGATCAACATCGGAAGGGTATAGTCGTAGGTGGGTTTGCCTTCAATAAAGCCGGTGATACAGTATTTGTCGAGCACCTTACCGATCAGGTAGGGAACACCCATCAGCCCCCAGTTCTGAATCCAGAAGATCAACGCATAGGCCGTGCCCAGTTTGTTCTCCGGGATGATCTTGGGTACCGAAGGCCACATGGCCGAGGGCACCAGGGAGAAGGCGACACCCAACAGAATCATCAGTGCGAGAGCGATGATCCAGTAGTTGAGACCCGGAATGGAGAACATGGCATGGATAAATACCAGCATGACGGCTCCAATCAGCATGATTCCAGCTCCGTGACCTTTGCGATCGTAAAGATTACCGAAGAAAGGGGTCAGCAGAATCGTGCCGAAAGGCAGAATCGAGGGAATCAGTCCCGACAACTCCTGTGAAATGCCGAATTTGTTGATCATCAGGCTGGGCGCGTATTTCAGGAAGGGAAATACGGCCGAGTAAAAGAGTACGCAGAGGATGGCAATGTACCAGAATCCCTTGATCTTGATAATCGAGAAGATGTCCGAGAAACGGAACGGTTCCTCTTTTTCGGTCTCTTGTTCTGCCCGTTCGGCATCGAGCCTACGGTCCATCACCACGAAGACCATAAACGAGAGAAATCCGATACAGAGCAGCAGCAGTCCCATCAGAACAGGCATGCTGATCGAGTTTCCGAATGCTTTGCACAGCAGCGGGGTGACTCCGATGGCCAATCCGGTTCCGATACGTGCACAAGCCATTTCCAGACCCATGGCCAGTGCCATCTCTTTGCCCTTGAACCATTTGACAAGGATCTTGGAGACCGTGATGCCTGCGATTTCGATACCTACGCCGAACAACGCATATCCGAACGAGGCTACCAGCAACGGATAGCCCCACTCCGAGCCGAAGAGACGAACCGTTGCACCTCCGAAATCGTGTGAAACGCCGAACCATTTGATGGCTACACCGATAACCATGATCCCTGCTGCCATGAGTCCCGTAAAGCGGACTCCCATCCGGTCGAGGATCATCCCTCCGAAGATGAGCATCAGCAGGAAGACGTTGAACCAACCGTAGGCGCTGGTAAATGTTCCGTATTCATCGCCCGTCCAACCCAATCCTCCCTGTCCCACGGGACTTTGGAGCAGATCCTGCAGCGGGGCCATCATGTCGGTGATGAAGTAGCCGCACAACATGGTGAAGGCTACCAGTCCCAGTACGAACCAACGAGCCGTAGTCGACTCGCTGATCTTTTTTTGAATTTTTGCTACCATTTATTTATAAGTTTGAGGCATTCATTGTTTATTCTTCGTCTTCCGAACCGGCGAACCGTTTGAGTACCGGATAGGCCTCCTGGATCCCCATTTCGCCCGCTTTGCTCAGATCCAGACATCCCTTGCGGGTATCTTTCATGTACAACTGGACCAATCCCCGGTTGAAGTAGGCTTCCGCAAAGTTCGGATTCAGTTCCAATGCTTTGGTATAGTCGTCGAATGCTTCCGGCAGATTCCCCGAGAGGGCTTGCAGATTGGCTCGATTGTAGTAGATATGGGCGAAATTCGGAAGCAATTTGGCGGCTTTATTCAGGTCGGCGATCGCTTCGTCGTAATTGTATGTGCGTCGGGAGTTGTTTTTGAGCCGGTTCACGGGATCGGAATCGATCGTGATCCGTTGGTAGTTGTTGTCGATCGAGGAGATGAAGTCGATCATCTCGCTGCGGGTGGTGCTTCTGTTCAGATAGAGGAACGGGTTGGTCGGATTGCGTTCGATAGCGGCCGAATAGAAGTTCACCGAGTTGGTGTACTGACGGATAAGTCCCTGTGTGACGGCCCGTTCGAAGAGCAGATGCCAATCGGAATTGCCGGCGTTGATTCGGGCGGCCAACCTGCGATCCATGGCAACCAACGAATCGGGAGGCAGCGAACTGGCTTTATTGGTGAGCCTAAGCAGCGGATTGTCGATTTCGGCCAGGAAATCCGCCACACGAGGCACGTAGTAACGTTGGGGGTCGATTGTGGTGGTCGAATCCGGTTCCGTGATGGTGAATTTGAACAGGGGCAACAGGGTGATGTTGTCGGAGCGGTTGCCTATCTTGCCGAACCGGCTGCCGGAGAGTTTGTTGTCGAACGAGAGCAGCTGGTTGAATTTGCGGCTGGTGTCGGCATAGACCGAGAAGGTGCTGTCGTTGAGTTTCGAACGATATTCGGCAATCTTTTTTTCGGCGAAATTCCGGTCCTGTTTGGCGCCCTTGACGTCTTTCATCATGTAACGCAGATTGGCACGGTTGAGATAGGCATTGGCGAAATCGGGATAGAGTTCGATGGCTTTGGAGTAGTCGTCGATGGCGCTGGGATAGTCTCCCAGTTGGGTATAGAGCAAAGCCCGATTGAAGTAGACCAATACGTTGCCCGGCGAATATTCGGCTACGCGATTATAGTCGTCCAGTGCCCGGTTGTAGTCGCCGATCTGCGAGCGGACGATAGCCCGGTTGAAGTAGGTGAGCGAGTTGGTCGAGTCGAGTTCGATGACTCGGTCGAAATCTTCGAGTGCCTGCATCGGTTTTTTCGTGTTGGCGTACACGAGGGCCCGGTTGAAGAACGAAACGATGTAGGTCGAGTCGCAAGAGATGGCCTTGTTGAAATCTTCCAGGGCCAGATCGTATTTCCCTTCGGCCATGTAGAGACCGCCTCGTCGGTTGTAGCCGTCGGGACTCTCCCGATTGGTGCGGATAGCCGTGTTGTAGTCTTCGAATGCGCGTACGGTGTCTTTCAGAAAGAGGTAACTCGTTCCCCGGTTGATATAGGCATCGGCCACTTTGTTTTCGTGGCGGATGAAGACGTCGAAATCGGCGATTGCTTCCTTGTATTGCTGACTCAGCAGATAGGTGACACCCCGGCTGTAATAGGGGCCCGGCAGGTCGGGGCGCAGGTTGATCGCCTCCTTGAAATCGTTCAGTGCATCGTCGTAATTACCCAGTCGAGAACGGGTGATGGCCCGATATTGATAGGCCATGGTGAAGACCGGATTCTTTTCGATGGCCAGCGAAAAATCCTGTTCCGCACCCAACAGGTCGTCGAGATTGTATTTGGCGATACCGCGCAGGAAATAGCCTTCATGGGCGCTCGGATCGACTTTCAGCAGAATATTGAGTGTCTCGATGGCATCCTGATAACGGTTATCGATCAGCAGGCCGCGACCTACCCAGAAAAAATACTCCTTATTGAGTTGGGCGTAGCTTTTCGGGGTGCTCAACCAGCACAAGCCCAGCAGAAATACGATGACTGCTTTGCGCATAAGAGACGTATGGTGAAATAGACTCGACATTTTCAGACCGCTAATATAACATAAACTATCGAAATAATCGCTTTATTGTTTGTCGGATTTGTCTAAAACGCCATTTGTTGATTAAATGCGGATAACATTTTCGAGCTTATTTTAGGGACTTACCAAAAAAAAACGTAATTTTGACAGCAATTTGTGTTTTAACCGAACGTAAAATTTTAATAACTATCCGATGAAAAAAGTAGATGTCGTGCTCGGTCTGCAATGGGGCGACGAAGGCAAGGGGAAAGTGGTCGATGTGTTGACTCCGAAATATCAGGTGATCGCTCGTTTTCAGGGCGGCCCCAATGCGGGACACTCCCTCCATTTCAATGATCGGAGTTACGTGTTGCATACGATTCCTTCGGGTATTTTCCGCGATGGTTCGATCAATATCATCGGCAACGGGGTGGTTATCGATCCCGTTATTCTCTCACAGGAAATTGCTGAACTCGAAACCAATGGGGTGGATGTCGCCTCGAAATTGCTCGTTTCCAAAAAGGCCCATCTGATTTTGCCGACTCATCGGATGCTCGATGCTGCGTCCGAGGCGGCCAAAGGAGGGGCCAAGATCGGTTCTACGCTTAAGGGAATCGGCCCGACCTATATGGACAAGACGGGACGCAACGGTTTGCGTGTGGGAGATATTCTCTCGCCCGAGTTCGCGGAACGCTATGCAAAACTCAAGGAGAAGCATGCTCATATGCTGAAACAGTACGATTTCAAATACGATATTTCCGACTACGAGAAAGAGTGGTTCGCGGGGATCGAAAATCTCAAGCGTTTCCGGCTGGTGGAGAGCGAATATGCTGTCAATCAGTTTATCTCCGAGAATAAGGCTATTTTGGCGGAGGGAGCTCAGGGGTCGATGCTCGATATCGATTTCGGAACCTATCCGTTTGTCACTTCGTCCAATACGTTGTGTGCGGGTGTCTGCACCGGTTTGGGTGTGGCTCCGAGCCGGATCGGAAATGTCTACGGTATCTTCAAGGCCTATTGTACCCGTGTGGGAAGTGGACCTTTCCCGACGGAGCTGTTCGACAAGGATGGTGAAACGTTGCGTGAGATTGGTCGCGAGTTCGGTGCCACGACCGGGCGTCCCCGTCGTTGCGGATGGCTCGATATGGTGGCCTTGAGGTATTCGGTGATGATGAATGGCGTTACGGGTCTGATCATGATGAAGGCCGACGTGATGAACGATTTCGATACGATCAAGGTGGCTACGGCTTATAGGGTGGATGGCGTGGAGACGTCGGAATTTCCTTTCGAAACGGGCGCCAGGATTGAACCGGTTTATAAGGAATTCAAGGGTTGGAAGTGCAATATCAACAACGTGCGTAAATACGAGGACTTCCCGGCCGAATTCAAAGCCTATGTCGAATTTGTCGAACGCGAAACGGGTGTGCCCGTGGTGATTATCTCCGTGGGTCCCGATCGCGAAGAGACTATCGTGCGCTAATTGTCGGTCGAGGCCGTTGTTGACCTTTCTAAGCCTTGTATGAGAACTACGATCCTGTTGAACTTGATGATCTTATTGTCCTGTGTGGGTATTGCCCGTCCGGGATATGATTTGGTCGTTGTCGGTGGTACTCCCGGCGGGATTATGGCTGCTATTGCCGCGGCCCGCGAGGGGAAAAATTCCGTTATTTTGGAGCGTTCTTCCCATATCGGAGGATTGCCTGTCAATGGTTTGGGAGCGACCGATATCAATACCCGCGCGGCTACGACGGGACTTTTTCGGGAATTTGTCGAGGAAGTACGTCAATATTATGTGGATAAGTATGGTGCCGACTCTCCTCAGGTGAAGGATTGTAGCGGGGGATTCCATTTTGAACCCTCGGTAGCCGGGAAGGTGTTCGATCGCATGCTGGAGCCATATAAAGGTCGTATTTCCGTATTCACGTTGCGTCAGTTCGATTGCGATCCCGCTAATGTGGAGATGGTCGACGATCGGATTTTAGGCGTACGTGTGACCAATCGGGCCACGGGTCGAAGCGAGACTTATCGTGGCGAGATTTTTCTGGATGCCACTTATGAGGGCGATTTGGGCGCTGCGGCCGGAGTCCCTTTCCGAGTGGGGCGCGAGGGACGCGATGAGTTTGGTGAACCGGGTGCAGGCCGTATCTATAAATATTGGAGCGGACCTGTGGCCGAAGGGAGCGACGGACAGGGCGATAATGCCGTACAGGCATACAATTATCGGCTTTGTCTGACGGATGATCCTGCCAATCGGGTGGCGATCGAGAGACCGAAGAATTATAATCGGGAAGAGTATGTGTCTCTGATAGAGGATGTCTGGACGGGACGTAATACGCATGTCTCGTTTATGGGAGTAACCCCCGAGATGATGGAAGAGAATCGTCGTGCGATCGAAGCCGGAGAGAAGACCCGGATTCCCGGAGATAAATGGGGGATTGCCAAGATTACCAATATGGTGACTCTGCCCAACCGGAAAACCGATGCCAATAACCAACATTTGGCGTTGATTTCGACCGATTTGCCGGAGGAGAACTGGCCATGGCCCACCTCTTCATGGGAATGGCGAGATCGTTTTGCAGATCGGTTGCGCGATTATACCTTGGGATTGCTGTGGTTCGCTCAGAACGATGAGGCTCTTCCGGCTCATTTCCGGGAGGCGGCTTCCCAATGGGGGTTGGCTGCGGATGAGTATCTCGACAACGGTCATTTCCCTCGTCAGGTGTATGTGAGGGAGGGGCGTCGTTTCGAGGGACTCTACTTTTTTACGGCAAAGGATGCTCTGCCGGTTGAGGATGGTCAACGTCCGCCGATTCATGAATCCAGTGTGACGGCCAGCCACTATTCGCTCGATTCGCACGCCGTACGTAAACGCGAAAAAGGCAGGGTGCATCTGGATGGCTTTTTCGGGATTACCGATGCTCGAGTCTATACGGTACCTTATGGCGTGATGGTGCCCCGGGAGGTGGATAATTTGTTGCTGCCGGTGCCGGTGTCGGGATCTCATGTGGGCTTTTCTACCTTGCGTATGGAACCTTGTTGGATGGCCCTGGGACAAGCAGCAGGAATAGCAGCTTCGTTGACGATCGACAATGGAATAAAAGTACGTAACCTGAAGATCGAACAGTTACAAAGGAAGCTGGTCGAGCAAAAGGCAACGTTGATCTATTATGAGGATGTCGCTCCGGATGACGAGGCGTTCGAAATGGTACAGATATTAGGAGTGGCGGGATATTTGCCGGGATGGGAAGCTCGTTTGTCGGAAGCGGTGAGTGAAGCGGATCTGGCCGTATGGCGTAGGAGAAGCGGCATGGAACTGGATGTCAAGATTGGCAGTACTTCCAGGGGTGAGGTATTGAAGATGATTTATGAAAATAAAACAGGCGGTTGTCCTGTAAGGAAATAGAAAACTTTAAAGGTTTAAAACGATGAAAGTAACGAAATTTTCTCTGATTGTTCTTTCTGCCGCAGCTCTTTCGCTGACAGGATGTTCGACGATGAGTCGTACCGGGAAAGGTGCCCTTTACGGTACGGGTGGCGGTGCTGCGTTGGGTGCCGGAATCGGAGCTTTGGCCGGGGGCGGTAAAGGTGCTGCCATCGGAGCCGCTATCGGAGCCGGTGTGGGTGCTGGAGCCGGAGCATTGATCGGCCGCCGGATGGATAAACAGAAGGCCGAACTGGAAAAGATCGAAGGCGCTGAAGTGGAAATGGTGAAGGATAGCAACAATTTGCAGGCTATCAAGGTGACTTTTAATGACAAGATTCTCTTTGCAACGGGAAAGAGCGATCTGAGTCAAGCCTCGCGTGACGCCTTGGTTCGTTTTGCCGTTTCATTGCAGAATGCGCCCGATACCGATATCACGATTTACGGTCATACCGACAATACGGGTAGTCGTGCCGTGAACGAACGTCTCTCTCAAGAACGGGCGCAGGCCGTAGCCAATGTGCTGATGGGTCAGGGGGTGAGCAGTAAGCGTATGATCGTCAAGGGGTTGGCTTATGATTCTCCGGTGGCCGATAACTCGACTGAGGCCGGACGTGCCGCCAATCGTCGGGTGGAAATATTTATTACGGCCAGTGAGGAGACCATTCGTCAGGCAGAGGCCGGAATCTTAAAATAGACCTGAAAACATCTAAACTATACTTTAATAATGAAAAAAGCGTTGAAAATAGTAGTGCTGGCTAAACAGGTGCCCGATACCCGCAATGTGGGCAAGGATGCCATGAAGGAGGACGGCACCGTGAACCGTGCAGCTCTGCCGGCCATCTTCAACCCCGAAGACCTGAATGCGCTCGAGCAGGCGCTGGTAATTAAGGATATGAATCCAGGAAGTACCGTGCAAGTATTGACCATGGGGCCTCCCCGTGCGGCCGATATCCTGCGCGATGCCATGTTCCGCGGAGCTGATGGTGGCGTATTGCTTACCGACCGTAAATTTGCAGGAGCCGATACGTTGGCTACCTCTTATGCGTTGTCGCGTGCGTTGGTTAAGTTACAGCCCGATATTATCGTGGCGGGTCGTCAGGCCATCGATGGTGATACGGCTCAGGTAGGTCCCCAGGTGGCTGAGAAATTGGGCCTTCCTCAGGTTACTTATGCTGAAGAGATCGTTTCGTTGGACGAGAATCAGATCGTGATCAAACGTCGTCTGGAACATGGTGTGGAGACGGTAAGTTGCCCGCTGCCGATGGTTATGACCGTGAACGGTTCGGCTGCCGAGTGTCGTCCGCAACATGCCAAACGCGTGATGAAGTATAAGAATGCCAAGACTCCCAGTGAATTGCAGGCAGTGGACAACGACTATTTGCGTGTACAGTGCAATTGTAAGGAATATCTCAATATCGGGGAGTGGAGCGTGGCCGATGTCGATGCCGACGATAATCAGTTGGGTATGAGCGGCTCTCCCACGAAGGTGAAAAAGATCGAAAACGTCGTCTTCCAGGCCAAAGAGGCTAAGCGTCTCACGTCGGCTGATGCGGATATCGACGGATTGATGGCCGAGCTGATCGCCAGCCATACTTTGGGTTAAATCATCTAACGAGAGAGTATTATGAACAACATATTTGTATATTGCGAAATAGAAAACGGCAAGGTGGCCGATGTGAGTCTCGAGCTGCTGACCAAAGGCCGTGAACTGGCCGATACGCTGGGCTGCAAAGTGGAGGCTCTTGCATTGGGCGAGGGTCTGGACGGCGTGGAAAAAGAGTTGGCCAAATACGGTGCCGATACCGTGTGGGTGGCCGATGACAAGGAGTTGGCACCTTACCGTACGTTGCCTCATACTTCTGTGGTATGCGGTGTGTTCGAGGAGGAGAAACCGCAAATCGCCCTGTTCGGTGCTACGCCCGTGGGTCGTGATTTGGGACCACGTGTTTCGTCGGCCCTGCACAGCGGTCTGACGGCTGACTGTACCAGTCTGGTGATCGGCGACCATACCGATGCCAAGGCGGGAACCGAGTATAAGAACTTGCTTTATCAGATTCGTCCTGCCTTCGGCGGTAACATTATCGCTACGATCGTCAATCCTGACCATCGTCCCCAGATGGCTACCGTACGCGAAGGCGTGATGAAGAAAGAGATGGCTAAAACGCCCGGCGCTGGTGAGGTGAAACGGGTGGATGTGAAGAAATACCTGAAAGACACTGACCTGGTGGTGAAGATCATCGACCGTCAGATGGAAGAGCGTAAGATCGATATCAAAAGTTCATCTGTGCTTGTCTCGGGCGGTTACGGTATGGGTTCGAAAGAGAATTTCGGACTGTTGTTCGAACTGGCGGAGGTGTTGGGCGCCGAAGTAGGTGCTTCACGAGCCGCCGTGGATGCCGGATTCGCCGATCATGCCCGTCAGGTGGGGCAGACCGGAGTGACGGTTCGGCCGAAACTCTATATCGCCTGCGGTATTTCGGGACAGATTCAGCATACGGCCGGTATGGACCAGTCGTCGATGATCATCTCGATCAATACCGATCCCGATGCCCCGATCAACAAAATCGCCGACTATGCTATCGTGGGTGATGTGATGGAGGTGATTCCTAAGATGATTAAATATTACAAGCAAAACTCTAAATAAGCAACGGATATGGCTAACTTTTTTTTAGATAATAAAGATTTGCAGTATCATCTGGAGCATCCCCTGATGAAGAAGCTGGTGGAGCTTCAGGAACGGGGTTTTGCCGAGAAAGATCTGTACGACTATGCACCGGTCGATTTCGAGGATGCAATGGATAATTATCGTCGGGTGCTGACCATCACCGGCGAAGTGTGTGGAGATGTGATAGCTCCCAATGCCGAGGGTGTGGACGAAGAGGGTCCGAAAGTGGTGAACGACCATGTGGTCTATGCTCCTGGAACGGCTAAAAATATAGAGGCTGTCACCAAGGCTGGCTTGTTTGGTATGACACTGCCTCGTAAGTATGAGGGATTGAACCTGCCGCTGATCTGCTTTGTGATGGCTAACGAAATGGTGGCTCGTGCCGATGCAGGATTTGAAAATATCTGGGGCCTTCAGGACTGCGCCGAAACGCTGAACGAATTCGCCAGCGAAGAACTCAAGGCCGAGTTTCTGCCCCGCGTGTCGCGCGGAGAAACCTGTGCGATGGACCTCACCGAACCCGATGCGGGCAGTGACTTGCAGGCCGTGATGCTCAAGGCTACGTGGGATGAGGCCAAGGGAACGTGGTTGCTCAATGGTGTGAAACGTTTCATCACCAACGGCGACGGCGATATTTCGTTGGTATTGGCCCGTTCAGAGGAGGGTACGACCGATGCACGCGGGTTGTCGATGTTCGTGTATGACAAACGCGACAATGCCGTGAAGGTGCGTCGTATCGAACATAAATTGGGCATCAAGGGATCGCCTACCTGCGAGTTGGTCTTCACCAATGCTCCGGCCAAACTGGTCGGTGACCGCAAGATGGGTCTGATCAAATATGTGATGTCGCTGATGAATGCCGCTCGTCTGGGTATAGGTGCCCAATCGACCGGACTCTCCGAGGCTGCTTACCGTGAGGCACTCAAATATGCTCATGAACGGGAACAGTTCGGTAAACCGATCATCGAATTCCCTGCTGTCTTCGAGATGCTGACCAACATGAAGGCCAAACTGCAGGCTTCGCGGGCGATGCTTTACGAGACCACGCGTTTCGTACAACTTTACAAGACTTATACGCACATCAGTCATGAGCGTAAACTGGAACCGGAAGAACGTGCCGAGATGAAGACTTACACCCGTTTGGCCGATGCTTTCACGCCGCTGTTGAAGCTGATGAGCAGCGAGTACTGTAACCAGTTGGCGTATGACGCCCTGCAGATTCACGGCGGTTCGGGTTACATGCATGACTATCCGATTCAGCGTATCTATCGCGATGCCCGTATCACGAATATTTATGAGGGTACGAGTCAGTTGCAGGTGGTCGCAGCCATCCGTCACGTGACCACGGGAACCTATCTCTCTCAGATCATGGAGTATGAGAAGGCTGAATGTCCGGGCGATCTGGATCAGATCCACAAACGTCTGGTGGCTATGCGTGAAGAGTATGAGAAGGCTGTTGAGAAGGTCGTTTCGGCCGGAGACAACGAGTTGATCGACTTCCATGCCCGTCGGATGGTGGAGATGGCCGGTCATATCATTCTTTCTCACCTGTTGCTGCGTCAGGCTGCCGATTTGGAAGAGTATCGTACCTCGGCTATCGTGTACTCCAAGTACGGGGAGGCTCAGATCAAAGCTGCTGCCGAGTATATCGCCAATTCGTGCAACGGAGACATTGACCTGTTCAAACAGGTATTGGATGAACATTAATATTCGAAATGATTCGGAACGAAAAAACGCCTTCACACAAAGAAGGCGTTTTTTCGTTCCGAAAAGTATGTAAGGAATTTTGTTTGCTAATCACATCGAAAAGTATAACTTTGTGAGGACCAATAGATCTAAACTATAACAGATATGAGAGTCATTATTCAGGAGAAAAGCGATGCCGTGGCCAGTTGGGCTGCTCGGTATATCGCATCGAAAATCAATGCCCATGCCCGCGTAAATGACAAACCTTTCGTGTTGGGACTGCCCACCGGTTCTACGCCGCTGAAAACCTATGCGGAGTTGATTCGCTTGCATCGCGAGGGAAAGGTCTCTTTTGCAAATGTGGTGACGTTTAACATGGATGAGTATGTGGGATTGCCCGAGGAACATCCAGAGAGTTATCATTCTTTCATGTGGAATAACTTTTTCAGCCATGTGGATATCCGGCCCGAAAATGTCAATATCTTGAATGGAAATGCGGCCGATCTGGAAGCTGAATGCCGTTCGTATGAGGAGCGGATTGCGGCTCAGGGCGGAATAGATCTGTTTATGGGAGGAATCGGGCCCGACGGGCATATTGCTTTCAATGAACCGTTCTCCTCGATGACCTCGCGTACGCGGGTGAAAACATTGACTCATGATACGTTGGTGGCTAATTCCCGCTTTTTCGGAGGGGATATCAATCTGGTTCCCAAGACGGCTCTGACCGTGGGCGTGGGTACGGTACTCGATGCCCGGGAGGTGATGATTCTCGTGACGGGATACAATAAGGCTCGTGCCCTGCATCATGTGGTGGAGGAGGGGTATAATCATGCCTGGACAGTGAGTGCCCTGCAGACCCACCCCAAGGGAATCATCGTTTGCGACGAAGAGGCTACCTATGAATTGAAAGTAGGTACGTTCCGCTATTTCAAGGATATTGAGAGAGAGAACCTCGATCCGCAGAGTATTGCTCTGTAAGGGGAGGAGTGATCCGATGCAGGGTCACTCCTCTCTCTTTTGGGGTTAGAAGCATATCGGTTTTTTTGTCGTTTCGACAGATTGTTCCCGGATCGGTTTATTGGAGATAGGTTTTGAAAAACGACTCGATCCGGTCGAAAGGAATCTTTTCCAGATTGTCATAAAGATCGACATGACTGGCTCCGGGAATGATCATCAACTCCTTGTTGTCGCCTTTCAACTTTTTGAATGCATCCTCGCTGAAGTAACGGGAATGGGCCTTCTCGCCGTGGATCACCAATACTGCACTCCGGATTTCATCGCTGTATGTGAGTAATGGCGTATTGATGAACGAAAGGGCCGAAGTCTTGTTCCATCCACCGTTGGAATTGAGTGAGCGAGGATGGTAGCCACGTTTGGTTTTGTAGTAGGCGTAATAGTCCTTTACGAATTGGGGGGCATCGTCGGGCAGGGGATCGACTACTCCTCCGGCCAGGGAGTAGGTGCCGTTACGATAGTCTTCCGTACGTTGGGCATTGAGTTGTTTACGCAGTTCGTAACGGGCATCGGCATCCATCGAATCGAAATAACCCCGGGCATTGACGCGGCTCATGTCGTACATCGTGACGGCGACGGTTGCCTTGATCCGTGTGTCGATGGCTGCCGCATTGAGCGCCATGCCTCCCCAGCCGCAGATGCCGAGAATGCCGATCCGTTCAGGATCGACCTTTTCGCAGGTCGAAAGAAAATCGACCGCTGCGCAGAAATCTTCCGTGTTGATATCGGGAGAGGCTACATAACGGGGGTCGCCACTGCTTTCTCCCGTGTAGGAGGGATCGAAAGCGATCGTGAGAAATCCCCGTTCGGCCAGTGTCTGGGCGTATAGTCCCGATGCCTGTTCCTTCACGGCTCCGAAAGGACCGCTGATCGCAATAGCAGGAAGTTTGCCCGTGGTGTGCTTGGGAATGTACATGTCGGCAGCCAGGGTGATGCCGAACCGATTGTGGAAGTGTATGCGTTCGACCGTTACCTTATCGCTGGGAGCGAACGTCTTGTCGTTTTGTGCATGAGAGGTATTCATAACCATCGAAATTATAAATGCAAGTGAAATAAGTTTTTTCATCGGTTCACAGATCTGATTTTCTGAGGCAAAGATAGGGGTTGTCCTGTTTTCGTAAGGTAGACAGATTACGGTTGCCATGTTCCGATGGTTGACCGGGAGAATGGGGTGGTTCGCATACCAAAGGAGGATACTTGAAAAGTATCCTCCTTAGAAAAACAGGTTGTCCCGAAACGGATTATTTGATCTCCCACGTCTCTCCGCTGTGGAGCAGATCGTCCACACAACGGATGGCTCGTTTGGATTTGACGCTCTCCACCTGATCGTAGAAATTATCGTCGTAGGTGTGGTCGGGAACATCACGAATCACTCCCAGCGCTACCGGATAGTTCGGGTAACGCATGTTGACCAGCATCATGTGGACACCAGGATTGGGCTCATGGGCGTTGTGGGTAAGAATGTCGTCGATCGTCACGCCTCCCTCACCGATCTTGACTACCATCAGTTTCATGCCGATCTGAACCAGCCCCTTGTCGCGGTTCTTACCGAATACCATCTTCTCTCCATGTTTCAATACAATGGTGTGCTCGGCACGGGTCTCCTTGTCGAGAGCAAAGTCTGCATGGGTCTTGTCGTTGAAAATCACACAATTCTGGAGTACCTCCACTACGGAGGTGCCGTCGTGTTTGGCGGCGGCTACCAGACAGTCTTTCGTCAGCCCCACTTCGGCATCTACCGAACGGGCGAAAAATGTGCCACGTGCTCCGAGAACCAGTTCTCCCGGAGTGAAGGGGTGTTCGATTGTTCCGAATGGAGAGGTCTTGGTTACCTTGCCCAGCTTTGAGGTGGGGGAGTATTGACCTTTGGTCAGACCGTAGATCTCATTATTAAAGAGCATGATGTTGATGTCGATATTACGGCGTACGGCATGAATGAAGTGGTTTCCGCCGATGGCCAACGAATCGCCGTCGCCGGTGGGAACCCATACCGTAAGTTTGGGATTGGCTACCTTCACTCCTGTGGCAATGGCCGATGCCCGGCCGTGAATGCCGTGGAATCCGAAAGTATTCATGTAGTAGGGAAAACGCGACGAACATCCGATACCCGAAACGAATGTAAACCGTTCGTGTTTGTATTTCAGCGCTTCGGCTACCTCGGGCAGTGCCTTGAGTACCGAACTGAGAATGGCGTGGTCGCCGCATCCCGGACACCACTTGACCTCCTGATCGCTCTTGAAATCGGCGGGGGTGTATTTATATTGATCGTTCATGGCTCTATTCAGTTAAAAGACTGTTGAATTTCTCTTTCAGTTCCGTGACGGTGAAAGGAAGACCCTGCACCTTGTTGTATTGCAGATATTCGAACTCCTGGAAGTTCATCCGCAGGTAGTTGGCAAACTGACCCATGTTGAGTTCGCAGACCACGATCTTCCTGAATCGTTTGAAGATTTCGCGTACGCCGTGGGGCAGGGGATTGATGTAGTTGAAATGACACAGTGAGACGCTTTTGCCCTCTTTCTGCAGATCGGAGACCGCTGTCGAAAGGTGCCCGTAGGTGCCGCCCCAGCCTACAACCAACAGATCGCCGCTCTTCTTGCCCATTACCTCCTGTTTGGGGATGAAATCGGCGACACGAGCCACTTTTTCTGCCCTGATGTTCACCATATTCTGGTGGTTGGCCGGGTTATGCGATACACTTCCCTTCAGAAAATCCTTTTCCAGACCTCCTACACGGTGTTCGACACCCTTCGTACCCGGCAGTGCCCAATAGCGGGCCAGTCGTTTCGGATCGCGGCGATAGGGCATGAAACCTCCTTCGGGTGCTTTGGTGATGATCGGAGGGTTGATCTTCGGATAGTCGGCCATCGAGGGGATTCTCCACGGTTCGCTGCCGTTGGCGATGAATCCGTCCGAGAGCATCAGTACGGGAGTCATGTGTTCCATGGCGATCTTGCCGGCGCGGAAGGCATAGTCGAAACAGTTGGAAGGGGTACTGGCAGCGATCACTACCAGGGGACATTCGCCGTTGCGTCCCCACAGTGCCTGATACAGATCGGCCTGTTCGGGTTTGGTGGGCAGACCTGTGGAGGGTCCGCCGCGTTGAACGTCTACGATCACCAGCGGCAGTTCGGTCATCACAGCCAAACCGATTGCCTCCGATTTGAGCGAGAGACCCGGCCCGGAGGTGGTCGTCACGGCGAAGTTCCCCGCAAACGAGGCTCCGATGGCGGTACAGATACCCGCGATTTCGTCTTCGGCCTGAAGGGTCTTTACTCCGAGATCCTTGCGTTTGGCCAATTCTTCGAGAATCACCGTGGCCGGAGTGATGGGATAGGATCCGCAGAAAAGCGGCCGGCCGCTCTTTTCGGATGCAGCGATGAATCCCCATGCCGTGGCTTGGTTGCCGCTGATGCTGCGATAGACACCTTTGGGCAGATCGGCCGGCTGTACGTCGAACGTATTGGCGAAGGCATGGGTATTGGCGGCATAATTGTATCCGGCTTGCAGGGCCAGTTTGTTGGCCGTGGCAATGAGCGGATTCTTTTTTGCGAATTTGGTGTCGATATAGTGTTCGGTGTGCTCCATCGGGCGGTGGTAGACGAAGAAGCAGATACCCAACGCGAACATATTCTTGCACTTGGTGATGCTCTTGGGATCGAGGTCGATCTCTTTCAGCGCTTCACGAGTCATGGTCGTGATGTCGGGCCGTACGATGTTGTATCCATCCAGGTTGAGTTCCCGGAAGGGATCGTCGGTTTGGAATCCGGCCTTTTCGATATGTTTTTCATTGAAAGTATCGTTGTCCACGATGATCGTGGCTCCCCGTTTGAGCCAGCAGGCATTGGCTTTCAGTGCTGCCGGATTCATGGCTACCAGTACATCGCAGAAATCGCCCGGGGTACTTACCTTGCGGCTGCCGAAATGAACCTGGAAACCCGATACGCCCGATACGGTACCTTGCGGAGCACGGATTTCGGCCGGATAGTCCGGAAAGGTAGAGATTCCGTTGCCCAGGAAAGCGGAGGTGTCCGAAAAGAGTGTTCCGGTCAACTGCATACCGTCGCCCGAGTCGCCGGAGAATCGGATGACCACATCGTCCAACTCAACTACGTGTGATTTGTCCATAATGAAGATATGACTTGAGGTTAGAAATTGTTATGATTAGTGCCGAAAGATAGTGAAATTATTATCCAATCCACCAAATAAAGTTAAAAATTTTGTGGGTTTTATTCCGAAAAAGGAACTTTGTATTTCGGGTTGTCTCGTGTGGCCCTTATCGGATTGGAAAACAGGGGAAAGGAGGCCGTCAAAGATCGGTTGGCGACATGTTGGCCAAATACGGACATCCGATTACACGTGAGATGCCCGGGAAGGACTCAAAAGACTTATTCTGGCGGAATAGTTGCGGATTCGGACAATTTTCGTATATTTGGAGTGCCCGGTCTATCTCCCCGGGTCCGAAAAATATGGATGAATTGATGCAGATTGCCGATCGGTTCGCCATTCCCGAACCGGTCGTCCGTATCGCGCCTCTGGGCAGCGGATTGGTAAATGATACCTTCAGGATGGAGACCTCCGGCGAGGGTCCTGATTATGTGTTGCAGCGAATCAATCATCGGGTATTCCGCGATGTGGATCTTTTGCAGCAAAACATAGAACGAATTACTTCACACATTCGAGGCAAACTCATCGAAGAGGGAGAGAAGGAGCCCGATCGCAAAGTGGTGCGTTTGATTCCTGTCCGGGATGGCGCACTCTATCTGAAAGAGGGTGAGAACTATTGGAGAGTGATGGTGCTCGTGCCCCGTTCGCGGACTCATGAATCGATAGACGATCCTCGGTTGGCCTATGATACGGGTGTCGCATTCGGTCATTTTCAGTCCATGCTTTCCGATTTGCCTGAAGGGGCTTTGGGGGCTACGATCCCGAATTTCCACAATATAGAGTTTCGGTTGGAGACCTTCAAGGAGACGATCGATCGTGATCCGAAAGGCCGTTTGGCTGAAGTGAGGTGGCTGGTGGATGAATTGCTCGTTCGGGGAAAATCGATGTGTCGGGCCGAAGAGTTGCATCGTCAGGGGGTTCTGCCTAAGAGGGTGTCTCATTGCGATACGAAAATCAACAATGTGTTGTTCGACGAGGAGGATAGACCTCTGTGTGTGATCGATCTCGATACGACGATGCCCGGTTTTGTTATCTCCGATTTCGGCGATTTCATTCGTACGGCGGGCAATACGGGTGCCGAGGATGATCTGGATTTGGATCGGGTAGGGGTGGATATGGCGATTTTCCGTGCCTTTTCGCAAGGGTATATTGCCGCCACGGCCGATTTTCTGACTCCGATCGAAAAAGAATTGCTCCCGTTCGGTGCCAAACTGTTGACTTATATGCAGACGGTACGTTTTTTGACCGATTATCTCGATGGGGATAACTACTATAAGATAGCCTATCCGACGCATAACCGGCAACGTTCGTTGGCTCAGTTCCGTCTTCTGCAGCGTATTGAGGAACGCGAGCAGGAGATGGCGGATTTTATAGCTTCGTTATAGGTGAGATTCTCCGGTCTTTATCTCATAGATATTTTTGCTTCTAATGGTAAATCGGGTCCAGTCGTTGAAATTGAAATAGCGAATTACCCAATTGGGATAAGGACTCCAGGTCAGTTTATGAAGCGGAAGCGGACTCGTTTCATGCAGTTGTGGGTCGGACGAAAGAATAACTACCTGTTCACCTGCTGCACTTAATGCCCGGGCACGTAATTCCACTGAATCTTCTCCCTGGGGGCATTCCCATTTCATGTTGTCGGGCATATAAAAGGTGGCGATCGCCATTCTCGGAGTACCGATTCCCTGATAAATCGAGTAATAGGTTTGTTCTCCCCAGGGAATCAATACCGTTACTCGTTCCTTGTCTTCGCAATATCGACGCATCAGTTTGGCGAAATAGAGGGCCGGGGTGTCGATTGTCAGCGGATAGATCATGGCGCACAAATTGAGTACGGCCAATAAGGCAACCGTATAGTGCCAGGGACGGCTGCCGATGATCTTTCGAGGCATGTTCCGGATCAGTACGACGATAAACCATGGCACAAAAAACAGAACGGGAAAGAAAAAGCGAAGTTCTTTGTGTACCAAAAAGAAGTGGATGAGTAGAAAGGGTATGAGCATCCAGGTGACGATATGTCGGGGTCGGCGTATAAAGAAGTAAAGTGTGGCGATCAGAGCCAGCAGACCGAAAAAGATTCCTCCTTCCAGAATCGGAGCTGTCAGATAGTACCACCAGGGTTCGTGTTCGAAATTGCTCATCGCTCCATGCAGAATGTTTTCGGTTAAATAGTTGATCGGTGTGCAGACCCATTTCCCGTATAGCCAATAGTCTGAAAGGGCGCCGATGCCTAATAAGACGATGAATCCGAGAGCAATACCCGTATAGAGTTTCCAGCGCCTCAGAAAGAAAAGCAGCCAGAGACCGAATCCGGCCAAAGCGAATCCTGTCTGGAATTTTACAATAAAGGCCAAGCCTGCGGCGGCTCCCATCGCCATGCCCCAGGTAAATTCTCTGTTCCCGTTGGATTCCCGATACCGCAGGAAGAGGGCTGCCAGAAGAAGCAGTGCATTGCCGGAGATCATTTCGGCGGAGAAGTGTACATGGAGGTAGGCCATGAACCAAAGAAAGAATCCGAGGATCAAGTACCATTTACGCCAGGAGAGCGTACCGAGATCTTTGCGTACCGCTCCCATGAAAAAGAGCAGTACGGTCACCGAGAATGCTCCGCTCAGGAGTTGGAGCAGAAATACGTGGACAAACGGCGAATAGAGCCCCAGTGCCAGCAGTAGCGATCCTGTGCAATAGGCTATCAGGGGTTGCAGGCCGGGACGCATCATGGCCGGATACTCCCAGGCGAGATTGTCCGGAGTCGGGGTGCCGAACAGTTTCATATGAGCGTATTCCAGAATCTGAAAATGTTCGTCGGCATGATAGGTCCCCTGGCTCAGTATGGCGTAGAGCAGGGTGATCAGGCAACCGCCCAAAATGATTTGTCCGATGGTGATTTTTCTGAGAAGATGTCGCATGGTTGTTGCCAAATAGACCGTAAAAATACACAATAACTCTTTTATGATCCCTATTTTTTGAGAGAAAAATAGTTTTCGGTAGAGATTCTTTATTTATCCAATAACTTTCAGAGAAAAGTGCTTTTCATTCAAAAAATAGTTAATTTTGTCGTTCGGAATCCGATTTTTCTAATTCAAACGAAATAACGAGATGAATAACCAGATTAAGTTTACCACGGCCGAAGAGGCTGTGAAGGTGATCAAGTCCGGCGACCACATTCACCTGAGTTCGGTGGCCAGTGCCCCGCAGTGTCTGATCAAGGCCATGTGCGAGCGCGGTGCCCGTAGGGAGTTCGAGCATGTCCATGTCCACCATCTCCACACCGAAGGTCCTGCTCCCTATGCCGCTCCCGAATTCGAGGGCATTTTCCAGCTCGATTCGTTCTTCGTGGGAAGTAATGTCCGTAAGGTGACACAAAGCGGTTATGCCGATTACATTCCTGTTTTCCTGAGTGAGACGCAGAAACTCTATCGTAGTGGTGTATTGCCTTGTAATGTGGCCATGATTCAGGTTTGTCCGCCCGATAAACATGGTTATGTGTCGCTCGGAACCTCGGTCGATGCCACACTGGCTGCCGTGGAGTGTGCCGATACTGTGATCGCAGTGGTGAACAAACACGTTCCACGTTCTTTCGGAGATGCTTTTCTGCATATTTCACAGATTGACCTCTTCGTTGAAGACGATACTCCGTTGGAGGAGGCCCACTTCTCCGTGCCTAACGAGGTGGAGGCGGCTATCGGTAAATATTGTGCCGAACTGATCGAAGACGGAGCCTGTCTGCAGATGGGTATCGGTGCGATTCCCAATGCCGTGCTGGCTCAGCTGGGCAATCATAAAAATCTGGGTATTCACACTGAAATGTTCGCCGATGGTGTATTGCCGCTGGTGGAGAGTGGCGTAATCAATGGCGCCAACAAGGCGATCGACAAGGGTAAGATGGTCTCGACGTTCCTGATGGGATCGCAGAAGGTGTACGACTTCATCGACAACAATCCCGGCGTGGCCATGATGGATGTAGGCTATACGAACGATCCCTTCATCATCGCCAAGAACCCGAAAGTGACGGCGATCAACTCGGCTTTGCAGGTGGATCTGACCGGTCAGATTTGTGCCGACTCGTTGGGTACGAGATTCTATTCCGGAGTGGGAGGACAGATCGACTTCATGTATGGCGCCTCCCGTTCCGAGGGCGGTAAGGCTATCCTGGCCATGCCTTCGGTAACCAACAAAGGGGTGAGCAAGATCGCCAATACGTTGACCGAGGGAGCCGGTGTGGTTACTACGCGTGCTCATATGCATTGGTTTGTAACCGAGTTCGGTGCAGTGGATCTCTACGGAAAGAGTATGCAGGAGCGTGCCCGTCTGATTATCAGTGTGGCTCATCCCGACCATCGGGAGGCTCTCGACCGTGCCGCTTTCGAGCGTTACGGATCGCACCACACTTACATCAAGATGACTTGTAAGTAGCATGATCGACGCTTAGAGGTCGGATGTGACAGAAGACGCAACGGAAACTGTTCCGTTGCGTCTTTTTGTGTTGTTTTTCGGGACGAGGAAGGGGATGTGGGGGCGGAAATATGATTTTCCGACTTTTGGGACACTCTTTCCGTTGAATATGCCTTTTTTGGGTTGGGTTTTTAGATATTTTTGTTCGGTACATTAATAAATGGATCGTTATGAAGATGGTCGTGCATGAACACTATGCTTTTCTCGAGGACTTTATGCGTGAACTTCCTTTCCGGTTTGAGAGTGACGGTGTGGTGTTGTACCGTGGACGAAATTGTGTGAAAACCTTTTGGGTAGAGGGAGTGAGGGTTGTGGTCAAACAGTTTCGGCGTCCCAATCCGTTCAATAGATGTATCTATGCCTGGTTCCGCAAAAGCAAGGCCGAGAGAGCCTATGAGAATGCCCTCAAGTTGCAACAGTTGGGAATACACACACCCGATCCGGCCGGTTATGTGGAGATATTCAAGCATGGAGTACTCTTTTCGTGTTATCTGGTAACCTCCTTTACCGACTACGAGCCTTTGAAGCAGATAACGGTAGAGTCTCAGGAGGAGAGGAAACTTGTTTTTGAGGATTTTGTCCATTTCGTTGTCCGGTTGCACGAAAAGGGGGTGTGTCATAATGATCTCAATTTATCCAATGTGTTGTACAAGCAGCATGTTAACGGATCGGCCGATTTCATGTTGATCGATGTCAATCGGATGAAGTTCGGACGGATGAATCGTAGGGCATGTCTGGCCAATGTGAAAAGATTGTGTGAAGATCCGCGTCTTACCTATGAACTTTCCGTTCGCTACGCCGCCTTGCGAGGATGGAGCGTTGATCAGTGTCTGGCTGGAATGGCCTTCTTCAGAGCTTTGTTCTCTGGAAAAATGGAGAGAAAACGCCAATTGAAACAGTGGGTAAAGGGAGGGAAGAAAAGTTGAAATTTTCTTGAAAATGTGTATATTTGCCTGTTTCGAGTGAGAGGATGCAATCCGATTGCATGATTTCCGCTCTATATTTGTGCTCTGAAAGAGAAAAAGAAATAGGCAAATGTTCTCCGTGCGGCAAAGTAGATGGATCAAAATGTTGTTGATGCTCTGCATTCTGATGCAGAGTGTCATGCTTTTTCCGCATCATCATCATCCGGATCGTAGCGGTGTGTGCATGAATTTGTTCCACTGCACCGAAGCGCATACGGATTGTCGGGACCATTCCGGGCGCAGTTGTGGTACGCATACCCACGATATGGCTGAAAATCATTGTGGCTTCAGCACTTTGGTCTTTTCTCAGCCTCAGCGGGAAGATTTCTCTTCCCTGTGGCAAACATTTGAAGATGGGGATGCCGGATTTGCCGTATGGACTCTTCCTGTTGTCGAGGAGACAGAGCAGAGGCGGGCGGAGATTCCTGCTTTCGAGTATGAATGTCCGGTTATAACGTCATTACATTTGCTTTATATCACGCAGGCCTCTCTGCTGCGTGCTCCTACCCGTTTGGCATAAGTGGAACTGTCGTTACAGAACTGTCTGGCGGTTTCTTTCCCGATGGTCGGGAAGATGTTTCTGTTTATGTCGAATCTGAAAAAGCAAATTCATGAATAAAATCGTATGGTGTCTGATGATAGGCGGTGCTCTGACAGTAGGGTGCGGCAGTCAGAACGATCAGAAAAAAACTACCGTAGAACAAACCTCTGAGGAGGTTCGTCTCCATTCCGAACATCAGGCCGAATTGGCGGCTGAAGCGGCTCATGCCGATGAGATCGTTTTCCCGAAAGCCCAGGCCGAGCGGGTCGGTTTGAAGGTGGAAAAGATGGAACCGACCTCTTTTTGTGAGGTGATTCGTTGCAGCGGACAGGTGTTGGCTGCTCAAGGCGATGAGATGGTGGTGGCGGCTCCGGTGGCGGGAATCGTGTCGTTTGCCGGAACACGACTGACCGAAGGCGCTTCGGTGAAGCGGGGTGCGCGTCTGTTTTTTCTCTCTTCTCGTGAAATAGCCACCGGAGACATTTATACCCGTACAAAAGCTGCCTATGACAAGGCTAAAGCCGATTATGAACGGGCCGAAAAGTTACTGGCCGATCGGATTGTCTCGCAGCGCGAATTTGATCAGATCAAATTGGCTTACGAGCAGGCTCGGACCGAATATGAGGCGATCGCTCCCGCCCGGTCCGATCGGGGAATGGCCGTTTCGGCGCCGATGTCCGGATTTTTAACCTCGCTTGCGGTGAAGGAGGGCGATTATGTGGAGATGGGGACTCCACTGGCCACGGTTTCCCGGAATCGGAGGCTGATGCTTCGGGCTGAGGTCTCTCAGAAATATTACAATCGTTTGCAGGGAATACGTAGTGCCAACTTCAAAGCTCCTTATGAGGCGGAGGTATATTCCTTGAAACGGTTGAACGGACGATTGGTCTCTGTGGGGAAGGCCTCCTCCACGGGGTCTTATCTGATTCCCGTCACCTTCGAATTCGATAACCGGGGTGGGGTGGTGCCAGGGTCTTTCGTGGAGGTGTGGCTGACCGGTACTCCGCGGAACGGGGTGATTGCACTGCCCTTGTCGGCCGTCACCGAGCAACAGGGCGTATATTATGTCTATGTCCGGATCGACGAGGAGGGATATCAGCGTCGTGAAGTGAAACTCGGACCTGATGATGGAGAAAAGGTATGTATTCTCTCTGGAGTTGTGCCCGGAGATGAGGTGGTGACCGATGGGGCAGTGCATGTGAGAATGGCTGCCGCTTCGTCGGCAATACCGGGTCATACGCATAATCATTAGCGGGGAGGAGTGCGTATGTTGAATAAAATCATACAATTTTCGCTGCATAACCGACTCTTTGTCGTGATTATTTCCGCCTTGTTGGCTGCCGTGGGACTCTATACGGCTACGCGTATGGAGGTGGATGTGTTCCCCGATTTGAATGCTCCTACGGTGGTCGTGATGACCGAAGCCAGCGGAATGGCCGCCGAAGAGGTGGAACGTCTGGTCACTTTCCCCGTGGAGACGGCTGTCAACGGGGCTACCGGAGTGAGACGTGTCCGCTCTGCCTCTACGACCGGTTTTTCGGTGGTGTGGGTCGAATTTGACTGGAATACGGATATCTATGTGGCTCGTCAGATCGTGACGGAGAAGTTGTCCACTCTGGCCGGCTCGCTCCCGCCCGGAGTAGGAACGCCGGTATTGGGCCCTCAGTCCTCCATTCTGGGAGAACTGATGATCGTGGGGCTTACCTCCGATTCCACCTCCTTGCAGGAGTTGCGTACAATCGCCGACTGGACGATCCGACCCCGGCTGCTCTCCATGTCGGGGGTGGCCCAGGTGGCTGTGATTGGGGGAGAGGTGAAAGAGTATCAGATTCTTATGTCGCCGCCCAAAATGAAACAGTTCGGGGTGAGTGTCGAAGAGTTGGTCTCCGCTGTCGAGGAGATGACCCAGAATACGGCCGGAGGAGTGTTGTATCAGTACGGAAATGAGTATATCGTGCGCGGAGTGACGGCAACGACCGATCCGGTTCAGATAGGTAAGGCTGTGGTGAAACGTTCTTCGGAGGGGCTCCCTATTCTGGTGGAGGATGTGGCCGAAGTGCGTATCGGGGATAAGGCTCCGAAACTCGGGGTGGCCTCCTATCGGGGTACGCCTGCCGTGCTTATTACCGTCACCAAGCAGCCGCAGACCAATACGATAGAATTGACGGAACGGCTCGACGAGGCATTGGCCGAATTGCAGGTTTCGTTGCCGGAGGATGTACATGTGGCTACAGACATATTCCGTCAGTCGCGTTTTATCGACAGTTCGATCGACAATATTCAGAAATCGCTTCTGGAAGGTGCCTTCTTTGTGATCGTGGTACTTTTCTTCTTCCTGATGAATACTCGTGTGACGGTGATTTCCCTGGTGGCGTTGCCTCTTTCGCTGTTGGTGTCGGTGTTGGTGCTCAAGGTGATGGGGCTTACAATCAATACGATGAGTCTGGGGGGGATGGCCATTGCGATCGGTTCGCTCGTGGACGATGCCATTATCGATGTGGAAAATGTCTTCAAACGATTGAGGGAGAACCACCGGAAACCCGAACAGGAGCGTGAAAATGTTTTTCGTGTAGTGTTTGAGGCGTCGACAGAGATCCGTACCTCGATCGTCAATGCGACGATTATCACCATTGTCGCCTTTATTCCGCTCTTTTTCCTGAGCGGTATGGAGGGGCGGATGCTCAGACCGTTGGGTGTGGCATTCATCGTGTCGTTGTTTGCTTCGATGGTGGTGGCCGTTACGCTGACTCCTGTCATGTGCAGTTATCTGCTCACGGGCGACAAGGTCCTCGGACGGGCCGAAAAGGAACCCTTTGTGGCCGCTTTTCTCAAGAGAATTTATCGTAGGGCATTGGAGTGGGTGATCGGACGCAAACGATGGCTGTTGGGAGTGACGGTGGCCTTGTTCGTGGGTGCTGTGGTGGTGTTCTTTACGTTGGGCCGGAGTTTCCTCCCGCCCTTCAATGAGGGATCGCTTACGGTCAATGCAAGTGTCCTGCCTGGTGTGTCGCTCGAGGAGTCTGACCGTGTGGGAGGTGAAGTGGAGAAGATTCTGCTCGAGATTCCCGAGATTCAGACCGTGGCCCGCAAGACGGGACGTGCCGAATTGGATGAACATGCCCTGGGGGTGAATGTCTCCGAGATCGAGGCTCCTTTCGAACTGGGCGATCGTTCGCGAGAGGAGTTTATGGCTAATGTCAGGGCTCGTTTGGGGGCACTGAAAGGGGTGAATGTCGAGATAGGGCAGCCTATCTCGCACCGAATCGACGCCATGTTATCCGGTACGCAGGCCAACATTGCCATCAAGTTATTCGGGACGGACCTTAACCGGATGTTCTCGTTGGGCAACCGGATCAGGGAGGCGATTGCAACAGTGCCCGGAATTGCCGATCTGAATGTGGAGCAACAGATCGAACGGTCGCAGTTGCAGATCAAACCTCGACGAGAGTTGTTGGCCAGGTATGGAATTACGATTCCGCAGTTTGCGGAGTTTGTCAATGTGGCTCTGGCCGGGAAAGTCGTTTCTCAGGTGTATGATCAGGGAAGCTCGTTCGATCTGACCGTACGGGTCGATGATCAGAGCCGTTCCTCGATGGAGGAGATCGGTAATCTGCTGATCGATGCGGGTGACACGAAAGTGCCGTTGAATTATGTGGCGGAAGTGGTTTCTACGGCAGGTCCCGATGCCATCAACAGGGAGAACGTGAAGCGAAAGATTGTCATATCGGCCAATGTGACCGGTGGCGATCTGGGCGGAGCTGTCTCCGAGATCGAAAAACGTATCCGGGAACAGGTGGATTTGCCGGAGGGATATTATGTGGAGTATGGCGGTCAGTTCGAAAGTCAGCAATCGGCTTCGAGAATCCTGTCGTTTGCCTCGCTGGTGGCGCTGTTGGTGATCTTTCTGATGCTGTTTCAGGAGTTCAAACAGGTGAAACTGGCCGGCATGGTGATGATCAATCTGCCGCTGGCCCTGATAGGAGGCGTGGTGGCGGTTTGGATCACCTCTGGAGTGGTGAGTATTCCGGCTATTATAGGCTTTATTTCGCTGTTGGGTATTGCCGTGAGGAACGGAATCCTGCTGGTCTCCCATTATAATCACTTGCGCTCCGAGGGACATTCTCTTTACGAGAGTGTGATACAGGGGTCGCTCGACCGACTGAATCCGATCCTGATGACGTCGCTCTCTTCGGCATTGGCATTGATTCCGCTGGCTTTGGGAGGAGATGTCTCCGGAAATGAGATTCAGAGTCCTATGGCCAAAGTGATTTTGGGGGGATTGGTCAGCTCTACGTTCCTGAACGGCTTTGTGGTGCCGGTGGTCTATCTGATGTTGAATCGAAAAAATGAAAAATTATGCGAACGAGCATGATGACTTTTGTGGCTCTGCTTTGGATGTGTGGGGCCGGTGCGCAGAATGGCGTGGAACTCGTACTCCGTTCCGTGGAGGAGAATAGTGTGACGCTTAAGGCTCGGAGGGAGCTGACCGGTGCACAGGTGCTGGAGGCTCAGGCTTCGAATAATCTGGGCAATCCCACAATTTCCTATGACCAGTTGTGGGGAACGCCTTCGGAGATAGGTAGAAGCGGAGAGATCAATGTGGCTCAGCCGTTCGATTTCCCTACGGTCTATGCCAACCGATCCAAATTGAATAAGTTGCTGGAACAACAGTATGGGCATGAATATGCCGTTTTTCGCCAACAGGTGCTCTTGCAGGCTCACGAGGCTTGTATCGGAATCATCGCTCAACGGCAGCTTAAGGCGCTTTCTGCTGAAAAATTGAGTAACATCGAACGGCTGGTCGCGCTTTATGCGGTCAAGATTGAAACGGGAGATGCCAATGTGTTGGATCAGAATAAAATGAATCTGGAGTTGGTGACGGCTCGCAATGAGGCTCGTCTGATTCAGGTGGAATTGACCGCCCTGGAGTCTCAACTGGAGAATCTGAACGGAGGTGTTCCGATTGATTTTCCCGATATGGAGTATCCTCCGCAGGGAGTGCTCCTGCCAATAGATTCCATGCTCGTTTTATATCGGGAGAATGATCCTCAGTTGCTCGTTTTCCGTTCTGGAATGCAGGCGGCCGAACGGGATGTGAAACTTTCCAAGGCTCAGGCTCTGCCTTCGTTCGAGGTGGGATATCGTCGGGAGTTTGCGCTCGGTGAGCATTCCGATGGCTTTACGGTGGGAATGAGTATCCCGTTGTTCGAGAGCAGGGGGAAAGTGAAACGGGCAAAGGCTCAGGCTCAATTCGCCCGTACTCAGCTCGAAAGCGGCAGGGTGGATGTGGAAACCTCGCTTCGGCAACTCTATGATAAGGCGGAGGCGTTGGAGAATTCACTTCGGGAATATGAAAATGTGTTGGCTCCTGTTCGCAACGAAGAGTTGCTGAATAAAGCCCTCGATACGGGACAGATCAGTCTGGTGGACTATGTTTCCGAATGGAATACGATTTATCAGGTGAAGGAGTCGTTGATCCAGACTCAGAGAGATTATCGTCTGGTGAGGGCTCGGATTGAGATGATCGGTCTGTGACGGTTGTTCGTTTATTGGAAAATAGCGGAAAGGAAGAGGGGATTTTCGTCAGAATTTATTAACTTGCTTGCTGCCGAAGAGGACTTGAAACTTCGGCGGCAGGGCAGGTTATGACGAATCAGAGAGAAGGGGATCTTTTCCGTTATTTGGTGATCAATCCTACGGATGAACATTGGGGATTGGTCTGTACGACCGTAGGTTATCAAAATATAGCCCCCCGTAGTCGTTATCCGCTTTCGCGTCATCCGGACAGCTACAGTTTCCGATCCTCGGGACGGGTGTTGAATGAATACCAGATGGTTTATATTACGGAAGGAAGCGGATGGTTCCGTTCTGCTTCAGTGCCTCGTTCGATACGCGTTACGGCTGGTACCGTGATGTTTCTTTTTCCGGGAGAGTGGCATCTCTATCATCCGGATCGTACGACCGGATGGTCCGAACGTTGGGTGGGGTTCTATGGTGATCAGATCGTAAAACTGTGTGAACAGGGATTCTTCTCGCCACAGAATCCTGTCCTGAAAATCGGAATCAGTCAGGCTGTCGTTCGGTTGTATGACGATCTGATTCGGTATGCCGGGGAACGGAAAAATTGTCATCAACAGCTATTGGCCGGTTTGATCGGACATCTGTTGGGTGTGGTACGTTACAAATGTAATAACCGGGAGGATTCCGCCGATCCCATGCGCGATAAAATCAATCGGGCCTGTATCCTGATGAACGAGGATGCAGCCGGGTTATTCGATCCGGAAAAGGTTGCTGTCCAGGTTGGAATGAGTTATACCTGGTTCCGAAAACAGTTTAAGAAATATGTGGGGATTCCTCCGGCTCAATATCGGATTCAGTTGAAACTGGCCCGGGCAAAGGAGATGCTGATCGCAGGGGATCGTCCTGTTTCCGAGGTGGCTTATGAGGCCGGATTCGAAAGTATCGGTCATTTCTGCAATCTGTTCAAACAGCAGGAAGGTGTCACGGCTTCGGAATTTCGAGACAGGAACAGAATGAAATATACGGTGGAACGCGATCCTGTTTCAGAGGACGATCAGGAGTAAATGATGTGAAAAAAAGGTCCCGGGACACTCTTACCGGGACCTTTTTTAGAAAACAGGATTAGAATCGGATTATTCGGATCCGAAAAGGATAAACCTGTTAAAGGTTAAAAGCCTGTTTTAGTTCATCCATTTGGGCCTCTGTCATGCCGGTGGGGTGGAAACCCATCGAGCAGGCCGATTCGTAGATTTTGGCCGATTTGGAGAGTGTATCGATCATGTCGAACGGTTCGATCAGATCCTCTCCGATGGCCAGTGCTCCGTGTTTTTCCCAAAGAACCACGTCGTATTCGTCCAATTGCCTGATGGTGTTTTCCGCCAGTTCGAGCGAACCGGGCAGGGTGTAGGGTACGATGCCGACCCCTTTGGGACAGAAGGCCCGAGTCTCTGGAATCATGCTCCAGAGTAGGCGGCTCAATACGTCTTTCCCGAGAAAATCCGGATTGTGTGTCATGGCGACCAGTTCGATCGGGTGGGTGTGGATTACCGCTTTATTGGGACGTCCCTGCCCCAACAGATAGTCGTGGATGGTCAGATGGGAGGGAAGTTCCGAAGTGGGTTGGATCGGTTTTTCAGCCACGATTTCATAGTAGGTCCCGTCGGCGGAGATTCGGATGATCGATGCATTTTCCATGGGAGCCGAGCATACATAACGCATACGGCGTCCGGTACCGGTCACCAGAAAATAGTTTTCTTTTAGATGGGTCATCGTTTTGGGCAGTACGATTCTGTCGCTGAGGGCGGGAAGACGGCGGATCGGGTCGTCGACTGCTTCGGTGATGTTATAGGAGATGTTGCCGCCGTTACGTTCGGCCCATCCTCGCTCCCATAGATAGCCGGCAATTTCGGCTACCTGGGAGATGATGGTCTGCAGTTTTTCGTTGTATTGCATGGTCGTTTTTTAGAACAAAGATGGGAAGAAAATCGAGAAAATAAGAATGAATAGTCCGATAGTGAGAGTGGTAGTGGTTTTGGCTCCGCAACCTTTCCACTCCTTAAGCAAGATACCCCACAGGTTGGAGAAGATGACATTCAACGACATGAGAATGCTCCATGAGAAGGCGAGCAGGACGGGTGAATCCGTCAGAAAACTCTTGCCCATCTCCAGACCGAAAAATTGGGAGTACCACAATACTCCGGCCAGGGCGCAGAAGAGCAGATTGTTGATCAGGGTGCTTCCCGAAACCGAGACATAGTCTTTTCCTGTGTGGTTGCGTACGTTTTGCCAGATACAGTAGGCAGCATTGGTGAAAAAGCCGCCCAAAGTGACCAGCAGAATGACCGGAAGACCCGCGAACAGAGGATTGACCCCTTGGTCCAGTACGGCCTCTTTGATCGGTGTTCCCGCATCGAGTCCCAGCGCGAAGCAGGCACTCATTACGCCGGCCAGCAGAGCCACCAGCAGTCCTTTGGTCAGGGCGAAATCCTTGATGGCTGCCCGTTTCTCCTCTTCGCTCATGTTGTGTGAGCGGAGCGAACCGGCATATCCGATCACGGCAATACCTGCCAGTGTGATACATACTCCCAAGAGCAGGATCAGTCCGTCACCGTGGAGCAGATCGCTCCCTCCCAACAGTGCGGGCAGCAGAGTCCCGAAGGCAGAACAGGTGCCCAATGAGAGACTTTGTCCCAGAGCGACTCCCAGGTAACGCATACTCAGTCCGAAAGTCAGGCCTCCCACACCCCACAGTGCGCCGAAAAGGATCGCCCTGGCTGCTCCTCCCGCGGCGAACAGTTCGAAGAGAGTGTTCCCTTCCGGAAGAGCGATCAGTGCTCCGAGCCAGGGAAATACAAGCCAGGCAAAGATCCCCTGCACCAGCCAGAAGCTCTCCCAGCTCCATTGGCGCACCTTATTGATCGGTACGTAGGAACTGGATTGTCCGAAACTCCCGACCGCGATAATCAGTAATCCGAGCAGTATTTCCATGACGTGTTATCGTTTTGAGGTGACTTCCCGTTCGTATTTCTCCACTTCGGCGATGTATTCTTCGGCAACAGGCGTGTTGTTTTTCAGGCAGAAATAGTTGTATACGTCGTTCCAGGGCATGCCCTTGATCTCTTCGAGCAGTGCCAGACGTTGGAAGTTGCGACCCGTGGATTCGTATTCGCGCAGTTTCGCGATCGGGGAGAGAAGTGCCTGGAGGAAGGCTTTCTGCGTGGCACGGCTGCCCACTACGTATGCTCCGATCCGGTTGATCGAGGCGTCGAAGTAGTCCAGACCGATGTTGACACGCGGGAGTGCGTCGGCCCAGACGATCTCCTGTGCCAACATCGTCACACTGTCATTCAGGATCACGACATGGTCGCTGTCCCAACGCACGGGACGGCTCACGTGGAGCAGAATCTCCGGCATGAAGAGCAACAGGGCTGAAATCTTGTCGTAGGTCTCTTCCGTGGGATGGAAGTGTCCCATGTCGAGGGTGGTCATGATGCCGTTTTTAATGGCATAGCCCATGTAGAATTCGTGAGAACCTACCGTGAAACTCTCCAGTCCCGTACCGAACAGTTTACATTCTACGCCGTCTTTTACGTTCTCAAATTTATGGGCGAAAATTTGGTCGAGCGAATCCTTCAGCAGACTACGATAATAGTAGCGGTCCACCGTGATGTCTTTCGATCCGTCGTGGATCCAGAGATTGTGGCAGGCTTTGCTGCCCAGTTGACGTCCCATCTCGTCGGCGATTCTCCGGCTGCGTATGGTGTGTTCGATCCAGAAGTCGCGAATTGCCTTATCCCGGTTGGCCAGAGAGAGATCGCCGCTTTGGGGATGAGAGAAACTGGTGCTGTTGAAATCCAGTTTCAGATCGTTGGCCTTGGCCCAGTCGATCCAGCTCTGGAAGTGTTCCGGTTCGATCTGATTGCGGTCGATCTTTTCCCCTTTGAAATCGCCGTATATGGCATGGAGACTCACCCGGTGGTGACCTGGAATCAACGATTTGGCCTTGAGAAGATCGGCCCGTACTTCGTCGATATTACGGGCTTTGCCCGGATAGTTCCCCGTTGCCTGGATCCCTCCCGAGAGTTGTCCGTCGGGATTCTCGAATCCGGATACGTCGTCCGTCTGCCAGCAGTGCAGCGACAGGGAGATGTTCTGGAGGGCTTTCAGTGCGGCTTCGGTATCCACTCCGATTTCGGCATAACGTGCTTGGGCACTTTCGTAGGCTTTCAGGATCTGTTCTTGTTTCATGGTCGTATGGTTTTAGATTAACGTGAGTTCGAAATAAAATTAGAAAATAGCCAGTTGTCCGTCATTGACAAAGTTAACGTCAATGGCGGGCTTC
>CALVFY010000029.1 GCA_944326945.1 uncultured Rikenellaceae bacterium
GTGCGGATAAAGGGACTCGAACCCCCACGCCTTTCGGCATCAGATCCTAAGTCTGACGTGGCTACCAATTACACCATATCCGCGTGAGCGGTACAAAGATACTAAATTTTATTCTTCCTCCAAACCGTTTATCAACGTTCCAATACGCATCGGATGTCCAATCCCCTCAACTTTGGATACTCTTCGGCTTCGAGACAAATATTTAAATAGGTAAATATCACCGTCACCGAATTGCTCTGCCAAACAAGCAATTCTCCGGCATGTTCCTCCCAAAACGACTTCTGTGGCCGGGACGCCATTGAACTTCCGATCTTCTGCAATTGTATCTCCAGCAATTCGCGACCGGAAACTTCGCAACAAAGCGTATCATTCATATACAGGCGTAGCGTATCGTTCTCGAACACATACCGGTCCGGGCTCGACGGCCATGAATCGGGAAACGTCAACGAGCCATATCCGCGAATATCGAACGAGAGAGTATCTCCCCGAAGACTCAAATCTTCCGCAGGACATATCACCTCTACCACCTCATTTCCATTACGCACATAATTCTCGATCGACTCCGGAGCAATCTCCATCAGTTCGTCCGCCTCCCGAAGGCCGAACATCGGACACTGCTGCTGCTCCAAATAACTCAACGATTCGTATATCCGTCGATAATCCTCCTTATACACCGTATCCGAAACCGGACGACGTGTCTTCACGAAACGCCCCTGGTCGTCCAACAATTCCAGTCGCCGGGCAATCCGTTCCACCCGATTCCGTTGCGACACCTCGCCGCACCTCTTGGCCGAAATCGGAGGAATATAGGTACTCAACACCAGCAGCACGAAAGCTGCCGTACAAATGAGCAGATAACTACCCCTTCGTTTGAGGGCAAGCACGCCCAGGGCAAAAGTCATCAACCCTCCGCAAATCAACAGATAGATTCGGGCTTCGGTCAATCCATACTCCCGGATTCGATAGAAGACCCCAATCCAAAACATGATCAATGCCGGCAGAACGATCAGACTGAATCGGCCGAAGAACCAGTCATACAGTCTCCGCTTAAGCAACGGCTGACAGGCACCCATCATGACAGCCATCAACGTAAAAGCAAAAACCATATAGGCGATTCCTCCTTTGGGCAACGACCACGATACGAGAATCGTGATAAAATAGAGATAGAGGATCGCCGTATAAATCAACAGAGCAGGAGTCAGAATCCAGTTGAACAGCGTGGTGAACATCCGGCTGTCGAGCTCTCCGCCGCCGAGCAGACGCGAAATAAAGGCAAGCAACATCATCGGACAAGCCGTCCCGTAGCAGATCACCATCGAATAGAACCCGAAATCGGGAATAAACGAGTGATCCGATCCGAAGAATCCGAAGATATACACCAATGAATAATAGATAGCCCACAAAAGCAAGTAAGCCACCGAAGCGAATACTCCGGCAATGGCCGCAGCATAAAAATAGACCAATGCCTCCTTTACGAAACCTTCATCCTCCCGGACTCTCCGGCAAGAAAGCACCCCCAACAACAGACAGGGATAAGCCACCATATAGGCTGTCGACTCAATCCAATCTCCCGTAGCACTTCCCCACACTGGAATCATCGCCACCCAACACAAACGATACACCCATCTCCAGGCGCCCTCCCGAAACAGATTGTTCAGAATATACGCCACAGCGAAACAGAGCGGAATAAATGCCATTCCTTCATGGAAGCGACCAAACGCTCCGGCAACCATCGCCACCCCGACTACCAGTGTAAACCCCACAATACCAGCCTCCACAGGAAACAGACGAATGGTTTCGCCCACCGAAATAAACCATTTTCTGGGATCAAGTTTCATTTTCAAAAATCGTTAAGACGATTGCTGATCAATACTCCCTCATGCGGCATCTATCGCAAGAATTCCAACGCCTCACCCCGATAACTTTCGTCGATTCCGCCGTTTCGGTTCACCACCCGACCGTTCACCAGCGTATAGGCCACCCGGTGCGAAAAACGGGTTCCCTCGAAAGGAGACCATCCGCATTTATAGAGTATATTATCCGGACCCACGACCCACGGATCGTCCTGCCGCACCAAGGCAATATCGGCATAGGCCCCCGGGCGCAGGAATCCCCGGTCGCGAATCGAAAACCGGATGGCAGGAGCATGACACATCTTTTCGACCACCTGTTCGGGAGTCAACACCCCCTGCTTACTCAATTCCAGCATGGCCACCAGCGAATGCTGAATGAGCGGACCTCCCGATGGACATTCCCAATAGGGTTTTGCCTTCTCCTCCTTCGTGTGGGGAGCATGGTCGGTAGCCACCACATCCACTTTACCGCCCAACAATCCTCCCCGCAATGCCGCACGATCCGCCACACTCTTCACCGAGGGATTCCACTTGATTCGATTTCCCTTTGTGGTATAATCCTCTTCGCTGAACCAAAGATGGTGCACACACACTTCACTGGTGATCTTCTTCTCTCCCACGGCTTTCGCATCGAACAGCGAAAGTTCCCGTTCCGTACTCACGTGCAGTACATGAAGATTTGATCCGTAACGATCGGCCAGTTCCACCGCCCGAGCCGAAGAGCGATAACAAGCCTCCGCACTCCGAATCACCGCATGCATGGCCGGCGTGACTCGATCGCCATATTCATGCCGATAACGCTCCGTCAGGGTTCTGATCATGGAGTCGTCTTCGCAATGTGTGGCGATCAACACCGGACTTTCGGCGAAAATAGCCGACAAAACCCGTTGGTCATCTACCAGCATATTGCCCGTAGACGAACCCATGAACACCTTCACTCCACAAGTCGTACGAGGATCCACCCGACGCAACTCCCTCAGATTATTATTGGTAGCCCCGAAATAGAAGGAATAATTGATCAACGACTTGGAGGCGGCCACCTCCCGTTTATGCTCCAGAAGTTCGAGAGTCGTCGTCGTGGGTTTCGTATTGGGCATATCCATGAACGAGGTAACTCCGCCTGCCACAGCTGCCCGCGAACCGCTGAAAATATCTTCTTTATAGGTAAGTCCGGGTTCTCTGAAATGTACCTGATCGTCGATCACTCCGGGCAGTACCCACATCCCGCGGGCATCGATTCGTTCGCCGGAGAACTCCTCCCGAGGATAGGCCCCCTCGCCGATCTCCGCGATCCGTTCACCCTGAACCACGAGATATCCCCGGAAACTCCGTCCTTCATTGACCAGGACACCCCCTTCGATCAATACATTTGCCATAGACCTCTATGTTATATTTTTCAAAAAGAAACTCACCCCAAACGCCTGTCAGGGCAAAAATAAATTACGGAGACTTTTGATTTACACGTGTTTTCCCCGAATCGTACGGAAGCGAAGTTTCAACACACCCCAGAACGCCTCTCCGAAAATACCGCTGCTCATCTTCGAAGCTCCGACCACCCGTTCCGTAAAGACGATCGACACTTCACGGATCCGGAATCCCAATTTCCATGCACTGTATTTCATCTCTATCTGGAAACCATACCCCTTCATCTGCACGGCATCCAGATCAAGCCTCTCGAGCACCTCACGCGAATAGCATACAAATCCCGCCGTAGCATCCCGTACCGGCATACGAGTCACCATCCGTACATAGACCGATGCATAATAGGACATCAGCAGTCGTTTCATCGGCCAGTTGACTACGTTCACACCCGTCACATAGCGCGATCCCACCACTACATCGGCACCCTCAACCGCCGCCTGATAGAGCCGCACCAAATCGTCCGGATTGTGCGAAAAATCGCAGTCCATCTCAAACACATAGTCGTAGTTCCGTTCCAATGCCCATCGGAATCCGGCAATATAGGCCGTTCCGAGGCCCTGTTTCCCACTCCGCTCAAGCAAATGCAACCGATCCGGGAAATCCTGTTGACGTTGTTTCACGATCGAAGCGGTTCCATCGGGAGATCCATCGTCGATGATCAGCAGATCGAACGGTTCCGTCAACGAAAAGACCTTGTCGATCATGGCCGAAATATTCTCCTTTTCATTGTAAGTGGGGATAATTACGACTTTACGCATGGAATAAAATTTTAATTTCTGAACAAATGTAATAAATTTGTGGCAATTACGCGGTTTTCCGCCAAATATTTCACAAACACCCGTATATACTCTCCCAATCCTATGCCCCGACAGATCACGCTGGTACTCACACCCCGACAGGCCGCCGACCCGGCCTATTACACGCCGCTCGCCATTCGGAAGGCTGCCCTCTCCGACCAAGATGTGGCTCTTTGCCGCGTGATCAAACGGTCGATCGACGCCCGCAGTCGTCAGCCCAAAGTCAATCTTACCGTAGAGATCTTCGAAGATCACGAACCGGCTCCTGCTCCCGTCCATTTCGACTATCCTCAGGTGGAGGGGCACACTCCCGTAATCGTGGTAGGATCCGGACCGGCAGGACTGTTCGCCGCCCTGCGACTCATCGAACTGGGTCTGTGTCCCATTGTTCTGGAACGGGGGCGCGATGTATCGGCCCGCAAACGCGACGTGGCGCGCATCAATCGGGGCGGAGAGATCGATCCCGATTCCAACTACGCATTCGGAGAGGGAGGCGCCGGAACCTTTTCGGACGGAAAGCTCTTCACCCGATCAAAAAAACGGGGAGACTACCATCGGGCACTCGAACTTTTCGTATTCCACGGAGCCGATCCCGAAATCCTCTATGACGCCCATCCACATATCGGAACCGATCGCCTGCCACGTATCATTTCGCGCATGCGACAGACGATCCAGGCCGCCGGAGGGACCATTCTCTTCGGCAGTAAAGTGACAGGATTTCTTTTACAAGATGGCATGGCAAAAGGAGTCCGAGTCCTGCAGACCGACCCCGTATCGGGGCACTCTTCACAGGAGACAATCGAAGCCGCAGCAGTGATCCTGGCAACAGGCCATTCGGCACGAGACATTTACGAAGCTCTCCACGCCATCAATATTCCCCTGGAAGCCAAACCCTTCGCCATGGGAGTACGCGTGGAGCATCCGCAGGCACTGATCGATTCGATTCAATACCACACGCCCGAACGGGGCGAATGGCTTCCGGCAGCCGCCTACTCTCTGGTCAGTCAGGTGGCCGGACGCGGCGTCTACTCCTTCTGCATGTGCCCAGGAGGATTCATTGTCCCGGCCCTCACCGCCCCCGGAGAATCGGTTGTCAATGGAATGTCGCCCTCGGGACGTAACTCCATTTTCGCCAATTCGGGTATCGTAACCGAAATCCGACTCTCCGATTTTGCCCATCTGGTCCCGAAATACGGACCGCTGGCCGGTCTTAAATTCCAACAAACCTTCGAACAGGAGGCCCGGGCTCATGGCGATGGAGGTCAGGTGGCTCCAGGACAACGACTGGCCGATTTCACTGCCGGACGCCACTCGCGAACCCTTCCCCGCACCTCTTACGTGCCCGGCATTACCCCTTCGGAGTTCGGACAATGGATGCCTCCCTTCATTACGGAAGCGCTCCGAGGAGGATTTATCGATTTCGGCCGCAAGATGCGCGGATACCTGACCAATGAAGCCGTTATTGTAGGGGTAGAGTCGCGCACCTCTTCGCCCGTACGTATTCCTCGCGACCCGGCGACAGGGATGCATCCGACAATCGAAGGACTTTTCCCCTGCGGCGAAGGTGCCGGCTATGCCGGTGGCATTCTTTCAGCGGCCCTGGACGGAGAACGTATGGCAGAACGGGTCGGGTCCTACCTCCGAAAGCATTGACTGCCACAAAACCGCACACGGGGTTCTCTTCCGATCGCTCTATTTCCCCTCGGGACGGACAAATCCCTCGGCCGCAGCCCGTTCAGCCATCACCTTCGTACGCGCCTCGATATCGGGATGGGTAGAAAAAAGTTGTTGAACCTTGCTTGATTTATTCCCACCCATCTCCTCTTCCATCTTTTTCAACTTCTCGAAAGAGAGTGCCATGGCCCACGGATTCACTCCATGACTCTTGAGAAATTCATATCCGTACTGGTCGGCTGCATACTCCTGCTTCTGCGAATAACGGGCACTCATCAACGCCTCGCCCAAATCCCCCAACTGAGAATCGGTCAAACGGGCCACTTTTCCCCCTGCCGAAGCAATACCGTCACGCAATGCCGAAGTCAACAATGCATTCCGAAACGCATCCTTGGTATCTTTATTCCGTACATGACCGATCTCATGGCCCACCACGCCCAGGATCTCCTCGTCCGACATAATATCCATCAATCCCGAATAGACTCTCACGCTCCCATCCGCACAGGCAAACGCATTGACATCCTCCGTCCGATAGACCTTGATATTGATTCCATCCTTATTATTGAAGCTTTTCGTTATTCTCTCCAGACGCACCGTGTAGGGATCATCCGGGCCACACACCGTGTTGACTGAATCGGATTGCCGGATATACTCCCCGACATACTGTTCAATCTGTGCATCCGAAAGGGTGGCCGCCTGCAAGGTTTTCATTCCGGCCGAAAGCACTTTCTGAAAATTGAACTGAGCCTTTGTCACACTCACCGTCAGCAAGAAAAAACAAACAAAAAGGAGTCTGGATCTATTCATAATTCACTTTAATTTCCATTAAAACCACCGATAAATATACAACATTTTATTTGTCCATCCGCCCAAACGACCTCTAATATTTCTCAACATATCTTCCCCTTCGGCATAAACAAAAAAAGCCTGCTATATGCAGACTTTCTTTCTCTTGTAGACCCGACGGGAATCGAACCCATATCGTCAGAACCGGAATCTGATATTCTATCCATTGAACTACGGATCCAAAACGAACCTTTGGTTCATTGAGAGTGCAAATATGCTATATTTTACCGGGAAATGCAAATAGTTCGAAAAAAATATTTTCTTCCGAGGGTCCCTCTCCCGAGATAAAAACGCCAATATCGTATTGCATCGAATTACAATATAAATGCAATACAAATACAATATTTCATGGCAACATAAGGTTTTTTATTAAAAATTAACTTATTTTTGAAGTTCAAAACGGACTAAATGGCAACGTTAGACAACTGGCAGCGAATCGAAAAACTGGTCAAATGGACCGGACTCTCCGTCAATGCCTTTGCCAGAAGCATCGGCCTTAATCGCGGAGAAAATCTCTACCAAATCAAACGAGGCAATAACGGTATCAGCAAGGAATTGGCCGAACTGATCACCACCAAATATATCACCGTCAGCAAAGCTTGGGTACTCACGGGTGAGGGGAATATGTTTATCGAAGACGCCGCCAAACAACAAAATATCACGGTACCATATTACAAAATGGACGCCGTTCAATTCGTCTTGACCAAAGAATACGTTGCCCCCACTTATCACATATTTGTTCCCATGTTCAGCGGATGCGACTTTGCGGTTCTCTCCTTCGGGGCAGCCATGAGCCCGGAAATCCCTCAAGGCTCCATCGTTCTCTGCCGAAAAGTCGACACCAACGCCATCCTGCCCGGAGAGAACTATCTGATCGTGAGTGCTCCCTTCAATGGAATCCGTTGCATCCGCAAGGATCCCGATTCGACACGTGTGCGGCTTGTCCCGAAAAACAAAGAAGATTACGACGAAATCGCTATCGAACAAAAAGAGATCAAACGACTCTACCTGATCAAAGGTATCATCATCAACAAATCTGTCTGACCATACAATTTTATATCCCATGTTTTCAGGAATAGTAGAGACAATGGCTACAGTAGTGGCCGTACGAGAAGAGAAAGGCAATAAACACTTTACCCTGCAGTGTCCGTTCACCCGGGAACTGAAAATCGACCAAAGCATCTCCCATAACGGAGTCTGCCTGACGGTAGTGGACATCGACGGAGACAATTACACGGTGACCGCTGTACACGAGACACTTCTCAAATCAAATCTGGGGCTGCTCCGGGAGGGCGATCTGGTGAATGTGGAACGAAGCATGCGTCCCGATGCGCTGCTGGACGGGCACATCGTTCAGGGGCACGTGGACCAAACGGCCCTCTGTACAGGAGTCGAAGAGGTCGACGGCAGTTGGTACTTTTCATTCCATTATGAGCCCCAGGGCGACAACACAACGGTAGAAAAAGGTTCGGTGGCCGTAAACGGTGTAAGTCTCACGGTAGTGGATTCAAAACCAGACGGATTCCGGGTTGCGATCATCCCCTACACCTATGAACACACCAATTTCTGCCGGATCCGGAAGGATTCTGTCGTCAACATCGAATTCGATATCGTAGGTAAATATATCGCCCGCCTGATGAAAAACTACCTCGGGAAATAATCATTCCGGACATTATTTCGAAATCGTCGCACTTAACTTAATATGAAGTGTGACGATTTCTGTTTTCAGAGCGTCCAAATTCAAAAAGACAGACACAACAATCCTCAACGGATGCAACATTTCAACAAGAAAATACTCTAAAAATTATGACGACCACTCTTTTCAATACACATTCTGTTTTGAAGGAGAGAGGCGTCATTTCCACATCGGACCAACGGGCAATCGTTCCAACCAGCCCCTTTCCACGGCTCTCATCGAAATCACCGACCGTTATCCAGCCATAACACAGGTTATCACCTCCCAGCAACTCTATTAGAGAGGAATTATTCTTAACGTTTTTTTCACAGGGGATACAATCCTCCCCTGAGACTTTTTACTACCTTTGCAAACTGTCCAGTGTCTACGTCTCCAAAACGGGAACAAACACAGAATACAATGAAAATCAAAAGCATAGATACAGCTTCCTTATTGATCGCAGGCTCCGCCACCGTAATAAGTATCGGTGCAGGTATCCTGAATGAAGCCGACGGATGGATCATTGTAGGAATCAGTCTGGTTACTTTTGTATTAACCGGACTCATCGCCCGTGCCATCATCAAAAAATTCGTCATCTACAAAATCAAACCGATCTACCAGGTCGTACTCTCCCGCAACATTAAAACCAGCGAACTGGAAGAGGCCCTCGCCCACAAAACCAATCTGATCGAAGAGGTGGGAGAAGATCTCTCGAACTATGCGGAACGCAATCGCAGGGAGATTCTTCGTCTGCAAGAAAACGAACGTTATCGGAAAGAGTTTCTGGGCAATGTCTCCCATGAAATCAAGACCCCGATTTTCAATATCCAGGGCTATATCCTCACCCTGCTCGACGGAGCTCTCGAAGACGAAACCATCAACCGCAAATACCTCGAACGCTCGGAAAAGAGTATCGACCGCCTGATCAATATCGTAAACGATCTGGAAGAGATATCCAAACTGGAATCGGGTTCACTGCACCTTCAGGTCGAGACCTTCGATATCGTTGCTCTGGCTCGCGAAATGGTGGATGCCATTGAGATGGACGCCTCAAAAAAAGGAATCACTTTCCAGATAGGACCATCCAACACGACTCATCCACCGATTTTGGTAAACGCCGACCGCCGACATATCGGGCAGGTATTTGTCAATCTGCTGGTCAATTCGGTCAAATACGGTCGCGAGGGAGGACTCACGAAAATCGTCTTCATCGACCTGTTCGACAAAATCATGGTCGAAGTCTCGGATAACGGTATCGGAATCTCCCAAGAAGATGTTCCCCGCGTTTTCGAACGTTTCTATCGTGCCGACAAGAGCCGTTCCCGGGAGATGGGCGGCACCGGACTGGGCCTGGCCATCGTCAAACACATCATGGAGGCCCATCACGAAACGATCACCCTGCGCAGTGAATTGGGCAAAGGGAGCACTTTCTCTTTCACACTGCCCAAAGCCTAAGCGCTTGCCTCAGCCTCTGGCATCACTTTCCGCCCTGCGATTTACACTCGCGCCATACCCCTCCGTCGGCTTTCACAGCCTCCAACTCCGCCTGGAGGCGTTTCACGATTTCGGGATGTTGCACGGCCACATTATGCTGCTCGGCAGGATCGTTCCGCAAATCGAACAGTCGCACCTCGGGCCGGTTGCCATAGAGATATCCCGTCCAGGAATCGGAATAAGGATCCTCACTGGGAGCCACGTATTTCCAACCGTCCGAGATCAATGCCAGATTCTCCTGAATATTCATCACCACAGCCGAAGAGCGTCCCTCTCCGCCCTGTCCCAGCAACCGTGAGAGATAGTTCCTGCTATCGGGAGCCCCGTCCGGCTCAATCGTTCCCCCGCAAAGCGACGCCAGCGAAGCGAACAGATCGATCTGGCTGAACAGTCCGTCGTCGGAGGTCCCGGGGGCCACATGCCCTTTCCACCACACCAGCATCGGCACCCGCGTACCGGCTTCATAGATGCTGTATTTCGTACCGGTAAACGGTCCCCAGGGTTTATGATCGCCCAACAGCTCGGCGGCCTGATCCTGATAACCGTCGTCCACAATGGGCCCGTTGTCGCTGGAGAGAATCACCAACGTATTCTCGGCAATACCCAGACTGTCGAGCGTAGCCAGGACACGCCCCACCGAATAGTCGAACGAAAGAATGGCATCGCCACGGGGTCCCATACCGCTCTTCCCCGCAAATCGTTCATGCGGCACACGCGGCACATGAATATCATTGGTACCGAAATAGAGGAAAAACGGGCGATCGCTATTCCTTTCGATAAATTCACACGCCTTGTCCGTAATCCGGTCGGCAATATCCTCGTCGTGCCACCGGGCCGCCATCCCCCCTTTCATGTAACCGATCCGCGAAATACCGTCTACGATAGCCTGGTCATGTCCCATAGAGGGGTGGATCCTCAGCAGTTCGGGATTCTCCTTTCCGGTCGGCTCACCCGGGAATGGAGTCGTATAGCTCACTTCGATCGGATCGGAAGGATCGAGCCCCACCACCTGCTGATTCTCAATATAGACACAGGGAACACGATCACCCGTAGCAGCCATAACAAAGGAATAATCGAACCCGATATCCTTCAATCCGGGTGCAATGATACCGTTCCAATCCTGCGAACCGGCCGTATCTCCAAGCCCCAGATGCCACTTGCCCACAGCCCCGGTCACATAGCCCGCACTGCGGAACATATCGGCCATGGTGTACTGTTCGGGACGAATCACCATTCCCGCATCTCCGGTAGCGATCCCGGTTCCCTCGCGTCGCCAGGGATACTGCCCCGTGAGCAATCCATAGCGGGCCGGAGTACTGGTTGCGGCCACCGTATGGGCATTGGTCAAACGAAGACCTTCGGCCGCCATTCGCTCCACATTGGGCGTATGAACCGTTGTCGAACCATTCCATCCCAGATCGCCATACCCCACATCGTCGGCCAGAATCACGATCACATTGGGAGTTTTCACCTTTTCATTTTGGGAATTGCACGAGACGGCAGTCACACCGATTGCCAGTAGGGCAGGAACAGAATAATTCTTTTTCATAGTCCGGAGATCCCGATAAGACGGAATAGGGTAAAGATACACATCTCTCCGGAAAAAACAAAACCCCTCGGCTACAATCTATCCCCGTTTTATTTGGGAGCTTTCCGATAGAGATAGATCCCGATACAGAGATAGAGCAAGTTTGGCAACCAGACAGATATCTGGGCCGGAAGCAAGCCTCCCTTGGCGAACTCCTCGGTGAACCTGCTCACCAGAATATAGGAGAAACAAAGAGCAATACCGATACCTATATGGAGTCCCGTTCCCCCCCGCACCTTACGCGAGGAGAGCGACACTCCGATCAATGTCAGAATAAAGGTCGAGATCGGATAGGCAAAACGATTCTGCCGTTCGACCTCGAACTGGGCAATCTGATCGGAACCTTTCGCTTTCTGCTGACGGATAAAACGCGACAGGTCGACGATATTCATCGTCTTGATAAGCTCCTCCACCCTGCCCAATTCATTGGCCTCCAAATTGATCAGTGTATCGAGCCGCTGATGGGTCTCGAAAATCTCCTTTTCCCCCTCGAATCGGCGGGTTATATATTTGGGAGCCGACCAGCGTTTGGTCTCCGGATCGAACTGTACATCGGAAGCCTCGAGCGAGGAGACAATCGAGCTCCCCTCGAACTGCTCCAATGCCAGAAACCTAGCCCGCTCACTACTCCCCGAATACTCACGAATATAGGCAAAAGTTCCCGGGTAGATCTGCCGGTAAATATGCTCATCGTAACGTTGATTCTGCCTCTTTTTGAAATACTGGCTCTCGAAATCGACCCGTCGGGCATTGGCGGCCGGAATCACCACCAGATTCAGCGACAACGACAGCAGTGTGATCGCCGTAGCCGACACAAAATAGGGCCACATGAGTCGATTGAAACTCACTCCGCTGGAAAGAATCGCGATAATCTCGGTCTGATAGGCCATTTTCGACGTGAAGAAAATGACCGCAATAAAGGTAAACAGCCCGCTGAATTGATTGATAAAAAATGGAATGAAGTTGAAATAATATTGAGTGATGATCTTCGAAAGAGGGGCTTTCAGTTCGATAAAGTCGTCGATCTTCTCCACCGCATCGAAAATCACCACGATCACGATGATCAGGGCAATGGCGAACACATAGGTACCCAGGAATTTCTTGATGATATACCAATCCAGAATCTTCAGCCCCGGGAACCGAGCCTTGCGATATCCCCCGAATTTCCGCACGAGGGTCTGCACTCCTTTGTCCGTCATAATCTTCGTCCCAGTTTAACGACCATCTCCCGTTTCCAGGCAAGGAATGTTCCATCGAGAATCCTCCGACGGGCCTCCCCTACCAGCCACAGGTAGAAGGCCAGATTATGCATCGAAGCAATCTGTGCGGCCATCATCTCACCCGCAACAGCCAAATGCCGCAAATAAGCCTTCGTGTAGCACGTATCCACGAAACAGAGTCCCTCCGGGTCGATCGGCGAGAAATCGTCACGCCACTTCTGATTACGGATATTGATCACACCTTCACTCGTAAACAGCATTCCGTTCCGTCCGTTACGGGTAGGCATCACGCAATCGAACATATCCACACCTCGTTCAATGGCCTCCAGAATATTGACAGGCGTACCCACTCCCATCAAATAACGGGGTTTGTCTTTCGGTAGTATGCCGTTGACCAGTTCGATCATCTCATACATCACCGGAGCGGGTTCTCCCACAGCCAATCCGCCGATGGCATACCCCTCGGCATCGAACCGCTGCACGAACTCGGCCGAACGGGTTCTCAAATCGGGATAGGTACACCCCTGCACGATCGGAAACAACGATTGATGATAACCGTATTTAGGCGTCGTCTTCGCATAACGGTCGAAACAACGTTCCAGCCAGCGATGAGTCAGTTCGAGCGATTTGGCAGCATAGTCGTAGGGTGCGTCGCCGGGCGGACATTCGTCGAAAGCCATCATGATATCGGCTCCGATCGACCGCTCGGTATCAATCACGCTTTCGGGCGTAAACAGATGTTTCGACCCGTCTATATGCGAGGAAAAGCGGCAACCCTCGGGAGTCAGTTTCCGCGAAGTGGCCAGCGAAAAAACCTGGAATCCGCCACTGTCGGTGAGCACCGGACCGTCCCAACTGCTGAAACGATGAACCCCCCCCGCTTGTTCGAGAATATCCATACCCGGTCGCAAATAGAGATGGTAGGTATTGGCCAAAATGATCCGGGCTTTCACCTCGTTTTTCAAATCACGATGAAAAACCCCTTTCACGCTGGCCGCTGTTCCCACAGGCATGAATATGGGTGTAGGAATCACGCCGTGATCGGTGGTGATCTCACCTGCCCGTGCGGCACAATCGGCTGCGGTATGCTGCAAATCGAATTTCATGGTGGGCAAATGTACATATAATTCCTCAGCCTGCCAATTTTTTGGAGACAGGTTTGGGAAATTTATGTACCTTTGCCCAACGTAAAAACATCTCTTGACTGTGCAGTCCGTTTTCCAATTATACGAAAGCCTCCAGGCCACTTACGGAACTCCTGTTTTGTGGCTCGTGACAGCAATCATTGTGCTGTTCGTCATACAACTCTGTTACTGGATGCGATATTACGCCCGGATTCCTGCTTATCGTGTGGACAAGGGGCAGGAGCGTGACGAACAACAATTCGCCATCTCTGTAATTGTGGTCGTACAGGACGACTATTCTTATATTGAAGAGACTCTCCCGCTGATTCTCGGACAGCAATACCCCCAGTTCGAAGTAGTTGTGGTAGATCTGGCTTCAACGGAAGAGTTTTCCGATGCACTGCTCAGCATGCAGGAAAAATGGCCTCATCTGGTGACTTCCAAAATCGAACAGGATCCCCGGTTCCCCATCGGACGCAAACTGGCCCTCAACGTAGGCATCAAGGCGGCCCGCTACGAACGGCTGTTGATTACCACCACGGCGGCCCGTCCTACCTCCGAGCGTTGGCTGGCCCTGATGGCCCGCGGATTCGAACGAGGCGACATAGTTCTCGGATACTGCGGCATGGAATGTAAAAAGGGATTGGTCAACAAGCTGATCCGATGTGCCAGGGTAATGACCTCGGTTCGGGCACTCGGTTCGGCCATCCGCGGCATTCCCTATCGGGGAAGTATTCACAACCTCGGATTCACCAAGACGCTCTATTTCGGAGCCAAAGGATTCAACTACCTCAACCTGAATACGGGAGAAGACGATTTGTTCTTACAACAGATCGCCACGCCGGACAATACGGCCATTATCCTCCACCCGAAAGCCACCGTACGTCAATGGCAATGGGGAGGTATTTCGTGGTGGCACAATGTCCGCAAATTCGAAAGCTACACCTACAAATACTATCCGCTCCGAATAAAAAACGCCATAGAATGGGAGTTGGGAAGTCGATTGCTCCTGTTTCTGACGCTGCTGACCGCCCTGTGTCTGCTGCCGGTGGAACTCAAAGTGGGAGCGGCAGCCTTGTGGTTGATCCGTTTGGGAATCGTCGAATTCCAATCATGGCGTATCCGGCGACGGCTGGGCGAAGAAGGATTGGGCTGGGCATGGATCCTCTATGATCTGTGGGCTCCGGTATGCGAAATCCGGTTGTGGCTTTCACGCACATTCCGTCCGAGTAAAGGCCTATGGAGATAGAGGGATATATCATAGCCAGCGATCAACAACTGATCGAACGGGTATTGGGAGGCGATGCGACAGCGTTCGAATATCTGTTCAATCGCTATCGCGAAGCCATGTTCCAACTCTATATGCAACGCACGGGAGGCAATCGCGACGATGCCAACGACCTGCTTCAGGAAACTTTCGTGAAAATCTACCTCAACCTGCATCGTTACAAACCCGATTACACATTCGGACAGTGGATCTACACGATCGCCCGCAATACCTTCGTGGACTATGTCCGTAAACGCAGAGACGACCTGTCGATCGACAACGTACAGGAAAATCGCTCCTCGGCCCTGACCCCTACATCGGTCACACCCACTCCCGAAGAGAATTTCATCAATATCCAGCAACGCGCCCAACTGGAACACCATCTGGAACGCATGACTCCTCGCTACCGGCGACTGATCGAGTTGCGTTTTTTCAGGGAATACTCCTACGAAGAGATCGCCCGCGAATTAGACCTGCCCTTAGGTACGGTCAAAACCCAGATTCACCGCGCTCGCGAACAGTTGTGCCGCTTCATCACCGAACACACAGATATTCTGCCTTAGCCATGAAACTGATCGAAAAATATTTCGCAGACGAGTTGACGCCCCTGCAAAAGGAGCAATTCACCCAACTATATCCACTGTACGAAGAGTGGAACGCGAAGATCAATGTCGTGTCGCGCAAGGATTTCGAACAACTCTATGAAAGGCACGTTCTCCATTCGCTGGCTATAGCCCGGGTGTGTCGTTTCGCAGCAGGAGCCCGTGTTCTGGACGTGGGTTGCGGCGGAGGATTTCCTGGCATCCCTCTGGCAATTCTTTTCCCGCAAGTCCGATTCACCCTGGCCGATTCGATCGGCAAAAAGATCACCGTCGTGCGTGGCGTGAGCGAAGCTCTCTCACTGAAAAATGTAACCCCCCTTCACGGTCGCGTCGAAAAGATCGATGCCAGATTCGATTACGTGGTCAGTCGTGCCGTTACCCGCATGAAAGAGTTCGTCGGCTGGGTATGGAATAAAATAGAACCGGGAGAAAAAGGTTCTCTCCCGGCCGGAATTCTCTATCTGAAAGGAGGCGATCTGCAGGAAGAGTTAGCCGATACGGGAAAATCTTATAAACTGTACGATATTTCCGACTTTTTCACCGAAGAGTTCTTCGAGACGAAAAAGGTGGTCTATCTACCCCGCTGATCTCTCCGAATCCGATTCGTCAAGACTAAAGTTATTCCCGAATAGAATCGGGCGTGCCGTACATTGCCCGGTAAACATGGGTCCCCAATCGGATACCCGCACCGATACGCAACACTCCATTACATACCGCCTCGCCTCCGGAACGTCCCACACCCCCGCCGGTGTTGGTCAAGCCCACATCGTAACGAGCAGAGAGTTCGACAAAAGGCGCCAACAACAGAGAACATCCCAGGGCCAGTGAAACATCGAACGTATTGAACTCATCCTTGGGCAATCGTCTGGTTACGAGAGTCCCGTCGCCGGCATCATGACACGCCTTATATCGCAGGGCAAAACCGAACTGCGGGCCCACATCGAACGAGAATCGATTGGACGGATATATTTTCAGAAGCACAGGTACGGCCAGATAACTCGATTTGATCCATTGTCTGCCACCCAAATCAGCGCCTTGTCTCGAATAGAGAATCTCCGGCTGAATCCCCAACAACCTGAAAGCATAACGATACTCGGCAAAAGCACCCACGTAATATCCGGGGCGCATAGCAGATCCGATATTGGTCAACCTGGAAATATTCCATCCACCCTTGATACCCCCGGTCCATTGGGCGCAAACACCGGAAACACTCGCCATGGCAAGGATCAATAAAAACATCTTTTTCATAACCCATACACTTTTCAATAGAACGTTTCTCTGAGAGGCATTCGTATTCAGGAAGTTGAAAAAAGTGAGCCAAACAGCTCTTCAGACTAAAAAATTGCGGGATTATTTTTGCAAAACCCAAAAATATTGTACCTTTGCACTCCGTTGCGCGGTATAGGCGCAGAAGATCGATTTCAAAACGAAGATAATAAAATACGACAATGAAAAGGACTTTTCAACCCTCGCAAAGAAAAAGACGGAACAAACACGGCTTCCGTGAAAGAATGTCTACCCCCAACGGACGTCGCGTATTGGCTGCCCGTCGTGCAAAGGGCCGCAAGAAACTGACGGTTTCCGACGAAGCCCGTGCCAAGTAGGAGTTCCCGACATAACAAGAAATAAAAAAGACGGTTTGTTACCGTCTTTTTTATTTCGTATCTTTACAGCCGCAGCAAAACTCGACCATCAACAAACAGTCGAAGCCGTTGCCGACAAACAACCGATAATACCATGAATCCTCTGCGAAAACTGATCGAAAAGATAAATGGCAATGTCATCGCCCGTAATGTGGTACTGGCCATATGCGCCATTATCATCTTTCTGTTTCTGGTCTCCGTTCTGCTGAATCTCTTCACCCGCCACAACAAATACAAACAAGTCCCCGATTTTTCGGGCATGAAGATCGAAGAGGCCCGACATGCCGGTCAAAAAGCCTCGCTGCGTATCGAGATCAATGATTCACTCTATGTCCCGCTGTACGAAGGAGGAATTATTCTCGACCAGAATCCGGCGCCTGGAGCAGAAGTCAAAAGCGGTCGCCGTATTTTTGTCACGGTCAACTCGTTCCGCCAGAAAATGATAAAAATCCCCTATGTCACCGACCTTTCATTACGACAGGCAAAGAACAATCTGGAGGTGGCCGGATTGGAAATCGACCGTCTGATCTACCAGGAAGATATCGCCACGAATTACGTACTCGAAGAGCGCTACAAAAATCAGCTGATCACTCCCCAAAGCGACATCCAGGGAGAAATAGGCTCAGGGGTCACGCTCGTGGTGGGCATGAGTCCCGAAGATTCGACCACGGTAATTCCCAAAGTGGTCGGATTCCCTCTCAAGGAGGCTAAAAGCCGTTTGTGGGAAGTAGGTCTGAATATCGGCAAGGTGTCGATGGACAAAGGGATCAATGCCCTGAATGAAAATGAAGCCAGAGTATATGTACAGGAACCCGGACAGAGCCATCTGGTGACATTGGGAACTCCTGTCTCGCTGCAATTGACGCTGGAGACCAAAAAAGTGGAACAGGGGAGCATCGCCTCGGATCGGGAGGCCAAAGAACTTATCGAAGCCCGCAAAGAGGCGGAAGAGGCTGCAGCAAAAGAGGATAAAAAACAGCAAACAATACTGCGGTGACAAACGAAACGGATGACGATTTCTTGACCGAAGCGGAAGAGGACGGCCAGCAGGACGAACTTTTCGAACATTTCGCGCTCACGGTGGACAAGGGACAGACGATGTTGCGCATCGACAAGTTCCTGACTAACCGTATGGAAGGGTGTTCTCGCAACCGCATTCAGGCTGCGGCCGACAGTGGCAGTATTCTGGTCAACGGCACCGCCGTAAAGGCAAGTTACAAAGTCAAACCGCTTGACCGCATCTCGATCGTGATGCCCTACCCGCGTCGCGAAACGGAGATCATCCCCGAAAATATTTCGCTCGATATTCCTTACGAGGACGACGATCTGCTGATCGTAAACAAACCGGCCGGGATGGTAGTGCATCCGGGTCATGGCAACTGGTCGGGCACGCTGGTCAATGCACTGGCCTGGCATCTGAGAGAACTTCCGATGTTCAACGAAGGAGATATGCGTGCCGGATTGGTACACCGTATCGACAAAAATACTTCGGGGCTGCTGGTGATCGCTAAAAATGAACGGACACACGTACGGCTGGCCAAACAGTTTTTCGATCATACGATCACGCGACGTTATCTGGCGCTGGTGTGGGGCAATTTCGAAGAGGACGAAGGAAAAATCGAGGGGAACATCGGACGAAGTGTACGCGACCGGCTTAAAATGGCTGTCTTCCCGGATGGCAGTGCGGGGAAACATGCCGTCACTCATTACCGGGTGGTAAAACGCTACGGATATGTCACACTGGTGGAGTGTCGTCTGGAGACGGGGCGCACCCATCAGATCCGAGTACATATGGAATATATCGGCCATCCTCTGTTCAACGACGAACGGTACGGAGGCGATCGCATTCTGAAAGGGACCACTTTCAGTAAATACCGTCAATTCGTAGAGAATTGTTTCGCACTGATGCCGCGTCATGCACTCCACGCCCGCAGTCTGGGATTCATTCATCCGGGTACAGGGAAAGAGGTCCATTTCGAAAGTGATCTACCGGCTGACATGCAAGCCGTACTGGAAAGATGGGACAATTATGCGGCTCACCGCATGATGGAAAAGGAGTAGACAAACCGACACGAAATGTGTACCCTCCACGATCAGAGCGACCCGACTGTCAAAAATTTCCTCTCCTCTGCCACTTCATTTCTAACACCGATATCATGCAAACGACCAGCCGAACCTTTACCATCATCAAACCCAATGCCGTAGCAGCCGGAGCTACGGGAAACATTCTCGATCGTCTGATCTCAAACGGGTTCCGTATCCGGGCCCTGAAAATGGATTTTCTGGATCGCAACCGGGCCGCCCGATTCTATGCCGTACACCGGGGCAAACCTTTCTTCGAACCTCTCCTCCGATTCATGACCTCGGGAGCCATAGTCGTTGCCGTATTGGAAAGGGAGGGAGAGGATGCCGTGGAGGCCCTTCGGACCCTGGTCGGAGCCACAGATCCCGCGCTGGCAGCCCCCGGTACGATTCGCCATGAATTCGGGGAGAGCGTCACCCGCAATGCAATCCATGCCTCGGACTCTCCCGAAAATGCCCGTAAGGAGTGGAGTCACTTCTTCTCGGACGACCAGATCGTGGAGGTCGATTACCAGCCCTCGATATAACCTTCTTTATAATTGTTCTTGCACCCGGTCGAGCACCTCGAGTACAATACGGGCACTGTCGCGCACCTGTTCCTCCGTGATGATCAGCGGAGGGGCAATCCGGAAAGCCGTGTCGCAGAAAAGGAACCAGTCGGTCATGATACCCGCCTCCTTCAGCCCATGCGTCACCCGTTCGCGGAGTGCCGCATCCCCCAATTCCACGGCCATGATCAATCCGCTGCGCCGGATCTCCCGAACCAGAGGATGCACTCCGACCAACTCTTCGTAAAGAGCGCCCTTTGTCTCGACCTGCTCCACCATCCGGTGCGAAAGCAGATATTCGAGTGAAGCCAGCCCCGCCGCACAGCAGACCGGATGACCTCCGAAGGTGGTGATATGTCCCAACACGGGATTGGTCTTGAACGAATCCATGATCTCCGTCGAGGAGATAAATCCCCCCAGAGGCATGCCTCCACCGAAAGCCTTGGCCAGACAAAGAATATCGGGCACCACACCGTATTTCTGCAAGGCGAACAGGGCTCCCGTACGCCCCAGGCCGGTCTGTATCTCATCGAAAATCAACAGTGCGCCTACCTCCGTACAACGGGCCCGCAACGCCTGCAAATACCCCTCGGGAGGGATCCTCACGCCTCCCTCGCCCTGCACTGGCTCGATCAGCACGCAAGCCGTACGGCGGGTAATCTGCGAAAGATCCTCCGTCTCGCCGAAACGGATATGACGTACCCCCGGGACCAACGGCCGGAACGAATTCTTGAACTCTTCGCCGCCCATGACGCTCAACGCTCCGTGGGTGGAACCGTGATAGGCATTCCGGAAAGCCACGATCTCCCGGCGCCCCGTATAACGTTTGGCCAGTTTGAGTGCCCCCTCGATCGCCTCGCTGCCGGAATTGACAAAATAGACCGAACCCAGCGGATCGGGCAACAACGAAGCGATCCGGGCGGCATAGCGCACCTGAGGCGATTCGACAATCTCCCCATAGACCATAATATGCATATAGTCGGCGGCCTGCTGCTGTACGGCTCGTACCACATCGGGATTGGAATGCCCCACATTGCTGACCGAAACGCCCGAAATCAGATCGTACCAGCGACGACCATCCGGACCGTAAAGGAAAACCCCCTCGGCACGTGCCACCTCGATCATCAGCGGATCGTCCGAAGTCTGTCCCACATGTTCCAAAAACTGTTTTCTAAGTATCGTCATTTTTTAGTCGGATTATTCGTTATTTTCAGCACGAAATCGCAGCAGAATCCTTTCCGAATCGCGCACAGAGGCCATCATCCACCGGAAAAGCAGCTCCGCACGATCTCGTTCCCCGATCCTCCATTCCACTCCGCACGAACGGATCCTCCGGGTCAGCACATGAAGCAATACGGCTGCCGAAGCCGATACGTTCAGACTCTCCACAAAACCGCACATGGGTATCTGCACGAATTCGTCGGCCGACTCGATCACCTCCTGACTGATTCCGTCGTGCTCCGTACCGAAAACGAGCGCCAACGGCCCCCGTTCCACATCGAGTGTCTCGGGAGTGTGATCTCCCGCGTGAGGCGTAGTGGCCACAATACGGTATCCGCAGCGACGCAGGTCGGCCAGCGCCTCGGCCGTCGAGGCATGACGATGCAGGTCGAGCCACTGATCGGTTCCCCGCACAATACGCGTATTGGGACGAAACTTGCAGAGATTCTCCACCGTGTGCACATCCTGCAAACCGAACGCCTCGGCACTGCGCAACAGGGCACTGGCATTCTGAGGATGAAACGTATTCTCGGTACAGAATGTAATATAACGGGTCCGCATGGCCGCCACCCGACGAAGAGCCTCCTCCCGTTCGGGCATCATAAACCCGGACAGGTAGCCGATTCGCTCCTCGTACCACTCCTGAGGACGACCTGCCCAACGCTGTGGATCGCTCTTGGGAAGAGACGGATCCAACGGAATATTATCATTTACGGTATTTCTCATCTTCGTCGAGCATCTTCAGATAACTTTCATATCGATGGAGGGCAATCCCTCCCTTCTGCACGGCCTCCTGCACGGCACAACCCGGCTCATGGACATGCGTGCAATTATAGTATTGACAATCCGGAGCAAAACGCATCAGATCGGGGAAATACCGGGCCAATTCGTCGGCCCCGATGTCGATCAGACCAAATCCCTTGATTCCCGGAGTGTCGATCAGATAACCGCCTCCCGTGAGGGGATACATCTGCGAAAAGGTCGTGGTATGCTTCCCCTTGTGATGGTATTCGGAAACCTCTCCCGTACGGACATCCGCCTCCGGTTCCAGTGCCGCCACAAGGGTCGATTTACCCACTCCGGAATTACCCGACAGGAGCGTCGTGCGGCCAACCAGCAATTCACGCAATTCCCCCACCCCTTCACCGCCCGCAGCAGACAATGTCAGCACATGATATCCCGCCAGACAGTAGGTCTCCAGAAACTCCTCCAGCTCCTGCGGCCGGGTACGTGCCAGGTCGATTTTGTTCAGCAGGATCGTCGCCGGAATCCGGTAGGCCTCGCAAGTGACCAGGAAACGATCGATAAACTCGTAATTGGTCGCAGGCGAGAAGAGCGACACCACCAGAAAGGCCTGGTCGATGTTGGCTGCAATGATATGGGATTCTTTCGAGAGGTTTGGCGAACGACGAATGATGTAATTACTCCGAGGTCTGATATCGGTAATCACCGCCCCTCCCCGGGCATCGAACGTGTAATCGACCCTGTCTCCGACCACCACGGGACTGGTGGAACGGGCCCCTCTCAGACGCAACTTTCCCCGGATACGGGCTTCGATCCACTCTCCGGAATCACTCCGCAACCGGTACCAACTGCCGGTACTCTGCACCACTGTCGCCGTATATTCCTGTATCATATTCTCCTCCTATTGAGCCTCGTCCGGCGAAATATCCAGCAGTTTGTCCTGCACGAAATCCACATAGGGAAAAACATAGGCACTCATTCCCTTGACAGGGACATACAACTTCGAACGACCAATGGCCTCCTTCGACACCCATCCATGCCGGTTGTTCAAATAATCAAACCCGCAAAGCAGCACACTCAATATCAATGCCATTTTCAGCCCTCCGAGCACCACCCCCCCCACCGTATCGAACATTCCCAATCCGGTAATCTTAAACAAACCGCGGGCCAATCGTCCGACCAATCCGATCACGATCAATACGCCGGCAACGATCACGATGAACCCGACCACCGCAGCCAGCGACGGTTCCAGTTTCAACATCAGTCCCAATGTCCGTCCGTAACGGAAAGCGAGCCATACTCCGATCAGCAATCCGACAATACCCCCCAACTGCAAAATCACCCCTTCGGTATAACCTTTGTAGAGAGCCCACAACAGAGGAACAGCGATCACTACATCCAACCAACTCATACGATTTATTTTGCACGAAGATACGGATTAATTTCGTTTATTCTTACCTTTGTAAAGTAAAAATGCGAGCCTATGAAACGTTATCTGATTCTCATACTGATCGTTGCTGCGGCATTCCAGACACAGGGCCGCGAGATATTCAACATCAATCGAAACTGGCGCTTCTTCAGCAACAGCGAGGTGACCAGCGACGGGGCTCCTACGGTCAATCTGCCCCATATCTGGAACAATGATGCCCTGAGCGGCAAGAAAGACTACTTCAGAGGCATAGGCAACTACCTGAAAACCATAGAAATTCCAGCAGAATGGATCGGGAAGCGTGTCTTTATCCGTTTTTACGGAGCCAATGCCATCACCAATGTCATCATCAACAGCAAACACGTAGGCGAACATCGGGGAGGATACACCTCATTCACTTTCGAAATCACCGACTTTATCCGATTCGGCGAACGCAATTATTTTTGGCTGATCGTCAATAATGCCCCCCAAATGGATATTCTGCCCACGGCCGGCGATATCAACTCCTATGGAGGAATCTTCCGGGATGTGGAGTTGATTGTCACGGATCCGGTAGCCGTAGCTCCCGTATTGGGCTCTGAAGGTATCTTTATCCATCCCAAAGAGGTCTCTTCCGAGCATGTGGAAGCAGAGGCTGTTATAAAAGTAACCGGCATCAAGGACGGAAGTGCCCAGATTCACCTGACGGTCTTCACCGACCAAATGGATACAGTCGCCCGGGCCACAGCTCATGTACACCTCAGCGGACGAACCGTCTCCACGGCTACGCTACCTTTCCAAATAGAGAACCCCTCCCTCTGGGACGGTATTTACAACCCATACCGATACAACATAGGGGTCAAACTATCGTCGGACGACATTCTGACCAACGACTCGATCGTGGTGAAGACCGGCTTTCGAACCTGTGAAGTCGATCCTCAACGGGGTTTCCTGCTCAATGGACGCCCCTATCCGATCCACGGAGTCAAAGTCCATCAGGACCGCGCGCTGGTAGGTACCGCCCTCCAACCTTATCACATCGAAGAGGATTTCAACATGATCCGGGAGATGGGTGCCAATATGGTTCATACCGTAGGTGTTCCTCATTCTCCCGAATTTTACGAATTATGCGATCGCTACGGGATATTGGTATGGTGCGATTTACCGTTCATGGGGGCCACCTATCGTACGGACAAAGCATTCGTCAACACGCCCTTGTTCCTGAAAAATGGACAAGATCAGCTCCGGGAGATCATTCGCCAGCAAATGAACCGTCCTTCGGTGGTGATGTGGGGACTCTTTTCCGACCTGAACCAACGAGGCGACGACCCAACCGACTACATCCGTCGATTGAATATGCTGGCCAAACAGGAAGATCCCTCCCGCATGACCGTAGCCGGCAGCAACAGCGACGGACCGTTCAATTTCGTGACCGATCTGATCGTATGGGATCACTTTTTCGGATGGATCGCAGGAACTCCGGCCGACATTAAAATCTGGCAGGAACAGTTGCATCGGGACTGGAGCAATCTGCGTTCGGGTGTGAGCTACGGGGCAGGAGCCTCTATCTATCACCAGGAGGACTCGCTCTACCGGGCTCCCTACATGGGCAACTGGCATCCCGAACGCTGGCAGACTTACCTTCACGAACAATATTTCGACTATCTCAAAAACGACAATCAATTGTGGGGTATCTTCGTATCCAATATGTTCGACTACGGAGCCGCCGGCCGTTCGTGGGGCGAAGGCAACGGAATCAACGATCTGGGACTGGTGACCTTCGACAGGAAATATTGCAAGGATGCCTACTATTTCTATAAAGCCAACTGGAACCAGGCTACGCCGTTCGTCTATATCGCCGAACGACGTTGGAATATCCGTCGCAACACCCTGCAACAGATCAAAGTCTATTCCAACTGTGCCGAAGTAGAATTAATCGTCAACGGAGCCTCTCTCGGCACCAGAACCGGCACAAACGGGACATTCCGTTGGGAAGAGGTGTCGCTTCATGAAGGACACAACACGATCGAAGCCCGTAGCGGAGAACTCCACGATCAGATCGAGATCGAAATTCTCAACAGCGAGTCGACCAGTATTATTGACTGATCGATCGGAAAACCGGTTTCGTTTTTATCGAACGGAGCGGAGCAGAATATCCTTTGCTCCGGGACCTTCGCAGAAGAGCAGGTCGATCACCGAGAGATTCGGCACAAACGGCATCCGTTCCGAAAACACCTGGTAATAGGGCTCCGGGTCGAACGCCGGATCGGGTCGCCAAAGACGTGGTTTGGGTGAAAGCGACGACCGAAAATCGACATACCCTGCCTCCCGGGCCTCTTGTGGAGAGAGGTAACTATCAGACAACCGCACCGTGGCCTCTATTCCCAACAGACGCAACAAGAGCCGCATCAGATCCAGATCGTAATCGAGCAGACAGTCGTAATGCCGTTCATAGAAAGGGGCCAATTCCCCGCCGTAATAATCAAAATAAGGAGAATTCTTGTAGGCGGAACGAATCGAATACCAATGCTGATGCTGCCACCGCTTGGAGTAGTCGATACGCACTTCACGCATGGGACACCCCTTTCCGGAGAGATGAACGGTCTGAACCGTCAACGAAAGCGGTCCATCGGAGGCCAAAATGTCGCAACGGTTCCGGTAACTCTGTTTGACGAAATGCTCGTGTACGTCAATCACACAAGGCGACAGGCACAATTTCGTAAAATACTGGACATTGCCCAGGTATGTCAACGGCAGCAGATTCATGGTTCGGGATCCGTCCAATCGCCTCCTTCGCGAATCAACTCCACCAATGCATCCAGAGCCTCCTCCTGCGGAATGGCACGCCGTACCACTTCACGTCCCTTGTAAAGGGTAACACGTCCGCGACCGGCCCCCACATATCCATAGTCGGCATCGGCCATCTCTCCCGGACCATTGACGATACATCCCATCACACCGATCTTCAGCCCTTTCAGATGCGACGTACGTGCCCGAATCGTGGCCAGTGTCTTCTGCAGATCGTACAACGTCCGTCCGCATCCGGGACAGGCGATATATTCCGTTTTACTCATCCTTACCCGAGCGGCCTGCAGAATTCCCAACGCCAATTCACGTAACTGCTGTGGCGAAACACCTTCACCTTCATTCTCGATCCGAATACCGTCGGCCAGCCCGTCGACGAACAAAGGTCCGAAGTCGGACGCAGCCCGTACCTGCAGACGCAGCAATGAATCCTCCCGATAACGACGGCACAAGATCACCGGACGACGATCCCCCCGGGCCGTAAGATTCAGGATCCGGGCCCGCCAGTCGGCCACAGGATTCCGATTCGTGCTCTCCAGCACCACCACCCGCTGCTGATCAATAGCCTTATGCTCCTCTTCGTTCAGTTCCTCATACAACAACGGAACATTCGTTCCTCCGAGCCTTCCCACCGAATCGGTCCCCCTCCTGCAATATTCATACGGAGAATAGATCGAAACATCCGTGATCGGTTCCACTGGTTCGTGTTCCGACCGATCCGCAAAACAGGCCACCAATTCACGTGCCACAGGAATCTCATTTTCGGGTGGCTCGGTAAGCGACACCCGAACCGTATCGCCGAGCCCGTCAGCCAACAAAGTTCCGATTCCCACAGCCGATTTCACCCGTCCGTCGGTCCCGTCACCCGCCTCGGTCACACCCAGGTGGAGCGGATAACGCATCCCTTCGGCCCGCATGGCCGCCACCAACATACGATAAGCATGTACCATCACCCGAACATTGCTCGACTTCATGGATACCACCGCATCGTGGAAATTTTCGTCCCGGCAGACACGTAACATCTCCATCGCCGACTCGACCATTCCTCGCGGCGTATCGCCCCAACGATCGACCATCCGGGGAGCCAACGATCCATGATTTACGCCGATTCGCAAAGCCACACCCCGTTCCCGACACCGAGCGATCAGGGCTCGAAGTTTTTCTCCATCCTCATCCCGATAATTGCCGGGATTGATCCGTACCTTGTCGACATACTCGGCAGCGATCATCGCCACCTCCGGCGTAAAATGAATATCGGCCACGAGAGCCACCCGATCGGGCCACACCCCCCGTTTCTGCAACGCATCCCGAATCGCCCGAAGATTCTCCCCCTCGCGGCGTCCGGGTGCCGTGAGCCGCACCACCGGACCTCCGGCAGCCACGATCCGTTCGGTCTGGGCCACACAACCCTCCGTATCGAGCGTATCGGTATTGGTCATCGACTGCACCACTATGGGGTTTTCTCCTCCGATCACCGTACAACCCACACGTACGGGATCGGTCTTCCGTCGGAGGTATCTCTCCAATGAATCACAAAAATCAATCATAAGTCTTCTGGCTGTATCTGCAAACAAAGATAGTATTTTCAACGCAGAATTCCTCTCTTCCCTCCCCCGAATCCCATTCCACCACCCAAGGGTCGATAAAATCTCGCCGAAATCGCTACTTTTGCAGGGAAATGTCCCGGAATTTGCTTATCTTAGTGACAACGGAGCGAACAGAATATGGGAGAGATTCTCGACAACGACATCAAATTTCTCACGGGAGTGGGCGAACGACGTGCAGCCCTTTTGGGCAACGAATTGGGTATCCGCACCTTGCGGGATCTGCTCTACTACTTTCCGTTCCGCTATATCGACCGCACGAAAATCTATAAAATCGCCGAAATCCGCGACGATTCACTCACCTACATCCAACTCAAAGCCCGGATCGAGGGTTTCTCCCTCGCAGGCGGCGGTGCGAAAAAACGCTTTACGGCAATCGTCTCCGACGGAACGGGTACCGCCGAACTGGTCTGGTTCAAAGGTATCAACTGGATCGAAAAACGGCTGGAAAGAGGGAGGGAATACATCATTTTCGGCCGTCCGAGTCTGTACCGGGGAGAGCTCTCGATTGTCCATCCCGAATTGGAATCGCTGGGAAGTATGTTGAATCGTCCGCAGGCAGGCGTACAAGGCGTATACAGTACCACCGAAAAACTCTCCTCGAACCAACTCGGCACCAAAGGGATCTATACACTGGTGTGCAACCTCTGGAAACTGGTCGGCGAACGAATCACGGAGACATTGCCCGAAGAGATCCGCCGGTCCAACGGACTGATCGGACTCAAAGAGGCCCTCTACAATATCCACTTTCCCCAGAATCAGCAACTGCTCCAACAGGCCGAGTATCGTCTTAAGTTCGAGGAGCTGCTGGGCACCCAACTCAGCATTCTCTCACAACGCAGCGGCCGAATCGACAAAAATGACGGATTTCTCTTTCCCAAAGTGGGCTCTTTTTTCAACACCTTCTATCAGAAGAAATTGCCCTTCCCGCTGACCGGAGCCCAAAAACGGGTCATCAAGGAGATTCGGGCCGACACTGTGACCGGCCATCAGATGAATCGTCTGCTGCAAGGCGACGTGGGAAGCGGAAAGACCCTCGTGGCACTGATGTCCATGTTACTGGCAGCTGACAATGGCTTTCAGAGTTGCCTGATGGCTCCGACCGAAATCCTGGCACGGCAGCACTATGCCACAATCAGCCGTATGGCCGAAGGTCTGGGCATCGGAATTGCCGTACTCACCGGATCGTCCAAAAAGAGCGAACGGCGTCCGGTTCTGGAAGGTGTGCGCAACGGAGAGACCCATATTCTGATCGGAACACACGCCCTGCTGGAAGATGCCGTACAATTCTCCGATCTGGGATTGGTGGTGATCGACGAGCAGCATCGTTTCGGCGTGGAACAGCGGGCTCGTCTCTGGACCAAAAACCATCGGCCGCCCCATGTACTGGTGATGACCGCCACTCCGATTCCGCGTACTCTGGCCATGACCCTCTACGGTGATCTGGATGTCTCGGTGATCGACGAACTGCCTCCGGGCCGCAAACCGATCCGCACGTTTCACTACTTCGATTCACACCGGCTGCAACTGTTCGGATTCATGCGCAAACAGATCGCCCTCGGGCATCAGGTATATATCGTCTATCCGCTCATCAAAGAGTCAGAGAAGATGGACTACAAGGATCTTTACGACGGATTCGAAAGCATTACCCGGGAATTCCCTCTGCCCGAATACCGGGTGACGGTAGTCCACGGCAAGATGAAACCCGAAGACAAGGAGGCGGCCATGCAGGAATTCAAGAGCGGTGCAGCTCAGATCATGGTAGCCACGTCAGTGATCGAGGTGGGCGTAGACGTGCCCAATGCCTCGGTCATGGTGATCGAAAGCGCCGAACGATTCGGCCTGTCTCAGCTCCACCAGTTGCGAGGACGAGTGGGACGAGGCGCCGAACAGTCCTACTGCATCCTGATGAGCGGTGAAAAACTCTCCCGAGAATCGCGTGCCCGACTCGACGCCATGGTCGCCACGACAGACGGTTTCGAACTGGCCGAACTCGATCTGAAACTGCGCGGGGCAGGCGACTTGAACGGCACCCAACAGAGTGGTTTGGCATTCGAATTGAAGATCGCCAACCTGAGTCGCGACAGTCAGATCGTAGAGCGAGCCCGCAGCGTGGCCGGGACCATACTGGCCGACGACCCCTCTCTCACGGACCCCCGACACTCCGGCCTCGCGAAATTGAAAGAAAAATATTCCTCCCACAAAGAGATAGATTTCAGTATGATTTCATAATTTTACGGCCGAGGATAACGTTTTGTGAATATGAATGTCAAATCGATCATCACAGGAGTCTTTTTGCTGGCAACCGCCACCACGGTTTCGGCAAAATCACCCGATCGTGCCTTCAAAGACGGAGAAACCCTGAACTACATGGTCAGCTACCGGGCCACACTGATACCCAATACAGACGTGGCCGAAGTCGTGCTCAAGACCACCCGTACCACACTCGACGGAGAACCCGTATGGAATATCTACGGAAATGGACGGGTCATGCCTTTTTTCCGTTGGTTTTTCGACCTGAACGACACCTATAACACTTGGCTCGACACGGAAACACTCCGCCCGATAAAATTCACAGGAAACATAGAGGAGGGAAAATATCGCTTCGTGAGCGCCTATCGTTACGATTGGGATTCCTTGAAGGTTCACACCACCTACCGGAACCTCAAACACGAACACGACAGTCACAAAACGATGCCGCTGACCAATCGGAGCTTCGACGCTCTGGCTCTTTTCTATAATCTGCGAGGAGAAGATATCGAGTCGTTCAAACCCGGAGAACAACGCTATCTGGAACTGGTGCTGGAAGATACAATCCGCCGTATCCAATACCGGTACCTGGGAAAAGACACCAAAAACATCAAAGGATTAGGCAAATTCAAAACCTTGAAATTCTCCTGCCAGCTGGCCACCAGTTCGGGAGAGTCGTTTGAGGACGGAAGCGAATTCTTCCTCTGGATTACCGACGACCGTAACAAGATTCCTCTCTATATCGAATCGCCGATCCGCGTAGGAAGTATCCGGGGCAAATTGACAGGATACTCCAATCTGAGATACGAGCTCAGTAGCAAAATAAAGTAATTTGTTTATATTTGCAGAACGTAAAGATAAGTGATATGGAAGATTACAACGAAGAATACCCCGCCCCAGCCAAATCCATCAAAGGCTACAAAATAGTGATCGTCATTTTAGCCGTCATTCTGGGCGCACTTTCGATTCTCTATTTCCAGCAGGTCAATCAGATGAAGGCCGAATTCGCCATAGAACGCGACACATTGACCAATCGTCTGACCAATCTGATGAACGAATACGACAGTCTCCAGACCGAAAACGATACGATCTCTAAACACCTCGAGGAACAGCGCGGGAAGGCCGACTCTCTGCTGCAACGACTCAAAAAAGAACGTTCGTTCAGCGCAGCCAAAATCAGACAATACGAAAAAGAATTGGGCACGTTGCGTACCGTGATGCGCGGCTTCGTTCAACAGATCGACTCGCTCAATACTCTCAACAAAAAACTGATCAACGAGAATGTCGACTACCGCAAACAGATCTCTACCGAAAAGATGCGGGCCGATATGGCGGAAGAGAAAGCCGATGAACTCTCGACCAAAATACGTAAAGGTTCAGTGATCCGTGCCCGCGACATCTCCCTGTTGGCTCTCAGCAGCAGCGACAAGGTGGTGACCCGTGCGGCGAGAGCCTCCCGTCTGCGTGTCGATTTCGTGTTGGCCGCCAACGAATTGGCCACTCCGGGCGAACGTCACGTATATGCCCGCATTACAGGGCCCGACGGTTATGTGATGGCCAATACCTCTGGCGCCGTATTCGAATTCGAGGGCGATATGCTCACCTATTCGGCAACTCGGCAGATCGACTATCAGAATCAGGATCTGGCTGTCAGTCTCTACTACAACGGAGCAGGTATCACCGGGGGCAAATACCGGGTGGTGATCTACATGGACGGCTATCAGATCGGCAGCAACGAGGTTATCCTGCGTTAACAGACATACGGTCTCATAATAAAATGTAGGAGGAGATATTTGTTACGAATATCTCCTCCTACATTTTATTCAAGTACTCATCGAAATCGACGTGAAGGCTATTTAAAAAACTTACGTTGGAAAAGGATCAGATAGATCACCCCGATTGTAATATAACTGTCTGCAAAATTAAAAATAGGGCTAAAAAAGGTAAACGGATCTCCGCCGATACCCGGCAACCAGTCTGGATAATGTCCGCTCACAATCGGGAAATAGAGCATATCCACCACTCGTCCGTGTAAGAATCCCGCATAACCGCCCCCCTCGGGGAAAAGGGTCGCCGGAGTGAAATAGGTCGATTCCGAAAAAATCAATCCGTAAAAGGCACTGTCGATAATGTTTCCCAAAGCACCGGCCAGGATCAGTCCAAACCCCACCAACACCCCTGTTGGTGCTTTTTTCTTCAGTAAATGAACAATATACCATCCTAAAGCGATCACGGCGCATATACGGAACAGACTCAGGATCAATTTCCCGTAATCGCCGCCCAACTGAAACCCGAAAGCGGCCCCCGGATTTTCGATAAATCGAATAAAAAACCAATTGGGAAACACGGTATAGCTCTGATCAAGAGCCATATGGGTTTTTACCCAAAACTTGACACATTGGTCCACGACCAATAACAACAGGATGATAAGCAGGATTTTTTTTCGAGACATAGTTTCGATCCGTTACATTCGGGGGCAAAGATAAGAAAAACTATACAACCCGGAAAAAGAACATTCAAGAAACTCCTCTGCAAACAAAAAAGCCGCTTATAAGCGGCTTTCAGATCCAAAACCAATTCTTTTTCTGTTATTTCACCAATGCATTCAGTTCCACTCCAGCCTTGAATTTCACCACATTCTTGGCTGCGATTTTAATGGAAGCTCCCGTCCGGGGATTACGTCCGGTACGTCCGGGTTTCTTAGCCACGGCGAAAGAACCGAAGCCGACCAACGCGATTTTATCGCCACCGGCAAGAGCTTTTCCTGTCACTTTGATAAATGCATCAAGACTTTTTTTTGCATCTGTTTTAGTAATACCCGCCTCTGCGGCAATGGCATCTACAAGTTGAGCTTTGTTCATTATAGTAAGGTTTAAGATTAAGGGCTAAACAGTAGTTTTATCGTTGATATTTATGCAAATGTATAAATAAAATTTCATAATCGACAGCTACTCAGACGCATTTTTATCGGCCATTTCAACACTTTCTATGTAGCATAAGGGCTCCGAAGCAATATTTTTTTTGCAAATCCCAAATATCGGTACTATTTTTGTCCCCGGAAAGATGGCAGAGTGGTCGATTGCGGCGGTCTTGAAAACCGTTGAGCTGAGAGGCTCCGGGGGTTCGAATCCCTCTCTTTCCGCCAAA
>CALVFY010000030.1 GCA_944326945.1 uncultured Rikenellaceae bacterium
ATAAAAATCCCGCAGGAATTTGGTGGTAAACATCAGGAATATGGCTTTGAACTGCTCTCCCTTATAGCTCTTTTTTGTCAGTTGCACACCGAAGTCCTTGCGTATAAAAGCGCAGTCGCCTTTATGCAGACGGGTTATTTTCTCCCGTTCATTGATTTCCAGTTCACCCGAATACATATACACCAGCACATGGGAATGGTTGCGGTGCAGACAGCTCATACCGTCATTAAAGTACATCGCCAGAAAGATGTCCGAATAACGCAGCGTATTGATCCCGTCCAATTTATTTGCATCCATGACTTCTGCAAGTTTGTAATTTTATGCAAAAGTAGCGGCTTATTCTGATATAATGTTTGTTGTGAGGCTCAATTTGGTTTGTTGTGCGGTTTTTCTTGATTTTCATATGGATCGACTACCCAAATGATTAAATGCCAGCAAAAGTTCGTTTGATGGGTCCTGTGGTTTTCTGCTGGGATTACGGGCGACCAGTGATGTGAAAATGGGAGAGGGTGCTCTGTATTTATCCGGGGAAAAGGCCTCAAAACGAGATTTTCATTTTAAAGCGGAAACGTATGCGGAAACAAAAAAAAGCCTAAGTGATTGGCACTTAGGCTTTTTTTGTCGGGGTAGCGGGATTCGAACCCACGACCCCCTGCTCCCAAAGCAGGTGCGCTAACCGGACTGCGCTACACCCCGTCTGCTGTCTGTAGTGAATCGAGGTGCAAAAATAATATGTTTTTCCCTATTTCCAAAACATTGTCGGCAAGATTGCGAATAAATTTACGGGAGTTGATAACGTATTACCTGGCTGCCGGGAAGATCGGGGATGTATAGAATATTATCCTGGAGTTGTATGCGTGCGGGACCTGTCAAGGAATCTGTTACAGGTAAGATGCTGACTTCTCCCGAGTTGAGATTGACACAGCCGACTTCAGGGCCCGTCCAGTTAGTGAAGTAGAGTGTGGTTTTGTCCGGGCTCAGTGCCAGGCCGTCATATTGTCCCGGGCGATCGAATACGGGAATAATCTGAGGGGAGGCGATACTTGGAATGTGGTAAATTACATTGTCGGGAGTGGTGACTCCGTCGGCCGGATAGGAGGCAATCCACATGGCGTTACTGTCGATCACGATTCCGTTAGCTCCGGGAACATTCGTGTAGAAACACAGCGGTGTCTCGGAGGCCAGAGCCGGATCACTGACATTCAACGAATAGATGTTGCCTGTATTGGTGACGGTAATATAGAGTGTCTGCGTCGATGGTTCCAAAGCCAGGTCGTTAATAAACAATTCTCCTTCGGGGAAAGTTACCGTCTGGGGAGCTGCCGAAGTGTCGCTCAGATTGAAAACCATCATTTTGCCTACGTCGGCTACGAACAGGTGGTCATTCACGATCAGCATCCCCTTGGGTGCGGAGAGATACCCTTTGGCAGGAATGAATATTTGGGATAGAGTGTCTTTGAAAATCAGGATATAACCTTTTTGTTCGTTGTTGAGTGGATTAAGTTCCTTAGAGCCAAAACTGGCGACTAATACAGTGTCTCCATGTGTAAGGACACTTTCGCAAAATTTGATTTTGTCGCCCAGCGGAGAGAATCCTTGTGTCGGGGTGGACGATTGATGAGTGCAGGCCGCTAGGGCGCACACGACCAGCATAAACAAAGTAGAGACTCTTTTTTTCATATGCGTTCTGATTTATAAAAGATTAAAAATAGATCTGAAATCTTCGTTCGAAGATGCTTGATAGGTATGGAATCCTAATTGAGCGGCCGTCTGTATATTGGCAGGGGAATCGTCCACAAAAAGGGTCTCTTGAGCAAGAAAACCTCCCTCGTGGAGCATCTTTTCGAAGATAGCCGGAGAGGGTTTGACCAAATTCATCTGATAGGAAAGATAAATTCCGTCGAAATAATCTTCCATTTGCAGGCCTTCCTGAGTAAACAGTCGGGCCCGGATGCCGGGCATCATGATTGCATTGGTATTGCTGAGCAGGTAGATTTTGAACTTGTTTCGCAGATTTCGCAGCATCTCTAATTTAAACAGGGGTAGCCCTGTGATGAATTGCTCTAAAGCCTGGTCTATTTTCTCACCATCAATCTTTTTGCCGGTCGTACGGCAGATATAGTCGTGCAACTCTTCAGGGGTAACTTTTCCCTCTTCGAGTTGGAGAAAGATGCCGGATTGTTTGTAGGGGTCCAGCAAATCTTTGGCCTCCGGATAACCGATTTCACAAAATGCACGAATACAGGCTTCTCGATCCAAATCGACCAATACGCCCCCCATGTCGAAAACAATATTTTTAATGGTGCCTTTGGATGGAGGTGTGAATGAGTTCATATGTGAAATATTACAAAATTCGAAATAAATAAAAATAAGGATGCATATTTTTGAATGCATCCTTTTTTTGTCTATTCCTGTCGGATGCAGAATTAAGAGAGCAGAGTCTTTACTTTATTTGAAATCTCTTTCCCGTCGGCTTTCCCGGCCAGTTCTTTCGTGGCGACTCCCATTACCTTGCCCATCTCTTTTATTGAAGAGGCACCGGTACGGGCAATGATCTGCCGGATGGCTTCGGTTAATTCTTCGTCACTCATTTGTTTGGGCAAGAATTCCTTAAGGACATTTACCTGACTCATCTCTTCAGTATACAGATCGTCTCGTCCCTGATCCTTGTAGATGGAGGCAGAATCTTGTCCTTGTTTGCAGAGTTTTTGGATGATACGAATGACGTCGGCATCGGGCAGTTCGGTAATTTCAGTACCGGCTGTTTTTGCTTCGATGATGTATTTCTTTACGTTCCGCAGGGCTGCCAAACGGGGTTTGTCCTGAGCCTTCATGGCATTTTTAATGCCTTCATTGATTTGTTCTTCCAGTCTCATGTTCATTGCAATTATTTGTTGCGTCAAAGATAGGAAAAAATTTGGTGTGGCGGATTATTCTTTACCTTTGTAGCAGAAAAATAGAGAAACGATGGGAAGCAAGATCAATAAGACAAATGCAGCTCGACTATTGGATCGGGCGGGAATTGCTTATCGGTTGGTACCGTATGAAGTGGATGAAGAGCATCTGGATGCAGTTCATGTGGCAGAACAGTTGGATGAGGATATTAATCATGTTTTTAAGACATTAGTATTGCGGGGTGATCGTAACGGTGTTTTTGTATGTGTGGTGCCGGGAAATGCAGAGGTGGATCTTAAATTGGCGGCGAAAGCATCTGGAAATAAGAGTGCTGCAATGATCCATCTAAAGGAATTGTTGCCATTGACGGGGTATGTTCGAGGAGGGTGTTCACCTATTGGAATGAAAAAGCCTTATCCGATATTTATCCATCATAGTTGCCTGGATTGCAAGCATATGTACATTAGTGCCGGCATGCGTGGACTTCAAATTGAAATAGCGCCTCAGGATCTTATTTCATTTACGCATGCAGTTGTAACACAGATTTTTTAGTATTTTTATTCAAACAAGAACTTGAATGGTGGCGCGGGGACGAATTTGCTTGCCGCATTGCCAGTATAAATCTCTCCGTCGGTAAGCATCAGTTTTTTGACTGGGGCACCTGCATTGAAATCGAGATTTTTGAATGATATCCAAAATATATTGGGACTCATTGTCGATTCGAAATAATAGATCTTGTTTTTTTGGTCTGACACACTGCGCCAGCGGGTCGAGGAGATATTGGGTTGTTGTGGCGTGGTGATGCCTAAGGGAACAGATACATTGCGCATGACGCTGAATACACCTGCTACGGCCAAATGAGGATCTGATGTCTGGGGAATGGCGCGAATGTAGAATGAGGCGCGGACAAAGCGGTCAGAAGCCCGATTGGTGCCGGGAAGCATGACTAATCCTCCGATTTGTTGCCAATAATCATCAAGGGTAATTTGCTGGTCGTAACTGGGCGAATTGGTCATGATTTGGTATTGGGCACCCTCGTGGATAGTGAGATTGCCATCCAGATATTCGAAAATAGCACTGTTGCCGGTTGTGTCGGAGATGGCCAAATGCATGGTTGAACGTGCACCATTGGGCATATCGGGTGCATCGATACGAAATGAATCGGCTTTCAGGGCTTGGACAGCCTCCTCTACGGTGGCAAAGTTATCCAATATATATTGTGCCCAAATACTCATACCCATTACCGGACGGGTATCGTTAGGACGGGTATAGACAGATTCGGTCAAATAAAGCAGATTGGCTACGAGTCCTTTTTCGTTCATGCCATCGGCGGTTCCGATATCGTAGCCGGTAGCGACGACACTTCCATATTTGGAGGTCCAGTGGAGTGTGTTTCCCGAGTCGGCGCCTGAACGTTTTATGCCCCGGGGAAGAAGATAAAGATTTGATCGGATCTCTTCCTTCCAATCCATTGTGCGGCCTGTGACGACCATGCCATTAGGGCCGAGATACACGGCTCGGGTACATGCATAGGATGGAATGAAGAGCGATGAAGCTAAAATCAAGGAAAAGAAGAGAGCGAGAGAGCGCGTTTTCATATTGAATAAAATTTTGGATTATTAGGTACAAAATTTAAGCCATAAGTTCAATTATGGCTTAAATAAATTATCGAAAGGAGACCGTCGAAAGAGACTCTATTTCTGTATAACAACGGCGAAGAGAATTTTTCCAAAACAGGATAGGAATGCCTTTGTGGGCAATTTTTTGTGAGGAAAGTACGCTGTAGGCAGGGCGGGCGGCATCAGTAGGATATTCTGCCGAGGAGATGGCTTGTACTTTCCCGGGAAAACCCGCAATAGAAAAAATCTCATGGGCGAAATCGAACCAGGAGATACATCCCTCGTTACTGTAATGGTATATTTCCATGCCGTCGAGAGGTTGTTCGAGTATTCTCATAACAGCATCGGCCAGATCGACGGCATAGGTGGGCGATCCGATCTGATCGGCGACAACCCGGGGCGAAATGCCTTGTTGTCCGAGCCGAATCATGGTGCGAACGAAATTGTGGCCGAATTCCGAATAGAGCCACGCCGTGCGAAAAATCGCCCCCCGACAACCGCTCTCCTTTATGGCTGCTTCTCCGGCCAGTTTGGTGCGCCCGTAGGTGTTTTGCGGAGAGGTGGGGTCGTTTTCCCGAAGAGGTTGGTGTCCGGTTCCGGGGAAAACGTAATCCGTGGAGAAGTGGATCAGGGGAATCCCTCTCTCTTTGGCGATATGGCTCAGAAGAGCCGGACCTTCCGCATTGATTAGCCAGGCTGCAGACTGCTCTTTTTCGGCTCGATCCACGGCTGTATAGGCAGCGCAATTGATGAGAACCTCGGCACGAGAGCGGTCGAGAAAATGTTCGACAGACTCTCTTCGGGTAATATCCGCCTCTGTTCTCCCTGCGAAAAAGAGACGATGCTGGGAGTAGGATGCTGATATTTTACGAAACGAGAGGCCCAATTGCCCCTGACTACCGGTCACGGCGATGTTCATCGGAATGAGAGATTTATTGATATTCGAATAGTGGAGCCTGAGACAATAGCGGATGATGACGATCCTTTTCGGAAAGGATAATATCCTTCCGGGGAAGTTTCCAGTCGATATTCAACGTCGGATCGTCATAGGCAATGGCAGCTTCGTATTGCGGGGCATAGAATGCGTCGCTTTTGTATTGAAAGATGGCTTCCGGGCTCAGAACGGCAAATCCGTGGGCAAATCCGCGGGGAATGAAGAACTGAAGATGATTTTCTTCGCTCAATTCTATGGCCACATGTTGTCCGAATGTCGGAGAGCCTTTGCGGATATCGACCGCCACGTCGAGCACTTTGCCTCGGACGACCCGCACCAGCTTGCTTTGGGCACAGGGCGGAAGTTGATAATGCAGTCCGCGGATGACTCCATAGGTGGATTTGGATTCATTGTCCTGTACGAATAGGATGTCTCTGACCGATTCGGCGAATCGCCTCTGGGAAAAACTTTCGAAAAAGTAACCTCGCTGGTCGCCGAAGATGTCCGGTTCGATCAGTATGAGGTCTTTTATTCTTGTGGGTATGATTTTCATGGCAGGATTAAAGTTTCAGCAGGTATTGTCCATACTGGTTTTTGCACATCGGTTCGGCCAGACGATGTAGCTGTTCCCGGTCGATCCATCCGTTTCGGAAGGCGATCTCTTCGAGACAGGCCACCTTCAGCCCCTGACGTTTTTCGATCACTTCGATGAAGGTCGAAGCCTCACTGAGCGAGTCATGGGTGCCCGTATCGAGCCAGGCGAAACCTCGTCCGAGTAGTCGGACGTTTAATTGGGCTTTGTCCAGAAAAGCCTGGTTGACGGCGGTGATTTCCAACTCTCCGCGTGCAGAGGGGGTGATATGACGGGCGATCTCCACCACTTCGTTCGGGTAGAAATAGAGTCCTACCACGGCATAGTTGGAACGGGGGTGGAGAGGTTTTTCCTCGATACTCAGCGCATGACCCTCTGGGTTGAATTCGACCACGCCATATCTTTCCGGGTCGTTTACCCGGTATCCGAATACGACTGCACGATGGTCTCGTTCGACGGAGGATACTGCTTCGGCAAGCATGCGGGTGAAGCTTTGACCATAAAACAGATTGTCTCCCAGAATAAGGCAGACGTTGTCCTCTCCGATGAATTCCCGACCGATCAGAAAGGCTTGGGCGAGTCCTTCCGGAGCAGGTTGTTCGGCGTATTCGAAGCGGACGCCCAAATCGTTTCCGTTGCCCAGCAGCCGGCGGAACAGAGGCAGATCTTCCGGCGTGGAGATAATCAATATTTCCCGGATGCCGGCCAGCATCAGTACCGAAATCGGATAATAGATCATCGGTTTGTCGTAAACCGGAAGCAGCTGTTTTGAAATACCTTTTGTGATGGGATAGAGGCGGGTTCCGCTACCGCCTGCCAGAACGATTCCTTTCATAATTACATCTCTTCATGGGCATAAGCGATGGCCCGGTTGATTCTTGCCAGAAAATCCTGGGTGCTTTGAAATTCGTGCAATACGTATGACAGGAGATCCTTCCGGCATACATCCCGGTCGTTGAGCGACTGGTCAAGATAGAAATCCTTCAGCCGGAACAGATCGGCATACGGACTGTCGGCAGGAAATCCTGCCGGAACTTTTTTCAGTGTATTTTCCTGTCCCAGGTGGAAGTTTCGGGCTTTCTTTACTGCGGCGAGGAATCCGGCGCCATTGTCCAGAATCTCCTCTCGGATACTGCGCACGACGACTGTCTCCGGAAGATAGGCTCCCACTGAGAGCAGACTCCCTCCGGCCAATCCACCGATTCCTTCCGGTTCGATATGGAAGTAATAGCCTCCAAAGCCCGATTTCTTGCCGTGAGGGCAGATATAGGCTCCCATGTGGGTTTTATAGGGACGTTTGTCCTGGGAAAATCGTACGTCGCGGTAGATGCGATAGGTACAATCCTTGACTGTGAGACCTCGTACCGAAGAGTCGAATGCAGCAATCCCGTCGATCAGTTGTTCCGTAAAACCATTGAACTCCTCTTGGACTTGGAGGTAGCGTGATTTATTTTGGGTGAACCACTCTTTATTGTTGTGGGTGTTCAGATCTTTCAGAAAAGCCAGAATGTTTTTCATAACAGTGAATATTCTGTAGACAAAGATAGGAAAGTTTGCGGATTATTTTGCTTTCTGAAAGGATTGATTTGAGAAGAGATTGGTCGGGAATTGCTTGTCAGGAGATGGATATAGCTTCAGGTTTGTGGAATTTTGAGCAGTGTGCCGAATTTCGGTTCAGCCAAGACCTTGAGGATAGAGGGAGAAAAAAGGTTTTTATTCGATTGCTTAATGTGTTCTCATTTCAATCTTTTAAAACTCAAGATACCTGTCATTTTCACAAATTGTACATCTTTACTGTTGGACCACAGGGTAAAAGTCGTATATCGTTTGATCTTCTGCTCGATGGAGTAGTATTGGTCGGGAGGGATCGCGGTAAGCAAAGAATCGACATCGAATATAAAACCAACCTCGGAAACCGTCCCGTCGTGTTCCACGATCAGTCCTATGTACATCTGTTCTTCTGCATTCTTTAATGCTTGTAACACGGAGTCAGGCAATACTTCTTTGACGGCCCTGTACAATGTTTGTTCAAATGGCTGGTTTTGAGTGGCGCCGTAACCTTTGGAACCGTCGGCAAGGGTCCCGTCTAACATGCGCAGGGGAGTGCCGGCTTTCTTATTATGTATGTTATCGATACGGTATGCCCCTGTCGATGTAACTTTTACTCTGTAAGTAACCGAATCTCCGGAAACAGTGGTGCGACCTTGATAATAATTTTTTGCGGAAAGAGTAAGGCAATATAAGATTCCAAGAACAAATAAATATATTTTGAGACTCTTCATGATGATGTTTGTTTGGGAGAGAAATCGGTTGTGGATAACGAAATATAGTATTTTCCCGGAAATTATACAAGCCCATGGACATGAAAGGCGGATATTTCGTTAGGGCGAGAAAAAGGCAAATTTTGAGGAGATGTCCTCGTTCTCGAAAAACCCTCTCCGACAGCTCGGAGAGGGGGTGCGGGGCCGGATTTGTCAGAAAATGTTCGATACGGAATATGTAATGCATTGTAAGGCAAACGAATCTATTGACGGGCGATTTGGACTCGGCCCGGATTTTGTAGCACTCCGGTTGGCTATAATTCCAAAAAACCTTTTAATTGTTAAGCACATGAAAAGATTTATTTACCTGTTCATTGCAGCCATTGCAATCACATCGTGTCAGAAAGATCCGGACATGGACGACCTGGATAACGATTTTCTCGTTTATACCAGCTACGATGCCCAGACGAACTTCTCCTCATTCACCAATTATCTGCTGCCCGACAGTATCTTGCTTATCGGCGGCGGTAGTGAGGCTGAATATTGGAAAGGAGAAGATGCTCAGGAAATTATTGACGCTTTCGTGGCCAATATGAACGAACGGGGTTACACCCGTGTTACCGAAAAAGATCAGGCAGATCTGGGTATTCAACTCAGCTATGTCAAACAAGTCACCTATTACGTGGGGTATGACAATCCTTACTGGTGGTATTACTATCCCTATTATTGGGCTCCGGGGTATTGGGGCAACTGGTATGGTTGGTACTATCCGTATTCGGTTTATTATGGATACACTTCCGGTTCGATGCTTTCCGAAATGGTCAATCTGAATGCAGAACAGGGTGCAGGGCGGAAATTGCCGGTTGTTTGGAGCACATTTCTCGGAGGGTTACTCTCTTCGTCGGGACGTTACAATTTGGACCGTACGCTTCAAGCCGTCGACCAGGCTTTTGTTCAATCCCCTTACCTGAAGAAATAACCCATTTTGTTCAGTATTTTAAATTCGAATGACTATGAAAACAAGTAAATATTTAATCGTAAAAACGGCGTTGCTCTCTTCGTTGTTTGTGCTCGCCTTTATGCCCGGAAAAGCTCAATTGATTCAGAATGGTTACATGAATGTCGATTGGCAATTCAACACTCCTCTGGGAAAGAGTTTCGCGGATAAAGCTTCCGGCTGGGGAATGAACTTCGAAAGCGGATACTTCATTACGCCGGCCATCACTCTGGGCAGCTTTATTTCCTATCACACCAACAATAGGTATATCGATCGTCAGACCCTGGATCTGGGGCGTTATTCGGCTATCAATACCGATCAGCAGCACTCGTTGTTTCAGTTGCCGTTTGGTATGTCGGGCCGATACAATTTCATGAAGGAAAGTGTCTTTCAACCCTACGTAGGGTTGAAAATGGGTGCTAATTTTGCACGGATTTCTACGTATTACTACGTTTTCAAAAGCTACGAGGATACCTGGGGCTTCTATATGTCGCCTGAATTGGGTGCGAATATCTTCCCGTCGCCCTCCAATCGTTTCGGATTCCATGTGGCCGTTTATTATAGCTACGCTACCAATCATGACGATCTGTGGATTTATTCGATCGATAATCTGAATAATTTCGGTTTCCGAATCGGTATTTCATTCTAAAAGACAGTGTTTGTCGCAACGAAAGGGTGGGGAGAATGGAAAATGTCTCCCTACTTTTTTGTAAATCAACGAGTTGATTTTTCGGTGTGCGTTTTTTTTACAAATTCTTTTCAGGTTTGGATTTTTTGTCTATCTTTGCGACCGAATTAATCGCTCGATTCGTCTAACGGTTAGGACGGCAGATTCTCATTCTGCAAATAGGGGTTCGATTCCCCTATCGAGTACAGAGGAAACATCCGATCTTCCAGTCGGATGTTTTTTGTTTTTACTGTTTTGTGGGCATTTTTGCTCGGATTTGGATGTGAGTAGCAACAGAAACCTAAATAATCTGAAGAATGGAGTGGCTTGATTCTTTAATATTCGGCGAAGGGATTGCTCATTCGGTATTAATCCTTTCTGCGGTGATTGCTTTGGGCGTGTTTTTGGGTAAAGTAAAAGTCGCTGGCATCTCTTTGGGGGTGACATGGATTCTTTTTATCGGCATATTGTTCAGCCACTTCGGTATGCGGATGGACCCACATACACTTCATTTCGTCCGTGAATTCGGATTGATTCTGTTTGTCTATTCGATCGGTCTGCAAGTTGGACCGGGATTCTTCTCGTCGTTCAAAAAAGGCGGTATCCGACTCAATATGTTGGCTTCGGCAATTGTCTTGTTAGGTGTGGCGACAGCTTATGTGATTCATTTGATTACGGGAATAGATATCACAACCATGGTGGGTATCTTGTCCGGAGCGGTTACCAATACACCCGGACTCGGTGCCGCTCAGCAGACCTTCATGGATATGACAGGAGGGAATGATGAAACCATCACATTGGGATATGCCGTAGCCTATCCGTTGGGTGTGGTGGGTATTATTCTTTCGATCATATTCATTCGCTGGATATTCCGTATCCGATTCGATGAGGAAGACAAAACGGTGGCCGAAAACGATCAACGAGCCGCTCGGGAGGCAGAATTAGCTTCAGTACTGATTGTCAATCCGATGGTCGACGGACAGAAGGTGGTGGATGTGAAACATACCATCAATCGTCCTTTCGTGATTTCGCGCGTATTGCGTCGCAACGGGAAGATTGAGATTGTCAATGCCGAAACCGTGCTTCATGAAGGTGATCGGATTTTGCTTGTGGCCTCGACAGAACATATGCAGCCGATCGTGAATCTGGTCGGCCGCAGAATCGAAATGAGTCACAAGGATTGGGAGGAACTCGATTCTCAATTTATCTCCCGGCGAGTGATCATTACCAAGCCCGAACTTAATGGGAAACGGATCGGAGATTTGAACCTTCGCAAAGGATTCGGGGTGACGGTAACTCGGGTCAACCGGGCCGGGGTCGATCTGATTGCCCGCCACGATTTGCAACTCCAGATGGGCGACCGATTGACGGTCGTAGGACGCGAAATGGCGATCAAGGATATTACTCGTCTGTTGGGCAATTCGATGCTGCGGTTGCGCGAGCCCAATTTGATTCCGATTTTTATTGGAATCTGTTTGGGTGTACTATTGGGAAGTATTCCGTTTGTACTTCCTGGTGTGCCCCAACCGATCAAATTGGGGCTGGCTGGAGGACCGCTGGTGGTTTCCATTCTCATCAGTCGTTTCGGTCCTCACTACAAACTGGTTACCTACACCACGATGAGTGCCAACCTGATGCTGCGAGAGATCGGCATTTCGCTTTTTCTGGCCTGTGTGGGACTTGGCGCTGGAGATGGCTTCATGCAGACGATCGTCTACGAGGGTGGGTATCGTTGGATTGGCTATGGATTTATCATTACCGTAGTTCCGATTCTGCTTGTTTCGATCTTTGCGCGTAAAGTCTATAAGACGAACTACTATATGCTCATGGGGTTGATCGCAGGCAGTATGACCGATCCTCCTGCATTGGCTTATTCCAACGGGCTGGCCGGCAACGATATGCCTTCGGTGGGTTATGCCACGGTCTATCCGCTCACCATGTTTCTGCGAGTGTTGACCGCTCAGTTGCTTATTATTTTTGCTGTCGGATAAAATAATGAAAAATACGAGGATACTTTTTGTCTGTCTGGGGAATATATGCCGTTCTCCGGCCGCGGAGGAGATCATGCGCCAGTTGATAAAGAAAGACGGACTGTCGAATAAGATAGACGTCGATTCGGCCGGAACCTATGGCGGGCATGCGGGCGATCTGCCTGATCCTCGGATGAGACGGGCTGCCCGGGCCCGTGGATATGAGCTGACGAGCCGGTCGCGGCGAATCACGGAAGATGATTTTCGGAAGTTCGATCTGATAGTGGTGATGGATGATTCGAACTACGAACGGGCTTATCGATTGGCTCCCTCGCTGGAGGATGCAGGCAAAATCAGACGTATGACCGATTTTTGTCGTCTCCACCGGGCTACCTATGTCCCCGATCCCTATTACGAAGGGGCTCGCGGTTTTGAGATCGTATTGGATCTGTTGGAGGATGCTTGTGGCGGGCTGTTGGAGGAATTAAAAAAAGGTCCGGCGATATAGAAGAGTCGAACCTTTTTAGTGAGAGAGTGGGGATTCTGAAACCGTGCGGTGTTTTAAACTCAGTGACATCCGCAAGAACATCCTCCGTGTTGTCCGTATTTGGATGGATGATCAAGTTTTTTCTTCTCCCGGCATTGCTGTTGCTTGCGACGAAATGTTTCGCGTATTTCGCATCCGGCACATCCCATGCAGGGATCATTGTTTTTCCTGCGAAAAAGTTTTACAATACGTCGGATAATTTCCGCGATAACCGCTCCGACAATAATATATACTATAATATCCTGAATCATTTCTCAAATGAATAAACTCCCTATTTGGTAGACCAGGAATGCCACGATCCATGCGACAATAGTGTTATAGAACACCGAGAACAGAGACCATTTCCAGCTGCCAGTCTCTTTTGCAATGGCGACCAGCGATGCTATACACGGGAAATAGAGCAGTACAAACACCAAAAAGGCCAACGCCGAGAGAGGAGTGAGGGCGGGTTTGCCGGTTTGAGGATCGGGGGCCGTCAATTTGCTGGATAACGCACCGGTATCTTCCGTGTCGCTTTCGGCATACAGGACTCCGAGAGTACTCACTACCAATTCTTTGGCCGCTGCACCGGATAACAGCGAGATACTTGCTTTCCAGTTAAGGCCCAAAGGTTCTACGACTGGTTCGCATAATTGTCCGATACGACCCAAATAGGAATTTTTTTGTTGTTCCAGCGCATGGATACTTTCCACATCAGCGGTCGATGTTTTTTCTGCAAGAACTTCCGTTCGTGTCTCTTCCGGTAAAACTGTTTTTTCGTTTCGGGGATAATAGCTTAAGAACCAGATGAAAATCGATGCAAGCAGAATGATACCCCCCATTTTACGCAGATACTGCGCGGCCTTGTCCCACATATGGCGGAGAGTTGCCTTTCCCGAAGGCATACGATAGGGGGGGAGTTCCATGACAAAAGGTGTTTCATCTTTTTTGAAGAGGAATCTACGCATCAACTTGGCTGTCAGAATAGCTATCAGGATTCCCAGCAGATAGAGTCCCATAAAGACCAGACTTGCATGGTTCGGGAAGAAGGTTCCTACCAACAGGATATAGATCGGTAATCGTGCACTGCACGACATGAAGGGGTTGATCAGGATGGTGATGATCCTGCTGCTGCGGCTTTCGATGGTCCGGGAGGCCATGATAGCCGGAACGTTGCATCCGAAACCCATGATCAACGGAATGAACGACTTGCCGTGCAAACCGATGCGGTGCATGATCTTGTCCATGATGAATGCCGCACGAGCCATATAGCCCGAATCCTCCATGAAGGAGATGAAAAAGTAGAGAATTAAAATATTGGGCAGGAAGACGATCACCCCTCCTACACCGCCCAATACGCCATCTATGATCAAGTCTTTGAGAGCGCCCTCGGCCATCAATCGTTCAGCCAAGGAGGAGAGCCAACCTACGCCGCTTTCGATCCAAGCCATGGGGTATGCCCCCACTTTGAATGTGACCTCGAACATCAGCCACATCAGAAACAGAAAGATGGGGAATCCGAATAACTTATGGGTGACGAACGAGTCTATGATTCGAGTGGTCTGGGTCTCTTCTTTGTTGCCCGGAGTGAAGGTTTCGCGCAGTGCTCCGGAAATAAATCCGTACTTTTCGTTGGCAATGGCCGTTTCGATATCCTCCCCGAGTGTCTTTTCGATTCGAAGATCTTCCCGGTCGCGGATCTCTTTCCATTTCGGGTAATCGGTCCGATTGCTCAGCAATTTCTCTACCTCCGTGTCCCGTTCGAGCATTTTGATGGCCAGGAAGCGGGGCGAAAAATGTTTGGAGAGCCCGGCATCTGCCTTGAATTCATTCTTTAGAACCGTGATACCGGCTTCGATTACCGGACCGTGATTGATATGAATGTGGCGAACGGTCTTTTCCTGATTCTCATAGACCCGGATGATCGTATCGAACAGTTCGTCGAGTCCCTTCCCGTGGCGTGAGACAGTCGGTACGATCGGGACTCCGATCATGCGGCCCAATGCTTCATAATCCAATACGGCACCGCTCTCTTCCAGCTCGTCATACATGTTCAGTGCAATGACCATACTTTGATCCATATCGATCAATTCCGTGGTCAGATAGAGATTGCGCTCCAGATTGGATGCGGCCACTACGTTTACGATCACATCGGGAGTCTGCTCCACCAGGTGGTTGCGTACATAGATCTCTTCGGGGCTGTAGGCCGAAAGGGCATAGGTTCCCGGCAGATCGTAGATCGTGAATCGGTATCCTTTGTAGGTGCAGTGTCCCCGTTTGGCGTCGACGGTCACTCCGCTGTAATTTCCTACGTGTTCATGACTTCCCGAGGCTGAATTGAACAGGGAGGTTTTTCCGCAGTTGGGATTTCCCACCAGGGCTATATTGATACTACGCCCGGAAGAGGTAATGACCTTTTCGATGGTGTCATTTTCGATCACTCCGGCCGACTCTTCCTGACGAATCTGCTGACGGGCTTCTTCCTCTGTAATGACTTCGATCATGGAGGCTTCGCTACGTCGTAACGACACCTCGTAATCCATGATCTTATATTTGATAGGGTCTTTCAACGGGGCATTCAACAATACGGCAACGCTTTTACCCCTTACGAATCCCATTTCCAGAATTCTTTTACGAAAAGCCCCGTGACCCAATACTTTGAGAATGATTCCGGTCTGGCCGGTTTGCAAATCCGATAACCGCATCTTTTACACTCCTCTCTTGTTTTTTCGGAATGCAAAGATGCGAATTATTGCTATCTTTAACAATATTCCTCCCTATAAATAGTGAAGGAGCGTTCCATATTTACCGAATGATAGGTAAAAGCACTTTTTGTGAGGGAAAGGGCAAGGGAACAGTATTCTATGCTCCGTATTTTCGAATCAACTCGTCTTTGAGCAAGGGCATTCCTTTGGCAGAGTTCATCTGGATGAATTCGATCGGATTGCGAATTCCGGACACGTCTGGTTTATGCGGATCGACCACATAAACCGGAATGTCGGGGCGGATATAACGCACCAGTGATGCGGCCGGGTAGACTACCAGGGATGTTCCTACGATTACGAAAATATCGGCCGTGGCGGCAATTTTGGCAGCCTGATCGAACATCGGAACCCCTTCTCCAAAAAAGACTACAAACGGACGCGCAAGAGTTCCGTCGGGTGCCTTGTCGTCGAGTTTCTGCTCCCAGCCTTCGATGGGGAAAGAGAGCATTTCGTCCCGACTGCTGCGTAATTTGCGTAATTCGCCGTGCAGATGAGTAATCTTGCTGCTTCCGGCTCGCTCGTGCAGGTCGTCGATATTTTGGGTGATGACCTCTACATCGAAATATTTTTCCAATTCGGCAATAGCGTAATGTCCGGCATTGGGCTGCTTGCTGAACATGTCTTTGCGTCGGATATTGTAGAAATCGATCACCAGTTTCCGGTTACGAGCCAAAGCTTCTGGTGTGCAGACGTCTTCGATACGGTAATTGTCCCACAGGCCATCCGCGTCGCGGAAAGTAGAGATGCCGCTGTCGGCGCTCACGCCTGCTCCCGTGAAAATCACGACTTTTTTACGTTTTACCTCCATGGATAGATTAATTTGTCTTGTTTATCTGTTTGCCTCCAGGGCTTTTGCCAATTGGTCTGGACAAGAGGTCCCCTTACCTTTACAGTCAATGCCTCTTAACCGTGCGATTACCTCTTCTGTTTTCATGCCCTGCACTAAAATGGAGATTCCTTGTGTGTTGCCGTGGCAACCTCCTGTAAAACGGACTTCACGAATTATTCCGTCTTCTGTTTCGATTTCGATCCTGCGCGAACATACTCCGCAAGGAGTGTAGTCTATTCTCTTTTTCATGTTTCAAAGATACGGATTATTTTGATTGATTATTCCCGTAGCCCCATTCCGGAATTCCCGCCGTTTTCTGATTATGTTATAAAATTGTCTGAATGAGGATTAAAGAACTTTCTTTGATTATGAATTTTGTTTTATATTTGCAAATATTTTATGGTCCCTTAGTTTGATTGAATTATGAATAAAATTTGGCTTTCATTTGTGTCGGCTGTATTGTTGGCGGGATGTGCTACGACTAAAGAAGTAGCCTATTTTCAGGATGCGGTACAAAGCGAAATGATGAAGATTGTCGAGGATAATCTGCCGAAGATTAAACCCGATGACATTCTGACTATTACGGTTTCATCTTCAAAGCCGGAACTGGCTGCTCCCTACAATTTGTTGCGTGCAACGCAAGATGTTTATACCTCAAATAATCGTTGGGAGCAGGAGGCTTATCAGGTCAATAGCGAGGGGTATATCAGTTTCCCAGTATTGGGGGCTTTGAAAGTGGCTGGAATGACTCGGGAACAGTTGGTGGCCATGTTACAAAAACGATTGGCTGAGGTGATGCCGGACCCCGTGGTTACCATTACCTATCGCAATTTTAAGGTTACCGTGCTGGGCGAGGTTGCTCGACCAGGAACTATCGATGTGAACAGCGATCGAATTACGATACTTGAAGCCGTGGGGCAGGCAGGAGATCTTTCAGTATATGGCCGAAGAGATAATGTGTTGGTCATTAGGGAGGCAGATGGTAAAAGAGAGATGACCAGACTTGATCTGAAATCGAAAAATCTATTCAAATCACCTTATTATTATTTACAACAGAATGATGTGGTTTATGTAGAACCCAACCGGGCCAAAGCGATTCAAGCCTCTGCGTTTCGGAGTAACTTCTCGCTTTATCTCTCGTCGGGGTCCTTGTTGGTAGCCATTGCTACACTGATTGCAACTCTGTCAAAATAACATTATCATGGAGAATAACGAAACTGTCGGACAGCAACAAGAGGGGATTTCCCTGCGTCAAATACTTGATTTTTTCCTGAATCATTGGGGTTGGTTTCTTATTTCCGTGGTATTGTGTTTCGGCTTGGGTTACCTGCTGACACAGACCATGACCCGAATGTATGTCTCGACAGCATCGATTCGGGTCGACGAAGATTACAAGCGGGATGCCTCGACCGATATCACCAACTTTACCGGAGGCGGTTTTTTCAAGTCAACTTCCTCGGTGGATAACGAGGTGTTGGTCCTCAAGTCCCGTACCCTGATGTTGAAAGTGGTGAAAAATCTCAAGGCCAATATTTCCTACTATTTGGACGAGCGATTGAGACGCAAAGAAATTTACAGTTTGTTGTCTCCCGTAGAGCTGGTTGTGCCGGATAGCCTGAATAAAAAATTCACCGTTTCGCTTCGTCTGAAATCGGATATGGAATATTTGGCTCAAGTAGACGACGGTTCTTATGAAGCTCACCCTTATGGAGTGGAGGTGACCCAGGATAGTGTGACATTTGTTGTAAATAAACGAACGAATTTTGCGTCGTATCCGGGGGCATTGATCTTTGTTAAAGTGGAAAATCCCTTCAAAGTGGCTCAACACTATGCTACCGATTTGATCAGTGCACCTGCCAGCAAAACTACCAGTATCATTCAACTTTCGCTGACCGCTCCTGTGGCTCAAAAGGCTACGGATATTATCAATGGCTTAATAGATGTCTACAATAAGGATGCTATCGACGACAAACGATTGGCGGCGCAAAACACGGCTAATTTTATAGATGAGCGATTGCGTGTGGTGGGATACGAATTGGAAACGGTCGATCGCGATGTTGAACAATTCAAAAGGGAGAACAAATCGGTAGATATTGTTTCTGAATCGGGGATTTTCCTGAATTCGGCCTCTCAATACGAACAGATGGCCGTAGATGTGGCAACTCAGATTAGTCTGGTGGAGAGTGTCGGCAAATACGTGCAGCAGTACAAAGGACAGTATGCTTTATTGCCGACCAATATCGGCATCGAAGATCCTGCGTTGAATTCCAGCATCGAGATGTACAATCAGATGGTATTGCAACGCAGCCGATTGCTGGCCAGTGGCGATATGAGCCAGAATCCCGTGATCCAGGAACTCAATGCCCAGATATTGAACATGCAGTCTTCTTTGGAAGAATCGATAAATAATTTGCACAAATCTTTGTTGATTCGTCAGGAATCTTTGACGGCACAGGAAAAGTCGATCAGTAATCGGGTTCGCAATGTGCCTACTTTGGAAAAAGAGGGACAGTCTATTATGCGTCAACAGAAGATCAAGGAGTCTCTCTATCTGTTCCTGTTGAACAAACGCGAGGAGAATGGTCTGAAACTGGCTTCTGCAGTTCCTATTGCTAAAGTGATCGATCCGGCATCGAGTACAGGTATCCCCGTTTCGCCCAAAGTGCCTGTTATATTGCTTATCTCTTTTGTGATAGGATTGGCTCTTCCGGTCGGAATATTGCTGCTGGTGGAACAATTACGAACCTCGGTTAGAGGCCGGAAAGATGTGGAGGCTGTGGTGAAGGCGCCCATTATCGGCGAAATTCCTTCTAAAGAGGATGGTATGTCCGATCGAATCGTCTCACAAAATAGCCGAGACATCGTTTCGGAAGCGTTCCGGATTGTACGGACCAATCTCGACTTTATGATGACCGGAGAAAATCGGAAGGTAATCATGCTTACCTCTACGATTCCAAGTGAAGGCAAGACATTCCTTTCGATGAACTTGGCAATGTCATTATCGATCGCAGGCAAGAAAATTTTGCTGGTCGATCTGGATCTTCGTAAATCGACATTGGCCAAAAAATTCGGTCATTCGACCCATCATAAGGGATTTACCAATTTCTTGGCAGGAAAAGAAAATGATATCCGTACTCTTATTTCGAAAGGAGAGATAGAGGGAGTTGATATCCTTTATGCCGGCGCTATTCCTCCTAATCCGGCAGAATTGTTGATCAGTGAAAGACTCGATGAGGCGTTCAAGGTGCTTCGTCAGGAATATGATTATATCGTAGTCGATACCTCTCCGGTAGGATTGGTTGCCGATACTGTCATTGCTAATCGGGTGGCAGATCTGACTCTTTACACTATTCGAGTGGGGCGTTCAGACAGACGGAGTTTGGAGTCGATACAAACCTTGTGGGTAAACAAGACTTTGAAAAATATGGCGGTTATACTTTCCGATGCAGGCGTGGCTGGTCGTCAAGGTTATGGCTACGGTTATGGATATGGTTACGGCTACGGTTATGCATATGGAGATTTTCAAGATGGGGTAGAGGGTAGAAAACGTAAAAAAATGAGTTTTGGGAAGAAAATAAAGCGCTTTTTCCGCCTATAAAGCGGCAAAAACGAAGAAAAATAGTTTGTAAAACCGTTTTTTTCTTTAGTTTTGTATCTGGAATATTTTGATAACCCAAATAAAAACTTACAATTATGCAAAAGTTAGTGGATCAAATCAACGAGCAGATCGCTCTTTTCACAGAGAATGCAAATCTTCAGCTTACGAAAAATAATAAAGCTGCTGGAACCCGTGCTCGTAAAGCCGCTCTGGAGCTTTCTAAACTGCTGAAAGAATTCAGAAAAGTATCTGTTGAAGCCTCTAAATAAGGTATTTCAACTTAAAGCAAACGCCGGCTGGAACAGTCGGCGTTTTTTGTTTATCTGTCGGAGGTAATTACACGGGTCATAATAAAAAGGAAGCCTGATAAAAGGCTTCCTTTTCGGTTCAGATTAGTTATTTCGATTGGTAGAGACTCAGTATTTTATTTTTTTGACATCTTCTTTGTCATATTTTATGTGATGCTTATCCAGCATTTGGAAATCTTCCTTTTTGAGTCCTGTGTTGAAAAATTCCACGGCTTTGGCATGATCTGTCAGATACATTCTCGGGGTCTCCTGGTAAGAAAGACTGCCCAATGAACGTGTAGAATCGACATGGGGGCTGGTGATATTCCCGATTTGAGCCATTGTATGGAAAATGGATGCAGTAGTACAGGGGCGTTGGTGATTGCTTCGTATGGCTTCATATCGGTAAGGGTAATAGGTTTGATATGAAGCCGAAAACCAACTCAGTCCTGCAATATGAAGCTGATAATAGGTCGGAATGGGAGAGGCGTGCAGGAAACGTTCCCGTTTGTCGTCCATCAGATCTTCGCCATGGTCGGCACAATATAGCAGCGCTGAACAGGTTCGGGTTGTGTCGAGTAGGGAGATGATTTCCGACAAGAGATAATCCGTGTATAGAATACTATTATCGTAGGCATTGACAAGATGCTGACGGCTGGATCGTACGGAGGTAACCTCATCCGGTGTAAATTGAGAAAACGAAGAGGGATAACGTTTCGTGTAGTCGAAATGGGAACCGTAGGTATGAATTACGACCAACAGGTTGCTGTCTGTCGAAGAGATTGCTTCGCGTAAATAGGGCACTATATCTTCGTCGTAGCGATTGTCTGTGATCAATTCGTTTTCCCGAGGGGAGATATCCACTCTACGATCGGCTTCCGCCGAGAAATAGTCGATCAGAGAACGATTAGGTACCTGATTGGAAATAAACAGGGTTTTGAATCCCGCCTCTTTGTAGAGGGTAATGATGCTTTTTTTCTGGTATATGTCGAAATAATTTTCGGCTGAGGCAGGAGAAAGCATAATCGGTACGCTTTTGTGAGTCGCATTGGCTTGAGTGAGCAGATCGTTGAAAGGAATCACTCCCGGTGTTTTCTTCAGACAGGGATTCGTCGCTCTTTCGTAACCCATAAGTTCCCAGTTTGCGGCTCGTGATGCTTCGCCGATCACCAGAACATAGATCTCTCGTCGCGACGAATCCGAGTCTTTGGCGGCTTCGAAACAGAAATTTGCAGATGTTTTCAGATAATTTTCGCTGAGTTTCCACCGATCCAAGGTCAATTTGATGTTATAGATCACATTGGCCGGAAAAATATGATATTTAATGGCGAATTCAGGGTTGATAGCGTTGGAGATAAATATACAGACAATTCCTGCGACCGCCATTATGCAGCCGGTCAGAGCCGATCTGACCCGAAAATGTTTATTCAGACGCTGCTTGAGCAATAGGGAGCGGACGGCCAGGACCAAGAGAGGTATGTAAAGAATACATACCCCGATGATGGCAGGATAGATATTCCTCAATAGTTCTGAAGCCTCCGACACATTGGTCGTAAATAGATTCAGAAACATATCTACGGCAATGATCGAATCGCCGAACAGATAGAGCAGTACCAATTGGAATGCTCCGAGGATCATAAAGGGCAGGGCTGCCAACATCATGCCTCCCGGGCGTCGGGGAATCAGAGCCCAGAAAAGATAGAATGCTCCAGGCAACAATAGTGAGGCCAAGATCGTACTGAAGCGATACGGCTCCGTGTAGGCCAGAAAAAGATTAGGCACCAACATCACCACGACAAACAGGATTAGAATACCCTGTTGAGTGGAAAATAGACCGTGTATGAATGATTTGAACCGATTCATAGTTAAAATGCTTCGTTGATTTGGAACAAGAAACCATTGTTCCCTCGTTTGCCGAATCCGTAGTCGAGCCGCACATTTACACGTTTTTTGAATTCCCAGCGATAACCTATCCCATAATTGGGAAGTGTCTGGTCGAGTTTGAAATGGCCGAAACTGGGGAATACGTTACCTGCTCCGACCCATACGACGGCTCCGCTGCGTCCGTAAATTCGTTGACGGAGTTCGGCTTGAATCTCGACCATATCGTTGTCGCGATAACGTCCCTCATAGTATCCTCTCATGCGATAGGAGCCGCCCAACAGAGCCAGCATGGTCCATGGGGTGTCGCCTTTATTGACTACGCCATAAAAATCGTATGCCATGACAGCTCCTTTCCATAGCTTATGATAGGCATTGAAATTGACCTCAGTGTGATAAAAGGTGCCGTTATTACCCAAAAATTTCGGGAAAAACCGTTGATCTATTTTTGCATAAATACCGCGATAGGCATTGTTGATCACATCTCGTGAATCGTAAAGCACAAAAGCTCCCACACCGGTATTATTGTAGAATGTCTTTTCTCCTCCGAGTTGTTCGATGTCCGTAAAGTTGCTCCCTTGAACATACTGGAAACTGCCATTGACTCCCACGTAGAAATTTTTCGCCACACGAGTCATGTAGTCTATCTTAAATTGAGTTTGAAAACGTTTGTAGGAACTGGGTGTATTGTGTTCGGCGGCATAATGGCCGATTCCCCAGAATGCACTTGGAAAAGAGAAGAAGTAGGTCGTAAAATCGAGGCGATGTTTCGAATCTCGAAAAATAAGATTACCGCGTACCCCTAACAGATAAAATCCGGTGGTAGTAATGTCTCCGAACAGAGAAACGTTCGACGGAGGAGTGATCAGGTCTGTTTGGTCCATGCGGAACAGACCTGCTGCGACTAATCCCAGACCCAATTTGGTGTCCGAAGAGTAGTGAGGGCCTCCGATTACGCTGAAATCAAACTTTTTGATTAATGTTTTGTCTTCATTGGCGTTTTTGAAATAATTATAGAAACGCCGGAGAAGGTGGTTGCGTTTGGCGGGAACCGAATCTGCAATCGGATTATTTTCCGTTAATTGAGAATGATTGGTCGAATCGACAGCCTGTCCGACTTCCTGTGCCGATACGTAAAGTGCGGATAAAAGAGCAAATAGGGATGCTGTGGTCAATTTTCCTTTCATAGGCCTCCTTTTTGCGGCTGATTACCTGTATTTGTTGATAACCCGATAAAATTCGTCGATGTCGGCAGGAGATAATTCTCCTTTACGCAGATAAGCAATTTCTCTGTCTTTGGTGACAAAGATCAGTGTGAATTTATCATTTACATCGCCTAATTTCCATGCATCGCGCAGGAGGTGATCCGGATCAGTATAGATTGTCGATCCTGTTTGTTTGGCCTTTTTCCGAATCATGACTCGAACCACGGCATTGGGCATAAGTGGAGCATCTTTCAAGTTAATTACACCGAAAGAGTGGATATTGGGACTGTTGATGCCCTTTTCCTCCAGATCTTCCCGGAATTCTTCGTTCTGCGAGGCATGGTCCGGGTCGATGTAGAAGATAAGCAGATGCTTTTTCCCGAACTCGGGTAAGGCAACAGGTTTGTTGCTGGCATCACGGATATCCACCGGAGTTACTTTATTTTTTCCGTTTGCAGATTGGGCTTTTGCCGTGCAGGTGCAGGCAAAAGCGATCAAAAACGATAATATTAAATAGTGCCTTTTCATTGATATTCAAAATTAAAACTCAAATAAGATTAAAAAAATTGAGTCTACCCATCAGAGTAGGGGGCAAATGTAAGCATTATAATTTGAGTGGGCAATTTTTCTGATAGGGAGTAATGGCCATTTTTTGGTCTAAAAGTCTTTATTTGTGTCCCAAAAGGTATTTGTTGGGTTTTCAGATTGAAAAATGTTGATTTTAGTAGTATTCTGGCTAACTTTGCCTCTCTAATTGGAGGAAAAATGGCAATAAATTCGATGTCGAGAGAAAATTCACTTAAACTGAAAGTTCAGACCTATATCGTCACCATATCGGTGGTATTGCTTTTGGGGAAGTTTCTGGCGTTTTTCCTGACCAATTCAGTGGGTGTGCTGACCGATGCCATGGAGAGTATCGTGAATGTAACGGCTGGTTTTATCAGTTTATATAGTATTCGCCTTTCGGCCAAACCCAAAGATGACAGTCATCCGTTTGGTCATGGAAAAGTGGAACTGATTTCGGCTTCGGTGGAAGGATTGATGATCATGACGGCCGGATTGATTATCATATACGAAGGACTCAAACGCTTGTTTATTCCCACGGAAATAGAAAAGTTGGATGTGGGTATTATCATTGTCGCAGCGGCCGGTCTGGTGAATTACATCATGGGTTGGTACAGTATTCGTGTCGGAAAGAAATATCAGTCGATAGCGCTGGTTGCCGGAGGACGACATCTGCAATCCGACACCTATTCTACAATTGGATTGGTGCTGGGACTTCTGCTGCTCTATTTTACTCGTATCGGCTGGATCGACAGCGCATTGGCCCTGTTGTTCGGAGGCATCATCGTGTACACGGGAATATCCATTTTGCGCAAAACGATCTCCGGATTGATGGACCAGGCAGACAATCAGGTGTTGGAAACCATGACACAGGTCATTTCCTCCAACCGTAAGCCAGATTGGGTGGATGTACATAACTTGAAGACGATTCGTTATGGAAGTCTCTTATATATCGACTGCGATTTGACCCTGCCCTGGTATTACAATATTGTTCAGGGGCACGAGGCGTGTGACGAACTTCGGGATGCCATTGCAACCGGCTTTGACAACAGAGTGCAGGTGTCTATCCACTCCGATCCGTGCCATAGTGAACAATGTCCACGTTGTGCCATGACCGATTGTGCCTATCGGAATGCTCCGTTTACCTCATCCCTGGCTTTGACTCTGCAAGAGGTGACACGCCCTGATGAGGAACGGGAAGCATGAAGGGGAGTTGTGTCAGAGGATTTTCAAATGAATTCCAATTTCAGCGGATCTCGATCGGGAAGCCGATGATAAGCATATTTGGCATATCCCAGCATGATGGCAGCTCCGACAATGTTGTGTTCGGAGAGATGGAGCAATGCTGCCACTTCCTGTGGTTGTGCCCGGGCGTAGAGTTCGAAAAATCCGGCCCAGCAACTGCCCACATTCAATGACGCGGCTTGAATGCGTGCATACACCATAGCCATGCGGGCATTGTCCGTGCTGAATGGGATGGAGGTATTGGCCAAGGCTATCAACACATGAGGAGCTCCTCGGAAAATGGGATCGCGTTGTAAGACTTTTCCCGAGACCATTTCTTTATAGGGTTGGGCCCATTCCGATCCGGCATCGATCTGTTTTTTGAGCCATTCCAAGGTGTGGCGGGCAAGTTCCCGGACGCTTTGGGACTCCATGACAGCCAGAAAAGTCACCCCTTGTGAATTGGCTCCCGTGGGGACGAATCGGGCAGTATCCACGATGCGGACAATTGTCTTTCTGTCGATTTCATCTTTCTTATACACCCGAATCGAGCGGACCGATCGTAGCAAATTCCGTGTTTTCCGTGGACCCACTGCCGGATTCTTTTTTAATTTCGATTGTTCCCGTAGCGGGGCCAAACGATGATCGAGTGCTGCATGAGGGCAAATTGCAACACAATGACCGCACACGATACAACGGCCTTCGTCGGTCTCTTCGACAAAAGGTCTTCCTTCTGTCATGCGGATGATTGCCGTCGGGCAAACGGCCTGGCAGCGTCCGCAACGGGTACAACGATCGGATACGTGGATCAACATGGTGATTGAGGTTTGTATGGTATAAAATGTCTAATCGATTCGAGAAACGGTTTGGTTTAAAAGCCATTGTAAATCTTCAAGCAGAGGACGTATTATTCGTTCGGCGACAGGACTTCCTTCTCCCGTTTCGGAGAATGTTTCCGCCACCTTGACCACGGTACAGAGAGTCGGCACGACAAGTGCACCTAATTTCAGCATCAGTGTTTGCAGTTGTTGCACGGTGGCAATGCCCGGTACACTGCCAGAGGTGACGGAGACTATTCCGACCGGTTTGCGTTTCCATTCCGCGTAATAGAGATCGATTACATTTTTGAGTGCGGCGGAAAAACTGGCATTGTAGACGGGTGACACAATGACAATGCCGTCAGCACCCATCAGCCGTCGGGTAAAATCCAGCAGCTTCTCGGAGGGAGACTGTTGATAGGCCAGTCGTTCGTCGAACAAAGGGAAATCATATTCCTTCAAGTCTACTATTTCGGCCGTTAACGACAGTTGAGTCTCCAGGTAGCGCTGGATGTACAGCGCAACCCGATGACTCAGACGTCCTATCCGTACGCTGGAGGAGAGAATTGCCACGCGAAATGGCCGTTTAGAATCGTTTTGTGTAGCCATGACAATAAGGGGTTGAGTGCCTTTGCGGCGGTAATAATCCTGATGATGATTTCCGGTCTTTCCAAAGGTAGTGGCCGGAGTGACACAAGTCACCATTTTGTAGTCTTGCAATGGTTAGGTACCTTTGAAGTTATAATATTTACCCGAAAAGGGAGCTTCGGTTCCTTTGTGCAGGATGATTCGTTTTTCTTCTTCTGAGAGCTCTTTTTTCATGGTTCGTGTGGTTGTTGTCGGGGGCGAGATTTTTGTTTTTAGTGGGTATTCGGCAAAAATCCTGCCCGTATTGACAAATATAGTAAAGAATTCCCTATGATGCAGGAAAAAACATAAGTTTTCACACAATAAAAAAGCCTTGAAAAACGCTTAGTTATTAGCTTTTTGGAATGGCTTTTGATTCACTGAATGTCGAACTAAAAAGAGAAGAAAATGAAAAGGTTATATTTAATAGTTCTGATGATGGCTGCGGTTACGGCATCACAGGCACAGATTACGGCCGAGAGACTGGAACAGGCTCGGAAAGAGGCTTTGCAGGCAACGGAAAATAAAAAGGAGAAAGAGAAACAATTGCAGAACGTAATGGACTCCGTTTTATATCACAATGCAGTAGTATCTCTTTTCGACAGTACTTTTGTGATTAAGGCTGATCAGGTCATGTTTCGGCGGGGCGTTACGGCTTACGTAGATCAAACGACCAATTTTATCTCCATGAATAAGAATAAGGCAACGGTTCAAATCGCTTTCAATACGATCTTTGCCGGCCCGAACGGAATAGGGGGCGTTACGGTAGAAGGAATTCCTTCCAATGTCTCCATAAAAGAAGATAAAAAGGGGGCCATGACAATGACAATGAGTGTGATGGGGGTCGGCATTTCTGCCCAAGTCTCGGTGACCTTGTGGCCCGGAAGCAATAAGGCAATGGCGACGGTAGTACCTAATTTTAACTCCCGAACTATTACACTCTACGGGAATCTGTATCCGATTTCACAAACGCATATTTTCCAGGGGACAACATTATAAACGATCAAGTTATGGAAACAGGAAAAAAGCCGGCATTTGTAAAGCCGGCTTTTTTCCTGTTTCAGTTGGAATCCCTCAAACTCCGTCTGGATCTGCCTGAAAAGGCCGTTACTGAAGGCTTTCAAGACAGCAACGCTTATTCTCAATTCATTTCCTTCCGTCGATATTGATACCGGTTTACCTCTGGAGTTTGGCGTTTTTATTTTGTAACTTCAATAAATAATCAGACGGGGTCATTCCTGTTTGCTTTTTGAACATCCGGCTGAGATGTTGGGGATATTCGAACCCCAAGCTGTATGCTGCCTGTGCGATGCTTTCACCGGTAGCGAGTTCGTTTTTTGCCCGTTGGATGATATATTGACGGATATAATTGCTTGCCGTATCACCGGTTGTCTTTTTAATCATATCTCCGAAATAATTCGATGACATGCAAAGTTTGTCGGCGCAATACTGCACTGTCGGCAAGCCGAGTGTCAGTTGCTGGTTTCCGTCAAAGTAATCGTGCAGCAGACGGTCGAATTTCATCAACATATCCGAATTGTCGAGTTTCCGGGTGATGAACTGGCGATTATAGAAGCGCTGACAGAAGTTCAGAACCAACTCGATATAGCTCACAATGATGGAATCTTGGAGTTCATCGTGCCTTTTCTGGAGTTCATCTCTTATCTGGCGCATCAGTGATGTCAAGATGCCGTGTTCTTCGTCGGTCATGTGCAGGGCCTCATTGACACGGTAATCGAAAAAGGAGTAATTCTTTATCGCCTTTTCCAACGGCGTGCCGTGTAACAGGTCCGGATGGAACAGCAACGCCCAGCCCGTCAGCATCACACGTTCGCCATTGTCCTCTTTTCCGCCAATCTGACCGGGAGCGACGCAAATGACCGTTCCTTTTTTGTAGTCGTACTTTCCGCAACCGTATGCCAGATCTATTTCCGCTTCGTCATGAAAGAATATGCCATAGATGCTGTAATTGTTCAGGCTGTGACGTACTGGAGACACTTCCGCGTAGTCAATGACACTGACCAGCGGATGCCGGGCGGTAAGTCCTACCCACTGGCTGTAATCGCTCACGTTTCTGACTTTCAGGATTTTGCTCATAGCATTTCATATGGATTTTTCATACGAATGTAAAGATACATCATTTCAATCACATGGCCGAATATCGGACGCATCAAATTCAGTAAAAGTGATACAAGTTGCCAAAATATCGTTAAGTCCGCCCTCGTGCAACCCGGTATTTTTGCATTATCAAAAGAAATCAAATGGTGAATGAACGAATTGACATTCCAGCGGAATTGTATGAAGATGAAGTCGTGAGCTTTTTCGCGGACCGTTATCAGGTACCCGAAGAGGGCAAGGTTTTGACCCTCTCGAAAAAGACGGAAGGAATCGAAGTCCCGATGTCTGATTTTATGGAGTACACGAAAGTTCCCATCATCGTCTATTACGGTGACAACCTGCCCGAAACGGATGAACGCCCCGAAATTTACGAGTGGACGCGCCGTTTGCATCTGATGCGTCAATGGGCGGGAATGCTCAATGACTTGGGAGGCGATGTTACGGTTATCCATCTGCCTGAAATTGGATTGCACGGCAACACGCATTTTCCCATGTCGGACTTGAACAACGTGGAGGTGGCAGACCATCTTTCGAAATGGTTGCATGAAAAAAGTCTGGATTGACACGGACAGAATGAAATTCATGGAAACGTCGGCATGGCATCCGGAGCACCTCTGATTTTCGGGCTGAGGTTTGCGAAAGCCACCGAAACGGTGTTTTTGCATTGCCATACACTGCTCAGGTATTTGGGGCTGCCATGCCCGTACTGATCGAGTACGCACTGGGCACTGGTGTGTTTCGTATCGGGGGATGTACCTTAGGCCATGTGGCACGGCTGGGCCTCGTCTGTGGCGATCGTTTTGCTGTCTTGTGGGCTGGTCGTCGAAATACTGTTGATGGTCAATAACTATCGTGACCGGTGGTTCATCGGCCGCAAGGAACCTAACGGGAAAAAGGTGTTCTGGGGACGCGGAAACGGCTGGGTGTTCGGCGGGCTGGCCTTGATTCTGGAGCACCTGCCCAAGGACCATTATACCTACGGGTACTATCTCGACCTCTATCGTCGTATGGCCGATGCCATCCTGCCCCTGCAGGACGAAAATGGTTCGTGGCATGCCAGCCTGTACGATCCGGAGGCCTATCCGCTGGCCGAAAACAGCGGGTCCAGTTTCTTTGTCTTCGGCCTGGCCTGGGGAGTGAACCACAAGGTCTTGACGGACGACCGCTACAAGGAGGCCGCCATCCGGGGTTGGGAAGCCCTCAAGGGGTATGTGGACGAGAACGGCCGTCTCGGGTCGGTGCAGCCCATCGGAGCGGCTCCCGGCAAGGTGAGGGCCGATATGACTGAGGTGTACGGCGTGGGAGCTTTCCTGCTGGCCGGTAAGGAGATGTTGGAATTGAAGTATTAATACAAAGGAAATCATGAAAAAGATCATTGTTACGACGATATTGGCCTGTGCTGTGGTCTGCGGCGCCCAGGCCGGGAAGAAGAAAAAGGAGGCTCCCGCGCAGAGCGACCGGGAGTATTGGGTGGAGACGATGGTGAAGATCTCCCGTCCCGTGTTCGACAACCTGAGTCGGAACACCCTGCGCAAAAACATGCCCGTGGAGACCAACGACGGGATGAATACGGGCAGGCGTAAAGATGTGACCCATCTGGAGGCGCTCGGCCGTTCGTTCTGCGGCGTGGCTCCGTGGCTCAACCTTCCGCCTGACGATACGCCGGAAGGCCGTTTGAGGGAGGAGTTTACCGCGATGGTCGTGAAGGCCATAGCGAATGCCGTTGATCCCGCTTCGCCCGATTACCTGCGTTTCGACGGTCCGGGCGGCCAGCCGCTGGTGGATGCGGCCTTTTTCGCCCACGGTCTCCTGCGTAGCCGCGATCGGGTGTGGCCCCGTCTGGACGAGGTGACCAAGGATCGGATCGTGAAGGAACTCAAGGCTTCCCGCAAGATCAAACCCGGCCAGTCCAACTGGCTGATGTTTTCTGCCATTATCGAGGCCGCTCTGCTCCATTTCACGGGCGAGTGCGAAATGGGCCCCATCGACTACGCCCTGCGCAAGCATAAAGAGTGGTACAAGGGTGACGGGTGGTACGGCGACGGTGCCAATTTCCACCTCGATTACTACAACAGCTACGTGATCCAGCCTATGATGGTCGATGTGCTGGGCGAACTTCGTGCCCATGGACTTGATTCCACCCGATTTTACGATACCGAACTGCGCCGGTTCATCCGTTTCGCCGAGCAGCAGGAAAAACTGATCTCTCCAGAGGGAACCTATCCTGTGCTGGGTCGTTCGATGGGGTATCGTTTCGGAGCTTTCCAGGCGCTGGCCCAGGTGTCGCTGATGAAAAAACTTCCTCTTTATATCGAACCGGCGCAGGTACGCTGTGCCCTGACTGCCGTCATCAAACGACAGCTCGTGCCGGAGACCTTCGACAAGGACGGATGGCTGACGCTCGGTTTTTGCGGGCACCAGCCCGGTATGGCGGACGGATATGTCTCCACTGGAAGTGCCTATCTCTGCACGTTCGTATTCCTGCCGCTGGGTCTGCCGGCCGACGATCCTTTCTGGTCGGCTCCTGCTGCCGAATGGTCGTCCAAGCGGCTTTGGGAAGGGAAATCTATGCGGCGTGACGGTGCGATTCGAAACTAAAAGAACGATGGAATCATGGAACTGAAAAATCTTTTTCTTTTGGCATTGACGGGAATAACCGCCATCGGGTGTGCCCGTCAGTACTATACCAATCCGATTCTCGAGCGGGGGGCCGATCCTTGGGTGATCGAGCATGGAGGACGTTATTACTATTGCGGCGGGGGAAAAGGCGGTATCTGTGTCTCCGTCTCCGACCGGCCGCAGACGATCGAGGAGGGACAACTGGTCTGGCGACCCGAGAAGGGACGTTGGAACAGTACCTGCGTCTGGGCTCCCGAGCTGCATTGGTGGCAGGGGAAATGGTATATCTTCTATGCTGCCGGGTGGTCGGGACCTCCCTATATCCATCAGCGAACTGGGGTGCTCGAATCGGTCACGGACGACCCGATGGGAGCCTATGTCGATAAGGGAATGGTCTATACGGGCGATACGCTCGGCAAATGGGATTCCAACCGCTGGGCCATCGATATGACCCTGATGGAACATCGGGGCAAACTCTACGGCATATGGTCGGGATGGGAGCCGTCCGAGGCGACAGACAAGACTCCGCAGAACCTATACATCGCCGAGATGTCGAATCCGTGGACGACGGTTACGCCCCGCGTGCTGATCTCCGAGCCGGACACTCCCTACGAACTGGCCGGCGGCGAACTTCCTATCAATGAAGGCCCCGAGGTGCTCAAACACGACGACGATACGTTCATCGTCTACTCCTGCGGCCAGTCGTGGCTGGATACCTACAAACTCTCTTGGCTGAGGCTGCGTTCGCCCGATGCCGATCCCCTGAAGCGGGAGAGTTGGATCAAGAGCGACAAGCCTGTGTTCGAGGATAACGAGTACACGCACGGGGTAGGGCATGCGAGTTTTACGACTTCGCCCGACGGCAGGAAGCATTACATCATCTATCACACGAAAAAGGAGAAAACACCCGGCTGGAACCGGGAGGTGCGGATGCAACGTTTTCGTTTCCGGTCCGACGGAACACCTGATTTCGGGAAGCCCGTCGATCCCTCGAAGCGGCTCAAAGGCGTTTCCGGACGAAAGTAATACGGATTCGTACCGATCTCCTTTCGACTCCGGAGGGGAAACTATACGCTCTATTTCGACAGGATACGTTTCGCCGTGATTTTGTTTCCGGCCACAACATTATGAAGGTAGATTTTCCTCGCTTCAACGGGCAGAGCGAAAAGTTCTTCCTCGACATCCTGTTCCGCAACGAGGTGATGCAGATGTTTCCCTCCCAAAAGAGAGAAGGGAATTGTCTGATTCATATAGAAATTTGTTGAATTAATCATTGTTCTCAAAACCTCTCACGCTCTCCTTGAAACTACGTACCCCTTTACCCAGACCTTTCATGAGTTCCGGAATTCTCCTGTCACCAAAGAACAGCAGGACAATCAATACGATGAAGACTATTTCCTGAGTCCCTATCCCAAACATCATTACCTGCGTATTAAGTATTTGACAAACAGGTAACCGCCGAAGATTTGCAGCAGCATACCCGGCACACCTATGCGGAAATCC
>CALVFY010000031.1 GCA_944326945.1 uncultured Rikenellaceae bacterium
TTCGACGACGTCGCGATACGATTCGTCGATATTCAATTCGGCAAGGTCGATCTCGATGCGGTCGTCGTCGGGAGAGTCCGTTTGTCTCGGATCCGCTCCGAGAACCATGCCTACGGCCGAGGTGTAGTTCGTGACGGGGTCGATCAAGATAAAAGCTCCCGTGGCACGGTTTTCCGCATAGGGATCGTAAAGCAGCGCGTCGGCTACCGACAGCGAAACGAGTCCGATTTCGTTGAGTTCGAGCCGTTCAGCAGGTAGATGATCCATCGTATTGATATCCACACGGTAGTCTATGTCGCCGATCCGGGTCCGCGTAGTATGAGTCGTGTGTTTGAGAAAGAACGACTTGGAGCGATCCATCGGTTGTTCGTCCATCCAGACCAGCATGGCTCGGATATGATGTCCCACCTGCGGCTTGTTGTCGGGATGTACAAGCATTTCACCCCGAGAAAGGTCGATTTCGTCTTCGAGTGTGAGCGTCACCGACTGCGGGGCGAAGGCATATTCCGGATTGCCGTCATAGGTAACGATCTCTTTCACACGAGACCGTTTGCCCGAGGGCAGGACCATTACCTCATCGCCCCGGTGAACGACTCCAGAAGCGATCTTGCCGCTGAATCCGCGGAAATCAAGGTTCGGCCGCAGTACGTACTGTACCGGAAACCGAAAATCCCGCATGTTGATGTCGCGACTGATCTCGACCCTTTCGAGAAATTCAAGCAAAGAGGGACCTTGATACCATGGTGTCCGTGCGCTGCGCTCCACGACATTATCGCCTTCGAGCGCCGAAAGAGGAATACATTGCAGATCGGGGATACCGAGCGGTGCGATGAACCGGCGGTATTCGGCGGCTATTTCATTAAAACGCTCCCTGGAGAAATCTACCAAATCCATCTTGTTCACGGCAAGCACTACGTGACGGATACCCAGCAGCGACACGAGGTAACTGTGGCGGCGGGTCTGAGTGACGACCCCGCTGCGCGCATCGACAAGAATGATTGCGAGATTCGCCGTTGAACCGCCCGTGATCATATTGCGGGTATATTGTTCGTGTCCCGGAGTATCGGCGATGATGAACTTTCGCCGATTGGTCGAGAAATATCGATAGGCGACATCGATGGTAATGCCTTGTTCGCGTTCGGCCTTCAGACCGTCGCACAACAGCGCGTAATCGATGTGGTCACCAGCGTTGCCGCAGCGTTTGCTGTCCCGCTCGAGAGCATCAAGTTGATCTTCGTAAAGCTTTTTACTGTCGAAAAGCAGACGCCCGATGAGCGTCGATTTGCCGTCGTCAACCGACCCCGCAGTCAGAAGGCGCAGCAGATCTTTTCGTTCGTCTTGTGCCAGAAACTCTTCTATACTAAGTGCCATGATGTTCGAATTTAGAAATACCCTTCGCGTTTTTTCTGTTCCATGCTGCCCTCCTGATCGAAGTCGATCACACGCGTTGTGCGCTCCGAACGGGTGGTAGTCATCATCTCCTCGACGATCTTTTCGATGGTGTCGGCATCGCTTTCGATGGCCCCGGTCAGCGGGTAACAGCCCAGTGTGCGGAAACGGACCTTGCGCATCCGTGCCTTGCGGCGCAGCTCCTCGGGCATACGGTCGTCATCGACCATGATGAGATTGCCGTTTATTTCGACGATGGGGCGTTCTTTGGCGTAATAGAGCGGCACGATGGGAATCCGTTCTTGACGAATATACTGCCAGACATCCAGCTCCGTCCAATTCGAGAGCGGGAAGACCCGGATACTTTCACCTTCGCGGATACGGGTATTGTATATATCCCACAATTCGGGGCGTTGGTTCTTGGGGTCCCATTGCTGGAATTCGTTGCGGAACGAAAAGATGCGTTCCTTGGCCCGGCTCTTCTCTTCGTCGCGTCGGGCGCCACCGAATGCGGCATCGAAGCCGTGTTTTTTCAGAGCCATCAGCAGAGCCTGGGTTTTCATCAAGTCGGTATGTACCTTGCTGCCATGGGTAAAGGGACCCACTCCCTCCTCGTAGGCTTTCTTGTTGTATTCGACGATCAGATTCCAATGATGTTCTGCGGCATATCGGTCACGGAATTCGATCATTTCACGGAATTTCCATTTCGAGTCGATATGCATGAGCGGAAACGGCACGCGGCCGGGGTAAAACGCTTTTTCGGCCAGCCGCACCATTACCGAGGAATCCTTGCCGATCGAATAAAGCATCACCGGATTGCGGAATTCGGCAGCTACTTCGCGGATGATATGGATGGCTTCGGCTTCAAGCGCCTTCAGATGAGTCAGATTGTATGTTTCCATACTGTTCATTAACGTGATTTAGGATCAATGGATATTATGGGCATGATCATCCGGACAATCCGCCGGACACACTCCTCCACGCTCAAGTGCGTGGTGTCCAGTCGGAGTTCCGGATGCTCCGGCTCCTCGAACGGAGCCGTGATACCCGTGAATTCAGGGATCGCACCGCTGCGGGCTTTGGCGTATAATCCCTTTACGTCGCGGCGTTCGCACTCTTCAAGCGGTGTGGAAACGTATATTTCGAAGAAGTGTTCTTTGCCCACGATCTCCCGTGCCAGTTTCCGCAGGGCGGAGGTGGGGGAAACGAAGGCTGCCAGTGTGATGATTCCCGTGTCGGTGAAAAGTTTGCACACCTCTGCGATGCGGCGGATATTTTCCCTGCGGTCGGCGTCCGAAAAACCCAGGTCGGAGTTGATGCCGCTGCGTATGTTGTCTCCGTCGAGAATGCGGCTTATGTAGCCAAGGGAGGAGAGTTCCCGTTCCAACGCGACAGCCACGGTACTTTTCCCGGAACCGGAAAGTCCCGTGAACCAGATTGTCAGCCCGTGTTGGCCGAGGTGCAGCTCTTTCTCTTCACGCGACTCCATGCGGTCGAAAATCGGATGAATATTCGTTGCCATATCGATTTAGAATTGCCAGAACAAAGGGACGAGCACCACCGTCAGCACGAAGGCAATCAGGTTAAGCGGAAGTCCGACACGTACAAAATCGCGGAACCGGTAATTGCCGATACCTTGCACGATCATGTTGGTCTGATAGCCGATCGGCGAGGAGAAACTGGCCGAAGCGGCAATGCAGATGGCCACGAAAAAAGGCATCGGGTTCACACTAAGCTGCTCTGAAGCCGAAAGCGCGATCGGAAAGGCAAAAGCCGCCGCCGCATTATTGGTGATAAACTCGGTGATGAGGTTGGTGGTAATGTAAAGTACGGCCAGTACTATCAGCGGCGATACGCTACCCGAAAGGGCGATCAGATGTCCTGCGATGAGGTCGGCGAGTCCCGAATTGGTCATGGCCCGGCTGATCGCCAGCGCCGAGGCGATGGTCACGAGAATATCCCACGAGATGAATTTCGTGTATTTCTTGGCCGGGAAGATTCCGAAACAGGCCATCAGCACGGTTACAACCGCTACCCAGAAAAACATGTCCAATCGGATGCCAGGGAGCAGCCGCTGCATGAAAGGAAGGCTACCGAACGTAGCGCCGGCAATCATCAGCGCAAGCAACGACAGCGCCAGCCACTTTTTCCAAGGCGGGCACAGGGGTTTGTACTCTTTGCCGTTGCTCAACATCAGAAAGACACTCGAATCACCCCATGTACGGACGAATGTTCCGTCGGTATCAAGCACCAGCGTATCTCCCTCTCGGAACGACTGACTCTCCAGGTTCGGAAGTGCCACCCCACCCCGGCGGATTTCCCGGATCTCGGCACCGTAGTGGGTGCGAAAGTCGAACTCACTGAACGACAGATTAATGCCGGGGAACCGGGGACCCAGCACGACTTCGACAATCAGACTCTCTTCATTGCGGGCCGGATGTTCATCTCCGTTCGGAGCGTTCTCTCCGGGCAAGCGTTTCGCGGCGAAAAAGATCATGTAGAGCGTACCTGCGATGGCTATGAATACGCCGACTTTGCCCAGTTCGAACATCGTGAAACCCTCGAAACCCGCTTCGAGCATCATGCCGTGGACCACCAGGTTGGTCGATGTGCCGATAAGCGTGCACATACCTCCCAGAATCGCGGCATAGGAGAGCGGAATAAGGAATTTGCGGAGTGGCAGACCGATCCGGCGGGCCCATTGCTTGATAATCGGAATGAAGACCACGACAACCGGCGTGTTATTCAGAAATGCCGACACGGAGACAATCGCCGGCAGGATGCGTACATACCCCTGCCGGACGTTCATTGTCCGTTTTTCAGGCAGCAAGCGCTCGACGCAATGGCCCAGTGCATCGCTGCGCCGTACACCTTCGCTGACTAAAAACAACAATGCTACGGTGATGACTCCCTTATTCCCGAATCCAGCGAGCACCTCTTCGGCCGAGACGATGCCCGTACACATGAACAGCACGGCGACGGAAAACAGGACGAGACCCGGTCGCAGCCAGTCGGCGACCAAAAGCCCCACCATCAGGCAAAGGCCCACCAGGACGATCCATATTTCCATTTCACTGCTCATTTTTCGAATATTTAAAGCAAATATCACCTGTCCGCTCCTCTTTTTTACCGACAGATTTACCCAATCCGGAAAATCTGCTTCCGAAATCGGTATAACGAAAATAAAGATTTACCTAATTCAATATAAAAGAGAATTGCTGATGCCAGAAAAATCGGACCGTTTTTTTCAAGATTACAGTCAAGGAAATAGTCATATTAAATCCTGCGAAAAAAACAAAGTTAAATCAAGCTTTTTTCTCTCGATTGTTTTGCCTGTTCCATTAAAATATATAACTTTGCACCATCTGACACATATGTCAAACCACTATATAAAACACACATGACAATCCGATTGGCTTCTAAATATGGTTATTACTTATGGTACGGGTATTGATGTCGGCTCAACAACAGCCAAGTTGGTTGCGATAGGGACAGCCGGTGAAATGTTGTTTTCAAAATATATACGTCACAATGCGAGGACAAAGGAAGTGGTGTGCGGCATGCTGCGTGAGGCGAAATCATTGCTGGGTGATGCCGAAGTTCGTGTGAAAGTTACAGGCTCGGTAGGCATGGGCATCTCAGAACAAACAGGTATTCCGTTTGTACAGGAAGTTGTGGCAGCCTCCAAAGCTGTGCAGGCGAATTATCCGCAGGTACGTTCCATGATAGATATCGGCGGAGAGGACGCCAAAGTGGTCTTTTTTGAAAATGCAGAAGCGAAAGATCTCCGCATGAACGGTAACTGTGCAGGAGGGACAGGCGCATTTATAGACCAAATGGCGGTTATTCTTGGGGTGGATGTGGAAGATATGAATGGACTGGCTCAAAATTCCTGCCGGATTTATCCCATCGCTTCCCGCTGTGGCGTGTTCTGTAAGACCGATATACAAAACCTGATAGCAAAAAACGTGTCCAAGCAAGACATTTCTGCCTCCATCTTTCATGCCGTGGCTGTACAGACGGTGGTTACGCTTGCTCATGGCTGCGACCTCGAAGCCCCCGTATTGTTCTGCGGCGGGCCGTTGACATTTATCCCCGCCTTGCGCAAGGCGTTTACAGATTACCTCCACATGGCCGACAAAGATGTGATATTGCCAGACAACGGCACACTGTTGTCCGCAATCGGCACGGCACTGGCCAATACAGACAGCGATAAGACATACAGGCTTTCCGAAATCATCGGGATGCTGGAGGACAATGCCCGAATGCAGGGAATGGGAACGTCTGCTCTGCCCCCTATATTCTCTTCTTGCGAAGAATACGAAGCATGGAAAGAACGCATAGCAAAAAAACAGATAGCTCAATCCCGGTTCAAGAAAGGGAAACAGGATGTTTTCCTGGGCATAGACTCCGGTTCCACCACCACAAAGATTGTAGTGACCGATACGGACAATCGCCTGCTCTTTTGCCATTACGATGTAAATGGCGGGAATCCCGTGCAAGCTGTGGAAAAAGGATTGCTCAAACTGAAGGATGAGTGTGCGGCATGTGGCACGGAGCTAAACATTATCGGTTCCTGTTCCACAGGATACGGCGAAGACCTGATTAAAGCAGCTTTCCAGCTCAATGCAGGCATCGTCGAAACCATCGCACATTACATGGCTGCCTCGCACATCGACAAGGATGTTTCCTTTATTCTCGACATCGGCGGACAGGATATGAAAGCCATGTTTGTGAACGAGGGCATAATCAACCGCATGGAAATAAATGAAGCCTGTTCCTCGGGGTGCGGCTCCTTCATCGAGACTTTCGCCAAGACACTCGGCTACACCGTGCAGGATTTTGCACATTCGGCGTGCCTTTCAACTGCTCCATGTGATTTGGGAACACGCTGTACCGTGTTCATGAACTCCAAGGTGAAACAGGTGCTGCGTGAAGGTGCGACGGTGAGCGACATTGCCGCCGGGCTGGCTTATTCCGTGGTGAAGAACTGCCTTTACAAGGTACTGAAACTGAAAAATGTATCGGAACTGGGAAAGAACATCGTCGTACAGGGTGGTACGATGCGTAACGATGCCGTGGTACGCGCTCTCGAGCAACTGACCGGAGCCGAAGTGTCGCGTTGCGATGTACCCGAATTGATGGGTGCTTATGGCTGCGCCTTGTATGCGAGCGAACACATCCATGCTGCCGTGACGCTTGACTGTATATTGGCAAAGATGCAATATTCAACGAAATTGCTGCACTGCAAAGGATGTGATAACCAATGTCTTGTATCGCGTTATGACTTTGCGAGCGGAAAGCGCTATTACAGTGGCAACCGTTGTGAACGGGTGTTTACAAACGGCGAGGGGAGCAAGCGTGCCGCAAACGTATATGAACAGAAGAATTGCCTGCTTTTCGACAGGGCTGACAAGACCGTATCAGCTCCAAGGTTGACTATCGGCTTGCCGAGATGCCTGAATATGTACGAGGATTTTCCCTTCTGGCACACATTGCTGACGGAATGCGGCTTGCAGGTCGTCCTGTCCGAGGTATCAAGCTTCGGACATTATGAAAGTTGTGCCCGGATGGTCATGTCCGACAACATTTGCTTTCCTGCGAAGTTGGTACACAGCCATATACAAAACCTTATAGAGAAAAAGGCAGACCGGATCTTCATGCCCTTTGTCATATTCGAGCGAAAGGGAAAAGAGGAGCAGAACAGTTACAATTGTCCCATTGTCACCGGCTATTCCGAGGTGATAAAGAGCGTGCAGGGCAACAGCGTGCCGATTGACGCACCAGCCATTTCATTCAAAGACAGGAGGCTGCTTTACCGCCAGTGCTGCATGTATTTGAAGGGTCTTGGTATTCGTGAGAATGTGATAGCTAAAGCATTTGCCAAAGCAGAAGCCGAATATGCGAACTATGTGTGTGCGCTCACCGAATATAACCGGAGCACGCTGGATAAGGCCGCTGAAACCGAACGCCTTGTCATACTTCTTGCCGGTCGTCCTTACCACACCGACCCTCTGATACAGCACAAGATTGCCGACATGATTGCCGACATGGGTATCGATGTAATCACCGATGACATTGTACGTGAGGAGAAGTCAGACATGCCCGATGCACATTTTTTGGCTCAATGGACATTCCCCAACCGCATATTGAAGGCCGCGCAATGGTGCCTCGCACAAGGCGACCAGGTGCAGTTCGTGCAGCTGACTTCTTTCGGCTGTGGCCCAGATGCCTTCCTCGTAGACGAGGTGCGCGACCTGCTGATGCGTAACGGCAAGAGCCATACCCTACTGAAACTCGATGATATCAACAACGTCGGTTCGATGAAACTCCGCGTGCGCTCCCTCGTGGAAAGTCTGAGACTGAAAAACGAGCGTAACAACAAGAACAAGGGTGCGACAGAAAGAACTTTCGTGACCACGCCAGCCTATGACCATAGTATGCGGAGAAAGAAAATACTTGTGCCTTATTTCACTCCTTTCATCTCGCCGCTTATCCCCGCCATTATGCGCGTGGCCGGTTATGACGTAGAGACCCTGCCCATCAGTGATACGGAGTCGTGCGAATGGGGATTGAGATATGCCAACAACGAAGTGTGTTACCCGGCTACACTTATTGTAGGAGACATCATCAAGGCTTTTCGGAGCGGCAGGCACAATCCGCAGCAAACCGTTGTGGCGATGGTGCAGACCGGAGGCCAGTGTCGGGCCAGCAATTACCTTGCACTGATAAGGAAAGCCTTGGTCGATGCCGGTTACACCGAGACACCGGTCATATCGCTCACGTTTGGAACAGACATAGACAACGGACAACCGGGTTTTCGCATAAACTGGGTAAAAATGCTTCCCATCGCCTTGCGTGCCGTACTTTTCAGCGACTGCATCTCGAAATTCTACTATGCCGCCAGACCGCGCGAGAAAAGGCAGGGGCAGGCGGCACAACTGAAAGACATGTATTTGCACGTGGCCGAAAACCTCATATCAGAAGGGCGGACAAAGGAACTGTATGATTATCTTGGACTGGCTGCCAGCCAATTCAACGGCATCTGCCGTGACATCGACTGTCCCCAAGTGGGTGTAGTGGGTGAAATTTTCCTGAAGTTCAATCCGTTTGCCCATAAAAACGTGACAGAATGGCTGGCAGACAGGGGTATAGAAGCGGTCCCCACCGTACTCACCGATTTCTTCATGCAGGCTTTTGTGAACAAGGAGGTGCGCGAGGAAAGCCACATCGCATACGACTTCTTGCCAAAGTCCCTGTATAAGCTGGGCTACCATATCGTGTGGAAACAGATTGAGAAAGTGAACGGTATAGCCAGACGTTTCCATTATTTCACTCCGTTCAAGAATATTTTCGCCGAAGCGGAAGATGCACGGAAAGTCATATCGCTCAACGCCCAGTTCGGTGAGGGATGGCAACTCCCGGCAGATATTATGGCCTATGCACACCAGGGCATCAACAACGTGGTCAGCCTCCAGCCTTTCGGTTGCATCGCCAACCATATCGTGTCGAAAGGTATTGAGAAGCGCATCAAGGCATTGTTACCGGAAATGAACATACTTTCGCTCGATTTTGACAGCGGCGTGAGCGAGGTAAATATCACCAATCGCCTGCTGTTGTTTATCGACAACTTATGCGCACAAAGAGCGTACGAACCACGTGAGGTTATTTGACAAACGAATATCAAATTAAGGCAAGCATAGTTATGACAGGCAAAAACAATGTAAAGACAACCGAAAACACCGACATGGAGTTCCGGATACTTGAAGCGGCAAAGGACGTCTTCATGGAAAAAGGCTTTGCCGAAACCAGCATGGGAGACATTGCTGCCCGTGTAGGCATCAACCGTCCCAGTCTACACTACTATTTCCGCACAAAAGACAGGATATTCCAAGCCGCTTTCGGAATGATTATCCAAAAGATAGTACCGAAAGTAGAGGAACTCGTCACGGCAAAAGAGGTGCCTATATCCGAACGTGTGGCAAAGCTGGTGGATGCCTACTACGAGATATTCAAGAACAATCCGATGTTGCCGCTTTTCGTGGTCAGAGAAATACACCGTGATGTGAACTACATTATCGATACCGTCCGCAGTTCTCCCATGTGTTTGACCCTCACGAAAGTAGTAACGAGTCTGCGCACGGAAATGGCAGAAGGAAAACTGAATACAGTACCTACGTCCGTGCTGTTTTATACTTTCTACGGGGCAATAGCGGTCCCGTTCCTGACAAAGGACCTGTACGAACGTCTGTCGGTTGAAGAAGAAGGCACGTTCGACGAACTGTTGGAACAATGGAAACCGTATGTCGTCCAGCAAATGGATAATTTACTCCGCGTAAAATAAACAATGTCCATGTCTGTTCTGAACTGCCCTTCGGTCTTGAACTTCCGCCTGTGTTCTTCCGAACAGAGTCCACCCTCATGAACATGTGATGTCCAACAGCTTCACTTGGAACGACACAATACTATTTATCCCATACCGAAACAACTGCAAAAAAGAGCTGGAAAACACCCAAATATGGGTATTGTCCTTCCTGTGACAGACGGATAATTTTGTATCGGAAAAAATAAAAATTACCGATATGAAAATTAAATCACTCTTTCTGCTGTCTGTCATGGCATTTTGCACGATAGCGTGCGACAAAAAAGAAAATGAACCGACTGAAACCGACATCACCGGCAATTATACAGGATATACCCTGGCCAGTTGCGCCTATTTTCAAAACACCTGTTCTGCCGACGAAACCATCTCTATAGCCACCGGGTCCGATGGTTCCACCGACGTCTCATTCTCGTCCGATTCTTGGGGCGAATTCACGATTACGGATATCCAAAAGAGTGTGAGCGACAACATTTACACCCTTTCGGGCAGCGGTCAGACCCAGATGGGAATGGAGGGAAATATCTCTTCGTATGATTGCACATTCACGGCGGAAATAGAATCGAAAGAAAAAGCCCGAATGCAATTCAAGGTACCCGCCGTCATGGGTGGCCTGACCATCGAATTCATAACGGGCGAAGCCCCGGCTCATTTACTGTTGGCCGGCACATACAAAGGCTATTCGGATGCCGATTGCACCTATTTTCAAAACAGATATACAGACAATGAAAGCATGACATTGACGGCCAATGACGATGAAACGATCTCGATTTCGTTTGAATCCGCATTGTGGGGCAATTTCAATGTCTCGTCGGCAACAGTCGTCAAACAGAACGATCAATACACGTTCTCGGGAAGCGGCACCGTGGCAATGGGAATGGGCGATTCGACCAGCAACTACGATTTTACGATGACCGGCACGACCAATGCAGCGAAAGACTCTTTCTCCATCGTATTCAACATTCCGGCAGTCATGGGAGGTCTGACCATCACCCTGTTGCCGGGGAACGCACCCAGCTCAAACGGACAATAACCCCTCCGACCCTTCAGGGAATGGCCATAAACCGAAATTTAACAGGAATGTTCATGTCCGGAACGATAGTACTATTATCGTTTCAGGCCTGCAATGGCATCTTCAGCGACATTTACGACCAACCCTCTCCCGAGACAGAAAACGAATACGGATTCATTCTGGTCGACGAGAGCAGTCATACGGGACGTATCTACATTGATGCCACGAAATACACCGAATGGCACTATATCGACCTGCACGAAAAGCTGGTAACGACAGAGCCCATCGATAGCAAAGCGCCCGAAAAATGGGATTTTGCCGTACATCGTTACGACACGAAGACCAACGGCGGGACCGTTTGGGAAAGTTCCGTGAGCGATTTCCATTCGCTTCCGAATCTGACGACCCTCCCCTCGGAATCGTTCATCGGCGACGAATGGACCACAGACCGTATCACGATCGACATGTCTCAAATGATGGATGGAATCATCCTCTACGCAGAGGATTATTACAACCCCTGCCTATCCCGATGGCTGGATGTCGACACATCGACCATGCCTCCGATATACACCCTATCGGGGAAAGTGTATCTTCTCCGTCTCCCGGATGGCAGCTATGCCGCCCTGCGTCTTGTCAATTTCATGAACGATGCCGCCATAAAGGGCTTTATGACCATCGATTACATGTATCCCGTAACGCTATGACGATGAGATTCATTTTATTGATGCTGCTCGGCCTGCACTTCGCGACCGGTCTCTCGGCCCAACGTATAATATCCGGCACGGTATCGTCGAATTCAGAGAACAAACCGCTCCAGGGAGCCACCATCTCGGTAAAGGAATTGCCGACACTGGGCACGGTGACCGATGAAAAAGGCTATTATGAACTCGCACTGCCCGATAACAAGGAGTACACGCTCCGGGCATCGTATGTGGGATATAACGATGCCACATTAAAAACCAAAAGCCTTCAAAATGAGACATTGAATTTTCGGCTGACCGAAAACACCACGATGCTGGATCAGGTGGTGGTGACTACCACGCGTACCCCAAAATTATTGAAGGATGTACCGATCGTCACCCGTGTCATCTCCGAACGGGATATCAGACGGGGAGATGCCACCCACATCGGTGATCTATTGCAAACAGAATTGCCCGGGATCGAATTTTCCTATTCGATGAACCAGCAAATCTCTCTCAACATGTCGGGATTCGGAGGCAATTCGGTACTGTTTCTGGTCGACGGCGAACGATTGGCCGGCGAAACCCTCGACAATGTGGATTACAACAGGCTAAATCTGGATAATGTCGAACGCGTCGAAATCGTAAAAGGGGCCGTATCGTCGCTCTACGGATCGAATGCGATCGGCGGCGTGGTGAACATCATCAGCCGGAAGTCCGAAGAGCCGTGGTCGGTCAACCTGAACGGTCGTTACGGAGCGCACAACGAACAGCGTTACGGAGGATCGGTCGGATTCAACCGGGGACGTTTCAACTCGATGACCAACGTACAATTCACCTCGATCGATGCCATAGATCTCTCGAAGGGTACCGACAACGAAGAGGTCGGCGATTACAGCACCATCTACGGGAATTCGACTCTCAACATCAAGGAGAGATTGATCTTTACAGCCACCGACGATCTGGAATTCACAGCCCGGGCCGGTTATTTCTTTCGCGAACGCGACGCTTCGGAGAGCATCAAGGACCGGTATCGCAGTTTTTCTGGCGGACTGAAAGGCAACTACCGCATCACCGAAAGGGACGATCTGGAGCTGTCGTATGCGTTCGACCAGTACGACAAAAGCGACTATCTGACACCCAACGACCGCGACGTACGCGATTACAGCAACGTGCAGCATACGCTCCGCACACTCTACAACCATACACTGGCCGACAAACACATTCTCACTATCGGCGGCGGCTACATGCGCGACTATCTGATGTCCTATCAATTCGAGGAGAACGGCAATCACACCCAATACACCACCGATGCCTTCGCCCAATTCGACTGGAACCCTCACAGGAAATTGAATCTCATCGCAGGAGTTCGGTTCGACTATTTCTCGGAAGCGCAACTTTCCCATCTTTCGCCTAAAATCGGCGTGATGTACAAGGTCGGGAACTGTTCATTACGAGGCTCCTATGCCGGAGGATTCCGTGCCCCGACACTCAAGGAGATGTATATGAACTTCTACATGGGCAATATCTTCATGATATACGGCAATCCGGATCTGAAAGCCGAATCGAGCCATAATTTTTCGCTGTCGGCCGAATACATGAAGAGCCGTCACAGCTTCACCCTGACCGGATTCTACAACCTGGTCGACAACCGGATCACAACCGTCTGGAATCAGGAACTGGCCGGACAAGTCTATACGAATATGGCCCCGCTGAAAGTGGCCGGCGCCGAAGCCAATGCAACCGGCAACTATCCCTGCGGCATATCGTGGCGAGTGTCGTATGCCTACACCCACGAACATATCGAAAAGGGAGAGCCGCTTCTTTCCTCCACTCGTCCGCATACGGCCACGGCCCGTCTGGCCTATGACAAAGAGTGGAAAAACTACGGTTTGAGCATGGCACTCTCGGGACGCTATCTCTCGAGAGTCACCGCCGACGTATACACCGAAATAACCTCCTACGAGAAGACCGTAGAACAGACCTATCCGGGTTACACGATCTGGAAATTGAGCCTGACCCAACGTCTGTGGCGAGGCATAGACCTCACCCTGGCCGTAGACAATCTGTTCAACTATCGACCCGACTACTATTACAGCAATTCGCCCAGCACAACAGGGACCACCTGCTCGATAGGATTGTCGCTCGACATAGAGCAAATGTTCAAATAGAAAAACAGGAAACACCATATGAAACGAAAAGGAAAAATCCTGGCAGGAGTAATCCTGCTGACAATTTTATTGGGCGTTGTGGCATGGAACCATTGGTTCTCTGCCACACGCATCGCATTTATAAACTATCAAACCACTACCCTCGGTCAGATTGCCCGGGCGAACCATCACAACCGGATCAGACTCACCTCGCTGGATGTGGAAAACCTGAACCGGATCGGCCGATACGACATCGTACTGATGAACGGGATGGGACTCCGTATCACCGCCGAGCAGAGAGACCTGATCCAAAAGGCCGCCGACAAAGGTATTGCCGTAATCACCACCATGGCAACCAATCCTGCCAATGAAATCATTTCAGCCGATTCGGCCACCGTAGCCACCCTCAAAGGATACCTCAACGGAGGCGGACGCCGAAATTATCGCAATATGCTCCTCTATATCCGTCGCACGATAGATGGGAAAAAACTCGACAGCGAAGCACCCGAGGCGCCTGTCATGCGTGAACAGAAGCAATTCTATCATATCGACCCATCGAATCCGGAAAATGAGGAGATGGATTTCGACAACGTAAAGGCGTTCGAAACATTTCTTTCGAAACACGGCCTGATGAGAGAGAATGCGCCCCGAATCATCATTACCGGTCAGATGGGCGAACCGCAAGAACTGATCGCCAAACTGGAACAAAGCGGTAATGTGGTCTATCCCGTCCGCAACATGCAGGCTCTGATACAAAACCGACAGATCGACTCGATTGGGCCGGCAGCCGTCATCAACATGGCCCATGGACGCCTGGGTGATCTCATCGTGAAGTACCTGAGCGAACAGAATATTCCGCTTTTTGCACCGCTCAATGTCAACCGGCTGGTCGACGAATGGGAAGCCGACAAAATGGGAATGAACGGCGGATTCATGTCGCAAAGCATCGTGATGCCCGAAATCGACGGAGCCATCCGTCCTTATGCGCTTTTCGGGCACCGTATCGACAAAGAAGGCCTGCAACAGGTGTACGCCATTCCCGACCGACTGGATATCTTCGTGCAAACGGTGAATAACCACATCGCTCTACGATTCAAGCCCAATCATGAAAAACGCGTAGCCATCTACTATTACAAAGGGCCCGGACAGAATGCCCTGACGGCTGCCGGCATGGAGGTTGTCCCGTCGCTCTACAATCTGTTGTCGAGAATGAAACAAGAGGGTTACCGGGTAGAAAACCTTCCCGCCTCGGCCGATGAACTGGCGCTGTTGATTCAACGACAGGGAGCCGTTTTCAACGCTTACGCCCACGGTGCAAAATCCGAATTTCTGAAAAACGGCATGCCCGAACTCATCTCGGCTGAAGAATATGCCTCGTGGACAACCCGAACCATTCGTCCGACTCTGATGGAGGAGGTGAAGGCACTCGACGGAGAGTTTCCGGGCAACTATATCGCCACGGAACAAGGTCAGTTGGCCTTGCCGCGTGTAAGATTAGGGAATATCGTACTGCTGCCACAACTGGCTGCCGGTGCCGGAAACGACGATTTCGCCATCGTACACGGAACCGATGCGGCTCCCCCGCATGCCTATATCGCCTCCTATCTATGGGCCCGATACGGTTTCGGTGCCGATGTGATGATCCATTTCGGGACACACGGCAGTCTGGAATTCACCCCCCGTAAGCAAGCGGCCTTATGCAGCAACGACTGGCCCGAAATACTCGTGGGAGCGACACCCCATCTTTATGTCTACTCGATCGGCAATGTCGGCGAGGGAGTGATCGCCAAACGTCGCGCCTATGCCACCCTGCAATCGTATCTGACCCCTCCATTCATGGAAAGTAACGTGCGAGAAGTGTATCGGAATCTGAGCGATGCCATTCAGACATACAACGACCTGCTCTATGCCGACGGAAAACCCGACACCCGAAAAGCCTCCTTGCGAGTCAAACGTCTGACCGTAGAGTTGGGTATCCACCGCGAATTACGTCTGGATTCGACGCTTACCTCGCCCTACTCCGCACAGGAGATCGCCCGTATCGAATCTTTCGCCGAGGAACTCGCCAACGAAAAAATAACCGGCGAACTCTACACAATGGGGAAATCCTATTCCGAGGAGCGTATCCGTAGCAGTGTCTGTGCAATGTCCGTGGAACCGATCGCCTATTCCTGGCTGGCACTGGACAAATGGCGCGGCAAAGCAACCGAAGACCTGGAAAAACACAAAACACTCTTCACTCGTCGCTATCTGGCTCCTGCCCGTGAACTGGTCGGCCGTCTATTGAACAGCACGGTCCCGGTTTCCGACGACATGATCTGCACAACATCGGGGATTTCGGCCCAGGACCTCAGCAAGGCACGTGAGATCCAACGTTCGCTCTCAGCTCCTCAGGACATGATGACCCGCATGATGTCCATGATGGCTTCGGGAGTCACCCGGCATCCCGCGGGAATTCCCGAATCGGGCAAAAAAGGGTCGAAACATCCCGCGGGGATTCCCAAAATCGGTTCACGACCCGCACATACCCGAAACGAAGAAAAAACGACGGAAAAATCGGCCGAAATCTCTTCGAAGATCATGGCCGCGATGGCAGCCCCGGGGAAAGAATACTCCAAATCCGAAAAAGAATTCGCCCGGGCAGTCATGGAGATCGAACGTACAATCCGCAACGTGATCAATTACAAGAAAGCCCTGGAACAGAGTCCCGAAACGGAATTAGCCTCGATTATCAACGCCATGGACGGAGGTTACACTCCTCCCTCACCGGGCGGTGATCCCATTGCCAATCCGAATGCCATTCCGACGGGACGCAACCTCTACGCCGTCAATGCCGAAGCGACACCGAGCGAATCGGCTTGGGAACAAGGCAAGGAACTGGCAGAAAACACGATAAAAATGTATCGTGAACGTCACAACGATTCACTGCCCCGCAAGGTGAGCTATACGCTTTGGGCCGGAGAGTTCGTGGAAACCGAAGGTGCAACCATCGCTCAGGTTCTCTATATGTTGGGTGTCGAACCGATTCGTGACATATTCGGACGTGTATCCGATATCCGGCTGATCCCCTCCGAAGAGTTGGGCCGTCCACGTATCGACGTCGTGGTGCAGACCAGCGGACAGTTACGCGACATTGCCGCATCGCGTCTGTTTCTGATCTCACGAGCCGTGGAGATGGCTGCCGCTGCAAAAGAGGACCGATATGAAAACTTTGTGGCGAAAAGCGTCGTCGATGCGGAACATGCTCTGATCGAAAAGGGTCTTTCACCCAAAGAGGCCCGCGAGGTATCGACCTACCGGGTATTCGGTGGCGTAAACGGCAATTATGGAACAGGAATAACCGGTATGGTACAGAGCGGCGACCGTTGGGAAAACTCCTCCGAAATCGCCGATGTCTACCTCCAGAACATGGGGGCATTCTACGGCAGCGAAAAGAACTGGGAACAGATCCGGCAATTTGCATTGGAAGCGGCCTTGATCCATACCGATGCCGTCGTACAACCCCGTCAGAGCAACACCTGGGGTGCGTTAAGCCTCGATCACGTCTATGAGTTCATGGGCGGCATGAACCTGGCCGTACGGAACGTGACAGGAAAAGAACCCGATGCCTATCTGAGCGATTACCGCAACCGGAACCGCATGAGGATGCAGGAACTCAAGGAGGCGATCGGAGTGGAGAGCCGGACCACGATTTTCAATCCGAATTACATCCGCGAGAAGATGAAGGGAGAAGCAAGTGCGGCCGCCGGATTTGCCGAAATCGTCCAAAACACCTATGGATGGAACGTAATGAAACCCGAAGCGATCGACAACCAGATGTGGAATGAAGTGTACGATGTCTACGTACAGGACAAGTTCGATCTGGGTATCTGCGACTATTTCGAACGGCAGAACCCCGCAGCCCTGGAGGAGATCTCGGCCGTGATGATGGAGACAGCCCGCAAAGGAATGTGGAAGGCATCGGCCGAACAATTGCAGACACTGGCCACTCTGCACACCGGCCTGATCGAGAAATACAAACCCTCTTGTTCGGGCTTTGTCTGCAACAACACCCAATTACGTGCATTTATTGCATCGAACACCACTCCGGAGACAGCCCGCACATACGAACAACAGATTCGCTCAGTACGTGAAACGGCTCCCGACGGAGGTCAGGGAACCGTACTGAAGCGCGAAGAGCTGACATCGGCCGAACGAACCACTACGTTTGTCAGCAACAGCGTAGTGGTCCTGCTGGTAATCGGAGCGACCATTCTTCTGGTTGTGGTGATGCGTCGTCGCAGAAAGAAAATGGAAGAGTAATGGAGACTGTCGTACTGATCATGATGATCATAGTCTGTTTCAACTACATTCTGAAACAGACCTGGCGCAAACCATATTTCGTGGCTCTGTCTGCAATCGTGTGCGGAATGTTTGTCGGGGGAATGTGGCCCTATGCCATCGAACAGTCGAAAAGCCGCATATCGGACTGGCTGGCCGACTCTTCTCTGATGCTCGACCTGGCCGCCATACTCACTTTAGAGGTCGCCCTGCAAATGTCTTTCTGTATCATGGCGGCACATATCCACTCTTCCGGAAAAATAAAGGCCCGTACCCTATGGACCTACCGCATTTTAAGATGGTTTCCGGGAATACTCATCTTCCCGGTGTTGTTCAGTCTGTTGGTCGCCACGATTTTCGCCCTGCCAGGCACCTCGTTTCCCCTGATAGCCTGGTCTCTGGCTGCGGCCGTGGCGATTGTGATCCCGACCGGAAGGTGGGCTTTGAAACGGCTCCTCCCCGAAAAAGAGATCAGACTGGAGCTGCTCTTTCTGACGAATGCACTGATCGCCGTTTTGGGGATCGTCGCCACGGTAAATGGCCAGACCGCCGTGGCAGGAAACGACCCCGTAGATTGGATTGCACTGAGCGGCGTGGTGGCATTTGTCGCCGCGGGCATTATAGTCGGAATCATCGCCTATGGAATAAAACTGAAGAAATTAATCAAAACCAAATAACACCATGAATTACATCTCGGATATTCTCTATTGGATCTCAACCGGTCTGCTTGTCCCGGTGGTTGTACTGCTCATCTTTTTTTTCGGGCGTTCACTGTTGCTCATCGGCAGTTTCTTCGGACAATACTTAGCCATCCGCCGTACAGCTTCGCTCATCGGGCAGGAACTCGCCCACCTCGATCATGAGTCGGTAATGACGCTGGCAGAACACCTGCCCCAAAAAAATCCCTCGTTGGTGGTCACCTATCTCAATAGGCTGCTGGAGGCGAAAGATAATGCGGCTCTGCGTCAGCGTCTGCTGGCCGATTTCGAAATCGAAGCCGACAAAGACCTCTCCATTTCGAAAACTCTCTGCAAGATGGGACCCATGCTGGGATTAATGGGTACACTTATTCCGATGGGACCGGCACTGGTGGGACTTTCCTCGGGCGACATCGCATCGATGGCCTATAACATGCAAGTTGCATTTGCCACCACCGTAGTGGGTCTATTTGCCGCAGCCATCGGATTTATCACCCAACAAGTCAAACAACGCTGGTATCTACAGGATATGGCCAATCTGGAATTCGTGGCGGAATTGTTAAACGGCAATCGGACGGAACGATGAAACACAGACTTTTACAAAAAGACGAAGACCACGATCCAATGAGTGTAGTGGGCAATCTGTTCGACGTGGCGATGGTTTTTGCAGTAGCTCTGATGGTTGCGTTGGTGAGTCGTTACGACATGACCGAAATGTTCAGCAAGGAAGACTTCACCATGGTCAAAAACCCCGGCAAGGAGAACATGGAAATCATCACCAAAGAGGGCGAAACCATTCACCGTTACACCCCCTCGGAAGACCAGAATTCGAAAAGCGGCAAACGCGGTCGGAAAGTGGGTATCGCCTACGAATTGGAAAACGGCGAGATCATATACGTTCCGGAATAAGATCCCGGCACCAAAGACAAACGAAAAGCAGAGACTAAGTTGAAATAGTCTCTGCTTTATTCTCTGATCCGATGTGGAGGCGGAGGGAGTCGAACCCTCGTCCAAACAAGGAACCCAAAAGCTTTCTACACGCTTATCCTTTCGTTGATCCTCCTGCCCGCGCCTGGTGAAAGGCAACCCAACGCAGACCCCAGTCTGTTGATTTTCGCCCCGAAGCACAGACATCCCCCAGGACTATCTTCTCATTTATGATACCCTATACGCCGATCTTTCAAGAAGCGGGAAAAACCGGCAGGATACTCGTCTCCAAGCCTCCTTGGACCCGGAGATTAAGCTAATTTACTCGGTAAATTAGGCAGCGAGTGCATAGCTATTATCGCCATTTGTAGTTCGAGCGTTGAGATTTACGAGCCACCGCACAAAGCTCGGCGTGCTTACAATCAGACTCTGCCTGCTGTCAAAACCGGTCGCCCCCGGTCTGCCGAACAGATTCCGTTCGCAATTACTCTGCAAAGATAACGCTTTTTCCGGAATATCATTGCGTCGTTCCGCGCTTAAATTCGCAACGACACTTCCGACAATAGTAATGGTTCTGTAAATTTCCTGCCGGATTACCCATAATGGCAATACGGTATTGATATTCTCATTGACGACACACGCCGGAATACCCGCATCTTCAAGTCTGCCTCGAATCACCTGAGCCTCGAAAGGATCATTGCAATAACGAATCGTTTTCATCTCAGAAATCATTTATTCACGAACATAATGAATTAATGCGGAAATCGCAAAGGAAACCCCATTCAGCCTTTCTTTTTCCGGGAAAAATAACTAATTTTGAAAGCTAAAAAATCATGAAGCATGGAGAGCGGTAACGTCATCGAACTGAAAAACGCATCAATATATCACAGCCAGGAACCTTTTCGCAGAATGAAATCCAAAAACCGGGGAGATCTGGTTCTCTCTCAAGTGGATTTCACGGTGGGCAGCGGGGAAATGGTCTACCTGATCGGTCGCGTGGGCAGCGGAAAGAGCAGCCTGCTCAAAACCCTCTATGCCGAACTTCCTCTGTGGGAGGGAGAAGGCCACATCGTGGGATTCGATCTGCGTAAATTGAAACGCAAAGATATCCCCTATCTGCGACGCAGAATCGGAATCGTTTTCCAGGACTATCAGCTGCTGACCGACCGCAATGTGTTCAACAATCTCTACTACGTGATGAAAGCCACCGGTTGGAGCAACGAAACCGATATCAGACGGAAAATCGAAGAGATGTTGCGTGTGGTAGGCTTGACCAACAAAGAGTATAAAATGCCCTTCCAGCTCTCCGGGGGAGAACAACAGCGGCTGGCCATCGCCCGTGCACTGATCAACGATCCGAAGGTGATCCTGGCCGACGAGCCAACCGGGAATCTCGATCCCTCGGCGGCCGACGACATCATGAATCTGTTCAAAAGGATCGTCGAAGGGGGCTGTTCGATCGTCATGTCCACCCACAACATCACCAATATCCAACAATATCCCTCCCGAACGGTGCGCTTTTACCAAGGGAGGCTGGAAGAGATCGACATCCATTCCCTGCTTGGGATTTAGGAATAATTTAAGTACATTTGCAGATACATTTCAACGAAAATATGAGCACAGAACAAGAAATCGAAAAGCAGCAGAAAGCCGAAGAATATTCCGCCTCCAGTATTCAGGTACTCGAAGGTCTGGAGGCCGTTCGTAAACGTCCCGCTATGTATATCGGAGACATCGGCGTGAAGGGATTACACCATCTGGTGTATGAGGTGGTGGACAACTCGATCGACGAGGCATTGGCCGGCTACTGTTCCAATATAGAGGTCTATATCAACGAGGACAACTCGATTACCGTGGAAGACGACGGACGAGGCATCCCGACCGATTACCACGAAAAAGAGGGGAAATCGGCCCTCGAAGTGGTGCTTACCGTGCTGCACGCCGGCGGAAAATTCGACAAGGGCAGTTACAAAGTGTCCGGAGGTCTGCACGGTGTGGGTGTATCCTGTGTGAACGCCCTCTCCGATCTGTTGATTGCCGAAGTGCATCGCAACGGCAAAAAATATCGCCAAAAGTTCAGCAAGGGTGCCCCGATTTCCCAAATGGAGGTTGTCGGCGACACGGACAGCCACGGAACTATCATCACATTCAAGCCCGACGGAACAATCTTCACTACAACCGAATACAGTTTCGATATTCTCTCGTCCCGTCTGCGCGAATTGGCTTACCTGAACAAAGGCGTACGTCTGAATCTGACCGACTATCGGGAGAAAAACGAAAAGGGCGAACCATTGCGTGAGGAGTACTATTCGCAGGAGGGACTGTTGGAATTCGTCAAGTTCCTCGACGCCAACCGTGAACCGCTGATCGAAAATGTCATCTACATCGACACGGAAAAAGACGGTGTGCCGGTAGAGGTGGCCATGCAGTATAATACGAGTTTCTCGGAAAACGTACACTCCTACGTCAACAATATCAACACCATCGAGGGGGGTACTCACCTGACAGGTTTCCGTCGGGCCTTGACTCGTACGCTGAAAAAGTATGCAGAGGATTCGGGAATGCTCTCCAAACTCAAATTCGAGATCAACGGCGATGACTTCCGCGAAGGATTGACAGCCATCATCTCGGTGAAGGTAGCCGAACCTCAGTTCGAAGGTCAGACCAAAACCAAATTGGGTAACGGTGAGATCGCAGGAGCCGTGGACCAGGCCATCGCCCAGGCTTTGTCGAATTACCTCGAGGAGCATCCCAAAGATGCCAAAGCCATCGTAGACAAGGTGATTCTTGCCGCTACGGCCCGTCATGCAGCCCGCAAGGCTCGTGAACTGGTTCAACGCAAAACCGTACTTTCGGGATCTGGTCTGCCGGGCAAACTGGCCGACTGTTCTTCTCGAAACAGAGAAATCACCGAAATTTTCTTCGTCGAGGGAGACTCCGCGGGCGGAACCGCAAAACAGGGTCGCGACCGGATGTTCCAAGCGATCATGCCTCTGCGAGGAAAAATCCTGAACGTAGAAAAAGCCCTGGAACACAGAGTGTTCGAGAACGAAGAAATCAAGAATATGTTCACGGCACTGGGTGTGACGATCGGCACGGAAGAGGACAGCAAAGCCTTGAATCTCGAAAAACTGCGTTACAATAAGATCATCATTATGACCGATGCCGATGTGGACGGAAGCCACATTGCCACCTTGATGCTGACCTTCTTCTTCCGTTATATGAACGATCTGCTCAAAAACGGTCACGTGTATATCGCCACTCCCCCGCTCTATCTGGTCAAAAAGGGGAAAAACGAACGTTACTGCTGGACCGAAGAGGAACGTGAGGCTACCGTGGCCGAATTCGGGAGCAAGGGACTCCACATACAGCGCTACAAAGGTCTGGGAGAGATGAATTCCCAACAGTTGTGGGATACAACCATGAATCCTAAAACACGTATTTTGCGTCAGGTAACCATCGAAAGCGCTGCCGAAGCCGACCGTATCTTCTCGATGCTGATGGGCGATGACGTACCGCCTCGTCGGGAATTCATCGAACGTCACGCCAAATACGCTAAAATAGACGCCTAACCAACTCAACCTCAAGCAACCATGTTCAACGTAACGGTTATCGGAGTAGCAGGTGGTACCGGATCGGGGAAAAGTACCTTGGTCAAACGTCTGCAAGAAGCTTTTGCTGAGGACGAAGTGGTCACTCTGTGCCACGACTACTATTACAAAGGATACAAGAACCTCACCTACGAAGAACGTACCAAGTTGAACTATGACCATCCCCAATCTTTTGATACGGAAATGATGATCGAACATATCCGGACGCTCAAGGACGGGGTACCTATCGAACGTCCGGTATATTCGTTCGTGGAGCACAACCGATTGACCGAAACCGTTCGGGTGATGCCCTCGAAAGTGCTCATCATCGACGGGATTCTGATTTTCGAGAACAAACAGTTGCGCGACCTGATGGATATGAAGGTGTACGTGGACACGGACGCCGACCTGCGGCTTGCGCGACGCCTGTTGCGGGACGTGAGGGAGCGGGGCCGCACGATGGAATCGGTCGTGGAGCAATATATCAACACGGTCAAACCGATGCACGAGGAGTTCGTGGAACCCTCCAAGAAGTATGCGGACGTCATCATCCCGGAAGGCGGCTTCAATTCGGTGGCGGTTTACATGCTGATCGAGAACATCAAATCCGTAATACGGTCGAAATAACAAATGTCAAACACAGGATGCCATTTCCGGAGGAGATGTCCGGAGATGGCATTTCCGCATCCATCAAACATACGATGAACGCATTGAATCCCAAAGAGATTTCGGAAAAGGCGATAGGGCTGATCGCCGACCGCTGGATGCTGGTCACGGCCGGCACACGGGAACGTTTCAATACCATGACGGCCAACTGGGGCGGCATGGGCTACCTGTGGAACAAACCGGTAGTTTTCGTCTTCGTGCGTCCGAACCGATATACGTTCGGCTTCATGGAGGAGAACGAGACTTTCACCCTGTCGTTTCTGGGCGAGGAGTACCGCGAAGCACTGAAAATATGCGGTTCGCTCTCGGGACGGGACACGGACAAAGTGACTCGGGCCGGATTGACGCCCGAATTCACGGCACAGGGCAACGTGACCTTCGCCCAGGCCGACATGGTGCTGGAGTGCCGTAAACTCTATACCGACATGATCCGTCCCGAACGGTTTCTCGATCCATCTCCCGACACGAAATGGTACTCCGACGGAACTTATCACAAAATATATATCGCGGAGATCACCGGGGCCTGGAAGCGGAAATAGTCCGGAAGAGTCACTTTTCATCTTCTTTCCAACCGAACTTTTTCATGTAGTCGGAACAAAGGAACAAAGATGAAAAATCATATACCGTAACTCAAGTCCGTCCCAATGTCGGACAGGACGGACGTTTTTCACTTCTGCAAACCATTACCTACCAACCACGAGACTACTCGCTGAATCAATTTGCCAGCAAAGATTACAATATCTGGCAAGGAGACGAAGTCCCCGAATAGCCGGAAGAATATACAGTATGTCAAACGGTATCGAAAAACAATCCGTCAGATTCCGGCGATCTTTTTGATCTCGTTCAATTTATTCAGTGCTTCGAGCGGAGTGAGCGAGTCGATATCCAGACCTTTCACCTCATCGCGTATCTGAATCAACACCGGGTCATCCAACTGGAACATGCTCAACTGAATTCCCCCTACAGGCTCTTTCACATCGGTAATGTCCGATTTCATCGCCTCGCCGTCGGCAATGCCGGCCCCGGCCCGATGAGCTGTTTCCAGATCCTTCAACACCTGTTCGGCCCGTTTCACGATTGAAAGAGGCATACCTGCCATGCGGGCCACGTGGATACCGAACGAATGTTCCGTACCGCCCGGCTCCAACTTGCGCAGAAAAACGATGTTCCGGTCTATCTCCCTGACCGTTACATGGAAATTCTTCACACGGGGATAGAGTTGTTCCATCTCGTTGAGCTCGTGATAGTGAGTGGCGAAAAGAGTCTTGGCCCGGGCCTTGGGGTGCTGATGCAGGTACTCGACCATGGCCCACGCAATTGAAATACCGTCGTAGGTGCTGGTTCCCCGACCGATCTCATCCAACAGTACCAGACTGCGGTCGGAGATATTGTTCAGGATACTGGCCGATTCGAGCATCTCCACCATGAAAGTCGATTCGCCCTCGGAGATATTATCCGAAGCCCCCACCCTCGTGAAAATCTTATCCACGATACCGATCCGGGCCGAAACCGCCGGTACGAAACTGCCCATCTGAGCCATCAGCACGATCAGGGCCGTCTGACGTAACAGGGCCGATTTACCCGACATATTGGGCCCCGTGATCATCATAATTTGCTGATCCGAGTCGTCCAGACAGACATCATTGGGAATATACTGTTCGCCGACCGGCATCAGGGTCTCGATCACCGGATGACGTCCCTGTTTGATCTCGATAGCCTTCCCCTCATTGAGTTCCGGCCGACAATAGTTCCGTTCGACGGCAATCTTCGCAAAGGAGAGCAGACAGTCAATTTGTGCAATAATCGCCGCATCGTGCAGCAAGGGTTGCGACCAATTAACCAAAAACGCAATAATCGCCGTATAGATTTGCTGTTCGAGCACGAGCATCTTCTCCTCCGCACCCAGAATCTTCTCTTCGTATTCCTTCAATTCGGCCGTAATGTAACGTTCGGCCGACGTCAGCGTCTGCTTGCGAATCCAATTCTCAGGTACTTTATCCTTATGGGTATTGCGCACCTCTATATAATAGCCGAACACATTGTTGAAACTAACCTTCAGCGATGGGATTCCGGTCGCCTCGCTCTCCCGTTGTTGGATTTCGGCAATCACATCCTTTCCGTGAAGCGCAATCCTCCGCAGATCGTCCAGTTCCAGATTCACCCCGTCGGCAATGACTCCTCCCTTGGCGATCTGGTTCGAGGGGTCGGGATAGATCTCGCGTGCAATCTTCTCCCGCACCTCCTGGCATATATCCAGCTTCGAAGCCAGCCGCTTCAACCCCTTATCGCCGGATTTTTCCAGCAGCGACTTCAGTTTCTCGACCGCATAAAGCGTATTTTTCAACTGCACGATCTCCCGAGGCATGACCCGTTGAGCGGCAATCCGAGAGACAATCCGCTCCAGATCGCCCACCTGTTCCAGTATCTCCGTAGCCGCCTCGCGCAACTCGATATTCTCGTGGAAACGCTGCACCACGTCCAGACGATCGTTCAACTGTTTGACATCCTTGATCGGCATAGCGATCCACCGTTTGAGCAAACGCCCCCCCATCGGCGTGACCGTACGGTCGATCACATCGAAAAATCCACCCCGATTCCGTGCGCTGTTCGCAGAAAACAGTTCCAAATTGCGGATTGTGAACTTATCGATCCACACATAACGATCTTCGTCGATCCGCGAAATGGAGGCAATATGTCTGATGTTTTTATGCTCCGTAAACTCCAGATAATAGAGAATAGCCCCGGCCGCCGCAATGGCACTGCCCATACTCTCAATGCCGAATCCCTTCAGGGACGCACACCCGAATTGCTTGCATAGTTTCTCCCGGTTGATCTCCTCCGAAAAGACCCACTCGTCGAGCCGATAACTGTAATAACGCCTTCCGAATTCGCTCCGGAAACGATCCTCACAACTGCGCTGGTAGAGCACCTCCTTGGGAGCCAGATTCGACAACAATTTATCTATATACTCCGTGCTCCCCTCCGCCGCATAGAACTCTCCCGTGGAGACATCCAGAAAAGAGACTCCCGTACTCTTGCGCCCGAAAAAAACAGCCGCCAGAAAGGTGTTTCCCTTGGGCGAAAGCACATTGTCGTCAAACGCAATGCCAGGCGTAACCAACTCGATCACCCCTCTTTTCACGATGGTCTTGGCCGTCTTCGGATCTTCCAACTGTTCGCAAATGGCCACCCGTTCGCCCGCCCTCACCAGTTTCGGCAGGTAGGTATCCAAAGCGTGATACGGAAACCCGGCCAGTTCCACCGACGAGGCAGACCCGTTGGCCCTACGCGTGAGGGTAATCCCCAGAATTCCACTCGCCTTGATGGCATCCTCGCCGAACGTTTCATAGAAATCGCCCACACGAAAAAGCAGAATCGCATCGGGATGCTGTGCCTTTGCCGCATAATATTGTTTCATCAGAGGGGTTTCCACATATTTCTTCCCCGGTTTCTTTTCGCCTGTCGTCTGTGTAGCCAAAATATGTTCTGAAATTATGAAATTTTATTTTTTCCGTTTCACGATCGCCCCCGACCGTCTGTCGATCCGGGCTTCACCCTCGCCGCCATAAGTAACCACCGACCCACTGGCCGCAGAAATATCAATCCGCTTCGAAGCATTGAGTTTCAACACGCACCCCGAAGAGGCCCGACACATCACACTCTTCCCCTGCAGGGCATCGCATCGCACGACAGAACCGCTGGACGCATCCACTGCCAACGAATCGCAAGCGCCCTGCAGCCGGACCACACTTCCCGATCGGGTTTCGAGCGTCAGTACCGGACAATTCATCCCTCCGCGTACAATGCTCCCCGAAGAGGCTGCTATGCGAATATTCCCGGTCTGATACGTCTCCGGCAAACGAAGCACCGCCCCACTTTGAGTCTTCAAGAAGCGATAGCTCTTCTGTGGCACATAGACGGTTACCTTGTCTTTAACACGAAACTTCCAGTTTCCTTTCACCTTCTGATCAAAACCGATGGTCAGCAGGCCCTCGTCCGACTTGATCGCCAACAGGGGCATCACCTCAGAGGTTGCCACCGCAACCACTCCATTCACTTCAGGGGAGACAATCGTCTCGATGCCCGAGCACACCGAGACAGCGTCGAAATCGGAGAGATCATTGATCCGGACACTGTCTCTCTCGGCCGCATGCACGCCAAGGCAAAACAGCGAACAGCAGATACAACTGAAAACGGTCATTTGTATTTTCATACCAATTGGGGTTTAGGTTCCACAAATATACTCAATTTTTCGATTCTCCGGGTTCGAAAAAACGCTCGTCGAAATTCACCAGATAGAGTCTCTCCGTAGCCCGGGTCAGAGCCGTGTAGAGCCACCGCATCAGATCGCGACTCATCGGTTCGTCGCCAAACAGAACCCGATCCACAAATACCGCTTTCCACTGTCCGCCCTGAGCCTTGTGACAGGTCACCGCATAGGCAAATTTCACCTGCACGGCATTGAAATGGGGGTTCTCACGCACCTCCTTATACCTTTTTATCTTACTCTTAATATCGGCATAGTCTTCCGCCACGGCATAAAAAAGACGACTGCTCTGTTCCCTGGTGAGCGAAGGCGCCTCCGAGGCTATCGTGTCGAGCAACACCTTGCATTCAATCTCCGCGTCGTCGTAATCGGGAAAAGTCAACCGCGCTTCGGCAAAACGGAACCCATACAACTCCTCGAAACGACGGATACGATCCAACCGGGCAATATCGCCATTGGCAATAAACTCCATTCGGCACTCTTCGGTACGCTCCGTGTAGTGATAATTGTTTTTCACCACCATCAACATATCGCCCGACTCGATCTCCTCCTCGGCATAGAGCACATATCGCCGAATCCCCTCGTTGAATCGGTTTGCCCGCCGATTCGACCGCGTAATGACAATCGTCTCGTCGCGCCCGTACTTCCCGTAACACTCCTCGACCGCCTCCATAAATTCACTGCCGTCGATCGACTTCATATCCGGATACGACATCTCGAACAGAGGCGGTTCGTAAATACCCGCTTCCAACATGCAACGTACCATCGTGGCATTGAACAATATCCCCGAATCGGCATCCTGCCGCACCACCTCGTCCAACGACACATACTCCACCGGCCCGTAACTCTCCATACGCTCCGGATCAAGCGCCGGACTACGATCGTGCCCCACCGGAGGCAACTGCGCATCATCGCCCACCAATACCAGACGACAACGGACTCCATTACGGACGTATCTCACCAGATCGTCCAGCAACGACCCCGAACCAAAAATATCATTATCCGAAGGATAGTTCGAAAGCATCGACGCTTCGTCCACAATAAAACAGGCATCTTTCTCCCGGTTAATGTCCAACGAGAATCGAGCCTCCTCGGAAGCCAGCGTTCGCTGACGATAGATTTTCTTATGGATCGTATGGGCCGATTCTCCCGTATATTGAGCCACCACTTTGGCCGCCCGCCCCGTAGGAGCCATCAGTATTGGTTTTATTTTCAACTGTTTAAGCGTCTTGACAAACGCTGCAATCAGAGAGGTCTTGCCCGTTCCGGCATAACCGTTCATGATGAAAATCCGAGAGAAATCGGGATCACACAGATAGTTTGCAAACTTTTCTATAATTTTTTTTTGACCAAATGTTGGTTCAAATCCAAAATTACTGTAAATTTGAGACGCAATATGTTCGTTTAGCATAAGTCACCTGAATTTTGCATCGAGCCTATTGAAATAGCGTTACAAACTTAAATTAAAAATAGAAATGAAAAAAGTAATTCAGATCGTTCTTGCTGTTGTGATTGTTATCCTCGGCTACATTCTCGTCGACCAGATCGTAACCCCCCTGCGTTTCCAGGCCGAACAGGCTCGGCGTGAAGCGGCCATCATCGAACGGCTTAAAGATATCCGTACGGCAGAACGGGCCTATAAACAACTCTATCAGCAATACACCGGAAGTTTCGATACACTGATCCACTTCCTGCTGAACGATTCGCTCGAATACGAAAAAGCTATCGGTTCTGCCGACGACTCGCTGGCCGTAGCCAAAGGTCTCGTGAAGAGAGAGAAATTCAAAGTGGCAGCTATCGACACCGTATTCGGAGCCAGAAAGTTGACTCCCGAAATGATCAAAGATTTCCCCTACATTCCCCATAGTATCGACAAGGCCAAATTCTATCTAGAAGCAGGCGTTTTCACCACGGAATCGGGTGTCGTTGTCCCCGTGTTCGAAGTTCGTGCTCCATACAAATTGTATCTGAGCGATCTGGACGCTCAAGAGTTGCGTAACTTGGTGGACGACCGCGAAAAACTCGACAAATATCCCGGTCTGAAAGTGGGCGCCATGAATCAAGCTACCAACGATGCAGGAAACTGGGAATAATATAAACCCGATACAAAAGAAATTGTCCATCCGGTTGTCTCCGGATGGACTTTCTTTTCTGGTCCAAGACGGGAAATCCTCCAAAGGAGGATATATCAATGGTACTCCCAATCCGGATGCCATCGATAAGCTGGCCGAAAAAACAGGAACTCTGTCGTTCTCATCAATTCTCGTATTGATGGATACGCCAAAGACGATAGTCATACCGGCTCCGCTGTTTGAGGAAAACCTCACAGACCAATTTCTGAAGCTTCACTCCATGGAACTGCAACCGGATCAAACTACGATTGTCTCTACGGAATCGGCAGGCGTAAGCAGTCTGATGGTCTGGGATCATCAGACGATCGAAGCATTATACCGTCATTGGGGAACGGCAATAACATTCTATGCCCCACTCCAACTCATCATCTCTACGATCAGAAAACATGAATTAAGAATCGACATAAGTCGTACGTTAGCTCACATTGTCTTCTGCAATGAAAAGACCGAATTTGCAGAGACACTTCCCTGGCAAGGAATCCCGGATATACTTTATTATATAAGGTATCTCGAATCGCTGTTCGATCTCACGAAGACCGCTATCCGAATCTCCGGACAGGAAGCATCACGGATCGTCAAAGAACTGCGTCGCTATTTTAAACATACGGAAACAGATCCATCACCCCTTCTCACACTTCTGTAATGCGTATTATCAGCGGACAACATAAAGGCAGGACCATTCTCCCACCCAAAAACCTCAGGGCCCGTCCCACCACAGATTTCGCCAAAGAAAATCTGTTCAACGTATTGGGAAATCGCTTCGATTTCGAAGAGATCGATGTATTGGATCTGTTTTCCGGTACGGGTTCGATCAGTTACGAGTTTGCTTCCCGTGGCGCGCAAAACATCATATCGGTCGAGATAAACACAATCCATCATCACTTTATCCGCCAAACGGCACAGCAATTCGGATTTAAAAATCTCCATGCGGTAAAGGCCAATGTTTTCCTGTATTTGAAAAGTTGCGACAAGCAGTTCGATATCATATTTTCCGATGCACCGTACGATCTGGAAGGAGCCGATCAGGTTATCGATTTGGTCTTTTCCCGTTCACTCTTGAAACCCGGAGGTCTACTCGTCTTTGAACATTCAAAAAGATACGATTTTAGCCGCCACACAAACTTTGAAGAATCAAGATCTTACGGAAGTGTTCAATTTTCTTTCTTTAAAAATTAAAGTTTTTTTTGCAGATTGGTAAAATTGTATTACATTTGCACTGCAAAACCGAGAGAACAACACGGAATTGTAAGTTCAGAGACAAAATGGTGTGGTAGTTCAGCTGGTTAGAATACCTGCCTGTCACGCAGGGGGTCGCGGGTTCGAGTCCCGTCCATACCGCCAAAGTCTAAGTCAACTCTAAGACAAAGACAAGCAAAATTAAGCCAAAAACCTTTTGAAAGCAAGTTTCAGAAGGTTTTTTCTTTTTTTATCCGACTGGAAAAGCCACGCGACTTTGCCCCTTTTGGCCAAGCAGGATTGTCCCCTTTGGCTACAATATGATTGCCCCTTTA
>CALVFY010000032.1 GCA_944326945.1 uncultured Rikenellaceae bacterium
CCATGATAGGTTTTTAAGATATTAACAATTTTATTTAACAAAATTGTTAATGCAAACATACGAATAAATTCTATTCCTCCAAACAAACAGACTCTTTTTTTCTAACCTCTCAAAAAAACATTCATAGTTATCCAAAATAAATCATCCATTTCACATCCGGTTTCTTAACTTTGCAAAACCCTAAAATCGTACAACCATGAAACAGGAAAAAGGATTCGATGTTTCGCTTGCAGATTCACAAGCCACGGAGGTGACGCCGATTGTTCCGGAAAGATTCGATATTTCGGCCTATGAGGCCTATGAACAACAACTGACTCAACAATGCAGGGACTTCTGGCAAGCCTCCCAGGGGGTGCTGGTCTATCGACGAATGCGTGTCAAGGAGGTCTTCTCGACCGATTGCCACGACATGAAAAAATCACTCGAATGGCAATTGGGTGCCCTGCATAAAAGCATGGATTTCAAGGCTGACGTGCCTAATTTCCTGGAACCATGGTATGGCTTGGGGACCGTAGCATCCGCTTTCGGGTTCGACTACGCGTGGAATCCGGGACAGGCCCCGGCCGTGGACGGACACTTCCATTCTACGGAAGCATTACTCGCTTACGACGCCCGCCCCGTAAAAGATACCGCCATCGGACGGCATACGTTGGAAATGACGGAATACTTCCTGGACAAAACCCGAGGACGATTACCCATGTCCTATTGCGACATACAATCGCCTTTGAATGTTGTGGGGAACATTGTCGATTCCAATCAATTCTACATGGACTTTGTACTTGCCCCCGATCTGGTCCGCAGGGCACTCGACCGGGTGGCCGATCTGTTTATCGACTACATGAAAATCCAACGCGACTTGATAGGGGATGCTTTGGTTAAGCCGGGACACGGATTCTCGTCAAGCCGCTGTTTCGAGGGGATGGGGATGAGCGACGACAATGCTGTGATGATTTCGGGCGACATGTATGCCGAACTGGCCGCTCCGGCATTTATCAAAGCATGTGCGCCGTTCGGAGGAGGAGTATTCCACTCCTGCGGCAACTGGTCGGACAAGAAGAAGCTCATTGCAGGGATGGAAGGATTACGCATGGCAGACGGAGCCTTTACTCAGGCTACCGATCCGGCGGCTAATCCCACGGAGGGTTTTGCCGATGCCTTCGCCGGAAGCGGAGTGGTGTTGAATGCACGAATGGTCGGTTCGCCCGATATCGTAGCACAGAAAGTGCGCGAACTGTGGAAACCGGGAATGAAGCTGATTGTGGTCACCTACTGTGAGACCCCCGCCGAACAAGAGGTCGTTTACAACAGAATTCATGAGATATGCCAATAGAGGTACGTGCCCGTGTCGGGCAATTGGGATACAAATGAAAATAATCAGTCAATTTATGAGATTCCTGCTTCAAAGAGAGAGAGAAAGGGAAAACATTTTTTAAAATTTTCTTAATTTAGGCTTCGATTTCACGACCTAAAATATTCAGACAAATGAAAAACTTCTTTTGGGGGTACTGCTATTATTCGCCGCATCATGTACCCAGCAACACACCCCTTTCGCTTTACTGCCAACTCAAAATTTCGACACAACGCTCAATGGAAAGGCCATATCGCTCTACACGCTTCAGAACGGCAGCCTGACCATGCAGGTAACCAACTACGGAGCTCGTGTGGTAAGCCTCTGGGCCCCCGATCGGAAGGGTAAATACGAAGATGTGGTATTGGGTTACCAGAACATCGATCGCTATATCAACAACAACGGAGAACGTTTCCTCAGAGCCGTCGTAGGACGTTATGCCAACCGCATCGCCAAAGGTTCGTTCACCCTCGAGGGAGAGACCTACACGCTTTCGCAGAACGATCACGGACAAACTCTTCATGGAGGAATGAACGGATTGGATCGCGTAGTCTGGAATGTCGATTCGGTCTCCAACGACCGGTTGGTACTCTCCTACACGGCCGCTGACGGCGAAGAGGGATTCCCTGGCAACCTGGCCATCGTCATGACATACAGACTCACCCCGGACAATGAATTCGAAATCACCTATCGGGCCACAACAGACAAACCGACCGTGGTGAACATCTCCCATCACTCCTTCTTCAACCTCAAAGGGGAAGGTAACGGTACGATCACGGACAATCTGCTCACGATCAACGGAAGCGCCATCACACCCGTCGACTCCGTATTGATTCCCACGGGAGAAATCATGCCGGTCGAGGGGACTCCGTTCGATTTCCGCAGTGCCCGCCCCATCGGCGAAAAAATCGATCAGGATAATGTCCAGTTGAAAAACGGCAAGGGTTACGACATGAACTGGATCATCGACCGGAAAAGCCCCGATCAAGTGGAATGGATCGCCTCGGTCTATGAACCCACCACGGGTCGCGGATTCGAAGTGTGGAGCGACCAACCGGCCCTTCAGTTCTACAGCGGCAACTTTTTCGACGGATCGACCACGGGAAAGACAGGAAAACCCCTCCGCTTCCGCGAGTCGATTGCCCTCGAAACCCAAAAATATCCCGACAGTCCCAACCATCCCGACTTCCCCTCCACGGAACTCCGTCCCGGAGAGGTTTATACCCAAACCTGTATCTATAAATTCTTCACAAAATAACAACGCAGTTAACACAAAAAAGCCTCGTATTGCTACGAGGCTTTTTTATTCGCTCCCCAGGGAGACTCTCCTCACCGCGACCTTTTCTATCGGACCGTGTCGCTCACACACATTCCGACAAGAGAAAAAACACGGGATATCGAGAGCCCCCTAAAAGAGACAGAGATATATTTTCGACTAATTTCCTCCGGAAAGAATAATCAAAGCCAATCCTCCGATAAAGAGCAGGAACATGAGTGTCAACAACAAATTGACAGTCCGGGAAGCTCCCTTGAACTCTTTCCAGATAAATACGCCCCAAATGGCCGCAATCATCGGAGCACCTTGTCCCAAAGCATAGGAAATGGCCGCACCGGCCTCCCCGGCAGCAATGTAACTGAATGCGGTACCCAATGCCCAGATCATACCTCCCAATATACCTACCAGGTGAGTGGAGAAACTTCCCTTGAAATACTCCTTATAAGTAACCGGAGCCCCCACAAACGGCCGACGCATTACATAGGTATTGAACACGAAATTGCTCAATACCACTCCGCACGAAAAGACAAACAGTGCCGTATAGGGAGTCATCATTCCCGGAGTGGGCTCCACAAAATTGTTCAAATCCATGGCCGCAGCGACAAACCGGTAGAAAAAGGCCATAATCACACCAGCCACAGCTGCCAGAATGATTCCTTTCCGACTATGACTACGATTGGTTTCATTCCCCTTTTGCTGGAGTCCGGATGCCACACCATTGAAAACGATAGCAGCGACAATCAATGCCACGCCCAGGAAAAGAATCACGGGATCACCCTTCGGCGCTCCGATATAATTAATAATCACACCCAAAACCAAGGCCAATCCTACACCCAACGGGAAAGCTACGGCCAGTCCTGCCAGTGAAATGGATGCCGAAAGCAGAATATTCGAGGCATTGAACACCACACCCCCCAGCAACACACTTCCTATACCTTTAGCGTCAGCCTGACTCAAATCCTGTATGAAAGGACGTCCACCCTCTCCGTAACTGCCCAACGTAAAACCTATCAACAAGCTGAACAACAACATACCGATCACATAGTCCCAATAATAGAGTTCATATCGCCAGTTTTTCGAGGCGAGTTTCTGCGTGTTTCCCCAAGAACCCCAGCAAAGCATCGTTATGATGCAAAACACCACTGCCAGAGCATAACTGTTCACAATAAACATATTCGTCAGGTTTTTTAAGTTAGTATTCCGTTCGAATTGCGACCGATCTACCGGGTCACAAGAAATTCATCTACTTCCGCACGAGTCGGCGCAGACGTTTGCGCACCCATACGTGTCACTGCAATCGCCGATGCGGCCGAAGCAAACCGTACAGCCTCCTGCAAGTTCTTTCCCTCCACCAATGCCGTAACCAATGCACCGTTGAATATATCGCCGGCAGCCGTCGTATCCACAGCCTTCACCCGAAATGCGGGAACCACACAATCACCCTCCGAAGTCAATAGCAATGCGCCATCGCCCCCCATCGTGACAATCACGTTGGCAACCCCACTCCCGGCTATCACTTTCGCCGCCTCAAGAGCACTCTTCCGATCCGTCACCTCCACACCCGAAAGCAATGATGCCTCCGTACAATTCGGCGTAATCAACCAAAGCTTCGCCAAGACTTCGGCAGGCAGTTGAGCCGCAGGAGCCGGATTAAGCACCACTTTCACCCCTGCCGCATGAGCTTTCTCTATGGCATAAACAACGACATCGAGCGATATTTCAAGCTGAATCAACACATAATCAGCCTCTTTTATTTCCGCTTCAGCCCGATCAATATCCTCTTTGGACAAAGAAGCGTTGGCTCCTGGAGCCACTACAATGGAATTTTCTCCCGCACCGTCCACGGCAATCAATGCCACTCCCGAAGCCGAAGAGTTATCCCGGCCAATATGATCGATGAGTATTCCATCCCGCTGATAATGCTCTATCGCACTGTGACCGAATTGGTCATCCCCCGTTTTGGCAACAAACACCACTTGCGCGCCAAGACGAGCCGCAGCTACGGCCTGATTGGCCCCTTTTCCTCCGGCATTTATCATGAACTCTCCTCCGATCACGGTTTCTCCCGGCCGAGGAATACGAGAAGTTTTTATAACCAGATCCGTATTGGAACTGCCTATGACTACAATTTTACCCATGTTTCAGGTCGCGGTTTTCAGGTTTATGGAATAAGATTAGCTAAAAACGTTGCACAAACGTTTGTTCAAAAATATAGAAAGATTTTAATTTTCCAAAATTTCGTCTCATAATTGTTGCACTTTACCAAAGAAAAAAATATCTTTATCACAACAATTATATGATTGCACGATGGACAAAACGACCATAACGAGTATTGCACAAACCACCGGTTTCTCTATTTCCACCATTTCAAGAGTGCTGAACGGCAAGGCCGAAAAGTACCGAATCAGCCCTAAAACCGTAGAAATCATAGAGAAAGAAGCCTCCCGATGCAACTACTCACCCAGTCTGATTGCCCGGGGCTTGAGAATGAACAAAACTCATACCATAGGACTCGTCGTCCCCAGCATCGACAACCCGTTTTTTGCCAATGTTGCAAGTGTCATTGTCCGGGAGGCCAAAAACGCAGGATATACGATTGTGCTGATGGATAGTGCCGAAAGCGAAACGGGTGAAACGGAATGTGTCCGATCGCTGTTGTCCCATCGCATCGACGGCATGATTGTCGTTCCGTGCGGTGTTTCACCGGACTATTTGGAAAAGATAGACCAGGACAATATTCCTGTCGTACTGGTCGACCGCTATTTCGAACGCACACGTCTTCCGTATGTCAGTACCGATAATTTTTCAGGTGCTTACGAGGCCACGGAACATCTGATCCGCCACGGACATAAACATATAGTATGTCTGCAAGGAAATCCGGTGGCCACTCCTACAAAGAATCGGGTGGCAGGGTATCTCAAGGCGCTTTCCGATCACGGTTTGGAACAATTTGCCACGATCGTCGGCAACGACTTCTCCGTACAGAACGGATACGGCGAAACCAAACTCCTATTAGCCAGCGACAATCGCCCGTCTGCCCTCTTTGCACTAAGCAATACGATCGCTTTGGGGGCCTACAAAGCAGCCCGAGAGGCCGGACTGACCATTCCGGACGATCTATCGTTGGTCTGTTTCGACAACTACATGTATTTGGATTATCTGGAACCGCCCGTCACCCGTGTTGCACAACCGATCGACGAAATCGGCGTACTGGCTATCAAGATCCTGTTGCGTTCGATGGAAAAAAGAGACGAAAGATCCAGCCAACTGTTATTGCCCCCGACCCTATTGCTCGCCAAATCGGTTCGTCAACTCTGACCGCTCCGGGAGTGCCGCTCCGCCATCAACTGCTCCAAATATGCGATCAACTGCCCCACGGAGAGACCGTCTTTGATCAGCACTGTTTTATTCCGATCCAGCAGATACAGTGTCGGAATAGCCTTCAGATCGTACAATTCGCCATTCCTTAACTTCAACGACGCATCGTAGCCATTGATCCATTGAGGAGGAATATTTTTCCGATAATTTTTCCATGCCGTCAGATCTTCATCGGGATAGACGGCCAGAATTTTCAGCCATCCCTGTTCGATCCCTTGCGTCAGCAGAGGAGATGCACAAATCTCCTCTCTCATCTGTTTACAAGCAGGGCAATCGGGATTGTTGAAAAACAGAATCGTATAATCGGCTCGGACACCATAAAGCGTTCCTTTGGCTCCGGAAGCAAGCGTATAGGTAAAGTCCGTAGCCCGTGTTCCCACCCGATTGCGCAATGCCCACGTCAAACGGTCACGAGGTCTGACCTTTTCGATCTCCGGAACCCGGGATGAGGCAACAAGGTACTCCAATACGGGAATGTACATCTCCTCATTACGCATCGGAGAATTGGGATCGTACAAATATTTATCGAACAGATCGACAAATCGATCGAAAACCACACTATCCGCTTCCGAAGCCCGATCCAGCAATCCATTCACCGCCAGTTTGCATTCATCTGCAGGAATTTTTCCAAGTACCTGCAGAAAATTTGCAAAAGCCTGTTCGGTCACCTGACTGGAAAAAACCAGCGAAGTATCTTGAAAATCATAACGATCCCAATAATGGCGGCCCAGATAAACGGCCCGCTCCTGCGGAGAGGAGATCATCATCGGTATCTCCGGCAGGAAGAATTCGGCTTTGGCAACCTTCTCGGGACTACGCCCGCATCCGCTTCCCAATAAAACACCGCCCATGAAAAGCATCAAAAATACTCTTTTCGTACTGCAAAACATTTTTCAAAACAATTATTCCGGCTATAAAAATAGAAAATTCCCGCCTTTTCCCGACCACCCGATCCCCTTTATTTAACCTTTTCCGACACACCTTTGTCTCTTTACGAAAATATAAAGGATTTATATTGCAAAATAACATTTTTAACAATATCTTTGCACATTATAATTTTTCAACACCTAAGTCCAACTAAATTCAAATGTCATGAAAAAAATCTTTTTGCTCGTTGCGTGCGTCTGCATGGCAGTAGGAGTGTATGCTCAACCCCAATTCGGTGTAAAGGCCGGTCTTAACCTGTCGAACATTTCGAATGCAGATATGGGCGACGTCAAATCGAAAATGAAACCCAGCTTCTACGCCGGTGTTTTCGCAGACTTTCAGGTTGTCGATTTCATGAGCATCAGCCCCGAACTGATCTACTCTCGCCAAGGCAACTATTACAAAGATTCTTACGAAGGCGAAACATACAAAACCTGGAACCGTCTGAACTATCTGAACATCCCCGTTATGTTCAAATTTACTTTCGTAAAAGGTCTGTCTGTTGACGTCGGTCCTCAGTTCGGTTTCAACCTCAACGGCAAAACAAAAGACAAGTGGGATTATGAAGGTGAATCGGGTGACTCGAAAAACTCAATCAGCGATAATATCAAGACCTTTGACTTCGGTCTGAACTTCGGTCTGTCGTATATGATCACCGAGAAAATCGATGTAGCTGCCCGCTACAACCTCGGTTTGACCGACGTCTACAAAAACAATCAGGGTGATGCTTGCCGCAACGGCGTTCTTCAGATTGGCGTAGGATACCGTTTCTAAACACACCTTATATTTACCAATACGAGCAGCGGAATCACCGTGAGTGATTCCGCTGTTTCTTTTCCAACGAACTCTTCCGTTCACATACTTTCATCCCGGGTTACATGCGGATTTTCTCAAATCCGATGCCTCGAAATGATCTTAAAGTAACAAAAAATACCCTAAAAGTTGAAAAAAGGTTCGAATCCGGCATAATTATTATATATTTGAATAATCAATCAGGAAACACCGATTCATTATGTTCAACTTAATAAACCGAATTATGAAAAAAGTATTATTACTCGCTGCCTGCGTGGTCATGGCAACCGGAGCATTCGCTCAGTTCTCTTGGGGTGTAAAAAGCGGTCTCAACATCTCCAGCCTTACCGACGTACCCTCTAACCAGATGAAAACAGGTATCTATGTAGGTGCTTTTGCCGAGTATCGTTTCAACGATTACATCTCTATCCAACCCGAGGTAGTTTACTCACGTCAAGGTGTAGCTTATAATGTCACCAAAGAAGGTGATGTCACCACCAGAAACCGTATTCGCGCCAACTATATCAATGTTCCCGTATTGGCTCGTCTCTACCTGCTCGACAACCTGACTTTGGATTTGGGTCCCCAGATCGGTTTCGTGCTGACGGCTAAAGACTTTTCTAAAGTTGTAGACAAGACCGACGGACGCGACGTATGGAATGGCAAGAGCAGATTAGACAAAAATACCTATAACGTTATCGATTTCAGCATTGCCATGGGTTTGACCTACAATCTGTCTGACAACTGCTTTGTTTCAGCTCGTTACGGCCTGGGTATCACCAATTTCTTCGACAAAGATAAAACCGGAGTTAACGGTAAGAACAGTGTGATCCAGATCGGTACAGGCTTCACATTCTAAAACCTGCTGTTCCCAGTCTAACGGCGAGTCTCCTTCGGGAATACTCGCCGTTTTTTTATCTCCATTTCCGGCCCCTCTCGAAAAATTGCACGCTCTTTGCGGACAGTGCGTCAAATGAACAGGCTGATCGCCCTGCTATGGAACCATTAATCGCATGCATATGAACGTAAAGAACAACTCCGGATTCAAATTGAGTGTCATGACGCTTGCCATCATGAACATCACGGCCGTGGTAAGTTTGCGGGGACTGCCTGCAGAAGCCGTCTACGGCCCTTCCTCGGCATTTTATTATCTCTTCGCCGCCATCGTATTTCTCATTCCCACCGCTCTGGTAGCTGCCGAACTGGCCGCCATGTTCGCAGACAAACAAGGTGGTGTGTTCCGTTGGGTGGGCGAAGCCTTGGGGCCACGAACCGGATTTCTGGCCATCTGGCTGCAGTGGATCGAAAGCACGATCTGGTATCCCACCGTTCTCACCTTCGGGGCCGTTTCCATCGCCTTTATCGGCACAAGCGAGACCCACGACATGGCCATGGCCTCCAATAAAATATTCACCCTGGTCGTCGTATTGCTCATCTATTGGGTAGCCACCCTCATTTCGCTCAAGGGATTGAATTGGGTAGGGAAAATAGCCAAAATCGGCGGGATCGTAGGAACCATCATCCCGGCAGGACTACTGATCGTGTTGGGAGTCATCTATCTGGGCACCGGAGGACACAACAACATGGACATGACACAAAGTTTCTTTCCGGACCTCTCCAAATTGGACAATCTGGTGCTGGCCTCCAGCATTTTCCTCTTCTACGCCGGCATGGAAATGATGGGTATCCACGTAATGGACGTGAAAAATCCCACAAAGAACTATCCGAAAGCCATCCTGATCGGCTCCCTGATCACGGTCCTGATCTTCGTATTGGGAACCTTCTCGCTGGGTTTCATCATACCTGCCAAAGATATCAATCTCACCCAAAGCCTATTGATCGGCTTCGACAACTACTTCCAATATCTTCGTATGAGCTGGGCCTCCCCGATCATCGCCATTGCCCTGATGTTCGGCGTATTGGCCGGAGTATTGACATGGGTGGCCGGTCCCTCGAAAGGCATTTTCACGGTGGGCAAAGCCGGATATCTGCCGCCCTATTTCCAGAAAACAAACAAAACAGGAGTTCAGAAAAATATTCTGATGTTTCAGGGATATATCGTCACTATCCTCGCCCTGTTGTTCGTGGTGATGCCCTCCGTACAATCGTTCTATCAGATACTCTCACAACTGACCGTCCTGCTCTACCTGATCATGTATCTGCTGATGTTCGCATCGGCCATCGTGTTGCGTTATAAAATGAAAAATGTTCCTCGTCCGTTCCGCATCGGAAAAGGAAACGGCCTGCTGTGGATTGTCGCCGGAATCGGCTTCTCGGGATCTCTGCTGGCCTTCGTTCTGAGTTTCATTCCGCCCGGACAAATCGCTACGGGCAGCAATACGGTCTGGTTCTCGGTACTTATCAGCGGTTGTATCATCATGGTAGTCATCCCTCTACTGATCTATGCCTCACGAAAACCCTCCTGGAAAGATCCCGAAGCTGCCCGAGATTTTGCTCCGTTCGGCATCCAAGACTCGTCGGCCACACATTCTACGTCACCCCATAAATCCAGTGCGAAATCCAATAAAAAACAATAAACATGAACCAAAAAATTTCCATTGCCCTCCTGCTGGAAATACTCCAGGAAGCATACGACAAAATAAGGGAAGAGACAGGCGGAGCCGATGCCACCGGTCTGATGGGCATTGCAGCCTTCGCGCCCCCGCTCGATGAGGCCGGCAACTCGGTATAAATGTATTCAGCCACAAAAAGTTCGAAATCGTTCAATAAAAGGTACACAATCGTACTTAAAAGCATCCTGCTTATGATGGGATGCTTTTTTTATTCGATTTTTTTCTACCTTTAGACTCCGAACCACCATATTGAGTCAATTTAACAAAACTTCACCTAAATGGATACCAACAAAAGTTATCGGTTCAGTATCTTCGTTATCGGAGCACTGTTCTTCATTTTCGGGTTCGTGACCTGGATCAACAGCGTATTGATCCCCTTCCTCAAACAAGTCTGCCAGCTCACCAATTTCGAGGCACTGCTGGTTACTTTCTCTTTCTACATCTCCTACTTCATTATGGCTCTGCCTTCGTCGTGGGTATTGAAAAAGACTGGTTTTGTCAAAGGAATGTCCCTCGGATTGATCACCATGGCCGTCGGATCGGTCATCTTTATCCCCGCAGCCCTGGATCGCAACTATGTGCTTTTCCTACTGGGACTCTTCATCCAGGGGACCGGCCTGGCTCTGCTCCAGACAGCCTCCAATCCCTATGTCACCATTCTGGGTCCGATCGAAAGCGCAGCACAACGGTTCGGCATCATGGGCATCTGCAACAAAATGGCCGGCATGATCGGCATCTTTCTGTTGAGTTACCTGCTCTTCTCGGACATCAATTCGATCAGTGAACAACTGGCCGCCACAACCGGCACGGAACACGAACTGTTGTTGAGCGAACTCTCCCATAAAATCATTACGCCCTATATTGCCATCACCATTCTGCTCCTGCTGTTAGGAGTCATGGTACTGAAGGCCAAACTGCCGGAAATCGATGCCGAATCGAACGTTTCGGAGGGCGAAGTACCCCGGAAATCAATCTTCAGCTACCCCTATCTGTGGCTGGGTGTATTGACGCTTTTCTTCTATGTGGGCGCAGAAGTGATCGCCATCGATACGCTGGGTCTTTACGGTCAATACTGCGGATTACCCGAAAACGTGGCTACCAAGCTGGGAACATACAGCCTGATGGCATTGACTCTGGGTTATATCCTGGGAATTCTGATTGTTCCCAAATACATCTCCCAACGCAAGGCACTGGCTCTCTGTGCGGGGATAAACATCATATTCCTGGCCTTGGCCCTGCTCACCACCGGAAAACTGTCGATCTTCTTCATCGTGATGCTCAGTTTCGGACACGCCCTGATGTGGCCGAGTATCTGGCCTCTCTCCATCGAAGGTCTCGGCAAATATACCACCACGGCATCGGCCCTGATGATTATGGCCATCGCCGGAGGGGCCACGATCCCTCTGGCCTACGGAGCATGGGGCGATGCATTGGGAGGGAATCTGCACCTTCCGTACCTGATCCTCCTGCCCTGTTATCTCGTCATTCTGCTATTCGCCACACGTCTTTACAAGATAGGTCGAGGACACGAAATCCAATAAAATCATTCAAAAAAGGGGCTTGAGCCCCTTTTTTGATAAAATTTTCCTCTTTTATGATAAAATTTTCCACCTCGAGGAGCCTTTTAGCATTAGCTTTGCAATGTAATCAGAAGACAAAATTTGATTGCCTCGCAAACGACATTATTCGAGTCTTAAGACTTGTCGATAATAATGGTCTACCTAACTTAGTTTAGGTGGTTTTTTTAGGGTAGTTAGTTTTTTTAGGGTGCCGGTGTAGTTGAATTCTTCAGTTACACCGGCTTTTTTCGTATCAGGCACTATTTTTCCGCAAAAAACAGACGAATAGGTCCTCTTGTTCGGGAATAAACCAAATATTTCCCGTATCTTTGCTCGACTACCCATTACTATTAATGAAACGATTATTCCTTTTTTGTCTATTTCTCTATACGACGGTATTCCGTCTGTCTGGAGCCGTGCCCGAATGCGTATTCGAGCACTATACCTCTTTAGACGGACTCCCTCACAATATCGTATTAGATATATATCATGACCGCCAAGGCTTTCTATGGATCTGTACCTGGTACGGTCTGAGTCGTTTCGACGGATATACTTTCAAAAACTATCAATCGCTGCCTGGCGATCAATCTCCGCTGACTCACAATCGATTCTTCAAAGTTACGGAGGATTCTGACGGCTATCTGTGGGTCACGACTTACGATAATAAACTATTCCGGTTCGATCGCGATAAAGAACAATTTACCGATGTGGTCCGCTCCTCGGAAAAACTCAAAGACCAAAGTTTTAAAGTCAAACAGTATCTGCATGCCTCCGACAACGACACCTGGATATCTTTGGAAGAAGCAGGCCTTCTTCGAGTCACCAATGGGCCTGACGGAGCCATATATGCAACGGATTATCTCGACCACAAAGAAATAGGACACAAAATCTCTCAAATATTCGAAGACAAGGATAAACGGATATGGGTTGCATCCGAAACAGGCATTACCCGCTTCACGCCCAATGAAAAGGAATACCAAGCGACACACTTGTCCTCCATCCCCAATGTCTCAACGATCATGGAGATGGATCGGTTCATCTACTTCGGAACAGGTGACACGCTGGTTATTTTCGACAAACAAAATGAACGATTCTCAACACATACCGTCTGTTCAGAAGATCGAATCGTCGCATTCGAAAAATCCCCCGATCACAAAAAACTCTATATCGGTACCGCTCACTCAGGAATCATCATCTACACGCCGAGCAACGGCTCCATGGAACGAATCTCGGACTATTCCGGACGCTTGCGTAATCTGGTAACCGACAGCAAGGGAGTGGTATGGATAGCCACAACCACAACCGGTATTTTCCGATTCGATCCCCGAACAAAGACCTGCAAACATTTTATCCATGAACGAAACGCGATTCCCTATTACAACGATTCGATCACTAAAATCGTGGAACGTAACGGAACGCTGTGGATCAAAATGAACCGATACGGATTCGGCTATTACGACCGCAAAAAAGACGAAGTCCTTCCATTTTACAACGTCTCCACTCCCGGCCAACCTTCCGAGATGACCAATGCAATCACATGTTTCGAGGTAGACTCAAACAATGTGCTTTGGCTCTCCACCTATTCGCGGGGACTGACAAAAGCAACACTCATTCAACGTCAAGTATCGCTCTTCACCCCAGACAAGCATCCGGCCAATATGTCATCCAACGAGGTGAGGGCCTTGTGTCAGGATCGAAACGGCCACATATGGCTGGGTACAAAAACGGGGAATCTATTCTGTTTCGACACCAAATTCAGGCAGATACACCGGTTTCCCGAAGATGGAGGACCGGATCGTCTGGGCCAGATCTATGCCCTGAAAGAGGATTCCCGAGGAGATCTCTGGATCGGAACCCGTGACAACGGAGTATTCCGAATGCATAAAGAGAATTCTCGGTTCCGTTTCACCCATTTTACACACAAAGACGACGACCCTTACAGTCTGAGCCATCGGACGATCTTCGCAATTTCCGAAGACAAATTAGGCCGTATGTGGTTTGCATCCTACGGCGGAGCCATCAACCTGCTCGAATCGGAAGATCCTCCCGGTCCCCATGGCGAAGGTCGCGGACGATTCCTTCATCCCGGAAACAGTTTTCCCCATTACCCGATCGGACACGGTCAGAAAACCCGTTATATCCTCTCGGACGAAACAGGACACATGATGGTAGGTACTATCGAAGGACTCATCATCTTCGACCCGGCTCAATCGCCCGACCAGATGGAATTCCGCCTGGTCCAGAAAATACCGGGAGATACGCTCTCTTTGGGAAACAACGACATCGTCCACATGATGCACGATTCGAAAGGTCATATCTGGCTCTCATCGCTCGGAGGTGGTCTGAACCGTCTGAGAGGTTACGATAAAAACGGGAATCCTCGATTCGATGTATTCTCCACCCGTCAGGGCCTCTCGAGTAACTTCGTGTTCGCATCCACGGAGGATCTTAAAGGAAATATCTGGCTCTCGACAGAGAACGGACTCTCCAAATTCGATCCCGTAAACCGAACTTTCAGCAATTATTCCCAATACGACGGAATCCCTTCGGCCTCCTTCAGCGAGGCAACGACCACAACGCTCCCTGACGGACGTCTCCTATTCGGAAGTACCTCACGGCTGTTTATCATCACACCCGACAGTATCCGATCCTCAAAAGAGGATTTCCATCTCACATTTACCAAATTCGAAATCAAAAACGAAGAGGTCTCTCCCGGCGACGATTCTCCGCTGCAACAATCCATTACGGAAGCCCCCGATATCACGCTCCCCTACGACTATTCTCTATTCAGAATCGAATACGCATCGCTCAACTACCGGATGCAACCCAAAATCAATTATTCGTTTATCCTGGAAGGATACCAACGCGACTGGACACTGGCCGGAAATATCCGAAGTGCCACCTACTCGAATGTTCCTCCCGGCCATTATCGGTTCAAAGTGCGATGCTATGCGGAAGACAAACCTCACCTGAACGACGAACAATGGTTGAATATCACCATTCTTCCTCCCCCCTGGAGAACCACATGGGCCTATATCGGATATGCCATATTAGCCATTATTATACTTTGGACCGGGTGGAAAATCTTCTATACCCTCTTCTCCCTGCGCAACCGTATGCGCATGGAACGCCGTATGACCGAGATGAAACTTCGTTTCTTCACCAATATCTCTCATGAACTGCGTACCCCGCTGACATTGATTCTCGGAGGAATGGACGAAGTACAGAAAAGGGAACACCTCTCGCCCCGCAGTCAAAACAACTTGGCTTTGGCCCGAAAAAATGCAGGCAGGATGCTAAACCTGATCAATCAACTGCTCGACTTCCGAAAGATCATGAGCGACAAAATGGAGCTAAAGATCAGTCGCACGAATATCAATGAATTGATCAGAAATGCCCTGACTGATTTCGAACCCTCGGCTCGCGAACGAAAAATAGAACTGGCCACACATCTCCCTTCATCAGACCTGTATGGATGGATCGACCGGTCTCGAATCGAAAGCGTTCTAAACAACCTGTTGGCCAATGCTTTCAAATTCACGCCCGACGGCGGAAAGATCACCCTGTCGGTCGAACTGCAGGAAGAGGCTTCGGAATTCACCATCAGTGTAAGCGATACCGGTATTGGGATTCCCAAAGAGAAACAGTCCTATATCTTCGAACCATTCGCTCAGGTAGACAATAAACAGCGGGCAGGACACGGCAGCGGAATAGGACTGGCCCTGTGCAAAGAGATCATGGAACTGCATCATGGAACTATCCACGTGGAAAGCAAACCGGGGATGGGTTCCCGGTTCATTCTCTCGCTGAAAACCGGAAATTCCCATTTCAATATGGAGCAGATCGATTTCTCGGACGGCAACCGAGCCTATCGGACAGCTTCAGAGTATCTGACATTGGGAGATTGTCTCCCTTCGAATCCCCGACGCAACCATTCGTCTGCTCCTGCCGAGGCACCCCGTATTCTGCTGGTCGAAGATAATCGAGAATTACGAATCTTCCTCTACAACCAACTCTCCGACACTTTTCATGTAATGGAGGCATCCGACGGCGTGGAAGCCCTCGAAAAAATCAAAAACGAAGAACCGAACATCATCGTTACCGATCTGATGATGCCCAACATGGATGGTCTGGAACTGGTCTCTCACATTCGTAACGATTTCGCCACAAGCCACATTCCCATCATCATGTTGACGGCTAAAACAACCGTGGAGAGCCGACTAAAGGCCATGAAATACGGAGCAGACGACTATCTGACCAAACCTTTCAGTATCGAATTGCTCCTGGCCCGAATCGACAACCTGATTACCCAGCGACGAAAATTGTTCGAGAAATTCGCCGGTCAACAAATGGCCGATTCCGGACCTAAAGAGAACCCGACGGATAAAGATCCACAAACAAAACAAAAAACCGTCTCGCTGTCACCCTCTCAAATCGTAGTGACCGATCGCGACGAAGCTTTCCTGAAAGAAGTCACGGGGTGGATCGAGCAAAATATGGAAAATCCGGACCTGACCATCGATCAACTCGCCGCCCATGTAGGATTGGGCCGTACGACAATGTACAATAAACTGAAAAGTCTGACCGGAAAATCTCCTGTCGAACTACTGCGCGAGTACCGACTGATCCGAGGACGAATGTTGCTCGAAACAGGACAAGTATCCGTTTCGGAGGCGGCCTATAAGGTTGGTTTCTCGGATCCTGGCTACTTCAGCAAATGTTTCAAGGAGTTGTATCAAGTCTCCGCCGCAGATTTTCTGAAACAAGTCAAAACCCAACATTCGGCATCCAAATAAAGAACTCTCACGATACTCTTCCTTATTCGCCGATACATAATATACTATAAAACAAACGGAGGTGTCCTTTTGAACACCTCCGTTTTATAAAACGAGCAGAAAAACCTCTTGTTATTTACCCGCTTTTACAGTTACGGTCATAGGATTAGCAACCTTTTGAGCGGCATCTTTCACAACACCTTCCCAAACGGTCACATCGGGTACCGAAGCGCCACTCCAACCGCTACCGATATAGTATACCAACGGCTGACCATTCTGAGCTTGTCCTACGGTCAACATATGACCCTCGGCTTCCAGCGTAGTATCGGCACCGGGCATGATGACGGCCAACGAAATATCACCATCCTTTTCGGGTTGTTTCGAATCGGAAGCGGCTTCGGTGATACCTGCATATCTTTCTGCCGTAAACTTACCCTTCACATCATGCATGATCACTCCGGCAGCAACAGGCATCGTCTCGAAGTTCCCGGAATAGATATTGGTCATTTTCGTGAAAGGAGTGTTGGCGTCCAACGAAATATACTTCACCAACGACACACTGTCGTCTCCTGCCAGGAACGGGGCATAAGTCAGTTTCACCGTCGTACGCAACGGACCATTGTCCAAATTTTGCTGGGTAGCGTAATTCCGGCTCAACCACAGTTTACCGTCCACGAAAGGAGCGCAAGCACCCGCACCCAAAGTACGTCCCACCTTGTAGCAATCCATACCGTCACCGTAATTGGTGTGATAATGACCGCGTTTGTAACGCTCGTCGATCACCATCTTCTCGGTACTTTTCACCCACACGTCGATCCCCGGTGTTACAAGCATCTCCTTGGGAGTAGTTTCCAAAGCAGGACCATACAAACGGTAAGCCACCATATTGTTTTCCCATGCATAGTCGTCGGCACGCTCGGGCACATAACGGCCATAAGCTTTCACGGGATACTCCTCACGGACCCCTTCGACCACCGTATAGGCGCTTTGACCCGAAGCAGGCACCGTAGCCTCGAAAATCAAGGTCTGGGGCACCGTATCGCCGTAAAAGACGGCTTGTGAGGGCACCTGAGCACCTTGAGCATCCAATACGACTACATTCTCCGGAGTCAGACCGGCCAGCCGACCGGCCACATCGGCCCATGCAACTTCCACGACCTCTGCATTACGATCCACGGCCAGCGGATTGCTGACAGTCAACTCCACTTTGGAAGTCGAACAGCAGGCAGAAAGAAGAGCTGCAAACGCAACTGCAAAAGATATCTTTTTCATCGTCCGTACAACTATTTAGGTTGTTTTCCGATATAAGCCAGAATACCTCCGTCTACGTAGAGCACATGGCCGTTTACGAAATCCGATGCCGGCGAAGCCAAGAACACGGCCGGTCCCATCAGATCTTCGGGCGTCCCCCAGCGAGCTGCAGGAGTCTTGGCCACGATGAATGCATCGAACGGATGACGCGAACCGTCGGCCTGACGTTCGCGCAGAGGAGCCGTCTGAGGAGTTGCGATATAACCCGGACCGATACCGTTACACTGGATATTGTATTCGCCATACTCCGATGCGATATTACGGGTCAACATCTTCAGGCCACCTTTGGCTGCGGCATAAGCCGAAACCGTCTCACGACCCAGTTCGCTCATCATCGAGCAGATGTTGATAATCTTACCGCCACCCTTCTTGATCATCGAAGGAATCACGGCTTTCGATACGATGAACGGAGCATTCAGGTCCACGTCAATCACCTGGCGGAACTCTGCAGCCGTCATATCCACCATCGGAATCCGTTTGATGATACCGGCATTGTTAACCAGAATATCGATCACGCCGACCTCTTTTTCGATCTTGGCTACCAGAGCATTTACCTGCTCTTCGCTGGTCACGTCGCACACATAACCGTGAGCTTCGATTCCCTCTTCCTTGTAGGCAGCCATACCCTTGTCTACCAGTTCCTGTTTGATATCATTGAAAACGATCTTGGCTCCAGCCTTGGCGAACGCCGTGGCCAAAGCAAATCCGATTCCATAAGAAGCACCCGTTACCAGAGCGACCTTACCTTCCAAACTGAACATGTTGCACTTGCAGTTCATAGTCATTTGATTTTAAAGATTAATAACTCTTGTATATTTTCTTTTAACGCAACTCCGTAGTCGCACATCCGTCCATGTCATTGTAGTCGAGGTTCTCCCCGCACATACCCCAAATAAACGTATAGTTGCTGGTAGCGCAGGCAGAGTGGATACTCCATTGCGGAGAAATCACAGCCTGTTCACCCTTCATCCAGATATGACGGGTCTCTTTCGGTTCGCCCATAAAGTGGCATACGGCCTGATCCGGAGCGATTTCGAAATAGAAATAGACCTCCATACGACGATCGTGCGTGTGAGCCGGCATGGTATTCCACACACTGCCCGGCTGCAATTCGGTCATTCCCATTTGCAACTGACAGGTAGGCAACACCTCTTTTACCAACATCCGATTGATGAACCGATGGTTGCTACCCTCGAGCGATCCCATCTCCATCACCACGGCATCCTTCTTGGTCACCAGTTTATCGGGATAGGTGGTATGTGCCGTTGCCGAATTGAAATAGAACCGAGCAGGATTCTTCTTGTCCTTACTCTTGAAATAGATCTTACGATTACCGCGACCCAGATAAAGCGCCTCTTTGAACTCTACATCATAGCTCTTGTCACCGGCGACCACCACACCTGGACCTCCGACATTGATGATACCTACTTCACGACGTTCGGTGAAATATTCAGCACGCAACACATCAATCGGCTCCAGTTCCAAAGTTTCGTTAACGGGCACGGCACCTCCGGCGATAATCCGGTCGAACATGGAATAGACCATATTCACTTCGTCTGCGACCATCACATTTTCCATCAGATAGTGCTCTCTGAGCTGTGCGGTATCATATTTCTTTGCATCGGCGGGATGCGAAGAATAACGCACTTCATAGTTTGTCTTCATACTGTTTTATATTTAATGAAATACTAATCGTTTACATCTTTCGTTCCTTGTGACGAATATACAAATATCCTTTTTTTTCCGCATTTCTGCAAATACATCAATCTCTTTCGCCCCCAGAATTAGACGAAATCTGCATTAAAATGTACTATTTTCTCAAAAAACTAAAAAACTTTTTTTGTATCTAAGGTTTTCTTCCTATATTTGCAACGTCAATTAGTTCAATACGTATCATGCTCGACAAACAACATATCATTGCAGAGACAACCCGAATGTTCGTGCAACAAGGCGTCAGAGCTATCCGGATGGATGATATCGCCTCTCACATGGGTATCTCGAAACGAACTTTATACGAACTGTTCGGCGACAAAGAGACCCTAATCAGTCAATGTTTGTCCTATCATTTCGAAAGCATCGACCAACAGATCAAACAACGAACAAAAGACGCAAAAAATCTTATTGAAGAGTTCGTATTCCTGCTTGAAGACTGGGAAGACATCATGGAGGGAAATACGAAACTCATGGAAGGAATCAAAAAATTCTATCCGCAAGTCTATCAAGAGGCAACCCAAAACAAAGAAGACGGAGAATATCGTCTTAAAATTTTCAAAAACAAAATCAAAAACGGGATTCAGGAAGGTTTCTTCCTTCCGGACATCAACGTAGAACTGGTTATTACCATCTTTACCGACACCATCTACGGATTGATTACTCGCCCGGAGAAATACTCTCAAAACAATATTTCCGCATCCGAAGCTTTTCGATACGTTCTGACTTACTTCTTTCGTGGCATTTCAACACAAAAAGGAATACAATTGCTTGACGAATATACCCTACACAAAAGATAGTTCCTCGTCGCCCCTCCTTTTCCAGAACCTTGCAAGGGACTGACTGGCCACGATTCAATGACGACGAAGCATCTCTTCTACCCGTGTCTGAATATCTCGGCAGAGCGTTTTAGTGTCGAGCGTGAGCAGTTGTCCTTGTTCCACCACCACCCGACCATTTACGATCACCGTATCCACATCGGAACTTTTACCACAATAGACCAAATTGGCTATCAAATCATGTTGCGGACACAGATGCGGTTTACAAATATCGATCAGAATCACATCGGCCAATCGTCCTTCTGCAATTTCACCCAATTGCCCTTCCATACCGATCGCCTTGGCTCCGTTCACAGTGGCCATTTTCAGCACCTCGTAGGCCGGCAACACGCATGGATCACCCGTGGCCACTTTCTGCAAGAATGATGCGCTACGCATCTCTTCCCACATATCCAGATCGTTGTTCGAACAGGGCCCATCGGTCCCGATACCCACATTGATCCCTTCACGCAACAAACGCACCACGGGGGCAATCCCACTGGAAATCTTCATATTACTCTGAGGATTATGAGCCACCGACACTCCATATTGTTTCAAGATAGCCACATCTTCATCGTTTAGATAGACCGTATGTACCGCAATGGCAGGTCGCTCGAAGATTCCCAAATCCCGTAAATATACAACCGGCGATTTGCCGTATCTTTGAGCAATGGTCTCTATTTCAGACTCGGTCTCCGCCACATGGATATTGATTCCGATATCGTAGCGGCGACTCAACTCCAATGCCCGGCTCAAATGTTCCGACGAGCAGGTATAGGGAGCATGAGGGGCAATCATCACACCGATTCGGCCATCGCAATTCCCGACATAAGTATCCATTACGGTCATCAAATCGCGCTCGAACTCCTCGAATCTGTTATCCACAAAACAGGGAGAAAGAACAGCCCGTATTCCCGAACGACAGACCGCCTCGGCCACCGACGACTGCATCCAATACATATCCACGAATGTAGTGGTCCCCCCGAGCAACATCTCGGCAATACCCAATTCAGCGCCCAGTCTCACATCATCGGGTTGTTCCTTAGCCTCAAAAGGCCATATCTTCTCGGTAAGCCACGGCATCAGAGGCATATCATCGGCATAACTGCGCATCAATGTCATCGCCACGTGGTTGTGTATATTAATGAATCCGGGCATAAGCAGCTTTCCTCGCCCGTCGATTTCACATAACGACCCGGCATGTTCCCGACGAAAACGATCCGCCTCTTGATCGTCATGTCCGACCATCTCTATTCGATTATCCGAGATACCAACACACCCCCGGAAGAGAGTCTCCTCTCGACCGGAAGCCATCATCGGGAGCACCAGTACATCTTTAATCAGAATATTCATACGCTTTCGATCTTATTTCTTCGGGAAAGTTACAAAATAATCGCCAAAATCCTCTTGTCTGACGATCAATAGACCTCACCCTTGACGGTAATAATCACCCGTTTTTGCTCTCCATTGCTATACACTTGGATTGCCTTAAGGAATGTTCCCTTTTGTTGGGCGGGATCATAGGTGATCTCCACCTTGCCACCTTGTCCCGGAGCGATCGGTTTTTTCGGAAAACTCCCTTTGGTACACGTACAGGAGGTCTGTATACGGGTAATCACCAAAGGAGCCACCCCCTGATTGGTAAACGGAAATTCACAGGTGACCTTTCCTCCCTTATGAGAAATGCGTCCGAAATCGTGCATCTGACGCTCGAACACAAGCCGAGGTCCTGTAGCCGGAGTTTTCTGTGCATCGAGTTCCATTCCCAACACACACAGTATCAACAATAAAATGATCTTTCTCATTCCGTTCATCCTGAAATTATGATACATGACCTCTACAGACAACATCACATCACATTGAACACATAGGTAATGACCCCCGTCTGAAGATTATCCCCGTCTGAAGGAGTGAAACGCTGTTTGCGTGCAGCCCGCAACGCCTCATCCACAAAAGCACGACTGTTGGTCGTAGACCCTTGAACCTGTTGTACGGCACTCACCACCTGGCCCGAAGGATTGACCGTGATACGGACTTTCACCACATGGCGGCCACGGTCGTTCCCCGTATAATTAGGCCTCACCTCTCCCACCGGATTGCGTCCTCTCAGATCAAAAGAGATTCCCGAATCGCCCATGCCCGTACCGGAATGACTCCCTGCGGGATCTCCGGCCGGATTTCCCTGGTTGCCTTTTCCCCGGCTCTCTCCCTCGAACGACGATTTGCTTCCTGCTGTCTTTCCGGGAAACAGTGCCCGCTTATTCACCTCCCGAGGCTTCTCGACAGGTTTTTCAGCAGTTTCAGGAGTCGGTTTCGGTGTTTGGGCCTCGATCACAGGAGCCTCTTCATGATCCTGAGTCGTCATCTCCTCCTGCGAAGAGGGAGTCTGTGGCGATTCGGGTATTTGAGCTATCTGCTCCTGAAGCGGCGGATCCTGTTCTCCACCGGCCTGTTCGGTAGTGCCGAAATTGATCAGAATACCCTCTCCCTCGCTATCGGGCTCCTCGAAATGGAAATTGATACATACCATCAGCACCACCCACAACAGGAAGTAGGCGACCGTTGCGGCGGCGCCGATCCATTTTCGTTTGCGATCGTCCGTGCTGTAATAGTACATCGTATCTCTTATTTGGGGCTCGTGGCCAGAATCAATTTATATCCGTTGTCTTTGGCGATATTCATCACCTTGACCACCTCGTCCACCGGCACACTTTTATCGCAATGGAGCGACACGGTAGGATCCTCCACTCCGGAAAGTTTACCCCGCAGGGCGCTCTCCAGATTATCGTACGACACGGGTTCCATCTCCACGTAATAGTGCAGATCGGCCGTGATCGAAACCGTGGTATAGGGTTTCTCCTTGAGTTGGTTGGAACTCTTGGGAAGCAACAGTTTCAGCGCATTGGGATTGATGAGCGTTGTTGCGATAAGCATAAACATCAGCAACAGGAACATCAGGTCGGTCATCGAAGCCGCACTGAACGATTTATCGACTTTCGATCCACGTTTGATAGCCATTGTCTAACGATCTACGGGTTGATTGAGTATATCCATGAAAGCGATCGAGTTGGCCTCCATCTGAAACACCAGTTTCTCGATACGGGCCACCAGATAGTTGTAGCCGAAATAGGCGGGAATACCCACTACCAGACCGGCCACCGTGGTCACCATCGCCACATACATACCTTCCGAGAGCAGACTCATATCGACCGTACCGCCTGCCTGCGAAAGATTCATGAAAGCCTGTACCATACCCACTACCGTCCCCAGGAAACCGATCATCGGTGCACCACCGGCAATCGTCGCCAGAAAAGGAAGTCCGTTCTCCAGACGAGACACTTCGAGATTGGCCACGTTTTCGATCGAATTCTGTACGTCAGCCATCGGACGTCCGATCCGTTCGATTCCCTTGGCCACCATCCGGGCAATCGGAGTATCGGTAGATTTGCACAGATCCACTGCAGCAGCGACCTTCCCCTCGTAAATATAATCGCGAATACGGTTCATGAAGTTCATGTCGATTTCCGATGCCTTACGGATCGCCAGAAAACGCTCCACGAAGATAAAGATGGTCGCTCCGGCCAGCAAAGCCAGCGGAATCATCAGCCAGCCTCCGGCGACAATCAACTGACCCAGTCCCATGGTTGCCTGGGTACTCTCTTCGACGACAGCTGCGGCCGTCTCCGTTGCCTGTAATAAGATACTCATACGTGTCTGATTTTATTCGGTTTTATTCTCTTGTTTTTCCTCCTTGGAGTTTTCACCGGGCGAAGTTACGAATTTTTCTTTGTTTTTCTTACGTTTAAACCTTTCCCTTATGTTTCTCAATATATCTTTAAAACTATTGAAGTCCTCCTTGTAGTAGATACCGACGCCGCTCTCCTGCAAACCCTGGTTTTCGTCGAAGCGGTCGATCGTACGTGTAAAGGCCTTGGTACGCAAATTTCCGGCCCGATCTATCAACCACGTGAGATAGAAATCGCCTGAAAGGTTACTCGTCCCCTGCCGATTGGTCATAGCGGCATTGTTTCCGAAATCGTAGTTACCCTCCATCTCCAGCAACAGCCGATTATCGAACAAACCCGTAGAGAGACCCAGCTCCAATTCGTCGGAAGTCAGATCGCTCTTAGGTCGATAACGGATACCAATATTGTAACGATCCGAGGAGATCCAGTTACTCAACTGACTCGACAGAAACTCGAATCCCGTGGCACTACTGCCCATTGCACCTATATTGAGGTTCTGATTGCCCCCCGTGTTGTCCGAATAAAAACTGTTGACCGCCAGCAACCAGAAAAACTGAGTCGCCATCATCTCCTGGGTATTGAGGGCATTAGCCACCAGATTTTGAGTTTCCGGTTCGACATTCTGTACCCTCACATCGAAAGTGATGCCCGGCTGCCGGAGACGCTCGGTCAACTTAATATCACACTCAACGGGCACGCTGCGTCGATAGTTTTCGTCATCGCTACTGAGCAACGGTGCCAACGAGGCTTTAAGTTTATAGACAGCCGTAATATCGAGGATGGCATCGACCGGATCTCCCGTCCAGCGGATAGCACTCCCGGGCTGGATGGTAAAGGTCTTGTTAATGATATTCTGCAAGACAAAATTATAGCTCCCTTCCGTGATCTCATAATCGCCTAACATCGTGAATTCATCGGTAGTCGGGTTGACATGCAGATTGAGAGAACCGTTTCCCCGCGCCCTGATACCATTGCCCATTTCGGGATCGATCACCAGCCGGAAATCGGTATTGGGCTTCACATTCAACGACATATTGATATCGAGATTACTACGGAATGTATTCCTATGACGCCTCTGCCGTTTGAATTTCAGCCTCTTCAGATCGGCCAATGTAAGACTGTCCGTACGCCGTTGTCCGGGATTCTCAAACACGATAAAATCGGCCTGAGAGATATTCGAAGTCCCGTCCAGCGACATGAAAAACGAAGAATTGTCACTGGTCGTAGCCGCAATGGTCATGGTCGTGCCCCGTTTATCTCCCCGAATACGTGCGCCGCCCGATGCATAAACCGTTCCGTTGAACAGTTCGTTCTCTTTAGAAGTCGTATTGAGCACAAGCAGATCTTCCGGCTGAACTTTCAAATCGTACGAGAGATTAGCCAGATGATTCATATCAAGAGTCATCTCCATAGATGCCCTGTTTCCCTTAGGGTCGGCCAACGAAACGGGTTTCAGCGAAAATACATTGTCTTTCACAAGGATCTCTCCATTCTGAACCCGATAAGGAACATTCGTAAAATCGACCGTAGTAGTCAACTCGGGGATCCGTATCGTCCCGTTCAACGACAGTTTTCGCCGTACTCCGGTCACCATCAACGTCGCATTGGCCTCCCCCCGGGTATCTCGAACCACTCCCGAAAGCAGCGGGTCGAGTAACGACAGGTCCATTCCATGCAGGTTGAAATCGGCCCGGTAGCGTTTATCCGTAGGACGATAATACCCCACCATGACCGTATCGGAACGGGATCTTTGTACTAAAGTAAATTTGGCCCGTTCTGCATGAAAATCCCAGCGACTTTCGAACAAAGCGGAAGGAACCTTCACTTCATTGATACGAACGCTGTCGAAATTCACAGAAGCATACAGCAATCCGTTGCCCAAAGCGGAAACCATGTCGGCATGGCCATTGGTCACTCCCCGAACATGATATCCCATCCGTTCCGAAAGTTGTGAAAAGGGAGTAATATCGAAATTGGACAGGTTCAGATGGAGGGTATCTCTCCGACTATGAGAGGCGACACCGTTCACGACCAACTCCTGTCCCTGGCTGGTGATCCGGAAACGATTGATCTCCACCCGGGCCGAATCGTACAGAATACTACGGGCACCGATCCGCCAGGTTCTCTCCCCTGACGTAAAACTCGAGGGCGTAAACCGTATCCGAATACGTGGACGATCCGAAAGCGTATCACGTTCCAACGAAGATACCACTCCCAACAAGGCCGAAGTTTTTTGTTCCGGATCCGAAAAACGGGCTCCGAGATTGACCTTATTCTGTTTTGCGCCACCAATCACAGAGAAATCCGGCATATAGAATCCGCCGGCGAACAGATCCTTGGCTCCCACGTACAACGAAATAGAATCGCCCTGATTCCGGCTGTTGACACTCAGATCGGAGACAAAAAACTCATTACGTTCGATATAGTCCGAATTCAGCGACAGGGAAAACTGTTCTGCTTGTGGATTAAACAAGAATGAAAGTTTCGTCCCCTCGGCCAATTGAAGTCCGGGCAGAAAGATTCCGGCCACATTGTTGGCCTGTTTCACATCCAGCTTAACCACATAGTAATTCTCCACACTGGTTGCATCTTCCCGATTCGCAAACAGATCCGTACGCCGTTTCTCCGCAGAAAGAGTCGGCAGATAATAACGCAGTGTGTTGGTGAAATAATCGAACATTCGATTGTAACTCGACTTCCCGCGGAAAGTGATATCGGCAAAAGAGGAGTACCAGGCCAATGATTTACTATCCGGTCCGTTCTCACCCACCAAACGGATCTCCCCCGTACGTACAGAATCGATATGATTGACATACAGCAGATCACGAATCACCGACTCTCCATTCACATTGTCCAACGAAGAGCCACTGGCATGTGCGGTCAGACGTCCCTGCACCACGGAGATAGAATCTCGCCGATTGAAGTTCAGCGCATGCAAATCAGCCATATGCATCCTCAAATCGAAGTCATAGCGAGGAATCGTATCATTGAAATCGAGCAGACCATCGAAATCGAATTGAAGACTGGGATCATCCGAACGAATCAACCCCCGGAACATCTTATTACGTATCGTGCCATCCAGTACGATATTTCCATAGGCATAATCATTGAATTCCAATCTCGAAAGCCCCACATCGGTTTTTACCGTAACGTCATGACGCCCCAAGGCCCCATCCAGTCGGGCCTGTAACGAAGCACGCCCCAATTTTTCACTGCCAGCCAATGTTCCCACGTCGAAACGATCGATTCGCACATCACCCCGAAATGCTTTTTGTCCTCCGGACCCGGGTAAAAAAGCCAGATCGACCGCCGCCTCCCCCAATAGAGTCCGGAATCGGCCATCGGCTTCGAACCGACTCAACAAACCGTCGAAGTGTCCGTTGAATCCGATCCGTCCCAACTGATACAAGACCCGATCGATCCCCTTCGGGAGTTTGTGTCCCGTTATATCTTCGGCAATAAAGTGAATGTCTGCAGCCGAAGTACGCAACATAAACACATCGAAAGTAAAATGAGTATTAGGGATATCTGGTATACCCCGCATAGCGAATCGGACTCCGATTTCCGTATCCCGCGTACGGGCACGGGTAATCCGCCCCTCCATGTCAGCCACGGGACCCGAAACCGTAGCCGTCACCCCATCCAACACCGTCTGCCAGCTCCGCAACGAGGGTGCAAAATAGGCGATCGAACGAAAACTCACCCGTGAATCGGTCAATTCCGATTCGATTTTCACTCGCCGCAGGAAGTCATTATATCCTTTCCAAGTACCGGTCAGAAACCGCAGGTATTTCATATCCACATGAGAGTCGGGAAGATTGATCTCCAGACCGTCGAAATACATACCGGATCCCGAGATCGAAAATCGCTGGGCCGAAAAATCGTCGATCTGGAATCCGCTTTTATCCCTCAACGCAATCTGTCTGATGGCCAATGTGATACTGTCTCCCACGATCGAGAGTCCGCGTGTTTTCAGATAGAAATGATCGACTGCCAGATCGGTAAAATTGACCCCTTTCCGCTCCTTGCGGACAAATTTACGATGACGGAAGGTCATGTCGCTGATCTCCACTGAAGATGCGGTCAGCGAAAAAGGTGTTTTTTCGCGTTTCGGTCTTTTACGCTTCAAATGCGAGAGCACCTGTTTCAGATTGGAGGTCATCGTACTGTCCTGCATCAGATAGAATCGGGGACTCTCGAGCGAAACGGCTCCCAGTGCCATTCGATTTTCAGAGAGGTCCAACTGATTCAATGCCACCGACAAACGGGGCACATACAACAACGTATCTCCATGATAGTCTTCCACATACAGACCATCCAACCGTACCCGATTGAACAGTTGCAAGTGGATCCGATCCACCGAGACAACCGTCTCCAATTTACAGCTTAACCATCCGACAGCCTCCTTTACCGCGAAGTTCTGCACCGAAGGCAGACACAACAGCAGGGACAGGGTCACGGGAACGATTATTGCGGTTAATATCGCTGCCGATAACAAAGAGACCAATATTTTTATAACTTTGCCCATAAAATTGCGTGTCCCATCCCGGAAATAAACGTACAAAACTATTAAAATTTAGTCAAAAAACAGTTATTTAAGCCCAATATAAATGGATATAACGATACTGGGAATCGAGTCTTCATGCGACGACACATCGGCTGCGGTGTTGCGCGGGAGTGTACTCCTTTCGAACGTCATTGCCAATCAGGAGGTTCACATCCGCTACGGAGGCGTCATCCCCGAATTGGCCTCCCGAGCCCATCAGCAAAACATTATTCCCGTGGTGGATGCCGCCCTCAAGGGAGCAAATGTAACCCTGGACGAGATCGATGCTATCGCTTTCACGCGAGGTCCCGGCCTGCTGGGTTCGCTGCTGGTAGGTGTCTCCTTCACCAAGGGAGTGGCCCTGGCCAAAAACATCCCGATGGTCGAAGTGAACCATCTCCAGGGACACATTCTCTCCCATTTCATCGACCTGCCCGACCGGCAGTTACCCCATCCGTCCTTTCCATTTCTCTGTCTGCTGGTATCGGGTGGCCACACCCAAATCGTCCTGGTACGCGACTACCTCGATATGGAGATCATCGGTACCACGATCGACGACGCAGCCGGGGAGGCATTCGACAAGTGTGCAAAGGTAATGGGACTGCCCTATCCCGGAGGTCCCGTGATAGACAAACTGGCCAAAGA
>CALVFY010000033.1 GCA_944326945.1 uncultured Rikenellaceae bacterium
AAGCACGTGCAGACGACTGAAATCTATGCCCATATCGTCGAGGAGTGCAGGATGAAGGCACTCGACCGGGTACGCCTGTTCAGGCCGCACCCTCAATCCGAACCCCAAAGCAAAAGAGCATGAACAGAATGTGAATCCTTGCCGCTCGCGGCCGGTACTGACGTGACCGTGAACCTGTAAACCGACCCCATTGTCACACTCAAATCACGTCAGTCATGGATAAATCGCATATTACATTTGAAGAGCTTCCGCAGGCCGTAAGCGAACTGTTCGCGGAGCTGGAAGAGATCAAAAGGCTGTTGGGCAACCTTCAGCCGCCTGCCCCGGCACGTCGTCCCATCCCCGTGGAGGAGGCGTGCCGGATCGTGGGCAAAGCGCGGCAGACGGTCTATGCGCTGGCCCGCAGCGGAAAGATTCCCTGTTACCGCAGGGGACGCAAACTCTACTTCTTCGAGGATGAGTTGATCGGCTGGATTGCCGGAGGCAGGCGCAGTACGTTCGGTGAAATCCGGGCCGAGGCGCAATCCTTTCTATACGACAAATACGGCAGACGTATCCGTCCCTAATCCGGGGCGGACCGCCCTGTCATATCTGTGCCCGAAACGTTTTGGGAAAGGCTCCAGGTTAACTTACCAAGTTTTCCGGGCGGGCTTGCTCACCTTTGCATTACCTGCCCGGAAATGTCATGGAGAATACGGAATATAAAGAGATCATCGGACGATGCGCGGAACTGGAGCGCAAAGTGGATCGTGTGCTTGCCGTTCTGGAACAGCGCAAAAGCCGGCAGAACATCATCGGCGGCGAGGTGATGCACGACTTCCACGACCTGTGCCTTATCAAATGCCGGTACCGGCAAGGCTACATGATTCTGCTGTCGGCAGCCCTGTGCGAGAGGAACAGGATCGAAACGGACATCACGCTGCACGAGGGGTGCGGGATTCTCGGACTGACCCCGCGCGAGGTGCTGGACGCGACCAAGCGCAACCAGGTGCGGTTCATCGACCACGGGGGCCACCGACTGTCCAACGCTTCCGACTTCGCGGCTATGGCCGAAGCGATCGGACGTCGCAAGGTGCTGCGCATATTGCAATCCATCCCGACCTATGTGCGGGCGGAGGCAGGTACGTAACCTCTATAACCGTGCATCGGATTTTACGGGGCAGGCCGCTTTAAACGGCATGCCCTATTTTGTGCCTTTACCGCAAGAGGCATTGGTTTCAGGCCCCGTCCCCAAAGGAGTTTCCTTCTGTTTCATACGGAAAGTCTTTCGGGGTCTCTCCGTTCATTTTTTGTTACAATGATATATCCATCTTGTTCTGCTAAGGTTAGTATGAATAGTGTGATACCTCCTAATCATATGATCAACACAACTTCACTAACCAACTTCACGAAAACAATCAATATTATGCAATTTCGGATAATTATCATTATTTATAAAGTGATTTACGTAGTACAGAGAAAATAAAAATAAAATAAAAACCGACGTATCACTCCATAATCTTGAATGCCTTGATTCTCATAAAATCAAAAAAACGACCAATCCCTATGAAAATCCCAAAAATATTTTTACATTTACAATAGTAGTACTATAAGACTTTCATTTCTTTAACCTATACTAAATCAAATATGAAAGCCATGTTTAAAACGCTGTCATTAACAGTATGTTTATTTTGTATAGGAGGTTTCACATCCAGTTATGCACAAGAATTCAATTACCCTGATGTAAAAACGATTATAGTTGGCAAATATATCCCAGTGATGGCTATAGATGCATTACCGTAAAAATAATGGATGGACATATGAAGGACCCTAAAATCGGCATTCCTGTTTTTTATAACGAAATCAATGGAATATATGCGTTTGTTCAAAACACAGATTATCGAAGGGCGAGTACAAGCAGCGCTGTTTTGTCGTTGGAAACATTATATGAATAATTCACTATAAGACCTGAAGATGCGCCTATTTGGATTCATTCTGCTGTGTGTGTTGGCTGCCCACTCCTGCTGGGGACAGGTAAAGTTGGGAGTCGGCGACGACAATATGGAGAGCCAGAACAGTGCCGTCAATCTTCAGCAATTGTACTATACGGAAATCAAGGGAGTCGTTCTCGACTCCCTTACTCGCACACCGATTCCAAGCGCATTGGTCTCCATCCTTGCTCCCGGCATGTCCGTGAGACATACCTCTACGGACAAAAACGGAAAGTTTCGCTTCTCGGAGGCTTACCGGTTGATTAGAAAGGACCTCAAGATAGAAATCACCTGTCTGGGTTACCGAATTTTTACGGCATATCCGGAAGGGAATATGGCAATCCTCGATTTGGGGAAAATTCTGCTGAGCGAAGATACGCAGCAGATCGATGCCATCACGGTCCGTGCCCGCATGAATTTTTTCACCATCAAGGGCGATACGATTGTTTTCAATCCCAAGGCCGTCCGTACGCTCGAAGGAGACATGGCAGCCGATATTCTGCGTAAAATGCCCGGCGTGACAGTCGATGGTTCCAATGTTTCGATCATGGGGGAAAACGTCGCACGCACGTATGTCAACGGTCGCCCGATCTACGGAACAAGCGGAAATACGGCAATCAATTATGTGAAAGCCAACGAGGTGGCCGGTATCAGAGCCTACGACGAGATCGACGTCAAGGAGTATGAACGTTCCGGAAAGATACGCAAACAAAAAGCACTTAATATCATAACATTCGACCTGTTTACACAAAACATCGTGGGCGAGGCCTTCTTGAGCTACGGTGCCGATATGGAAAAAAATGAAACAGGAAAACTCCAGCATCGGTACATGGGAGGAGGTGGTTTCAAGTTCTTCAACGAACAACAACAACTGGCCGTAGATGCCATGACCGACAATACAGGTATCGAACGAAACACCTACTCATCGCCCGGCATGCCCCTCAGCGACTCAAGACCCACAGGTTACAAGCGAAAAACTCTGGCAGGTTTTTCCTATCAGCATAATCGTCCGATGAGTCAGGTGGTCATCACGCTACCCAACGGCACAAAAACCACCCAAAATAAGATGGGAAGCTCCATGAAGGTGCAATACAACTACACCAATAACTTTTCACGAGAACTTACCGTCTCAAACAAGGAGTACTTCCCTACGACCGATTACCTATCCCGTCTGGAGAGCGACACCAGTCGGACACGGACGCTCTCCAAGCAGCACAACCTGCGTCTCGAATACATGGGGCAGAACTGGTTGGATGTTCTGTCGGCCCAGGCCGATTTGAGCGAAGAGATTGACTCCGACAGTCAAATTACCCACAATACGACGGACGGGCAAACGGTTAATTTCGCCCGCTCGTCGAACGACCACGATCAGAAACGGATAAATGCCTCGTTGGAGAGCCGATTTACACCTTTGAGGAGAGGAAAACACAGCCTGCAAGATCACTTCATGATCCAATACAGCAACGGAGACACTCACCGGTGGAGGGTGGATACCCTCAAGAGCACTCCTCGCCAACTCAGCTTAAATATCCCCGGATCGGACAACAATCTCAACTTGAGAAATGACTTGTCTTATACGTATCGGCTAAAAAACGGCAAACAAATCACCCTGGGCGCCAAATCGCAGTACCGGCATGGTCGCACCAAGAGTTATGCCGTAGACTCATTCACCGGTCTGATAGACACGACACTGACACGCGATTATTTGATCAATCAGTTCGACCAATCGGCAGACATCACCTGGGAACACCGGACAGACAAGATGTTTTCCTATAATATTACGGTCAGCCCTATCTGGACACATATCGGACGTGATGAATACTTTCCTGAATATCTGCCCGAAAATCGTACGTTTTTTGCACCCGAATTCAGTATGGGATTGATGTGGATGGGGGCCATGGGAAAAATGATCAATTTCAGGTATCAGACCTTTGCCAATGCTCCCTCGATCGATCAATTGCGCAATCAATTGGACACGGAAAATCCTCTTTGGCTGCAAGTGGGGAATCCCGATCTGAAACAGGAATACAAACACAGTTTCGTGCTCTCCATGAATTTCTCAAACTTCATGAAGCAGCGCATGTTCAACATTAATCTGATGGCCGATATCGTGCAAAACCAACAGGTCTTGCAACAAACTTATTATCCGGAAGCAGAATATGTCCCCCGTTATAACTATACCATTCAACCCGGAGCTACACTCAACAGTTGGGGCAATGTGAATGGCGCGTATCAGATATCCGTGAATTCCAACTATTCGGCACCGGCCCATTTCCTGAAAAGCCTCTTCAAAACCGTCATTAAACTGGCCTATGGCAAAAGCCCGACATCGGTCAATAACCGCATCGACTTTGTCCGCGGATTCTCCTCGGAGGCAACATTGGGTCTGACAACCAATTTTTCCTCGAAATTCGAGGCTATACTGAATACACGTACAGGTTATCGCAACTCACACAATGCGGAACGTGACAGGGACCATAATGTGGTGGAACAACTCAACTTCAGTTTCAGATACAATCCTCATCGCAGAATCTTCATCAACAGCAGTTATGAATTTTTCTACAACCGGACTTCCCTCGCCCCCTCCTCCACGATACGAAATCATATCTGGGATGCCACTGTCGGTCGCCGTCTGCTGAAAGACAACATCGGAAGTATCAGCGTAACGGTTTATGACATCTTAAATCGAAATAAAAATCTGACCACTGTGATGAATGCCGAATACTTTACCCAAATATGGCGTCAGGTCATGTGTCGCTATTTCACGGTAAATCTGAGTATCAAATTGAATCACAAGAAATAAACAACTATTTCGGGAATAGTCCGCTTCGCTTTTATCTAATGCCCTTAGGTTTTTTCCCCGTCTTAGCCATCCGATCTTCGATAGCCTGCTCTGTACGATCACCTCGTCGCCGGGTCCCACTCCGCATGCCAACAGTACCAAATGTACGGCCGCCTTGTCCGTCGACAGGACCACCACGTTTTTCACCTTATTGGCAATGGCGCTATCCAACACGTTTTCTGTTCCGAATTCAATCAAAAAACACGCCCCGCCAAACAGTGCGGGGCGTTGTGTTTCATTCCTACACCGGAAAATAATGATCCGGCTATGGATTCACAAGTTTCCTATATCGAGGCCGGAAAACTTTTTTCGCACCTCAACTGAAGACTCTACTTCACAAACTGTTCGAATCCGGGAGCACGTTTGACCGGATCGAATTCGATGATCTCATAATCGGCAATTCCATTCAAAAAGAACGGATCTTCCAACGTGATAGCCTTGGCCGCCTTCATATTCTCCGTCCGACACAGAATAATCCCCCCTACCCGAGGATTACGCGGTCCGGAACAGATCAATTCTCCTGTCTCATAATATTTTTGCAGATAGGCACGGTGAGCATCCACGTATTTTTCCACCTCAGCCAACGGCTTTTTGTAATTCACAAATATCAAATACATGACGATAAATTAATTTCATTTCACGTCCCAAATATACGAAATTATTCTCTGAGATGACGCCCACCCCGCATATCCATTACGATTTCAGCAAAGAGAATCCGATTGCAATTCCAGAAAATTTCGGTATATTTATAGCGTAATACGTTATCTAAATTAGAAGATCATGTCCGTATTCCTTACCATGCAACCTATTACACTTCCGATAGCAGACCCTGTTCTGAAATTCCTTATCATACTGGTTATCATACTCCTCACACCTCTACTGCTGAACAAGTTCAAGATCCCCCAACTGCTGGGACTCATCATCGCCGGAGCCATTATCGGACCTCATGGGTTCAATCTGATTCTACGCGACAGCAGTATTATTCTCTCAGGAACCGCCGGACTCCTCTACATCATGTTTCTCGCCGGCCTCGAGATAGATCTGAACGATTTCAAGAAAAACAGCAACAAAAGTCTGGTATTCGGACTGTTCACCTTCTGTGTACCACTCACATTGGGTTTCCTGATCAGTCACTACCTGCTTCACTTTTCTCTTCTCTCATCATTTCTGTTCGGCAGCATCTTCTCCTCGCACACCCTGATCACCTACCCGATCGTCAGCCGTCTGGGAGTAAGCAAGGACACCTCGGTGAATCTTACCGTGGGAGGTACGGTGATCACCGACACACTGGCCCTGCTGGTGCTGACCGTCATCGTGGGCATGGCCGAAGGCGAAGTGACCGAGATGTTCTGGATCAGACTGGCCGCTTCGGTGGTCATTTTCGGGCTGTTGGTCATGCTGGTGTTCCCGATCCTGGGACGCTGGTTCTTCAAACGTTGTAAAGACAATATCTCGCAATATATCTTCGTATTGGTGTTGGTCTTTTTAGGGGCATTCCTGGCCCAAATAGCTGGAATAGAGGCTATCATCGGGGCATTCCTCGCCGGCATGGCCATGAATCGGCTGATTCCGAGCACCTCGCCCCTGATGAACCGAATCGAATTTGTCGGCAACGCCATTTTTATTCCCTTTTTCCTGCTGGGCGTGGGGATGCTGATCGACTACAGGGCCTTCTTCAGCGGATGGGAGACATTGGAAGTAGGCGCCATTATGATCGCAACGGCCACCGGAGCCAAATTCACGGCTGCCTGGCTTACCCAAAAGACATTCCGTCTGTCGGCCGACCAACGACGAGTCATCTTCGGCATGAGCAATGCCCACGTAGCGGCCACACTGGCAATCGTGACCGTAGGCTATAATGTCATTCAGGGAACGGGACCGGACGGCGAACCGATTCGTCTATTGAACGACAGCGTACTCAATGGCACCATTCTGATGATTCTCGTCTCCTGTATCATCTCCTCGTTCGCCACCCAGAAAGGAGCCCAGAACCTGGCCCTGACAAGCGTATCGCATCACGAGGCGAACAAAGACGAACACGAACGTATTCTGATTTCGGTCAGCAATGAAAATACCGTCAGCGAGTTGATCAACCTCAGCACAGCCATCAAAGCCAAAAACAACACCTCCGACCTGTATGCCATCAACGTGGTGGACAATCAGTCTGCCGACGAAAAGGCCGTGAAAAAGGCCGGAAAAATTCTCTCCGAGGCAGCCAAAACAGCTGCCGCAACCGACACGTATCTCCACGAACTGCTCCGCTACGACCTGAGCAGTACCAACGCCATTGTCAGTGTGGCCAAAGAACACAGCATCACCGATCTGATCATGGGGATGCCGACCGACAATCCGGAACAGCCCAATCCTCTGCGCCACATCGAATGGATCATTTCCCAGAGTAACGTCACCACATTCGTATACCATCCGGTGCAACCTCTCTCCACCGTGAAGCGCCATCTGATCATTGTCCCCGAACGGGCGGAAAAGGAGATAGGATTCACGCTCTGGTTACGTAAGCTATGGCAGTTGGCCTCCAGTACGGGAGCTAAAATCGTCTTCTATGCCAACGCCTCAACCCAGAACAGTCTGAAAGAGGTGTGCGACCGTCACCCGATAGATCTGGAGATGCAAGATTTTCCCGGCTGGGAGGATTTTCTGATTCTCTCGCGCGACATACGGACAGACGATATGATATGGACCGTACTCAGTCGCCGCGACAAACCCTCGTTCCACCCGGCAATGAATCGAATACCGGCCTATTTGAATCGCTATTTCGCCGAAAACAGTTATATTCTGATTTTCCCTGCCCAGGGAGACAAACCTGCCGAAAACAGATACTATCTCTAAGAATCCGACCGCAATCTTCCTCCCTCACAAAAACTCAGACGGGAGAAAACATTAAGGAAATAAGATCCCGAAACGATATTTTCGGCCAGGATTTTCTATCTTTGGGGCACTAAAACTGAAAATCATGGTAAAAATAGGAACACCTTTCACTTCCGTCGGACGCAAGGCCCTGCTGTGCGGATCGGGAGAGTTGGGCAAAGAGGTCGCCATCGAACTCCAACGATATGGCGTAGAAGTCATTGCCCTGGACAAATACGAAAATGCCCCCGCCATGCAGGTAGCACATCGCTCCTATGTGGTGTCGATGCTCGACGGCAAAAGTCTGCGTGAAATCATCGAACGGGAAAAACCCGATTATATCATCCCCGAAATCGAAGCAATCGCCACCGACACACTTGTAGAGTTGGAAAAAGAGGGATTCAATGTCATTCCGACTGCTCGTGCCACCCGTCTGACCATGAACCGGGAGGGTATCCGACGGCTGGCTGCCGAAGAACTGGGACTCCCTACCTCACCGTATCGTTTCGCCTCCACACGTGAGGAGTTCGAACAAGCGGTTGCCGAGATCGGTTTTCCCTGTGTGGTCAAACCGGTGATGAGTTCCTCGGGCCACGGCCAAAGTGTGGTCAAAGGCCCCGAAGATATTGCTCATGCCTGGGCTTACTCCCAGGAAGGGGGACGCGCCGGAGCCGGCAAGGTGATCGTGGAGGGATTCATCAAATTCGATTACGAAATCACCCTGCTCACGGTTCGCCATGCAGGCGGCACCTCATTTTTAGAGCCGATCGGACACCATCAGGTGGACGGAGATTACCGCGAATCGTGGCAGCCACAACCCATGGCGCCCCATGCCATTGAACAGGCTCGCGACATCGCCCGCAAAATTACCGATGCCCTGGGTGGAAGAGGGTTGTTCGGCGTAGAGCTTTTCGTACGCGGCGATGAGGTGATTTTCAGCGAAGTATCGCCTCGTCCGCACGACACAGGTATGGTGACGATGATTTCGCAGGATCTTTCGGAATTCGCCCTGCACGTACGTGCCGTACTCGGGCTGCCGATTCCCAACATTGCCTTCCATGGACCGTCAGCTTCTCGGGCCGTGGTGGTGGAGGGCGACTCGAATCGAGTGGAGTTTGCCAATCTGCAAAACGTGCTCTCCGAATCGGACACCCAGATGCGTATCTTCGGCAAACCGGAAGTGAAAGGCCATCGTCGTATGGCAGTTCTGCTGGCTCGCGGGAAAGACGTCCATGAAGCAAGGGAAAAAACAGCCCGCATGATGGCCAAATTGCAGGTAAACGTATTCGAGAGAGAATAAGACAACCGTTTCCCCTTAAAGAATCCGCCACGACAAAAATGTGGCGGATTCTTTATTCCCGTTTTTCATGTCGCAACGCCTCCGGCAGCGGTTGTGAAATCCGCAGACTGCTGACCATTGCACCAAGTCCGGCCAAGGTTCCCCCAACAAACAGACAGACATGCATACCCTCCGAGGGGAACAGATGGAAAAAGAGCGCCACCAAAGCGGCTCCCGTGGTCTGTCCCAGCAGCCGTGCCGTAGCCAACATGCCACTTGCTCCCCCACTGCGACCCGCTGGCGCCGAAGAGATAATAATACTGTTGTTGGGAGACTGAAACAACCCAAAGCCCAATCCACACAAGGCCAATCGCCACAGAATCGCTCCATCGGTCGGCGTATCGGGCAGGAATGCCGTAAAAAAGAGTCCCATCGAGAAAATCGACAAGCCTATGGCCCCCAAAATACCCGCATGGACCCGTTCCACCAGCAGACCGGCCACCGGAGCCGTAAAGACTATCGCCACAGGCCACGCCGTCATCAGCAATCCCGTACTGACCTCGTCGCGTCCGAGTACCTCCTGCATAAAAAACGGCAGGGAGACCATGGCCAGCATCTGTGCCAGGAAAGAACAGATCGAAGTAACGATGGAGAGCGAAAAGATCGGTATTCTCAACAGATCGAGCGGCAGAATCGGAAACGGATTACGCAACTGGCGTCGAACGAAGAAATAGCCCACAACCAAGGCCAGGATAATTCCCGGAACGATATGTTCGAGTCCCATTCCATGGGCATACCCCTCGATCGAAGCAATCAACAATCCGAAAGTAAGCGCATTGAGCACCCCATCCCTCCAATCGAATCGACGTCCCTTGATCTTCACCGGATTCTCCGGCAGGAATTTACAACTCAGAATAAAAGCAGCTATCCCCACCGGTAAATTTACGGCAAACAACCACGGCCACGAAGCGACCGACAACACACCGGCAGCCACCGTGGGCCCCGCCACCGAAGAGACAGCTACCACCAAGGCATTGATTCCCATCCCCCTACCCAGGAAATGCTGAGGATAAATGATGCGTATCAACGAGGTATTGACACTGGCAATGGCGGCCGAACCGAATCCCTGAAACGTCCGGGCCAAGGTCAGACTCACCAGAGAACGAGAAAAGGCACAAGCTAACGAAGCCAACGTAAACACCACCAATCCCGAAATATAGATCTTTCGGTAGCCGATCATGTCGCCCAAGGCCGAAAGCGACAACAGCGAGATAACCGTAGCCAACTGATAGGCATTCACCACCCAAATCGAAGTGGCTGGTGTAGCATTCAGATCGGTGGCAATGGTCGGCAAAGCCACATTGGCAATGGCTCCGTCCAACACCGACAAGGTAATTCCCATGGCAATGGCAAAAATCGCCCAATAACGCCGTGGCAAGGGCAACCCATTAGTCGGAACCGGCTGACTCGAAGAAAGATTCACACTCATACTCATACCGCATCATTTCAGACTTCCATCCTCCGGCATCGACTCACGTCGAAGAGATAAAATCCATGCAAAAATAGAAAATCCGACAAGCATCCCCAAAAATCATCAAACTTTGCATAAAAAAGACTTTTATCGACCTGACTAAATCATTACATTTGTATCCATCACAACGCCGAAAATTAAAACCCTACAACCATGTCGTTATTTGCCTCTGCTTTTTCATTCATTTTAGCTCAAACATCTTCGGTTCCGGAACTCAAAGTCGTACCCGATTCAGTACGACGAGCTGCCTTTGAAGAGAAACTGTCCAAACTTTCCCAGATGTCGGTCGAAGACATTATCCAGATGGTTACACACAGCGTTGTGGAGATCGCCCTTAAAATCATCGTCGCACTGGTCATATACTTCATCGGTCGTTGGTTGATTCGTGCTGTCCGCCGATTTTTGAACCGGATATTCGAGAAACGAGATGTAGACATATCCCTACGATCCTTTTTACAAAGTTTTGTCCAAATCTCGCTGACACTTTTTCTGATCATCATCATCGTCGGCATTTTGGGCATAGACACCACCTCCTTCGTCGCCCTATTCGCATCGGCCGGTCTGGCTGTGGGTATGGCACTGAGCGGCACGCTCCAAAACTTTGCCGGAGGAGTGATGATCCTGATTCTGAAACCCTATCGGGTGGGCGATTATATCGAAGCTCAGGGACAAAACGGCAAGGTCAAAGAGATCAGACTCTTCAACACGGTTCTCAATACCGTGGACAATAAAACAATCATTATTCCCAACGGAGGAATCTCTACGGGTATCATAAACAACTACTCAAAAGAGGAACAACGTCGTGTTGACTGGCTCTTCGGAATTGCTTACGGAGACGACTACGACAAAGCCAAAGCCATTTTGGCCGATCTGCTGGACAAGGATCCGCGAGTTCTGAAAGAGCCGGCCTGTTTCATTGCTCTCCACAGTTTGGGCGACAGCTCGGTCAACATCGTCGTACGGGCCTGGACCGCTTCACCGGACTATTGGGACGTCTATTTCGACATGAACGAAAAGGTGTATAAAACCTTCGCCGAAAATAATATCAACATTCCGTTCCCGCAGATGGATGTACACCTGACCCGGGAAACACCCCAATCCTAATTCTGCAGGTTTCCGATTATTCCATCCATTATGAATCAGGAAATCGAACGGAAATTTCTGGTAAGGGGTCCTTTCAAGGACAAGGCATCGGGCAGTGTACGTATCGTACAGGGATATTTGTGTTCGGTACCGGAGAGAACCGTGAGAGTAAGAATCGCCGCCCAGAAAGCGTTTCTGACAATCAAAGGCGCAGGCAATCTCTCGGGGACCACCCACTTCGAATGGGAGCATCCTATCTCGGTCGAAGATGCCGAAGCCCTGCTTACGCTTTGCGAAAAAGGGACGATCGACAAGACCCGTTATTTCGTCCCCTACGAAGGTCATACGTTCGAAGTGGATGAATTCCACGGAGAAAACAACGGACTGGTGATGGCCGAACTCGAGCTTTCCGACGAAAACGAACCCTTCGAAAAACCCGAATGGCTCGGGAAAGAGGTCACCGGAGACAACCGCTATTACAACGCCTATCTGAGTCGGCTACCTTATACGAAGTGGTAATTATTCCGAGAGAAAAAGTCTCAGATCCGCCGAAATTTCGTATCTTCATAGCAGAATCAATCTCTATCGGAACAGATGATCGAAATCCAGGTCAATATCCACGACAAGTTTTCCTTGGAATTCAAAGTCGGTTTCCTCACCACAGGAGACACGAAAAAGAACATATTCCGGATCAACACCTGGATTTTCGTGCCTAACAGTCTGGATATCAATCCGGCCACCTACACCAAAACACAGTTCTACCGCGACGTCAACACCAACACCCGGCTCATTACGCCCATTTTCCCTTTAGGAGAAATCGTCTCGGGCAAAGCCATTCCGCTGCTCAACCTTCAGGAGGCATTCCGGTCGTTGGCCGCCAATCCGAACCGGACCTCCGTGGCCGAATACGAGTATCAGATCAAAATGTTTTCGGCCATCTTCAAAAGTTCCATACGCGACGAATTTCACGATCTATTCCGGGTAACTCAGCCCGAAGAGATCATCTCCCGTACGGAGAGATTCGAGTCTCAACTCAGCCGGATTCTGTCGTGTTACCGCGGACTGAAACCGATTGTCGACATTCCCGACGTCCCCGCCCAGACACTCAACTACTTCCTGTTCGGAGACGAGTTCATGAGCAACCTCTACATCCAACGTATCCTGCGGCTGATCCGGTATCTGCAATCGCTCTCCGAAAAACATTACAGCGATCGAATAGCGTCGCTCACCGCGCGAATGAAGGAAGAGGAAGAGTATCGTCGCAAAGCAGGTTATCCAATGGGGGAAGACGAAAGTCCGGATCATAACCGGACACTTGTTTTCCGTCACGGGGTATTGAAAAGGTACATAGAGAGCGAACTGTTTCTCAATGCCCGTCGCAAGAAAGACGCCGTGTGGGTGGAACAGGTCTATTACAGTCTGGCCGCAGGACTTTCGATGATCTTCGCCACGACGATAGCCTTTTCATTTCAGATGAAATACGGCAACTTCACCATGCCGCTGTTCGTCGCATTAGTGGTGAGCTACATGCTCAAAGATCGGATCAAGGAGCTGATGCGATACTATTTTGCTCACCGACTCGGCAGCCGTTATTTCGACAACAAAACCACCATCAGCATCAAGGATGAGACCATCGGGTGGAGCAAGGAGGGCATGGACTTCATCACGGATAATAAAGTGCCCAGACAAGTGATGGAAATCCGAAGCCGATCGCCTTTGCTGGAAGCCGAAAACCGTATCAGTGACGAGAAAATCATCCTTTACCGCAAAATGGTGAAGATAGACCGTAAGAAACTCGATGCCTCCAACCGCTATGCCATTGCCGGCATCCATGAGATCATCCGTCTGCACATGAACTCCTTCACTCAAAAGATGGACAATCCACAAATACCGATCTACGTATTGGACAAAGAGGGAATGCCTCGGATTACGGCCAGCGACAAGGTCTACTATCTCAATCTGGTGATGCAACTCCAACACGACAACCGTTCCGACTACAAACGCTACCGGATCGTACTGACACGGGCAGGTATTCAGCAGATCGAGGAGTTGAAATAACACCGCACATATGAGTAGTGCCGGATCTGATTTTATCGTGACAGCAGATAGGCCTTAAAATCCTCGAACCTACTCGTCATACCCAGCGAGAGTTTTTTCCCGTCCATGAAACGACGCAATTGTTCAGGAATCTCTACGCTACGTCCAATCGCAGCCTCCACCGTATCGCGGAATTTGGCCGGATGAGCCGTCTCGAGGAATAGACCCGTTTCGCCCGGCAACAAACCCTCTTCCAATGCCAGATAACCACACGCTCCATGAGGATCGAGCACATAGCCATAATCCTTGTAAACACGGGTTATGCCGTCTCTAATCTGATCGTCGTCGTAGCGGAATCCCGAAATCTCCGAACAGATTGCCTGCCAGTCACCGCCATAAAGGTCGAGTACCCTGGCAAAATTGCTCGGATCGCCCACGTCCATCGCATTGGCCACAGTCGCCACCGAAGGCCGGGGCGTATAGACCCCCGTACGAAGATATTGCAGGAAGATATCGTTCCGATTATTGGCAGCGATGAACCGCTTCACCGGCAACCCCATGCGTTTGGCAAAGAGTCCGGCCGTAATATTCCCAAAATTACCACTGGGCACACAAACTGCCACATCATTGCCGAATCCCGCCCGTTTCATCTGGGCATAGGCATGAAAATAGTAGAACGATTGAGGCAGAAAACGGGCCACATTGATCGAATTGGCCGAAGTAAGAGTCAGATGCCGAGTCAGTTCTTCATCCAGAAAGGCGCTCTTCACCAGTCGTTGACAATCGTCGAAAGTGCCGTCCACCTCCAGCGCCGTAATATTCCGGCCGAGCGTGGCAAACTGCTTTTCCTGTATCTCGCTCACTTTCCCCTTGGGGTAGAGCACCACAACGTCGATCCCCTCCACGCCAAGGAAACCGTTGGCCACGGCACTACCCGTATCGCCCGAGGTTGCCACCAGCACCGTCACCTTCTCCTTGTGTCCCGACCGGCCGATGAAATGGGCCAGCATCCGGGCCATGAAACGGGCACCGACATCCTTGAACGCGGCCGTGGGGCCATGAAACAGTTCGAGCGACCAGATTCCATCCCTGACCTTCACTACCGGAGTATCGAACGAAAGTGTATCGCAGACAATACTTTCGAGTTCCTCCCGAGGAATATCCTCTCCGAAAAAAGCCTCTGCCACCCGGCACGCTATTTCATGAAACGACAGACGGTCGATCCCCGCAAAAAACGAATCGGAGAGACGATCGATTCGCCGAGGCATATAAAGTCCCCTATCGGGAGCAAGACCCCGCGTCACCACCTCAGCCAGCGAGGCCTCCGGCGACTGTTTATTGGTACTGTAATACAACATATCCCGCTATTTTCCAATCAATAAATCCATAAACCGCTCTCCACGAATCTCACCGAACCCTCCGTTCCGCACCGAAAATTCGTCGAAACGCTGTACCTCATCCGGTTCGATACCCGCGCCCCAAATCAGAAACGGCACCGGGTCAGACGTATGCGTACGCAGATAGCACGGCGTGGGATGGTCGGGCAACACGGCAATCCGTACCGGCTCATCCATCCCCAACACGGCCTCCACGATCGGCCCCACGGCCCGACGGTCCAGATACTCCACCGTAGTCTTTTTCAGATCATAATCCCCTTCATGGCCCGCCTCGTCACTGGCCTCGATGTGCAGAAAGACAAAATCGTCCCGGCGAAGAGCCTCGATCGCAGCGGCAGCCTTACCTTCGTAGTTGGTGTCGTAAAGTCCGGTCGCACCCTCCACGTCGATCGACTTCAAACCGGCATATATACCGATCCCTTTGATCAGATCGACCGCTGAAATAACCGATCCTCCGGTCAACCCATACTTCTCGGAAAGAGTCTCCATACGAGGACGATAGCCCGGCGACCAGGGCCAGATCGAATTGGCGGGATCTTTCCCCCCGGCCCGTCGTTTCACATTCACCGGATGGTCCGCCAGCAACTCCTGCGACCGCAGAATCAATCGATTCAAAAAATCGGCTGTCTCCCGAGCCTCTTCCGTTTGGGGTCGGATCATCACCTCTGCGAAAGGCGTTCCCGGAACATCATGCGGCGGCGTACACTCGATCCGCTTGTCCCCGCCCTTCATCTTCAGCAGATGTCGATACGATACCCCCGGAAAGAAATCGACCCGATCCCCTCCGAGTTCCTTCTGCAGAAAAGCGATCAGTTCATGGGCCTCGGAACTGGTGATATGTCCGGCCGAATGATTCTTGATCCTCCTTTCCTCCACACAGATCAGATTGCATCGCATGGCCATCTCCCCGGGAGCGATCGGCACACCCATACTGGCGGCTTCGAGCGAACCACGTCCTTCGAACACCTTCGCCACATCGTAGCCCAATACCGAAAGATTGGCTATCTCGCTACCGGGATGGAAACCCTCGGGAATCGTATGCAAAATTCCCGTACGACCTTCACAGGCCAACCGATCCATCCAAGGCGTACGGGCTGCCTGCATCGGCGTACGACCCTCCGGCAATCCCTTCGGATCGTCGGCCATCCCGTCGCCCAATATGATGATATACTTCATAACGTCAAATATTTGCGATGCTGATAATATCGGCAAACACTCCGGCCGCCGTCACACTGGCTCCGGCTCCGTAACCCTTGATCTGCATGGGATACTCCTTGTACCGCTCCGTAGTCAACGAAATCACGTTATTGCTGCCTTCCAGATTATAGAACGGACTGAGACTATCCACCTCCCTCAGAGCCACCTCGGCCCGACCGTTGTCGAGTGTGGCAATGAAGCGCCAACGCCTGCCAGCGGCCTCCACCTCCTTACGACGACGTTCGAAATCGGCATCCATCTCGGGAATCGTACGCCAAAACTCCTCGACACTCCCCTCGAAATATTTCTCCGGAATAAACAAATTCTTCTTCACATCCGACTGTTCGATCCGATAGCCCGCCTCGCGAGACAGAATCACCAACTTACGGATCACATCCGTTCCACTCAGATCGACCCTCGGATCGGGTTCGGCATAACCGGCCTCTTTGGCCATCATAATCGCACGGCTCATCGGAACGGTCTCGCTCATCACATTGAAGATATAGTTGAGCGTACCGGAGACAACGGCCTCTATCTTAAGAATTTTATCTCCGCTATTAATCAAGTCGCTGATCGTGTTGATAATCGGCAGACCTGCTCCCACATTGGTCTCGAACAGAAACTTCACACCCCGTTTACGAGCCGTACTCTTCAACTCTCTGTACACCTCGTATTCGGACGATGCCGCAATCTTATTGGCCGTCACCACCGACACGTTCCGGTCGAGCAACCGCTTGTAAAGTGCCGCAATATCGGGACTGGCCGTACAATCCACAAACACCGAGTTGAATATATTCATCTTCAGAATCTCATCGGCAAACCTCTCGGGCGAAGAGACTTTCTCCGATTCATCCAGCCGCTGCCGCCAACGGGACAAATCGATCCCTCCCCGATCAACAACATATTTCCGGGAATTGGTGATTCCTACTATACGAATCTGCAGCGAATTATCCTGCTGCAACTTGAGTTGTTGCTGATGGATCTGCTCCAACAGATTGCGCCCCACCAGACCCACTCCGGCTATAAAGATATTGAGCACCTGATAATCCGACAGGAAGAACGAATCGTGAATTACATTGAGGGCTTTTCGCAGACTCTCCACGGCAATAACAAACGAAATGTTGGTCTCCGAAGCACCCTGGGCGCATGCGATGACATTGATACCGTTCCGTCCCAACGTACCGAACAATTTTCCGGCAATACCGGGCGTATGTTTCATGTTTTCGCCCACAATGGCTACCGTGGCCAGATTACGCTCCTGTTTGATATTATTGATCTCTCCCTGGAGAATCTCCTGGTGGAATTCCGCATTGAGCACCTCCACCGCCAGATCCGCATCATCATTCCGTACACCGATCGAGGTGGTATTCTCCGAAGCGGCCTGCGAAACAAAGAAAACACTGATTCCGGCCTTCGACAACGCCTTGAAAATACGATAGTTGACACCTATCACACCAACCATACCCAATCCGCGGATCGTGATCAGACACGTATCGTCCACCGAAGAGATCCCCTTGATCGCCTTGCTGGCATCGTGCACCTTCTCTTTCGAGATAAAGGTACCCGGCGAATCGGGATTAAAGGTATTCTTGATAATAATCGGTATATTCTTATGATAGACAGGAAAAATCGTGGGAGGATAGATCACTTTCGCCCCGAAATTGCAGAGTTCCATCGCCTCTACGAACGTAAGTCGTTCGATCACATAAGCATTACCGATCACCCGCGGATCGGCCGTCATAAAACCGTCCACATCCGTCCATATCTCCAAAATAGAGGCACCCAATACGGATGCTATGATCGATGCCGTATAGTCCGATCCTCCTCGGCCGATATTGGTCACATCGCCCGTATGAGCATCCGAGGCAATAAATCCGGGTACCACGGCAATATGAGGCAACTGGGCGAAAGTCTCCTCCACCAAACGGTTGGTACTTTCGAAATCGACCGTATGTTTATTATAATAATTTTTTGTCTTGATAAACTTCCGGGCATCATACAAAACAGCCCCTTCGATCACCCCGCTGATAATGGTCGAAGAGAGACGCTCTCCATAGCTGACAATCGTATCGGTCGTCTTCACCGAAAGATCCTGGATCAGGAACACCCCCTTGAAAATATTGGTCAACTCGTCGAGCATCGTATCGACCCGACTGCTGACCTGAGCCATGCGATCGGGCATCACCACTTCACTGACCAACTCTTTATGACGATTGACGATCTTCTCCCACTCCTCCCGATAACGGGGATCGGCCGAGGAGGCCAGACGAGCCGTCTTCAGCAAATGATCGGTAATGCCGCCCAATGCCGAAACCACCACAACCACATCCTCGCGGCAGGATTCCACCACTTGTTTCACTTTCAGCATCGCCCCTGCGGAACCCACACTTGTTCCGCCAAACTTCATTACCTTCATAATATCGGATCACTCATGTTTATTAATCCGCAATTTTATAAAAAATTTAACAAAAAACCTAATCATCTTCCCGAATCCCCGAAAAAGAAGAGAAGGTTTCGGATTTTCTCTCGGAGATCTCTATCTTTTTGTATCTTTGCTCCGTTAACTTTCATACAATTTATCAGATTATGGAATTGAAAGATATTCTGACCATATCGGGTCAACCGGGCCTCTTCAAGTTCATCGCCCAGAGTACCAACGGAATCATCGTGGAGTCGCTCGCCGACGGACGCCGTACCAATGTCCCCGCCTCGTCGAAAGTGAGTTCGTTGGGCGAAATCGCTATCTTCACCGAGGGAGAGGACATGCCCCTGTCGAAAGTACTCGATGATCTGTTCGCCCACACCGACGGCAAACAAACCATCAGTCACAAATCCTCGCCCGAACAGATGAAAGCCCTGTTCGCCGAAGTGGTTCCCGAATATGACCGTGACCGAGTACACGTATCCGACATGAAAAAAATCATCTCCTGGTTCAATATCCTCGTCGAGGCCGGTATGACCAAATTTACGCCCGATGAGAAAAAAGAGGAAGAAAAAACAGCTGAAAACTAATCTGTCGACGATTCCCGAACGAACCTCTTTACAATCGACAAATTTTATTCAACAGAAAACCCGACCTGATCAGGTCGGGTTTTCTTATCCTCTCGACGCATTTTCAAGGGCTAACTATCCTCAAATCACACGCTATTTGAAATATTTATCGGCAAAATCCATGTATTGTTCCCAATCGTAGGCGGTGATGCCATGACGTCCCTCGCGAAGGTGATAGGCCACCGTTCCTTGTTGTATGGGTGTATTGACCGAAGGCAGCTCTTCCCGATCCCAGGCCAACGGTTGCAAGCCGTAGAGCCGATAAACCTCGCCACACAAACGAGCCGAACGCAACTCGTTGGAAGGATCGGCCCACAAATCCTGACTGGCACTGCCCACATACAACGGTCTCGGAGCCATAAGAGCCAACAGCATATGTTGGTCGACCGGAAGATCAAACTCCCGATCATTATACTTCTTGTAATTGTCCGCAAACCAGTAAGGGTACCTACTGTTGATTCGGCTGACACTCTCGCCTTTTTTATGACGGGCCAGAGATGCCCCCGTAGAGCCCGATTCGTTCGAGACCACCACGGCGAAACGCTGATCGCTCGCACCGGCCCACAAAGCCGCTTTCCCCAATCGAGAATGCCCCAACAGCATCACCTGGCGGGCATTCAATTCGGGAACCTTTTCGAAATAATCCACCGCACGACTCAATCCCCAGGCCCAAGCGCCCACCGCTTTCATCCGTGCCGAATCGGGCACACGGCTTCCGGCATAGAGCATCGGCAACACGCTTCCGGCATATCCATCCACATGATCCGGAAAGAAGTCTCCATTGTAGATCGTCGCCACCGCATATCCCCGTTCCAATGCCCGTTCATAGGGCCAACGGGACGAGGTGCATCCTCTCAGTGAATCGGCGGCCCGATGATTGATCCCCTTCACCCAGCGTTCGGTGATCAATACCGCCGGATCGGATGTCGTGGCATAATTCCCCTTGAAATTCAGTCCCAGAATTACCGGCACCCGTTTCTCTTTCCCGTTGGGAATATAGAGCAACAAATCGGCCGTGTGCTCCATACCGTTTGCAGCAAAGGTGATTCTCACCTGACGGCGGGTCGCCTTGCCATCAAAAGCCTCACTGTCTTCTTCGATCACCCGATAAGTCGTCTTCACTTTCGCACACGGATCGACCCCATAGATCTGTGTTGCGAACAACTCTTTGATCTCGGGTCTGCGGATCCGTTCCCATTGACGGATCGAGGTCACTTGCTCCCCGTCGGTTGTCTCCAACAAAGCCGGACACCCCTCCAAATGCTGTCCTAAACAAAACGATACTCCCGTCACCGACAGGAGTATCGCCCAAATCCACTTATACATAAGGGATATTATTTTGCCTGTTGAGCCAAATCGGAAGTATCCTTCATCACCATCGACTTGTCGACACGAATCGCCACATTATTATCCACCTCAACCAGCACATAAGTCTCTTTCACCTCTTTTACCGTGCCGTAAATACCGCCTGCGGTGATGATTTTCTGGCCCTTTTCGAGGGCATTGCGGAATTTCATCAACTCTTTCTGGCGCTTCTGCTGCGGACGGATCATGAAGAAATACATCACGCCGAAGATCAGCACCATCATAATAAGAAACTGCATGCTGCCGCCGGCGCTGTTGCTTCCTGCCGCCTGCAATAGGATCGTCATTACATTCATCACTATCGAATTTTAAAATTAATTTTCACAAACTTACACAAAAATTACGAGACTGGAAAATTACTTCTCAAAAATTAACGTGTCGTCTGTCCCGGAACATACTTCATGGGGACACCTTTCGACGAAGGGGTAAGTTTACCGTCGATCGTATGATCTTCCATGATCTCGACCCGGGCTCCATCGGCCATAAAGCAATTCACGTGCAATTTACGTATCACTCCTCCTTTAATCTCCTGAGCCATTCGGCATCCTTGAGGCAATTTCCGGGCATCGAGCATCGCTTTCGCCTTATACACATCACTCACTTCCAACGAAATATGATTCATCGATCCGATCTGTGCCTGAGTCGGTTCGGTTTCATAGAGCATCAGCTCGATCGTCTGATCGCCGTCGGGTACCTGCAAATGGACCCAACTCACTTTCTTCGGATCTTTTCCTCCACGCCAAACCTCCTTAAAACCAAGTATATCCACATAAAATGCCAACGCCTGATCCAAATCGGCCGTCATAAATCCCACATGTCCCATACGACAACTTACCCGACTTTCGGGCATCATCTCGCCTTTCACGGCAGAGGTCTTGCTTTCGGGACGATATTCGATGAACTCATGGCGCATACCCAGCGGAGTGACCACCGAAATATGTCCGTTTCCAATCCGGCCGAATGTCGTCTTTTTCGACACATTGCAACCCTTGGATTCCAGATAGCGCCGCATACCCTCGGCGTCGTCGGTCTGAAACGCCACATGGGTCATCCCCGATTGGGCACCCGACTTCATCGGAGCCAGCTCCACATACTGTTCATCATTGATTTTCAGATAAATGATACCGATCTTACCCGTTTTATCCGAAATCACGACCGGTTCGGCAAATCCCAGATAATCCCGGAAAAAGGAGCGATTATTCTCCATATCCGCCGCCGCGAATCCGGCATGAGATATACCCAGAATTTTCGGCCTCTTCACCGTCTGTTGAGCCTGAACTCCCGCCGTCACCAACAGCGTCATCAGCAACCATAAAGACTTCTTCATAACAATGTTTTTTTAAATCACATCAGCCGTAACCCACAATTTAAAAGGATATCTCCCGGCCGAAGTACGAATCGTGATGGCCTTGAGCTGCCAACCGTAGAACCCGCGCGAATCGAACGAAAACGAAAAGGGTTGTTTTTGTCCCGGCATCAGGGGTTCTTTCGGAAAATCAACCTCTGTACAACCACAACTGGTCTCCACACTCAGGATCACCAACGGCTTGTCTCCCGTATTGAGCAGTGAAAAACGACGTTCGACCACCTCCCCTTCATGCAATCGTCCCAGAGTCACCGTATCACTCTGTTCACCCACCTTCAGCAAAGAGTCTGAGAGCATCAACGACGGACCCTCGACCACCTCTTTCGGCACAGGTCTCGTCCTCCCGCCACAAGCGATCGCCGCAAGAGCCACTCCGCATGCGACCATCAGCCGCATACCATTCCGAAACGATATTCCGAACGAATGTTTCATGCGGATAAAATTAATAAAAAGATTTTAAAAGTGCTGCCCGGGCAAGCAATTAAAGCAATCCTCGACCGATTTTGTTAATCCGTCCTTCGGCCTGCAGATTCTCGATAATCTTATCGAGCACTCCGTTAATGAACAGGCTGCTACCCGGCGTACTGTAATATTTGGCTATCTCGATGAACTCATCCAGAGTCACTTTGACCGGAATCGACGGACAGTTCAGCAATTCGGCCAAGGCAGCCGTCATGATCAGATTATCCACAAAAGCAATCCGGTCCACATCCCAATTCTGCGTGAATTTCTCCACGTAGCTCAAATATTCCTTATAATTGACCAACGTCTTACGGAACAATTCGCGGACATACTCCCGATCGTCATCGTTCTTGAACTCGGGCAGCAAAGGGATTTCTGCCATCGAAGCCCTGCAATCGCCCAACGTGCGCACCACCATCACCAGCGAAAAATCGACATCATCGGCCCAGAGAATCGACTGTTCCTCCACCACCTCTTCCACCAGTTCATTGTCGGAGACGGTTTTCACGTAGAAATTCTCCACCAATTTCACATCCTGACGATATCCCGATTCGGGAGCCGACATATATTCCTTATAGTAGTCGCTGGCGACCAACTCTTCATAGAGTTTCTTGATCAACTCCGGATACCTTACCCATCCGAGCGATCTCTTCTCCAGATATTCGGTCAATTTCCGTGTGTTTTCGATCTGCCGGATCACGGCATTGTCGATAAAACGGGTATTCGGATTCAGATCTTCCGGGGTAGGCAATTTTTTCTTACGCCCCAATTCGATACGCCCCTCAGCATAACGGACCACATTGACAATGAGCCACAGCATCTGATGATAGAGGTCATAAGTCTTGTCGATGCCGGCCATGAGATTCTTCTCCGAGGCAACCAACGAATCCGATTCCGATTTAAAATGCGCGTAGAGTGCTTTTATTGCTTTAATTCTTAATAATCTCCGGCTCAGCATATTTCCAGAACTTATTTTTTCGGCTGCAAAAGTATGCAATTTTTTCATTAAAACATATCTTTGCGAAAAATATTCCGAAACGGTGTACGATACGATAGTCATAGGAGGTGGAGCAGCAGGCCTGATTGCCGCCGGAACAGCAGCCAGATGTGGGCATAAAGTGCTGTTACTGGAGAAAATGGAAAAGGCCGGCCGCAAGATTCGCATCACGGGCAAAGGTCGATGCAATTTGACCAACATGCGTCCGCGAGAGGAATTTCTCAAGATGATCCGTACACACGCCGATTTTTTCCGTCCGGCTTTCAAGGCTTTCGACAATCGCGACACGGTGGAATTCTTCACTCGGTTGGGCGTTGCGCTGGCCACGGAGCGAGGCGAAAGAGTCTTCCCCTGTAGTGGCAGAGCCTGGGATGTAGCCGACACACTGGTAAACTGGTGTGTCCGGGGAGGCGTCAACATGGAATACGACTGCCAAGTTACCGACATCCGGACCAACAAAGGGACAGTCTGTGCCGTAGAATATATCGAATATAACGACGCCCCAGCTCGTAACAACCGGAAAAAAAGAGACGATCCATCCAATCCTCCGGAAGTCCGAATCGAATCTTGCCGGAATATCATTCTCTGCACAGGAGGAGTCTCCTACCCTGCCACGGGATCTACCGGCGACGGATATACCCTGGCCCACCGATTGGGCCACCGTATAGAACCCGTTCGTCCATCACTGGTCCCGCTGGAAAGCAACCTTCCTCAAATACGCACACTGAGAGGGCTGCAGTTAAAAAACATCATGGTCTATTTGGCTATCGACGGAAAACGAGTCGCGGCGGAATTCGGAGAGATGGAATTCACCGAATTCGGTGTAGGAGGAGCTGTCGCACTGCGTCTGAGCCGCGATGCTGTCGATGCGCTGATCGAGGGACATCGGGTAGAACTAATAGCGGACCTGAAACCGGCTCTGTCGGAAACCAAACTGGATATGAGAATCCAACGTGAACGGGAACAGTTGAGCAAAAACAATGAAATTCGTTTCGAAGATCTATTACGTAAACTCACGCCCCGCGCGTTGATTCCCCACATCTGTCGCAAAATGGAACTCCAACCCCGCATGACTCTCCTCAGCGTCGCTCCCGACAAATTCGTCACGCTGAGGGATATACTCAAAAATTTCGTCATTCCCATCACCGACTATCGTCCCTTCGAAGAGGCCATCGTGACCGCAGGAGGTATAGACGTCTCCCAAATCGACCCTCAGACTTTGGAATCAAAATTGACAAAAGGACTCTATTTCGCCGGTGAAGTACTCGATCTGGATGCGAATACAGGCGGTTATAACCTGCAAATCGCTTTCTCGACGGGACATCTGGCCGGTCAGTTGAAAAAATCAAAATCCATATGACACACCGATATCACATCCGTAACCGCATCTTCCGATTTGTCCTCACCCTGGGAGCCATGACCCATATCCGTCACTGGCGCGGTCACGGTATACACTCCCCCTACACCTACTCGCTGATCCGAAACGTCTTCATGAAAAAACGAATCATGGGAGAGGATCATGACCTGCACGACCGACTTCGCAAGGAGGGTCTGCCCGAAAAAGGTGCCATTCAATTACAAAATCTGCACAGTTATTGTGAAGGTCATCAATTCAGTATCGTATCGCGCGAAGAACAACCCAATCCGCTTACGGTTCGTCCCGATGAAAAGGCCGTCTTATGCGTTCTTTTTCCTCGACAAAATCGTGCACGGGTCCGGTGTTGCCGCCAAATGGTCCGCGATCACAAGGGATTGAGCATCGACAACCGCCGATATCTGCTCTTTTTCTACGATAACCGGTTGACAAAGTTGCATTATAAACTGTAAAAGGTCATGAAAATCTACACGAAAACAGGTGACAAGGGCACCACTTCACTCATCGGAGGCGACCGTGTTCCCAAAGACGATCCCAGAGTAAACGCCTACGGCACGGTAGACGAACTGACCGCCTTTATCGCCTATCTGAGAGACAATATGGACGGAGAACAGGACAACCTGGAATTGTATCGGAATGATCTGCTAAATGTCCTCGAAGCATTGATGACCGTGGCCGCACTATTCGCCACGACCAGCGAAGCCGCAAAAAAAGTTCCCCCTCTGCAACCGGAACGGATCGCTTTTCTGGAGAAAAGAATCGACGAAATATCCGCAGGGCTCCCTCCCCTGACCCACTTCACTATTCCCGGCGGACATCCTCTCGTTTCGCTGGCCCACATCTGCCGTACGATATGCCGCCGAGCAGAACGAATGGCGATCTCGGTCGGGTATGATCCTGCGCTGTGCGGAGATGCCCAAATCTATCTGAACCGACTCTCCGACTATCTCTATGTGCTTGGTAGAGGCCTCGGTATGGAATTTAATGCAAAAGAAGTCTATTGGATGCCCGAAAGATAAAAATTTTTATACCTTTGCAAACTTGAGAATAAATCAATTTAAATCATAATCGCTATGTATTGGACATTGGAGTTAGCATCGAAACTGGAAGACGCACCATGGCCCGCCACAAAAGACGAGCTGATCGACTACGCGGTCCGGTCAGGAGCCCCGTTAGAGGTGATCGAAAACCTCAACGAAATAGAGGACGAAGGAGAAATTTATGAAAATATTGAAGACATATGGCCAGACTATCCCAGCAAGGATGATTTCTTCTTCAACGAGGAAGAATATTAGGCCTGTTTCGGAGGCAAATACCTCAAAATACGCCTCTTAAAAACTTACAAGAGCGACTTTCGGGTCGCTCTTTTTGTGTCTTTTGGGATAGTACAGACATATAAACTTACAAATAAATACATATATTTGTATAGTTCATCCTTGAAAAAATACATAGAAACATGGGGCGCGTCAAATCAAAATATCCCAAAGGCAACTTTGTATTCAAATCTTCCACGCCAAATGCAAAGGGAGAGAGGGCGCTGTATCTTCAGTACATTGTGAATACCTCTCCTGTTTTTATTACAACGGGTATCTTTATCAAAGATGCTGATTGGGACAACAAAACACAAACCGTAAAAAGCAAAAATCCCGCAGCAGCCCGACTGAACAATCAGCTGAAGTTGCAACGGGAAAAGGTGGATGAACAAATCATGGCCTATGAAGGGCACCTGACGGCAGATATTGTCCGCAAGATGCTCAAAGGGGAATTCGTCAAACAAAACGCCCCTCAAAAGATCGATTTTATTCAGTATGCTGCCGAATACAATCAACAGCGGTATACATTACAGAAAATTTCCTATTCGACATATTACAATGCCGACCTCTATCTCAAAAAATTTCAACGTTTTCTGACTAAGCTGACAGGGGAAGGCCTCCTATACATACCGAATCTGACCATCGACCTGATAGAGAAATATAAGGCATACTGCATCAAGCTCGGCAATACCAAGGAAGGAATCAACAAGATGTTGACTCCCCTCATCAAGGCTGCCATGTATGCCGCGGATAATGACCTGTTGTCTGCAAAGGTTGCAGCCAATATCAAACTGTCGTACTTTGATCTGAAAGAGAGGCAATACAAATCCGAGGTCGCCGATAGCGAAGTACATTATCTGACCGAGGCGCAGATGCTGCAATTCGTAGATCTGTATCAGCGAGTGAAATTCAACCGGACCCGTGAAATTATGGACATGTTTCTCTTTGCCTTTCACGCCTGCGGTCTACGTGTCTCGGATATTGTCACATTGGAGTGGACACACATCGATTGGGAGCGTCGTGAGTTATCCAAAAATCTTGTCAAGGGCAAGGTCCCGCACACGATTCCTCTAACAGATGCGGCTTTGAACATTCTGAAACGATGGCAGGACAAGAATCTGAACAAGCGCTTTGTATTCAACCTGCTCGATTCCACGTTCGACATCAGCGATGCTGAACGACTCGACAAAACCATCAAGTCCAAGAACCGCATTTTGCAGACTTCACTAAATGAGATTGGCAACAAAATGGAGCTCATTTTCAGTTTAACAATGCATGTTGCCCGCCACACATTTGCAGTCTTGGCATTAAACAGAGGCGTCACATTACACATGATAAGCAGGCTGTTGGGTCACTCCTCCATCATTACTACTGAAAAGGTTTATGCTGAATTCTTACCCGACACCATCAACGACGAGGTAAAAAAGAAATTATCCTTCAATTTCACACCATCATCCGGCTCCCCCGAAGCATAATACTCAATTTTTCAATGCAAATGCCTCCTGATGTCCCCCTTTCATGAATTGCATCAGATCGTCAAGCGTATAATAAAACTTATCTCCATATTGAGTATACCCAAGCCATCCGTTATCTCTGTATTTTTTTAATGTTTTGGGATTAATATCCAACAATTCTAACACCTCTTTGTTGGTATAGACTACTTTTTGAGATAGTTGGATATACTCCTTCAAAGAAGCGACTTCTTTTACCAAAGAAGCCACTAACTGCTCATTGCTTTTAACTGCATCATTATAATCTATCAATGTTTGCATGTACTACATTTATCTAAAATCCGATCTCCCGAATAAATCGAGGTCACGGTTATTCTTGATTTTTTCAATTCTTCTACATCTACCATATAGTTTCCACGAAAAAAAACAAGT
>CALVFY010000034.1 GCA_944326945.1 uncultured Rikenellaceae bacterium
GTCATTTCAAGGGTTACGCTCCCCTCTATCAGCAATTCCGGAGCCGTCGAACTGAAGTATCCGTTCGACGTTTTTACTCCTGTCTGACGGCCTTGCAACGGGGATATCTGTGCCGGAAGAATCTCTCCGTTGTCATCCAGTCTCGCTACATTTACTGGAGCTATCCCGCTGTCCGACAAATCACCTTTCAATGTAAGCCCCGCCAGGTTCCCGGCCGACAACGGAACAACTTTATCGGCCTTACCCGCCAGATCTGTCTGAATACCCTCACGTGCCGTATTCGCGGCTTCAGCAGCTTCGTTCGCTTTTGTGGCGGCCTCATCCGCTCTCTGAGCAGCCTCCGTAGCCGGTCGCCGAAGTTCGGATATTTGCTCCGGTGTGAAATCCTCGTAAGTAAACGGATCGCCTTGTAATCCCTGTATGCCCTGCGGACCCTGTGCCTTCACGCCCGTATCTTTACCCCCGATCCACCAGTTCCCGTTCTCCCCGATAGCCGGCGTATCCCCGTCCAATCCGATCCGGTTGGCAAAAGTCAGCACGAAAGACGAATCGACACCCTGCCGGTTCCCGCCGCAGAGAGTCAGACCGTCTTTGAGTATATCGCATTTCAGTCTCATAATCTTCCAATTTTAGATTCCTCTACTTGCATAACAATTTTTTGAGCGATCTCTCTGGCTCCGGTCTTCCGATCAATTTTCAACATCTCCATCCTCAACGGACCTGCCGTGAAAGAAGCCGTCACCTCGGCCGGAATGTTCACAAACAGAGTCGAAACATCCTTTCGTTCGATCGCCAACCGGGCTGTTCCCCTCGTCGAAGCCAAAACCCCACTTCCATAGGCAGACGTGTATAATAACAATTCAAAATCGCACCCCGACACATCTTCCTGAGTGTCGGCCTCATCGGCCAGAGCCGTAAACAACAGAGAGAAATCCTCTCCCTGACAAATCGTTTCCGTGGTCATAACTAAAATTTTAACCGTTAACAAATTCACTGGTTGTCGCCAGGAGGATTCCTCCCGTTATCCTCGACACAATCCTTCGGATCATTTCTGATCCTGCACAAAAATAGATCGCACCTACCGACTCGAGTTTCTACAAATCCCTCACAAATACTTCCTGTTTTCAAAATCAAAAAACATATAAACACCCCCCGTCAGGTCCACTCTATTTTTGTTTCCCGGGAAGAGACGGATCCGTATTCTTCTCCCCTTCACAAAAAATCCTCTGACCATGCAAACGACCACGATCATCACAGATGAATTGTATGCATTACTCGCCGCCGAACTGTGGTGGAAAATCCAAGACTGCTCCTGGTGTATTCTCTCCACTCCCGAAGGCATAGAAATCGATCGGAAGAATGTCTACCTCACTTTATACGGGCTGTTTCGTATGCAATGGCAACACCTTACAGACAGCGACGGCACCACTTTCGACCGTCTGCACGACATCTCAGGCGAACGAGTGGAACTTCTTTCGGCCCAGGCCGGCGAGGAGACCCGAAACAACTTCCAATGGAACACACTTCGTCGCTGGTTACTCGATTATTACGGATATTAAACAAATCTATCATACGCTATGAAACAAAGAAAAGATCATCTATTCGCCTCCTGGCTACAGACATTATTCCGCCGTACGTCGCCTGCCGAACTCCTGACTACGTCTCGACAGACATCGGCTCTCACCCAGCAAGCGGCTATTCTGGCCCATCTGAGCAAAGGAGAAGAGCTCACAACCACTCAAGCCATCGAAAAATACGGATGTTTCAGACTCAGTGCCCGAATATGGGAACTGCGGACAGCCGGTTATCCCATCATCACCCGCCGTATAAAAGGAGACAACGGCAAATATGTCGCAGCCTACCGACTTGTCGAATAGAATAATGACCAAACAAAAAATCCCCGACCATTGTGGTCGGGGATTTTTTGTTCCACCAAAGCAAAAGCTATTTCACACTGTTCTTCATCTGAGAATGATGAGTATGGGTATACACTTTCCCTTTCACCTCCTGATTACGTTCCATAGCCAGACGAGTCGGCGTAGGATACTCGAGTTTTTCGAACTCTGAAACAGCCGACTGAATATCCGACAGGAGCATCTCTGCCATATCCATACTAAATCCCTGACGAACCACCACCCGCATCACCACGATCCGCTCAAGATGGGCCGGCAAAGTATAGGCCGGCACCATCCATCCACTCTCCTGCAATTTGGACTGCAAATCATACAACGTCCACCGGGCACTCTTTTCATACTCCGGCTTCATGTACCAGATAAAGAGCGGATTAACCATCTCTTGGCTATAGTTTTTGAACGGAGACATCCGTCCTATCTGATCATGAATATAACAGGCGATCTTCATGCTGTTAGACTGTATCTCTTTATACCCTTGGAATCCCAGTCGGATAAACTGATAATACTGTCCCAGAATTTGTGCCGCGGGCCGCGAAAAATTCAATCCCACCTGTGTAATATCGGCTCCCAGATAGTTGACACTGAAAGACATCGAATCGGGCAGATACTTCTTATCCTTCCAGATCACCCAGCCCAAACCCGGATAGACCAAACCGAATTTATGTCCGGAGGTACTGATCGACAATACCCATTTCAGACGGAAATCCCATTTGCATTCCGGTTTGAGAAACGGCAGGATGAACCCGCCCGAAGCAGCGTCCACATGGATCGGAATATCATATCCCGTCTTTGCATTAAATGCGTCGAGCGCCTTGTCCAAAGCTTCCACATTGTCGTTCAATCCGGTCCAGGTAACCCCCAGAATGGGCACGATACAAATCGTATTTTCGTCACATAGCTGAAGAGCCGCCTGCGGATCGAGCACATTCTTATCCAAGGTCAGAGGCACGGTCCGCATCTCGATTTGCCACAGTTGGGCGAATTTCTCCCACACTACCTGAAAAGCCGAAGAGATCACAAAATTCGGCTTATCATAGGGTTTCCCCTGAGCCTTCCGCTTGTCGCGCCAACGCAGCCAAGCCGCCACTCCGCCCAACATACATGCCTCGGAGGAGCCGATTGCCGGGGCACCGGCTTTCCATTTTGCCTTTTCAGGCGTATTCCACAGATTGGCCACGATGTTGATGCACTTGGCACACATCACGGCCACACGCGGATACTCCGTCTCGTCGATATAATTGATATTGATGGCTTCATTCATCAGACGCGTGGCATACTTATCCATATAGGTGGTCACAAAGGTAGCCAGATTCAGATGGGGCAATGTCTGCGGATAGGTCTCGTCCTTCACCATCCGATAGGCAATCTCTCCCATGGTGGGACCATCCGGGATACGATCTACGGGAGCCTGATGTAACATCTCTTCGGAACCATACACAGCGGTATCCACCGTCTCTTGTTTTACAGTCGTCGTTGTTTTCATAACAGATATAATTTTTGAAATGGAATGTCCGATTTACACTCCTTATTTTTGCAAAAACTATACCCTTTATACAAACAGAGGAGGCATCCGTTCCGGACGGATGCCTCCATACGACAAACTACCTTACTCTTTATTCGAAAGTTACCGAAGCATTTTCCACCTTGAATTTTCCGGACTCCGCATCGGTAATTTTCGTACCGCCGATCCGTAAATTCTCAAACCGTACACACACCCGTTTCGGATCGCCCCCCCTGGGACCCGAAATCTGAGAAACTTTAGGAAAAAAGTCGAGCACCTCCGTATCGCGAATCACCACATCGATCTTGCCCAAAGGACATTCAGGTTCCCGTTGCCGAAGACCTATATTGAAAGGCGACTGTTTGGCATCGGCATAGTGACGCTCGATCCGATTGCCCACCCAACGAATGTCGGTACACTCGGCGCCATCATAACAGTAGAGCGAGATTCCCCGATCGGCTTCCAACACGTCATTGTCCTCGAACAGGATATCCGTCATTCGGGCGGCAACGGTTTCGGTACCCACCTTGAGCGAGGATTTTTGCGTAAGGAACACACAACCGCGTACGGTAATACGTTCCACATTGCCCAACAGACCGCAATACTGCGAACTCTTAATGGCCACATTGTCGTCGCCACAATAACCGAAACATTTCTCAATCAAGACATCTTTCGAAGAGTCCGGATCGAACCCGTCCGTATTGATATTGCTATGATCGACATTCAGGAAGTTGTCGACCACGGGAGCATATTCCAATTCGTTCATCAGTTTCACATTCCGGGCCGTCACCCTTTCCGAGAGCAGGATATGTGTATTCCACGATCCCGGATCGGCAGAGATGTATCCCTCCAGCGTCACATCCTTCGAGCGGGAGACCAGCATACAGCGATATCTGCCCTTGGATGCTTTACCATACACCCTCAAAGCCTGCACCCGAGCATCGAATCCCCTGCCGTCGATCATTCCATAGCCGGAGATATGCACATCCGACGAACGGTCGATCAAGATAAATGCCGGCGCTGGAGAGCATTTTTTTCCGGGAATATATTTGTGAGGGACCGATTTCTCGAAACGATCTTCCGTGGAATAACTTTCCAAATCATCGATATCCGCCCGCAGCCGAGCACCCCGGCACAGGTGGATTTTCACTCCTTTTTTATCGCAGATCCGCAACTGGGACACCTTGTAGGTACCGGCCGGGAAGAGCAATGTCTTCTCCGTACCGGCCACGTCGTCGATAGCGGCCTGTACCTCTTTGGTCACATTCTTCTTTCCTGTGGCATCCACTCCTTTCGAAAGAATATTCACCGCCTGCATGGGCTTCACTTCCGGTTCCTCCGCAAACAGACACACCTTAAACCCGTTCAGATAGACCACATAAGCGCCCGGAGCCGGCAAGGTAAACAGGACCCGATTACCCTCTCTGCGACACTCCACCTTTCGGCTGTAAGGACGTACCTCGGCCTCACGCAAAGGTTCCTTATAGTCAATAGCCCACAGCGTTTCGGGTTTGTAATCGGCCGACACATAGGCATAGGTTTTAAACTGAGTGTAACGAAGCACGACCGGTTTTTTCGTCTCCGCGAATAACAGCAATGGCAAGACCAATCCTGCCATCAGCAAAGTCATCACCGCTCTTCTTTTCCACAAAACATTTTTCATAGGAATTATTATTTTTTTAGGGTTAGGTATTTTCACATCATTCAAATACGATCACAGGACCGGAAGGAGCTGCCGAAGGATACTGTACGGTAATCCGACCATTTTCGAGATCCGTCACAGGGACTCCCGCCACAGTCACTCCGGAGAGCGTCAGCGAAAGATCGGAAGGATCCGCCCCGTCCCGATACACCACATACGAATTTTTCGGGAAAGCCTGTTGGGCCTGCAGTCCACGGATTTCGATCTGCGCCCGTCCCACCTTACTTGTCTCCACACGCTTTTTCAGTTCAACAAAAAACAAGGCTTGTTTGACATTGGGATAATTGCGCTCCACCCGATTGTTCAGGTAACGCACGTTAAGCATCTCCGCCCCATCATAGTTGTAAAGGGCAATTGCCCTATCGGCCTCAATCACATCGTTGTCCTCGAAAAGAATATTGCTCATGGAAGCGGAGGCAGTCTCCGTACCCACCTTGAGAGAGGATTTCTGAGTCAGGAAAACACATCCTCTCACCGTCACTCCGTCCACATCTCCCAAACGGTTATTATACTGAGTGGTTTTAATGGCCACATTGTCATCGGCACAATAGCCGAAACATTTTTCGATCAGCACATCCTTCGAAGAGTCCGGATCGAATCCGTCCGTATTGACCCTGTCATGATCGATGTTCTGCGGATTCTCCCGGGTGGGGGCATAGTCCAATTCATTGAGCAGCTTCACATTACGAAACACCATCCGTTGACACATAATCGGATGGATGTTCCACGAACCGGGGTCGAGCGACATGATTCCCTCCACGGTCACATCCTCCGAGTCGACAATCAACAGATTTCGATGCCTTCCCTGCGAATCGCTGTTCCATCGCTGCGTCGCCAAAACCCGTTGAGCATATCCATTTCCGTCGATGGCGCCATAGCCGGTAATATGTATATTCCGCGAATTGAATATCACGATGAACCCACGGGCAATCGAGGTCTTCGAACCAGGCACTCGCACCGACTCTTCCGGTTCACCGAACAGATCGGTCACCCCGAAAGGATCCGCCTCCGAAGTCCGGGCACGCAACACGGCTCCCCGACAGAGATGAATCTTCACATTCTCCTTGTCGCAAATTCTCAATTGAGACACGCTGTAAGTTCCGGGCGGGAAAAGCAGGGTTTTTCCGCTTCCGGCCACCTCGTCGATAGCCGTCTGAATACGAATTGTCTCATCGCGCATTCCGGTGGAATCCACCCCTTTTTCGGTGACGATATTCAACACATTGTCCGGAATCACCTCTGGCTCTTCCACGAACAGCAGCACCCGGAAACCATTCAGATAGACCACATATTGTCCCGGCTGAGTTATCCGGAACCTCACCCTGTTACCTTCGGTCCGGAAGGCAACACCCCTGTTGAGCGGCGAGATAGAGACCTGCGAAAGCCTTTCGGTATAATCAATTGCAAAATCCCTGTCAGGACAGAGATCGGCAGAGACATAGGCATAGGTCTTAAACGGCACATAACGAAGCACTTCCACCGGATCCTGTTCCGGAGAGGGACTTCCTCCGCCAGAATCCTCGGGCCAATCGACACCGGAAGAGGCACAACCGACCAATATCGCAACCCAAACGGCCGAAAGCAGAAAAACGAAACAAGAACGAAAAGACATACAGTAGTATTTTAGGGTTAGTTTTTCAGGCAGGTACGTAAAGGTAACATTTTTTCTTTTACCCGCTTCATCTCGAGAAAAAATAACATATCTTTGTAACATAATATTACAAAAGTCATGGCCAAACCGTTAAGCACATGCCGTTTGTTCCGAGGGATAGATCCGGAACGTATTCTTCTTCTGTTGGAGGAGGCGGACGTGCGGTCGCGCACCTACGCCAAAGGAGATGTCATTGCCCCCCAGGGGGCTCGATACACCCAAATGCTGCTTCTCACAGAAGGGCTTATCAGTGCCGAGACCACCGACTCCTATCACAACACCCTGCATGTGGAACGGATTGCAGCTCCGGCCATTATCGCCCCGTCATCTCTTTTTGCAGAGAACGACAGGCTTCCGGCCGGTCTTACGGCCCGAACTCCAGTCACCATTTTGTCACTGAGCAGAGAATCCTTTGTTTCGCTACTGCAACAGGAGCGGGAATTATTGATCAATTTCATGGAAATACTCTCCTCCACCAATACTTTCTTGTCGGAACAAGTGGTCTATCGCACCTACAAAACGATGAAGGGCAAATTTGCCAACTACCTGCTCCGTCTGATGGAAGAACAGCAGACCAATGATCTGCACAACGAACTCACCCAGCGGGAAATGGCAGAGATCTTCGGTGTCACACGGCCTGCTCTGGCCCGGGCTATCGGAGAGATGGCAGACGAGGGATCGATCTACGTACAGGGGAAACACATCACGGTACTCTTCCCCGAGAAACTGAAGCAATACGCAAAAAACTGAACAACAAAGATTAAAAAGATAACATCATGAGCGAACTGAAACAAAAGATCTGGAACGACATACAGCAAGTGAGAGAGATCTCGCCCCTGGTACTCAACATCACCAACTACGTGGTAATGAACAACACGGCCAATGCGCTGCTGGCCGCAGGAGCCTCTCCTATCATGGCCAATGCCCCGGAAGAGATCGAAGACATGGTAGCTTTATGTGCCGCCACCGTCATCAATATCGGGACCTTGAATGCCGCCACCGTAGAAAGCATGAAACTGGCCCTGAAAAAGGCCGACCAACTGGGGAAACCATCCGTATTCGATCCGGTAGGAGCCGGAGCTACCACCTATCGTAATCGCACGGCAGAAGAACTTCTGGATATCGCCTTCCCCACCTTTATTCGCGGCAACGCAGGAGAGATCATGACCTTGGCCGGGACAAGTGTTGCCTCGAAAGGAGTGGACAGCACCGTAGGATCGGCCGGCAGTGAGAAATCGGCCAAGAGTCTGGCCAAAGCCCACCAATGTGTGGTCAGCGTAAGCGGAGAAACCGATATCATCACAGACGGAACACACATCGCCTATATAGACAATGGCGATCAGCTCATGTGTCGCGTCACAGGTCTGGGATGTACGGCATCAGCCATTCTGGGAGCCTTTGCGGCGGTTCAATCCAACCGTTTCATGGCAGCTATCAGTGCCGCAGCCTTTATGGGAGTCTGTGGAGAGATCGCCGCCAGAGAATCGCTCGGGCCAGGATCGCTCCAATTGAACCTATACGACGTAATGCACACGCTCACCGAACGGCAATTCACCGAAACGGTCCGTGTACGGGGCAAATAATTCGCAGTAGACACTTATGGCTGAAATCTATCTGGTAACGGACGAAGAGTTGTTGCTGGGCAAAGACCTGTTGAATACGGTAGAGGCGGCCGTACGCGGCGGTGTAGGGATGGTTCAACTCCGAGAGAAGGAATCCTCCACTCGCCTGTTTGTCGAACGGGCCATTGCGCTGAAACAATGCTTGGCGCCGTTCCATGTTCCGCTCATCATCAACGATCGGGTGGACGTGGCCCTGGCGGCCGATGCCGATGGAGTCCATGTAGGTCAAAGCGACATGCCTCCCCAGATGGTGCGGAAGTTGCTCCCTCCGGGCAAGATCGTAGGTCTATCGGTAGAAAGTCCTCAACAGGTATTAGATGCAGAGCGACTGGATGTGGACTACATCGCAGCCAGTCCGGTCTTCTCAACCCCAACGAAAACCGATACCCGAATCGAATGGGGGCTGGAAGGGCTACGCTGGATCCGGCTCCATTCGCATCATCGTATCGTAGCCATCGGAGGCATCAAACCCGGCAATGCCGCAGACATTGTCCGGGCAGGAGCCTCCTCCCTGGCCGTGGTTTCGGGCATATGTTCTGCCGAAGATCCATTTGAAGCCGCCCGACTCTACAAACGCATTGCAGACGCAGCCGGGCAAGAACGATAACCATTCACTTTGTTCCGAACACATTTTGAAGTTTCGAAAATAGTGCGTTCCTTTGTAGGTTCTAAAATCGGAAAGAAGTGGCGGATTACATAAAAAGATGGATGTTGCCCGTAGCCATGATTGCGGGAGGTGTGGGATATAAATTCTTCGAAACGCTATCGCCCCTGACTCCCTATCTGATCTTCACGATGCTTCTGATCACCTATTGTCGGGTATCATGGCACGAAATCCGGATTCTCCCCCTCCATTTGTGGATGATTGCCATTCAAATCGCAGGAAGTGTCGTCATCTATGCCGGTCTGAGTCCATTGGGTCCTGCCGTCGCACAAAGCGGTTTCATCTGCGTATTAGCCCCCACGGCCACCTCTGCGGCCGTAGTAACGGGCATGCTGGGAGGAAGCGTGGCTACATTGGCCACCTACACCCTACTAAGTAATATTGTCGTGGCGGTTCTCTCCCCCTTTATCTTTTCGGTAATCGGCGAAAATGTATCTCTACCATTCTGGGAATCTTTCGGAATCATCTCACGTCAAATGATCCCGTTATTGATTTTTCCGTTCGTAGGAGCATTTTTGCTGGAGAAATTGTGGCCCCAAGCCCACCGAGTGCTCCAGAACAAGCAGCTAATCTCCTTCTACCTATGGTCTGTAGCCCTGATGATCGTCATGGGACGAACCGTGTCGTTCATCGTGCAACAAGAACGCAGCCATTATTTTACAGAAATACTGATTGTCTGCATAGCACTCATCATTTGTCTGTTTCAATTCTGGACAGGGCACCGTCTGGGACTCCGATTCAGCAGCGCGGTAGCCGGCACACAGGGTCTCGGTCAAAAGAATACGATATTGGCTATCTGGATGGCCAGCATCTATCTACATCCGATCTCATCTATCGGTCCGGCCTCTTACGTGATCTGGCAGAACATCATAAACTCCTATCAAATATACAGGAGAGGCATGCAGATGCAAAAGCTGAAACACAAATAGTCGAATTCCAGTTCCCAATTGCCCTGCATTCCATATATGCAGATCTTTTCCGGGCAAAATTTCTAATTTCATTCACCCTCCTTTTCAGAATGTCTCAACGGTATCCGGTACAGGTATATTTCGGATCCTACCGTTTCAACAGATCATAGATATAGCGAAACCGACGCCGAAGCAACTCCACATCCAGCCCATTATAGAACGACATCTCGAAGGCCAGACCCACGAACACCTGCCTAAACAGGGCAACGGACTCTTCCGGATCGATCTCTTCCCGAAGTTCGCCATGACGAATTCCCTCGCGAACAGTCTCCCGCCAAAAATCGTACTCGTTTTCGAGCCATTGATGAAGTTTCTGTTTGCCATCGGGATAATAGAACAATACCTGTTGGAAAAGATGAAAATATCCCGCATTGGCCGATTTTCCAGGCATATCCTCCTGTTTGAGATTTCCCAGACGGACAATCTCCGCCATTGTTCTCTGAACACCTTGCACGTATTTTTCGAGGAAATCGGCTACCGTACCATTCGAAGTATCATATTTATTTTGAGGATTCTGGGCGTGAAAGATATATGTATCGACCACCGCGACAAACAGATCGAGCTTGGTGGGATAATAATTAAAGATACCCGTCTTGGTCAAGCCCACCGACCGGGCAATCATCTGCAGACTGACACGTTCATAATTCATCGACATAAACAGCTGAAGCGCACTCTGCAATATTTCTTCCCGATTTGTTTTCATTTTTCCTCAGTATCGTTCTGATTTCAAAGATACAGACTTTTAATAAAATATTAAAAATCAAAAGCGCCGACACAAATCGACGCTTCAAAAACCTCACTTCAACATAGTGAAAAGAGTGGATCCAGAGGGGCATGATCCCACGACCTTCGGATTATGAGTCCGCTGCTCTAACCAACTGAGCTATGGATCCTTGTAGCGAGAACCAAACATCTGTACTTCAAAAGCAGCACCGTTCTTCCTCTTGACAACAACACCTTGTTGCGCCCACAAAAATATATAAATAGGCGTAAATTGCAAAATTTACAAAAAAAATAATCCGACCATTGAATTAATTCGTATTTTTGCCGGCAAGAATGGTCCGGATAAAGATTGACCATTTATACAGAGAGAGTTGAATCGACAGTTAAAATAAAAAGTACATGAAAAATTTCATCTGCCTGTTTGTTTTGTTAGCACCTTTTTTCTCGTGTGTGAGCAAGAAAAATGCGGAAAAACTGATCGGAGAAAAAGATTCTCTGTCGATGGCTTTAGCCGCTAAAGATTCGGTGATCAACGAGGTATTCGCCTCGTTGAATGATATCACAGAAAATCTCAATGCCATCAAAACGCGGGAACATATCATCACCTCAACGGTCAACAACGGAGAAATTCCCAAGCAGGCCACCGTGCAAATCGGCGAGGATATCGAGGAGATCGATCGCCTGTTGCAAAGCAACCGGGAGACCATCGCTCGTTTGGAGCGCAGTGCCGCCCAACTGAAAAAGGCCAATGTAAAGATCACCTCCCTGGAAAAATTGATTCAGGAGATGTCGGTTCAAGTCGAATCCAAAGATAAAGAGATCAGCGTACTACGATCCGACCTGAAGAAATTGAACATAGAAGTCGAGGAACTCAACACCAAAGTGACCGGTCTGGGCACGGAAGTCGACAGTCTCAATCAGACCAAAACCCGCCTGGAAAGCGAGATAAAAACCAAAAACGATCTGCTCAATGTGGCCTATTATATTGTGGGATCCCAGAAGGAGTTGCTCGACAAGGAGATTGTCTACAAATCCGGTTTCATAGGCCGCACACTGAAGATCAATGAAAATCGCAGTCTGGACAGTTTTACCCAGGTGGATATTCGGAATTTCGACGAAGTAATCATCGGGAAAAAGGATGTCACCCTGGTCAGTTCGCATCCGGCCGGTTCCTATGAATTCGTAATGAACGACAACAAGGTATTCTCGTCCCTGGTAATTACCGACCGCGATAAATTCTGGGAATACTCAAGAGTTCTCGTAATCAGCTATAAATAAACGATATAGAATTTCCGTCTATTTTTCAGGCCGATGTTCCCGACAGAAACAAAAAATAAAAAGCCGAAGTGATTGGAAATCGGGAATTAATTCCTATCTTTGCGCCCGTATTACACATTAAACAAAAAACACACATGAAAAAGGGTATTCATCCGGAGAATTATCGTTTAGTGGCATTCAAGGATATGTCGAATGACCATGTGTTTTTGTGCAGGTCCGCCGTTCAGTCAAAGGAAACGATCGAAGTGAATGGCGAAACCTATCCCGTGTACAAGATGGAAATTTCCAACCCCTCTCATCCGTTATATACCGGTAAGATGAAGTTGGTAGACACCGCTATACGCGTTGATAAGTTTATGAGCCGTTATCAAAAGCATTACGATAAGAAGAATGCTGCCAAATAACAAAAAAGGCATGTTCTAAAATCTAAAGACCGGTCATTGACCGGTCTTTTACTTTTAATTATTCTACATATAAATTCTGTTCATCCAAATTTCACCGTCAAGAATCATCCCGCCCGAATCACGGACGGATAATAATCGAACAGTGTTCTCTAAGATACTCCTGACAAAGTAATGCAAAGTTTTCCAAAACCGAGACGGGCGATATGACAATTTCGCCGTCGGCCTGCATAACCAAATCGGAATAACGTTTAATCAGGGACAAATCCTGTTTCCCCAACCACTGCAACAACACGTTTCTGGGTTGAGAGGAAAGTAAAATCATTCTAAAGGAATATTTATGTTTCATCTGCAAAAGTAGCTCTGCCGTATCGATCTCCGTCACATTATCCAGTGTAAAAATCAAGGTATCATATCCCTGAGAAAAGAATTCCGTCAATACGGAATTCAAGGCATTAGGCAAAAGTTGCAACAATCTGGGCGAAACTTTCGCAGAAGGCAAACTTGTGACCGAGAAAGTAGTAACCCCTATGGTTTTGCCAGGATCGATCGGACAAGACAATTTCGAGATATTTTGCACAGAATCTATTTTTGTTAGACAAGATATAAAAAATCAGCACGGGTCTTAACTCATCCGTCCCTATGGTAACACCACTACCTCGCAGGAACAAGTTAAGCCCGTGCTATATTTTCATAACACAGACCTCACTCATTTTATTTCCTGCTTAAAAATTGGTGTTTTCGGGACGGAATAAAAGAGCAAAAACTATTTACAATATGTCAATTGGCAAGTAGACTAATCCATAAGCCATAATTTTATACACAAAAATATTCAATTCTTCGGAACCCACAAAAAGATTCTTACGATAATCTTAATATTTACCGTCACATTCTTCAGAGTTCCGGATCTTATCCCGGGCCTATTCCCCGAAGATTCTTTCCTCTAAGATTTCGGGATTCGTCTCATATAAAGGATAAAAAACTGATTTTCACCCTCAATGACTTAATAAATTCTTAAACCAGACTTAAAAATAACATCAGACTTGCTCTCTAATTTTGCAACGAAATTAGTAGGTCAAACAATTAATGTATCAAAATGAAAAGATTTTTACTTTTATTTAGTCTGTTAATTCTCGGCCAAGCATTGATGGCTCAGGAAGGAGGTTTGATCTCCGGTTCAGTCATCGAAAAACGTTCGGGACGAACTCTGCCGGGAGCATTGCTCACCCTCGACAAATTGAATCGTTACACTGTTTCGGATAAAAACGGATATTTCGAATTTTTGAATGTTCCTGCCGGAAACTATAAAATCAACGTCTCCTATATAGGCTACCGGCCCACCTCTCGCGACACCACCGTAAAAGCCCAAGCAAACATCAAGATCGTTTTCGAGATGGAAGAGGACATCACAGCCATCGGTGAAATTGTCGTCATGGGAGATATGATCCGCGGACAAGCAAAGGCCTTCAACCAACAAAAGACCAATAAAAATATCACCAATGTCATTTCGTCAGACCAGGTAGGACGTTTCCCCGACTCCAATATCGGAGATGCGCTCAAACGAGTACCGGGTATCACCATGCAGAACGACCAGGGAGAGGCCCGCAACATCATAGTCCGCGGTCTGGCATCGGAATTGAATTCGGTCACCTTGAACGGCAACCGTATACCTTCGGCCGAAGGCGACAACCGGAAAGTACAGATGGACCTTATCCCTTCCGACATGATCCAAACCATTCAGGTCAACAAGACACTGACTCCCGACATGGACGGCGATGCGATCGGTGGTTCGGTCGATCTGGTAACACGTGCGGCATCGGGCGGACAACGTATTTCAATCACCGCCTACGGAGGTTATAATCCCATCCGCGACGGGGCTACCGGAGCAGGATCTCTTGTCTATTCGAACCGTTTTGCAAACGACAAGGTAGGGGTAGTCCTCTCGGCCTCCTACATGAATAAAGACTACGGATCGGACAATATAGAAGGTGTCTGGACCGAAGACGACAACGGCCATGTCTACCTCGAAGAGATGGATATTCGAAAATACGATGTACAACGTGTACGCCGGAGTCTTTCGCTCAATACCGATTGGAAAATCAACTCAAACAATACGCTGGCCCTCGACGCGATCTATAACTGGCGCGATGACCGAGAAAACCGCTACCGGACCACCTACCAGGACATCGAACCCGTCTATGGTTCAGACCAGACCATTACGGGCTATACCGGAGGTATTTCGCGTGAAACGAAAGGAGGAATCGACGATCGCCGCAACAAAAAACGCCGCCTCGAAGATCAGCGTGTACAATCCTATGCGCTGACCGGAACCCACCTGATCTCGCCCAAATTCGACCTGGACTGGAACATCAGCTATGCCAAAGCGAGCGAAGACCGCCCTCACGAACGTTACATCAAATATGTTCAGGAGAATCTCTCCATGACCCAAAACCTTTCGGACACCTACAAACCCTACATTTCTGCTCCGGACCAGAATCCTTCCCAGTTCGTATTCGACAAGTTGACCGAACAGCACGACTATACCGACGAAGAGGAATATGCAGCCAAGATCAACGCCCGAATACCCCTGAGTGCTATTCACGGACAAAAAGGGCGTCTCTATTTCGGTCTGCGCAGCCGCATCAAGAGTAAGGAACGCAATAATAATTTCTACGAATACTCCCCCATTGACGGACTGCCCAATCTCAATCAGATGCAAACCGTCACCTACGACAAACATCTGACTCAGGGCAAAAGCTACGTTCCCGGCGTGTTCGTATCGAACGACTGGCTCGGCAATGTGGATATCTACAACAGTTCCAAATTCGAAGCGGAGGCCGATCCGTCCGAATATTTGGTAAGCAATTACGAAGCCGACGAACAGATCTACGCCGGATACCTTCGCTGGGACCAGAACATCACCACGAACCTGATGTTCATCGCCGGAGCCCGCGTGGAACATACCCGGGTAAAATACAAAGGGGCCTATTCGCTCAACGAGGAGTACGACAACACGGGAATGAACCAGATGGAGAATGACTATACCAACGTATTGCCCAGCGTCACTCTGGTATGGAATGCGGGCGAACGAGCCGTAATCCGCGGAGCCTTCTCCACCGCCCTTGCCCGTCCCAACTACTATACTCTGGTACCCTTTGCCGACGTAAAAGCCGAAGACCGCGAGATACAGGCCGGCAATCCGAATCTGAAGGCGACCTATGCATACAACTTCGATCTGATCGGCGAATACTACTTCAAATCGGTGGGAATCCTCTCGGCCGGTGTGTTCTATAAGAATTTGGACAACTTCATCTACAACTATCTGGATGCCAACTACACGACCGAGAAATTCGCAGCAGACTTTCCCGACCTGGCCAATCCTATTCCGGCCGGTGAAGAGTGGGAATTCCTTCGTCCGCTGAACGGAGACAACGTCGATTTGTTCGGATTCGAAATCGCCCTGCAACGGAAACTCGACTTCTTCCATTCGAAATTCCTGAAGAATTTCAACATCATGCTCAACTACACCTATACCCACTCCAAAACGGAAGGTGTCTATAACGAGGATGGCGAAGAACGTACCGATGTCAAATTACCCGGCACGGCACCCCATATGTTCAATGCCTCACTGGCTTGGGAAAACAGTCGCTTTTCAGCACGCCTGTCGCTCAACTATACCGGCGACTACATCGACGAAGTGGGCGGCAATGCCTTCGAAGATCGTTACTACGACCGTCAGTTATTCCTCGATGCCAACGCCTCATACCGGATCGGGAAAGGTCTGAGAATCTTTGCCGAAGCGAATAACCTCACCAATCAGCCGTTGCGTTACTATCAGGGTATCCGCAGCCGCATGGCCCAGCTGGAATACTACCAAGGAACTTTCAACCTGGGTGTAAAATGGGATTTTTAAATCCGAATAACGCACAAAAACGATCATTATGAAAACAATAAAAATCACTTGCAGTCTTTTTCTGTTGGTACTATTGACACTCACCTCGTGTCAACAAGCCCAAACACAGACAGAGATCTCATACGTACAACTCGACTCCCTATTGGACGATCACTTTAATTTCATCGTCGCAAACGATCTGGGACGTAACGGCTACTACGACCAGAAACCCATTGCCGAACGGATGGGCGAGCTGGCCGAAAATACGGACATCGAATTTGTGGCAGCAGCCGGAGACGTTCACCACTTCGAGGGAGTGGCCAGTGTCGACGACCCCCTCTGGATGACCAACTACGAATTGATCTACACACATCCGGAACTGATGATCGAATGGTTCCCCATTTTGGGCAACCACGAATACCGGGGCAACACCCAGGCAGTACTCGACTATTCCAAAGTAAGCCGTCGTTGGTGTATGCCGGACCGTTACTACGCCAAGTCTTTCGAATTGGACGGAGGGTCATCGCTCAAGGTGGTCTTTATCGACACGACACCCCTGATCGACAAATACCATGAAGAGTCCGAAGAGAAATACCCCGACGTAGCGGCACAAGACATCGAACGCCAACTACAATGGCTCGACTCCACGCTCAATGCCTCCCATGAAACCTGGAAAGTAGTGATCGGCCACCACCCCATCTACGCCGAGACACCGAAAGACGACATCGAGCGCGAAAACATGCAACAACGCGTCGATCCTATTTTACGTAAACACGGTGTAGATCTCTACATTTGCGGCCACATCCACAATTTCCAGCACATCAAACCCGCCGGCAGTGAAATAGATTATGTCGTCAACTCGTCGGGATCGCTCAGTCGGGAGGTATCGCCTATCGAGGGGAGCGTATTCTGCAGTTCCGAACCCGGTTTTTCGGTAGTATCCGCATCAGACAAAGACCTGAAAGTCTATATGTTGGACAAAAATTGCAAGATTCTGCACACGGTAGAGTGTCAAAAATAGCGTCTGACTTCAGGCATGAAAAGAGAGTCGGGGCAATGCCCCGACTCTCTTTTCATGCCTATGGAAATCTCCCAGGCCTATACTCCGCTGAAGGAACTGAATCCGCCATCGACAGGCAATACAACTCCTGTAATAAAGCTGGCTGCCTCCGAACAGAGGAACTGCACGGCACCGTTCAACTCCGTAATGTCACCGAAACGCCCCATGGGAGTCTTTGCCAACACCTTCTTGCTACGCTCCGTCAGACTCCCATCCGGATTGATCAGCACGGCCCGGTTCTGGTCGCCGATAAAGAAGCCGGGAGCCAATGCATTCACACGTATCTTCTCTCCGAACTTCATGGCCATCTCCATAGCCATCCACTGCGTGAAACTGATGATTCCCGTTTTGGCCACCGAATAGCCCAATACACGTGTAATAGCCGAATAAGCCGCCATCGACGAGATATTGATCACGCTGCCGGAGCCCTGTTCCGCCATCACCTTGCCCAAAATCAAGGTCGGATAGACCGTTCCGTTCAAGTTCAGCCGTGTCACCTTGTCATAATCTTCGATCTTCATATCGAAAATCGTCTGATCGATTGCCAACGTAGCTCCAGGCATATTTCCTCCGGCAATATTCACCAAAATATCAATACGCCCCCATGCTTTCACAATCTGATCTCTAACCTGCTCCAGACTCGGAATATCGAGCACATTGGCTTCAAAACCGATTGCCTCGCCTCCTGCTGCCCGCAACTCTTCGACACGCTTGTCCAACTGCTCCTTTCGGATATCCAGAGCCACCACGCGGGCTCCCTGGCTGATAAAATGGCGGGCAATACTCCCACCTAAAACGCCTCCGGCACCCGTGATGACAGCCACCTTCCCGGCAATACTGAATTGTTCGTTCATCTCTCTTATTATTTTGTTTCAGATTCTGTTATTTTCCATCTCTTCCCGTACCACGGCCATCATGCCGCGTACCTCCCCCAAGGCATACATCCGTCCCAGGAACGAATAGCCCGGATTGTCACCTTTACCCACATCATCCGGCATGAGCAGGCCGTGATCCACCCGCATCGGCACCTGGGGACGACGCTTCTCGAAAATCCGGATCACATCGATCAAACGTCCACGCCCCTGAGTATGGGGAGCCTCCACGAAATCCCCGTTTTCGAAAGCATCCGTACTGCGCAAATGCACGAAATGTGTACGATCCGCATAACGTTCGGCCAAAGCCGGCACATCATTATGCAGGCCGCTGCTCAACGAACCGGCGCAGAAGGTCAATCCGTTGGCCGGAGTGTCCACCGCTTTCAACAACCAATCTATATCATCCTGACAGGTCACGATCCGGGGCAACCCCAACACCTGACAGGGAGGATCGTCCGGATGAATACACAGTCCGATGCCATACTTTTCGGCTACCGGTGCCACAGCTTCCATAAAATACTTGAAATTGGCACGCAGCCGGTCGCGATCGATCCCCTCGTAACGAGCCAGCAACTGTCGGAAAAGAGACACCGGATTACGATCGCCCTCCCGGATATTTCCGTTAATAAAACCCTGCGTCTTTACGATAATCGTATCCACGAGCTGATTTTTTTCCTGTTCGGTAATGGTTTCCGCCAGTTTTTCTACCCGGGCCAGCTCCTCCGGCGAATAATCCTTCTGGGCACCTTCCCGTTTCAGGATCCGACAATCAAAATAGGCAAATCGGATCTTATCGAAATAGAGTGTGTAATTCCCTTCGGGAGTGGGTCGCGACAGATCAGTGCGAATCCAATCGATCACCGGCATAAAATTATAACATACGGTATGTATACCGGCCCGTCCCAGATTCTCGAGAGAGATCCGATAGTTTTCCAAAAGACGATCTCTGTCGGGAGCGCCCCACTTGATTCCTTCGCTGACGGGAAGACTCTCCACCACAGACCATCTCATCCCCGCCTCTGCAATATGGTCACGCATCCGAACGATCTCCTGTTCGGGCCAAACCTCTCCGTTGGCGATTCCGTGAAGTGCCGTTACGATCCCTTCCACGCCTATTGATTTCAACTCGTCCAATCGGATCCGATCTTTCGGCCCGAACCAGCGCCATGTTAATTCCATATATCTCCTCTATTTATAACTTCGGTGACCCAAATATAGCAAAATGCACCTTAGTCGAATATCAATTCAGTCCCGAATCATATCACAATCGTTCCAATCCTCACCTTCAGCATTCCTCCGTTTTCCTAACCGATCAGTAATCCCCCCGAAAACAAAAGAGCAAACAACAGCATATTGCGGGAAGTTTCACCCAAAAGCCGGTTCAACTGTTTTCCTTCTCCGATTCGTCCCATCTTCCGCCAAGCAGCGACATGCAGCGGTAAATACAGCAAGGGCAAAAGTCCCGCCCAGCGAATTCCTTCGAACCAAAAGACAAGACACAGGCCAACAGCCACGACACCCAACAACAGATAGAGCATACGACCGGCCCGAGCACCCCATACGACCACCAAAGTACGCTTTCCATTGCGGGCATCCTGTCCCCTGTCCCGATAATTATTGACCATCAGCAGCGTATCGACCACCAATCCGGAGGCCAACGAAGCAATCCCCACCGACATCGTCCACTCGTGACACATCACATAATAGGTTCCCCCGACCGGGACAAAGCCGAAAAACAGCAGTACCAACACATCTCCCCAGCCATGGTAAGCCAACGGATAAGGTCCAGCCGTATAGAGAAATGCAAATACCACACACACAACTCCGAGCACAATCAGCTCCATTCCCCCGAAAAAAAGCAGAGACAGTCCGACTACACAGGCGGCCACCGTAGTAATCACAATTCCACATGTCATGGCTTTCGGGGTAATCCACCCTTTCGACACAGCCCGGTCGGGACCCAAACGATCCTCTCCATCGCTTCCCTTTTTATAGTCAAACAGATCATTAATCAGATTCGCATCGATCTGCATCAAAAAAGCGAATCCAAAGCAGAGCAGACCCGGCACCCAGCCAAAACAACCGGCCTCAGCAGCCAATGCACAACCAATCAGCACAGGCACAGCAGCTCCGGCCAATGTTTTCGGACGTGCAGCCAATACCCAAGCCCGTAAAGGAGTTATCCCGGAAGATTTATCCATATCCATCCTGTTAAATTCACACAAAAATAGGGAAAATTTACCTTTCCCGATCCCCCCTTGTCTCCAGAGAATCAAATCTGTAAAAATGGTAAAACAAACCGGGATATATATACGGCCTCTCAAAACGCAAAAAAATAAATTTGTAACATTGGAATATAAAGAGAAGTATCATGAACAAGAGAGTATTGATTCTTTCGTCGAGTCCACGCCGCGGAGGCAATTCAGACACACTCTGCGACCAATTTCTGAAAGGAGCACAAGAAGCGGGTCACCAAATCGAAAAGATTTTTCTGAAAGACAAAACCGTCCACTATTGTACGGGATGTAGCGTCTGCAGCATGTACGGCAAACCCTGTCCGCAACAGGACGATGCGGCAGAGATTGTGGAGAAGATGATCAGGGCCGATGTAATCGTCATGGCTACGCCGGTCTATTTCTACACGATGAGTGCCCAGATGAAAACGCTGATCGACCGCTGCTGTGCGCGTTACCTGGAGATTCGGAATAAAGAGTTCTATTTTCTCATCACAGCAGCCGAGACGGATCTTTCGGCCATGACACGCACCATCGAAGGATTCCGTGGGTTCCTCGACTGCCTCGAAAATCCCGTGGAACGAGGAGTAATCTATGGTGTAGGAGCATGGAAAATCGGAGAGATCGAGAACAAACCGGCCATGCGGGAGGCCTATGAAGCAGGAAAGAACCTATAAACCACTATTATATATTATATTATGAGACCTCTACTATACGCAATGGCAGCCGTCACACTATCGGTCCTGGTTGCATGCAACGGCAACAATTCAAAAACGACAACTATAGAACAGGCAAAAAGCGGAAACGAGGAATTGATCTTTCCACTGGGACAACAAGGTTCGTCGGATTGGTTCACAGGCACGACTTGGGTCTCTTCATTAGTCAATCCGGACCAGATCGAAGATCTGTATTCGGTAGGCCAGGTAACCTTCGAAGCGGGAGGACGGACCTTGTGGCACACCCATCCAGCCGGACAGATTCTGTTGGTAACCGAAGGAAGAGGGTGGTATCAGGAACGCGGCAAAGAGGCCCGGCCCTTGACCAAAGGCGATGTAGTGATCATACCCAAGGATGTGGAGCATTGGCATGGAGCAGCCTCCGACAGCCGATTCGTACACATAGCCATCTCCAACATGCAGGCCGGAAGTAACGTAACATGGACGACCCCCGTCACCGAAAAAGAGTACGAAACCGTTAACGCTCAAAACCAATGAAAAGAAGAATCGGACTTCTCGGATTGCTGCTTTGGACAGGCATATCCGTCACAATCGCCCAGGAGCCAACCACAAACAAAGAGACTGCGGACAGAATCGACCGTTGTAAAAAGACCTACACCGAACTTTTCGGCGGAGAGGCCTTGACGGGTCAGGGGAGCGATCCCGAGCTCATGGACATTCTCCAGAAATTCATTTTCGGAGAGGTATTCGCCATCGGGGAGCTTGACACGAAGACCCGGGAGATGATTACATGTGTCACACTGGCCTCCATGCAGACGCTTCCCCAATTGAAAGCCCATGCGGGAGCCGCTCTGAACGTAGGCGTCACCCCCATCGAACTACGCGAGGCGATCTATCAATGTGCTCCATTTATCGGATTTCCGAAGACCCTGAATGCCGTAAGCACGATCAACGAAGTATTCGGCGAACGGGGAATCACCCTACCCCTGCCCGCCCAAAGCACCACGACCGAAACTGATCGCAACAGCCGGGGAAGAGCTATTGAACAATCGCTCTACGGCAATGAAATCCAAGAAAAGACACACGATCTGCCGGCCTCGTTCAACGAAGAGGTACCACGTCTGCTGACGGAGATGTGTTTCGGAGACTTCTACACACGGAAAGGGCTGGACGTAAAGACCCGCGAACTGCTGACACTTTGCGTACTGGCCACCATCGGAGCCGAACAGCAACTTCACTCCCATGCCATAGGGAATCTCCGGGCCGGAAACGACAAAGGCACTCAGATCGCAGCTATGATCCAGGCATTACCCTATATTGGATTCCCCTGCGCTCTCAATGCGATTCGTATCATCAACGAAACCAAAGAATAAAACCAAGCGACAATGAAACCGATTGCACTTTTATTGGCTTCAGCGGCCCTGTTTGCAACAGGAAGCGAACTCGAAGCACAAGAGGCATCAAGTGGCAAAAAGGTGCTGGTAGCCTATTTTTCTCTCAGCGGCAATACCCGGACCGTAGCCGACCTGATCCATAAACACACGGATAGCGACCTGTTCGAAATTGTTCCAGTCCGTCCCTATCCCGAACAGTACCAGGCCGTAACCGAACAGGCCAAGAAAGAGATCGAATCCGGATATCGTCCGAAACTCAAAACGACACTCGACAACATCGGCCAGTACGACGTGATTTTCATCGGATCGCCCTGCTGGTGGGGCACCATTGCACCTCCGGTGGCATCGTTTCTGACCGGCTACGATCTTCGAGGCAAGACCCTCGTTCCCTTCATGACCCACGGAGGAAGTCGAATGGGTCACAGCGAATCGGATATCAGAAAACTCTGTCCGGAATCCACCCTGAAAGCCGGTCTACCCATTCGAGGCAGTGCAGCCGCATCGGCAGAACAGGAAGTGGTAAAATGGTTGAAACAATCGGGACTCACCCGATAAATCCATCCTATCCGAAAGCTTCTCACAGGGTAGCCAGGGCCTCGATCTCGACCAACAGTTCCGGACGACACACATCGGCCTGCACAAAAAACAGATCTGCCTCCGGATAGGCTGTTCGCGCGACCTTTTCCACCGAAGCCATGTCCTCCACCCGTTTCACATAGACCCTGGCAGACCGCACCTGGCAGAGGGGATCTACCTGATCGGTCAATTGAGCGATATTTTCGACCGTCACAACGGTTTGCTGCACGGCATCCATCTCTCCGAGCGACTCTTCCCGTCGGATAGCCGCCGTTCCGGAGATATAACAAACCAGAGAGCCGTCACTCTCCACGACCCTTGCCCGTTCGAACTTGGGCGTGGAGGGGACAGCACGCTCACCGGGTCGGAGCACCCGTTCCGAATAGACATGGGCGGCATATTGCAACGGATTGTCCACCGCATGCGAAACGGCTCCCACCGCAGCATTCAAATCGACCGTAATTCCCCCTGCCGCCACACCGATACCGGTAGCGGCAGGATATCCTCCCTGCCACGACCCAGATGCATAGAATTCACTTCGTGCATCATTCAAAGCCTGATAATGTTGACAACCATGAGTCGTACGGGTAATTCCTTCCACGTAATTCCACTGACGTTGTATGGAATCGACCGGGAATCCTTCCTTGCGCATAATCCTCGCGGCATATTCAAAAACGAGTTCTGCCTGAGCCGGCACACAATCCGGCAACCAGGTATTATGAGGACCCACCGAGAGGAAAAGTTCCCGAGCAGGGTCATCACCGAGGACAATATAGGGTATCTCCCCCAGCCGGGCATATCTCACCGTTTGTCGGGATAAGATTTTCCTGTAATGAGCTTCGACGGCCAACGCACCGACTGACGACTTCCCTCCCAAAGGACGCTGTGCAACCAGACTCCACACCGGAGGGTTTTCAGGGAATCGTTCGTCCAACCAACCGGCAATGCTATTGGCGACAGCCCGAAAAGAGACGTTATCCGTAACATCCGCAAACCAGACCAACCTCACGAGCAAAGCCCTATCGGTCTCTTCTCCGATTAATTGTGGGGTCAAATCCGCCAAACAATCACAAACATTTCCCTTCCGGGCGACAATCGTCCGGCAAAAATAGGTCGTTTCCATCTCTCTTTGACTACTTGTTTTTATTCTGATTCTTCCCGGCCTGTTGTTTTGCTTTCAGATTAGCTTTTTGTTGTTTCGGAGCCACGGGCAAGGTAGCCGTTATTGCAGGAGTAAAGGCATTGATCGCAGCCACGAAAGCATTCCGTGCCTGTCCTGCGATCCGTTTGGAGGAAGCCTTTACCACTCCCGACACGACCAGTTGGGTCGTCACAAGCCTCGGACGAGCCACCTTACATTCGAGAAACAGTTCTGCTTCCGTCTGTCCGGGTTCCACGATCACCGCTTCAGCCTTTACACCCCGCTCGGACGAACGCATCATCAGGGTAATCGGTTCATTGTAACCCTCATCCCGATGGACCTTCACCTTTAAAGGTACCTTCTTGTCCACAGCCAAAGCCAAAGGACGACCAGACTCTTCGATCGAAAGCGAGAAAGGCAGCTTTTCGATCACCTCCATACGGAACTCGTCGATCGGCATCAAATGAGTATAATAGAACGCCTGCATCATGGTTTCGACCGGTTTGGCATCACGACGGACGACCTTACCGTCCTCACTTTGGGCCGTTCCGTAGATTTTCGGATTCACAACCGCCACCGCTGCATTTACCGGTGCGGTAATAGTCACTATCGACCGTTGTCCTCCCTGAGGAATCTTTGTGGAACTGACCCTGAACCCTTCGGGAAGACCCTCTATGTGCAAATCGATCGGCCCACGGAACTGCTGTTTTCTCAGCACGATGACATTCAGCATTCCGCTACCGCCCTGAGCCACGGAAATCGTAGAGGGTTCGATATTGAGCGCAAAATCGGCTTCCGCCTTATCCACCTTCAACCGATAGGCATACTCTTCACCTCCTTTCCCCTGCGATTCGATCAACCGCAGCAAACAGGTCTCCTCTTTCTGAAAACGCCGGATGATCTGTGGATCGGCATGATGCGTAAGCAGATACTCCTCCTTGTCCGGCGTATCATCCACATCAGCCAACACCTTCCCCTTACTGTCGTAGAGGGTCATTCTCATATCGGCCGGCGATCCCAGACGACGGGCCATCACCTCGAAGACTACCGGTTGCCGGGCCGGGACCTTCACCCGATACCAATGCACCCTCATCGGACGATCGATCACCGCATCACACACCTCACCCAATGCAACCGGAGCAGCCGTTCCGATCGTAAAGTTGGGATGATTCGAATCCATCCGACGTTGTGTCTGCGGACCCGATTCGAAGAACATCGTATTCGAAGTCAGACCATTTTTACCCTTCACCGTAACGGGAATTTTTCCCTCTTCCATCGGTTTCAGCTTCAGCGAGGACTTCGGCAGATTCACACCTCTCAACAGCAAGTCACACTTTTTGCCGGCCGTTCCTCCCAATGGATAGATCGAGGTGATAAAGGGCAACTCACCCACATCGATACGGTAGACGAAATCCTCTCTTCCGCGGAAAAGCGCATCACGAATCTCCACCGTATACTCACCATCCTCCGGCACTTTGAAGAAGATGACCGGATCGACTTCGTAACGGTAATCATCGTTGTAGGCCACCTCTTTCATACGACTGTCATAAATCCGCATCACCGGCTGAAACCATCCAGGTACTGCATCGGCCAGATAGGGAACAAACAAGCGCCCCTTGGCACGGGCCACAAGCGTCTGTCCCTTGCGAGCCACGAAGCGGAATCGATCGACGTCGCTGCGCATCACCTGACCGTTGAGGGTGGCAGGCAACGACGGCACCAAAGTACCCTCTTCTTGATTGGGTTCCTTTTCCAACACATCGGGCAATTCCCCCACCTCGAAATAGAGTCGGTTCGTAATGCCATTGGGCAATAACAACCGAAGATCGCGCAGGCCCGACTCGGCATCCGGAGCCACGGTCAACCGGAACCGGACCTGATCGGCCAACTGAAGATTATCCTCCTCGCCGATATTTCTACGTCCCTTACGTCTCTTTTTGGGTTGATTGGCCGGCGGGGGAATCAATTCACCGCTCACACCCTCTCCGCTGACAACCACACCCACGGCACGACTCAAATTCTGACCACCGATGGTC
>CALVFY010000035.1 GCA_944326945.1 uncultured Rikenellaceae bacterium
AAAGAGGGGGATCCGAAACGTTTCCATTTTGCCCGTCCCTCCGTGGATAACTATGACTACAGTTTCAGCGGCCTGAAAACCTCCTTTCTCTACTTCCTGCGCGACCAAATGGCCGAGGATCCGGCATTCATCGAGAATAATCAAGCCGATCTGTGTGCCTCACTCCAATACACGATCATCGAAATCCTGCTGAACAAATTGGTCAAAGCGGCCAAAGCACATGACATCAAGGATATTGCCATTGCAGGCGGCGTATCGGCCAATTCGGGACTACGCGAAGCTATCGTCCGCGAAGGCAAAAAACGTCATTGGCGAACGTTCCTTCCCGAGTTCAAATTCACGACGGATAATGCCGCCATGATTGCCATGGCAGGAATACACCGTTACTTGAAGGGAGAGTTCGCGTCGATGGATGTCTCACCGGTGGCACGACTCAACGAATTGTAACCCCCATAACACCACATCACCCGATGCCGATCCTCTCCATTCCCGACGGCGGTCTCTGTAACAGGATGCGCAGCATCGAATCGGCCATCGCCCTGGGCGAATACCTTCACACTCCGGTCACTATCTATTGGCGAGTAAATTGGCAGATACGTTGCCGCCCTCAGGAGCTGTTCCGCATGGAATCTCTTACCGAAGGACGCTCCATTCCCGTCACCATTCGGGTCACCGGCCGCTTGAATCCGTGGCGTATTCTTTGGTTAGCCGGCTGCCGAATCAAGTCGTTACGTCCTATTGTAAGGACACTGTCAAAAGTAGCTTCGACACTCCATTGTCCTTTCCTTTTGGCCGAAAATCCGGAATACCGGACCACAGATCAATTACTCAAACAATATTTCGGAACAGCCGAAACGGCAAAAGCGCAAAAAAAACTTCTCCATGCCCGATGGATTTTCTATTCCGGTGGTTGGTACGGAATAGATCGTTCCGATTTTTCCCGCTGGAAACCCACCCCGGAATTGGAGCATCGTATCGAAGAAGAGTGCCGGAAGATAGGCGATCTTTCTCATGCCTTGGGAGTTCATATCCGCCGTACGGATAATGAAGTGGCCATCCGGGAGAGTCCCGACGAGTTATTCGAAAAGCGGATGCAACAAGAAATAGCCCAGGATCCGTCGGTACACTTCTATCTGGCTACAGACAGCCCCTCTGTCAAAGAGAAATTTTCGGTTCTGTTTGGCAAACGACTTACCACTCCCGAAGGTCGTCTCAGCCGGAACGATGCGGAAGGAATGAAGCAAGCCGTCGTTGAACTTTACACGCTGGCCCGCTGCCGGCATATCATAGCCACGTGGTACAGCACTTTTTCCCGCACGGCAGCCGCTATCGGGAGTACCGAACTGGAGGTATGCCGCAAAAATCCCGAAGAAACTTTTACTCTCCCTATTATCCCTCAATAATCAATGAAAAGAAATAAACTTCAAATTTAAACCTATTCAATTTCTTTTTTAGAGGCTTTTTGCGAGATCAATTTTCGACGATAATGTTTGTAATAATGCTCTGCTAATCGATAAATCGGACGCAACCCCGATAATGAGCGGTTATAATCAAACAAATCCAAATTCAAAGCATAGGTTCGATACATTTCTTCGTGACTACAATAATGAAAATTGCCCCGCACAAGATATTTCACCGGATGCTCCACGATTTCGCTCAAAAAATCGGAAAGAATCTCTCTGAAATGTATCAGTGAATCATATGCACCATCACAAGGACGCACCCAGGGTTGATTCAACTTTTCCAGATAAGCCTCATCGTCATGATCCAGTCGGATAACCTCTTGCACCACCTTCTCCAAGGAACCGTAATCGGAAACATTGATAAACGAGTCTGGATTGAACTGCTTGACAACAGAAGGATCCCCCCAGTAGATCGGAATCGAACCGCTCATCATGGCCTCGATCAATTTCTCCGTCGTGTATCCTTCCCCGATCGAATTTTCAAACGCGATACAGAATTTATACTCCGATTGAAAAGCTATTTTATTTTCAACCGGTCCACCGACATTGTTCATATAACGTCCCCCCGAATCGACCTGTTTATAAGCCGAAAGAAGATCGAAAAACTGTTTCCTCAACGGTGATGCCCATGTCCCATTAGAATAGACAAAACTACAAAATTTACGAGCACAACTATTCTCTTCCGCAATTTTAGAATCAATTATTTGCGAATAACTCCTCTGATATGTCAGATACATAGGATATCGCAAATAGCGTCTTCCAAAATTCATATAATGGAACCCGATTGCATAATCGGCCACATTGAAATCCGGCACCAGATTTTCGGGCGTATAAAATACGCGGACACAATCGTACTTCGTGAAACGCTCGCCGAAACAAGAGAAGAGGAGAATATCCGGCTCTTCCGACAATACCACATCTTATCGCCTTGAAAGAGCCGTTACAATAAAATTATCCGCCGGATCAAATCCGTCCCAAAAATCGACGAATTTAATCTTAACCGTTTTCTTTGCCACTGCGAACTATTTTCTCTTGACCTCTACGGTTTCGTATCCCTCTACGATATCGCCCACACGGATATCATTGTAGCTTTCGATGTTAAGACCGCATTCCATACCGCTGGTCACCTCCTTCACGTCATCCTTGAAACGTTTCAGGGAGCCGAGCCGCCCGGTATAGACCACAATACCGTCACGAATCACGCGGATCGGCGTATTGCGGGTAATCTTTCCTTCACGGACAATACATCCGGCCACCGTACCCACTTTCGATATCTTGAAAGTCTCCATCACCTCTACCGAGCAAACGATCTCCTCCTTGGTTTCCGGAGCAAGCATACCTTCGATAGCGTCCTTAATATCATTGATGGCATCGTAGATAATCGAATAGAGGCGGATTTCGATCTCCTCCTTCTCGGCGAGTTTACGGGCACTGGCCGAAGGACGTACCTGGAAACCGACAATAATGGCATTGGAAGCGGCAGCCAACAAGACATCCGATTCGGAAATCTGTCCCACTGCCTTGTGGATCACATTCACCTGCACCTCCTCCTTGGAGAGTTTGAGCAGCGAATCGGTCATTGCCTCGATCGAACCGTCCACATCACCCTTAACGATAATATTCAGCTCCTTGAAGTTTCCGATAGCGATACGACGCCCGATTTCGTCCAACGTCACGTGTTTCTGAGTACGCAATCCCTGCATACGCTGCAACTGCTCGCGCTTGCTGGCAATCTCACGTGCACTGCGGTCATCCTCCATCACATTAAACGTGTCGCCGGCCTGTGGCGCCCCGTTCAGACCCAACACCAATACCGGAGTCGAGGGAGGTGCTTCGTTTACCTTCTTGCCCCGTTCGTTGAACATGGCCTTCACACGTCCCGAATGAATTCCCGAAAGCATCACGTCGCCCACATGAAGCGTACCGTTCTGTACGAGTACCGTAGCCACATATCCACGACCTTTATCCAGCGTAGACTCGATCACCGTACCCGACGCACGTTTGTTCGGATTGGCTTTCAGATCCAGGAACTCAGCCTCCAACAACACCTTTTCGAGCAATTTGTCGAGATTGATACCCTTCTTGGCCGAGATCTCCTGCGACTGATATTTTCCGCCCCAATCTTCGACCAGATAGTTCATATTGGCAAGCTGTTCCTTGATATGATCGGGATTGGCCCCTTCTTTATCTATCTTATTGATGGCAAACACCATCGGCACACCAGCCGCCGTAGCGTGATTGATAGCCTCGACGGTCTGCGGCATCACATTATCGTCGGCAGCCACGATGATGATGGCCACATCGGTCACCTTCGCACCGCGGGCACGCATCGCCGTAAAGGCCTCGTGACCCGGCGTATCGAGGAAAGTGATCTTACGTCCGTTCAACTCTACACTGTACGCACCGATATGCTGCGTAATACCGCCGGCTTCGCCTTCGATCACATTCGTTTTCCGGATATTATCCAGCAAAGAGGTCTTACCGTGGTCTACGTGACCCATGACAGCCACCACGGGAGGACGCGGCACCAGATTCTCTTCATCGTCATGTTCCTCTTCGATTGCCTCCTGGATATCCACCGAAACGAACTCCACTTTGAAACCGAACTCTTCGGCCACAACCACCAACGCCTCGGCATCGAGCCGCTGGTTGATCGACACCATCAGTCCCAGATTCATGCAGGCAGTGATGACATCCGTCACGGGAACATCCATCATGGTAGCCAATTCACTGACAGTAACGAATTCGGTCACCTTCAACGTGGTCTTGTCCTGTTCCTGACGCTCCATCTCCTCATTCAGACGTGCCGAAACAGCTTCCCGTTTATCTCTACGGTACTTAGCGCTCTTACTTTTCCCTCCCTTCGCTGTCAGACGAGCCAACGTATCTTTAATCTGCTTCTGTACGTCTTCATCGCTCACCTCCGGACGCAGCACAGGCTTTGGAGCACCTTTACCTCCTTTATTTTTCTTACCGGCACCATCCCGGAATGGAGCCTTGCCCCCACCCTGCTGTCCGGCACCGCCTCCTTGCGGACGCTGTCCTCCGGGAGCGGGTTGCGGACGTGTCACGTCCACTTTATCTTTGGTAATCCGTTTACGTTTCTCTCGCTTATGATGATCACCGTTTTTCTTCTTATCGAACGCCTGAACATCGATCTTGCCCAGTACTTTCGGACCTGAAAGCCGATTTCCCTCACCCGGACGGAAGACATTCTCATCGCTCTCAGCCAATCGTTCATCATATGTTTTAGTCTGATAGAGATGAGGTTCTGCAACCGCCTCCTTTTTCTCCGGCATTTTCACTTCGGGTTCTTTCTCTTTTTTCTCCTCCGCAGCCACTTCCGTTTTTTTCTCGACCATTACCGGTTCAGGAGATTCGGTCATCTTTTTCTCCACAACCTCTACGACTTCTTTTTTAACTTCTTCCACAGGCACCGAAAACTCTTTTTTCTCCGACACCGGTGCAGGTGCCGGAACCTTCTGCACTGCAGGTGCCGGTTCTTCAACTGTCTTTTTCACCTCCTCTACCACCACAGGCTGGGGTTCGGGTCTCTTTTCCTCCACAGGTTGGACCGGCTCCACCTTCGGAGTTGACGAAACAGGCTCGGCCACCGGTTTGGGTTTGTTCCCCGCCGAAAGATCTATCTTTCCGAGTATCTTGGGAGCATAACTCCGCGAAGCTACTTCGTCCTTCACACTGATAACACCGCTCTTAATGACTACTTCATCCTTAAAATCGGAATCTCCCCCCTTCGAGGCACCCTCTCTCTTGTCGCCCAGAGAGACAGTCTCCTGCTTGAGATTGATTCTTTCCCGGATATTGATCGTTTCGCCCGTACGATTCCCTCCGAACTCCTTTTCGAGCGCACTATACGCATCGGGCTCGATAAAAGAACTCGGGGAATTCTCCACCTTAAATCCTTTCTTCTCTAAAAACTCGATAATCGTGGTCTGTCCTACTTTAAACTCCCTTGCGACCTGATGGAGCCTGACTCTTCTTTCACTGGGCATATATCCTCCTTTTTCGGCGTTACTTTGGCGACGGAAACCCGTCGTGTTACATTTTCACAAAAATACTCCTAAATTTTCCAATTTCAAGGCCCACGGCTACAATTAACCTCTGCTTAAACCGCCAGCCCGACTCCCCATCCGGGGGACTATTCGAATTCGGCCTTCAAAATACCGATCACCTCCCGGATTGTCTCATCCTCCAGATCGGTACGACGCGCCAACTCTTCGGCAGGAATCTCCAGCACACTCTTGGCCGTATCGCAACCGATTGCCTTAAGCTGGTCGATGATCCACTGATCGATCTCATCCGAGAATTCATCCAGTGCCACATCCTCTTCCTCCACCTCCCGATAGACATCAATGTCGTAACCGGTCAGCATACTGGCCAATCGAATATTGAGACCTCCCTTACCGATAGCCAACGACACCTCGCTGGGTTTCAGATAAACAGATGCCGTCTTTTTCCCTTCGTCCAGATGAATCGAGGAGATCTTGGCCGGGTTGAGCGCACGCTGAATCAACAATTGCGTATTGGAGGTCCAGTTCACCACATCGATATTTTCATTACGCAGCTCCTTGACCACCGAATAGATACGAGATCCTTTCATCCCCACACAAGCGCCCACGGGATCGATCCGTTCGTCATACGACTCCACGGCCACCTTGGCTCTTTCGCCGGGGATACGAACAATCTTCTTGATCGTGATAAGCCCGTCGAAAATCTCCGGCACCTCCAGTTCGAACAATCGCTCCAAAAATTCGGGCGCCGTACGCGACAAGATAATGGCCGGTGTATTGTTACGCATCTCCACCTTAGACACGATCGCCCGGATCGTATCGCCTTTACGGAAGAAATCGCTCGGAATCTGTTCGCTCTTGGGCAGGATCAGCTCATTATCCTCGTCGTCGAGCACCAGCACCTCTTTTTTCCAAACCTGATAAACCTCACCTGTTACGATCTCTCCCACCTTTTCCTTATACTTTTCGTACAGATTAGCCTTCTCCAGATCGAGAATCCGCGAAGCCAGATTCTGACGAAGCGACAATACCGCACGACGTCCGAAGGAATCGAGTTTGATCTCGTCGGCCACCTCTTCACCCACTTCATACGTAGGATCGAGTTTACGTGCATCCGTGAGCGAGATCTGCCGGTTGGGATTTTCCACTTGTCCATCCTCGACGATCTGACGGTTCCGCCAGATTTCAAGGTCACCCTTTTCGGGATTGATAATCACGTCGAAATTCTCATCCGTCTCGTAGGTCTTGATCAACAGGTGACGGAAAACATCCTCCAGCACGCCGATCATCGTGCTCTTGTCAATGTTTTTAAGTTCCTTGAACTCTGCAAAGTTACTTATCAGATTCAGATTGTCCATAAGGTTTTATCTCTGTTTTTTATTTAAAATCAATATATTCACGGGTGGATTTCACCTCACTCAAAGCATACTCCCTGACGGTCTCCACCAATTGTTTACGCTTTTTGCCCTCGACAGCCACCTTCTCTTCATAGGCCACCGTAATGGAATCCTGAGTGGCATCCCGTAATTCAGCCAGCAATTTCACGCCGTTCAACAACACCACCTCCACCGGACGACCGATGAGTTTCCGATACTGGCGCAACATTCGCAGTGGCTGTCCTATTCCGGCCGAGGCCACCGTCAACGAGAAATCTTCCTGATCACGATCCAATGAATCTTCAATTGCCCGACTCAACGTCACACAATCTTCGATCGCCACCGACGAATCGCTATCCACCAACACCTCCACATCATTGGTCGGCGAACAGGTCACATCGACCACAAACAGATCGGTTCCCTGGAGTTTTTCTTCAGCCAAAGCGCGTATCTTACCCAGATCCATATACCTACTTCGTTTGGTTTTAATCGGTTACCTAACAAAAGATGGGGACTTCCGCCCCCATCTTCTTCTCTTTACCGCACAAATATAACGCTTTTTATTAAAGAATTGGTGTTTTTTTGAGAGAATGTTCGTTCTTCACCATAAAAAAGCAAAAGATAATAGAGCAAATGCCATCTAAAAAGGCTTAACGCACAACGGCCTGCTGGCGATTATAAAGAACTGATGCAAAGATATATATAAATTCATAAAAAACCATATTCACAATAAATATTTCTCGTAAAATACACCTATATTTATCCCCAACAGAATTTAAAGAATTTTGCTCTTTTGTGAAACATTGTGAAACAATATCCCTGTTTCGTGAAACAAAAAAGGCAGCACCGGTTCCGGTGCTGCCTACCGCAGGCAGATACCCTTATTTAGAAAGACACCGAAGCATCCTTTCTCTTTAAGTTGTAGGCCCCGAAGTTGCCCACCACTTATGAGTGGTATCTCCCGAAGAATTTATACAAGAACTTTTTTCCTGCTATTCCCTATTTGAACGTGATATACGTTCATGCCCGACACATATAAAGGTTGATAAACCAAAGCACGAAATTCGGTAACAGGTCCCATGTTCCAGTGGACGTAATTTGCAGCCCCTTGTTCCCTGCAAAAACAGAGGCCCAGATTTACCGACGCATAATACCGGCTCCGGCTGTGTGCGACGTTTTCCTGGTTAATAAGAGTACGGTTGCGGGAGCCGCTGATTTTCACCCGCGCTCCGCTCAACGTTCCGTCCCCCTTCAATACGGAAATCGGCATGATCTGTACCTGTGTCGTGTTCAGTTTCATATAGCAGTATATGAACCGTCGTACAATCACCTCCAGAGAATAGGGTAATTTGATCCATTGACCTGTATATTCAGTTCCCTGCAACAGGCTTTTTACATTACACGGTACTATATCTTTCGGTGTCCAAACGGGTGTTTCCAATTCTTTGTAGGTAAACACGGTTTTCGAAGGATATGTCATACTGCTTCCTCCGCCGTAAGTATCTACAACATGCATCGACTTCTGCCGTAATTTATACTCCGTTGCCGCTTTCTTCCTGTATCGGGTATTGAACCGGACCAGTGCCACATTCAGGTTATCTGCACACTTTTCGAACTCCTCCAGCGAACACATCGGCCGGAAATAAATATCCGCATCGGCGATGGCTTCGTCCTCGTTGGTGAAAATCGTACTTCCTGGCTCTTTCCGGGGAATGACCCGCATTTGCAATCCGGGCAGTATCCCCGTCCGGTCAACTCCGCCGCCCGTATCTCCGTCCCCCGTTCCTCCTCCGGTCGGCGCCACATACAACCGACGGCTCACCTGGTCGATTTTCACCTCCTGGGTTTCGGCCGCCGTACGGGGTTCCGCACATATTCCACCCAGTGTCGAAGCTCCTGCTGCCGGCAATACATACGGATCGGGCGTATTGTAAAGGTCTCCATATTCCCCGGAGAAAGCCACCGCTTCCAGCGTAGGAATAACCGGATACTTCGGCACATAGAGGCGCTTCGTTTTCCCGTCGATCTTGACCTCCACCGTATCGTCCGTTCCGCGTTCCGGGGCCATGATCCCGCCCAGCGCCGTCGCCGTCGCCGCCGGCAATACGAACTCCCGGTACGCAAGGTTTTTCCAGGCGTGCACTCCGTCGCCGATCTTGAAGCGTAGCGTGTCGGTTTCCACACCGATTTCGGCCGACGCCAGGATCGGATTCGCCGCCGTCCACTCCGCCGCCGTGCCCCGCTTGTGCTGAATCCGCGAAAATATCCGTACTATGTTTTCGTCCATCTCTTCCCGGCCTAAGCATTACCGCCGTCCAGAATAAACGTATTGCCGGCGTTCTCCAGATAACTTTTCACCCGCGCCTCCGTAAAATAGAGATTGTTCCCTTCTTTCAGATCGGAGGTACTTTTGGCTGCCAGGGCCGCATCGAATCTGCCCTGCGTCCAATAGAGGTTTGCCGTACCCTCGGCCACATCGTCGGAGGAGAGTACGACCACCCCGATCTTTCCGTTTACCGAGAGCACGGCACTGGTCGGTACCGGCACCCGTTTCCAGTTCGCCGGTACCGTCGGATCATCCCCGGCTAAGATGAACATGCCGGGCGTCCCGTCGCTCCGCAGACAGACATCGCCTTTCTGGGCATTCAGCGCCAGCATGGCTGCATCCGAATCGGCCTCGAACGTGTCGGTAATGACGAGCTGCGGCATGATCGACGTATCGAGTTTTCCGTCGGCTCCGACTACCGGAACCTGCCCGGCGGCATTGCCCGCATTTTTGGCCGCCGCCGTACCTGCATCCGTAATCTTCGATAACGTCAGATCGGGAATATCGTCTGCCGTAACGGCTTCAACCCCCACGACGATACCCTTTGCATCGACGGTTACTTTCAGATAGGTTCCCGCTGTAACGCCGCTGTTTTTCAGAACAGCGGCGACAGATACCGGGGCCGACCCGTCGAACGTTGTGCTGCCCGTTACATCGCCCGACAGCGAAATCGTGCGCGGTGTCGTCAGTTTGTCGGCTTTGAGGGCCTTATCCACATACCCCGTCGTTTTTCCTGCCCCCGCCTCTTTCGCAAAATCGGACGTTTCCATCATGTCGGCCAGATCGGCGGAGACCGAGGTGAGAAGCTGTTGCCAGCCCTTATCCCCGCCGGCATCCTGTACCGCCATATAAATTTGGGGAGGCGTCGCCGTATCGTAAATATAGATAGCTCCCTGCGGTGGGTCCAGTTCCATCAGATCGGTGCTGTCCGGAGCATGATCGCCGTAAAAAACCCTTTTCGGTTTGAACTCCGGCAGCGCCTTCCACGCAGATACTCCGTCGCCGATCTTCAACATTCCGAAATCCGTTGCATATCCGAACTCTCCTTTGAGCAGTACCGGATTTACATTTTCCCAGTTAGCCATCACGTCGTTGCGTACGACCAGCCTGGCGTTCAGTGTCATCTCTGCCATATCCCTCTGTTTTTTTCAGGCGTTCCCGCCATGAATGATTTTTATATCTTCATAATTGCTCCCAACCGCGTAATAATGCAGCGAGGCCGCATCCCATTGATACAGTTTGTTCGTCTCCTCGTCCAGGTAAAGCGTCGATCCGTTGCCGACGTTCGGAAATTCCAGGTGCGAGGCGAAACGTCGCAGCATCCCGGCCGGTACGCCCGTGTCCTCCTCCCGCAGCCACCAGTTCCCGTTCTCTCCGATGTGCGGTGCGGCCCCGTCGATCCCGATCCGGGTCAGAAAATCCATGCAGAGACGGTGCGAGAGCGGGGACGCCTCCTCGATTCCAAATCCTTCCTGTGTGAATGTGCATAGCAATATCATCCCTCTGCCCTTATATCCCGAACTTTCACCAGCGGAATCGTCCGCCGCTCCGCCTTGACCACGGCTCCGGTCAGACGGTGCCGGAGCTCCACCGTCAGCACGATTTCTCCCTCCTTCATGCTCTCGGTGGCCGAAGCCGGAATATTGACGGCGAAGTGCGATGCGTCGATGCGGCGGATGGTCAGCTCTCCGCTCCCGGGTGCGGTCGAAGCGACGACCGACGGCCCTCGCCCGCAGGTGGAAATCCGGGCCGTCAGGTCATACCCCGACAGGTCGTCCAGCCACTCGTCGGGCAACACCTCCGGCAACCTCTCCGGCAACTCCACACCGTCACGGATCGCCGTATAGAATACCGCGAAATCCGTCCCTATGACAATCGCCCGCCTGCGCCCGCTCATCTCCGCCGCTTTTTAACTATTCCGATCAATACAGCGCCGGCCAGCACGCCCCATGCGATCCGTCCGGACGTTCCCCAGAACCGTTCCCGCCACGAAAGCGGCATCCTGACCGGAACCTCCACCCGTTCCGACTGTACGGCCGCGCTCTCCGCCTGTACCCGCCGCTCCTTTTCCCGCAGCGGTACCTCCGCCCGGAGCACTGCCGGTTTGTTGGCGAGCGTATGAAACAGCGATCCGTCCGCCCGGATCACGGCGTCGGAGAGGGCGACCGCCGTTTCCAGGTGCGAAGAATCCTGCCGCACTGTCTCCCGGCTCTCTGCGGGTACCGGCACGTAAACCGTCGTGTCCCGTACCCGTTCGATCACCTCCACCTGCCGCACGATCCGCACGCTGTCCGCCCGCCGGCTCTGCACGGCCGCTTTCCGTGCTGCGCACGAACAGCACAGCACGACCGACAATATGGGGATGCAGAGCGCCGGATTCATAGTTTCCCGTAATACTTGACGAAGGCATACCATCTGCGCCGCGGCAGATAGTCCGGATCGTTCTCGTGCGCATACGCTTCCATTTCGAAAGCCGAAGCATGATAGGCCGCGTCGTTCCACTTTCCGCGGGCGTCGCCCCGGAAAATATGGTACAGATAGGAAACGGCCCATTCCGCACCGTACATCGCATAATAGGTCAGCGGCACGGCCGCCAGCCACCAGGGCGACACATGGCTGCCGCAGAGGATTGCCGCGCCCTCCGCCAGCACGAACAGCGCCAGCCCCGCCAGCAGACATTCCACATACTGCCGGACGTGCGTACCCTCGTGCCTTTTGGTCGTCGCCGACAATACGGCATTTTTCGTAATGACGATTCCGAAAAACATCATCGTCCGGAAATTCCCGAACAACAGCCGTTCGGCCAGTTTGGATCGGTAACAGATCAGCATTTTTGTAAGGTTTTAGAGATGGATAGAATAGATTGGGCGTAAACTTCGGGATCGGCCGTGCAGTACCCGGCCCGTGCCACTTCCAGCGCGAAGCGGTACACGTCGTCGGTCCACTCCCACGCCGCCCGGTAGCGGGGCAGCGACAGCACCGCGAAATGATCGGCCAGACACTCCCGCACACTGGCGTAGTCCCGGAACGCCCGGTCCGCCACATATTTGTAGCGCCCGTCCGGACAGCGGGTGATCGAGTGCACCCGCCGGAACTTTCCGCCCTGTTTCCCGTCCGGCAGATATTCGGTCGTCGTGCGTACCTGTACCGGCCCCGCCCATCCTTTCCCAGCGGTGATCCCGAACAGGTTGTTGCCGATGGCGGCCTTCCCCCAGCCGGTTTCCAATGCCGCCTGCGCCGCCACGAACAGCGGATTCAGCCCCGAATCCCCGCAGGCGGCCGCTATGTCGGCCCAATAGGTCCGTTTAAACTCTTTCGGTGTCATTCTGCCCCGTTTTTTCGATCAGATTCTCCAATGCCTTCACTGCCTTCGCCTGCCGTTTGTCCGCTCCGTTGCACAGGGCGTTGTACCTTTTCAGCAGCCCGACGATCTCCTTCGGATCGCGGGCCTCGGCCAGCAGCGCGAGAATATCGGTCATCTTCACCGCCGACGATTTGATCGCGGCCAGATTTTCCCGCACGCTGCGCAGCTCCGTGTAGACGGTCGCCAGCCCGGCCAGGGCCGACCCGTAGGGCAGCGAATAAATCCCGAACAGGATCGCCAGCAGGTCGATCAGCATCAGCATCCCGGCCACCTTGCAGTAGTCCCCGAACTTGGAAAAGGACCGGCGGATTCCGTGGCTGTCCCTCGGAATCCCCAGCACCCGCGCCCGGCGGATTCCCGTCCGGTAGTCGATATACACGGCGGCCAGCATCACGGCCCACACCGCCACCTCCAGCATCACGGCCCGGTGTACCGCCGTCATCTCCAGCCCGGTCAACTCCATCAGCAGCTCTTTCACTCCTGCTCCCATTCTTCACATTGTTTTACGATTCCCCCGTCCAGCCAAAATTCGCAGTCCGGCCCCGGCACCCTTCCCGGCCTGCCGCTCACCCGGAAAGCCGGACGCACCGGGGGACGGTAAAACCGGAACAGCAGCCGCGACAGCCCGGCGGTCTCCGCCACGACTTTCTGCCCGTACACTCCGGAGAGCTTCTCGGCTCCGGCCGCCATGTACCACTCCTGCAACAGGGCGCTCACGATCAGCCTCCGGCCCGCCTCGTCCGCCATCCGCAAATCTTCCCGCGAAAAGAGGGGCATCCCCTCGCCGTCGAACCGGGCGCGGAACCGGATCGCGCACTCCCGTTCCGTACACTCCGAAAGCACCCGGTCCGGAATCTGCCGCCGCAGGAGAAGGAGCAGCCCGTCGAACGCTTTTCCGAGGTGTGCCCGGAAAAAGGGCCTTTCATCCTCTGTTAACGCCAGCGCATCGAACGCGGACGCTCCCTGTCCGTCCGTCGCGTTGCGCACTTCGTACCCCGACAGGGTGCATGCCTCCCCGAAAATCTCCTCCGTGCTCCATGACAGCCGGATCGTCCGGTCGATCAGTTCGTTCATATTCCCAGCAGCGAATAAGGCCGCCGGGCGAATGTGCCCGATACGGCGGTTTTCAGGTCGGACAGCGCCGATTCGTAACGGGCCGCCCACAACCGGTACAGCCCCGCATCGCGGGAACCGTACCACCAGCAGAGCATTCCGTATTTGAGTGCGTCGCGTACAAGGACGGCCGCCGCCCCGCGCTCCTGTGCCCCGATCTCCCGAAGCCGGAAAAAGACCACCGGGGGCACGAAACGGAATATTTCCGTCTCTCCCCGAATCCTCCGGTACACCCGCACGGCCACGGATTCGAGGTTCAGCGTAAAGACATCCGCCAACGTCCGGTCCATCGCCACCTCTCCGGCGGCCGGCACGCCCGCCTCCGTCGTCCGGTCGCGGGCGTCGATCAATGTCTGGTCCACGCACTCGCCGAACAGCAGCGGAATGTCGATCCGTATATCCGTCGTCGCCGTCATAACAAACTCAACAATTCACCCGCGCGTGCCTCCGCCTCTTTCGCACCCGGCGGATCGTTCGATACCGAGAGCACCAGCGCGGCCAGCATCCAGGCCGTCGCTCCGCCCAATTTGTCCGGATACTCCTCTCCTATACCCGAAAAGGGAATGTACAGCGCCTCCGCTATGCGGGGCGTACCCGTTACGCTGAAATATTCCAGCGCCTTCCCTCCCCGCACCAGCACGGCGGCGGGCTTCGCGCACCCGCCCCGCGTGGCGGGATGGAACTGTTTCGGGTATGCTGCACTCTCTTCCGGAATCAGGACCGTTACGGGCCGTTTCCAGCCCTCCATGCGCAGCCGCGCCAGCCGCAGAAAATCGTCGGGCAGAGCGATCTCCCCGCTGCCGTCCTCCCTTGCCGTGATCCCGGCCCCGGAAAAATCCGAAACGCAGGGTACGGCGTGCAGTGGTGCGGCGAGCAATACCCGCCGGGCCGCCTCGTCCGCGAACTCCTCCAGAGGAAAATTCAGCGTGTTCGCCGAATTGTCCTCCGGATAGATTTCGTCCAGACACCGGAGCGCCTGCCCCATGATCTCCGCCCGTGTCATCTTCTACCAATCCGGAAACAGTACGTTCATCCGGGCCGCGGCCGCCTTGATCTCCTCCTTCGTCATGTCCGGGGACGGCACGTAGTCCCGGTTGGCCTGCAACCAGGTCCGGGCCTTCGCAGCGGAGGTTACTCCCTCCACCCGTTCCGCCGCCGCGGGATCGGGCAACAGGGCTTCGGGCCCTTCCTCCGCCTGTGGTCCTTCCTCCGCAGGCAGAGAGGGCGCCTCCTCTTTCAGGAAAACCGTAACCCCGAATGACGGATGCCGTTTCAGCGCCTCCTCGATCTCCGGGTCCGCCGTCGTGTAGAGGCTTTCGTCCACTCCGCCGAAATAGGCCGACGGCACGAAACGGACGGTCGCCCTCCTGCCGTCGGCCAGCCGGACGGAGGTGTGGTATTTCTTCTTGTTCAGTACGCGGAAAGTCGTCATGGCATAAAGGTTTCTGACGGGGAGCGGAGCGCCGCACGGCAGCCCCGCCCCGTCGGATGGTTACTTGCAGGTGATGATCGCGTGCGTGTCCGGATTGGTTACGGCGAGGCAGTGCGCCTCGTCCATGCGAATATCCGTCGAACGCGAAAGCCCCACCTTGTCGCGGTCCAGCTCCGTCGCCTCCAGTTCCTTCATCACGGCGCGGTACACGTTGGCCGGATCGACCACAACGGCCGCCCGTTCGTACCCGTACTCATTCAGCAGGTCGTGCGGTTTGAGCAGCAGTACGCCGTCCGTCGTCTCCAGCTTGCGGAAGCTGATTCCGAAAACCACCTCCGTTTTTCCCGCTTCCAGTTGCTTTTCCACGGTGGCGGCCCCGGCCAGTGCGCGTCCGAAATCGCGCCCGTAAAACATGATCCGCTGTTCGCTTCCGTTGTTTCCGGAAAATATGTCGCTCGCCCAGCCATACAGCAGGTCGTTGGTGATCTTCGTCTCCGTCCCCATATCCAGGTGCTTGTCGATCTTCCGGAAGATACCGTCGGACATATATTTCACCTTGCGGCTGATCGGGTCCACAAACTCGCCCTTGACCCCGAAAAGCGCATCGGCCTCGTTGCACATCCGGAAATCGAGCAACGCCTGTTCCTTCATATCCAGCAGCCCGAACTGTACGTCTTTCTCCTGTAACCGCTGGTACAGCCCCTCGCTCACGGTCGTCATCCGCACTTGGCAGAAGTTCGAATCCGAATAGGGCATCTGGCTCGGATCGTCCGACATTCCGGCGTTTTCGTGCTTCGCCACGCCCATACGGAGCAGCGGCGTGTCGGCGGGCAGGGCGGGCAGCAGGGCGGCATTGACCGGATAGACGGTGATTTTTCCCTGTCCGATCCCGTCCGCCGCGACCACGTGGCACACCAGCGGATTGAGCGCCGGCCCCGCTACTTTCGTGGCGACCTTCGTGTCATTATCCACGTTGAAAGTAGGGAACAGGATATTGGTGTCGAGCGAAAAGATATGCGCATTGGTTACATCCAACTGTTTGGCTCCGGCCTCCGATCCCGTCGTTACCGTGTAAGCCGTTTTGATCTTGCTCTCCACGCCGCGCGAGCGCACCGAATAATATTTGTATTCGAACGATTTGCAGGGTACGGTCTGCAACTCCCGCAGCATCGAATCCATCGGGAACAGCGACGGGTTGATCTTCGTGATTTTCTGCGAAATCGACGGCTTGTTGATCGGCTGCCGTTCGACCGTCCCGTCGTCGCCTGCGCTGCGGACGGTCGTAACCGTGCCCCGGTTGGTCTGTTCGGCCGTCGCTCCGAATCCGGCGAAAGCTACCGACACCCCCGCCGCTGCGGGTGCCAGCCAGTCGAACAACTCCTGCACGGTAAACAGCGCCACCGCACACACGGCCACCCAGAGGAGGCCCTTCCACACTTTTTTACTGTTTTTCATGGAATTATCGTTTTGATTAGAATTTCCGTCTGTTCCGTCGGTCCAATACTTCGTCCAGGAAATCGGGCTTGTCCGCTCCGCCTCCCTCTCCCGGCATTCCGCCCGTTCCGGGCGAAGCGAGGCCGTCCACCCCGGAAGCTGCCGTCCGGCGGGCCTCGATCTGTTCGTTCCGTCCCTCGATCTTTCCCGTCTCGCGGGCCTCGGCTACCGCCTCGTCATACTTCCAGCCCTGGTAGAGCTTGGTCAGAATCCCTTTATCCACCTTGCCGTCGAGCAGGTTCGCCAGCACCGTATTGTCCACCCAGTCCACGAACTCCTGCCGTTCGGCTTCGTCCATGCCCCGCTCGGCGAAAAAGGCGTCCACGTCCGTCTTGCTCCGGGCCATGTTCTGTTCGCGTGCGGCAATCCGTTCGCGCTGGTCGGCCAGACGTTTGGTGCGTTCCTCCGCCGCCTTGCGGTAGGCGTCGTAATCCGGCTCTCCTTCCGCCACGGTCAGCTCCTCCGGCGAGAACTGACGGGCGATGGCCGCCTGTACCGGCATCCCCGCGGCCACGTCCTCGATGATCTGCGCGAACTCCGGATAAGTCTCCACGAGCTCCATGATCGTCCTGTTGGCCCGGTCGTTGCCAGCCACCCGGTCGTCCAGCCCCTTCACGTGTTCCAGCAGGACCGTCTCCAGCCCTTCGTCGTCGGGAAATTCCCGGTCCGGGAACTTTGCCGTCATGTACTCCCGCACCCGCGAAATCCGGGGCGCACCCTTCGGAGCTGCCTCAACCGTTGCCGTCTCGTTTTTTTTCTCGCTCATAGTGATTCAGTTGTGATTTTATCCTTCTTTTTTGTAAAAGTATCGCACTGATTCTGAAAGCAAAGGCTTATTTTGACGGGTAAGTTGTCAACCATTGACAAAAACGGGGAGAGTATGGAGCGAGTGATTAAGAGAAGGGTGCGCGACCGTCAGAACGAACGGATTCACGCCCGCCACCGGGCGATCCGGGAACGCTACGACACGTTGCGGGCCGAAATGAAGGCCGCCGATCCGCTGTTGTTTCAATTCGTGGCGAAAGGGTATTATGTGGAGAAGATTTTCGCCGATCCCGTGATCGGCCTTTCGAAGAACTACATCCAACGGATCATCAACGGAAAATGACCGAGGCCGAGGCCCGGAAGATCGTAACGGAGAGCCGCCGCCGGCTGGCCCGGCTGACGGAGCCCTACAACCCGCTGACCGGGGAGGGCTCCCCCATACCGCGTGTGCCTCTGCGCTTCGATGCCGCCCGTTCGGTGTTGATTCCCGACTACATGGCCCGCACCCCGACCGTGCAGGCGATCCTCGCCGCCGGAAGCGTGGAACGGTACGCCGCACAGAACGGCGTCGGTCCGGAGGAACTCGCGGCGGCCATCCACCGCCTGCGGGCGGTCTACGACTTCGAATTTTGGTGCGCAACCTGCGTAAAGATTTTCGACAAGCTCTCCGGCCGGCTCGTCCCGCTGATCCTGCGCAAGGCCCAGCGCAAGATCGTCGCCGTGATGATCCGCGACCTTTTCTCCGGGAAACCGGTGCGCATCATCCTCCTGAAGGCGCGGCAGCTCGGCGGCAGTACCGCCGTTCAGATGATGTTAAGCTGGATTCAGACCTTCCACCGCCGCCGCTGGAACAGCGTGATCGTGGCCGACGTGGAGGACCAGGCCCGGAACATTCGGGCCATGTACAGCAACATGGCCCGGCACCACCCGTCCGCGATATACCCGATCCGGTTCCGCAATCACGAGGGATCGAGCAAGAACCGGGAGATCATCGACCGCGGGTGCGTCGTCAGTATCGGATCGGCCCAGCGGCCCGACAGCCTCCGCAGCGGAGACATAAAACTGGCCCACCTCTCCGAAATCGGCCTGTGGAAACGGACGAAGGAGCGCAAACCCGAAGATGTGATCCAGACCATCATCGGGTCCATCCCCCGCGAACCCTTTACGGCGGTCGTCATGGAATCGACGGCGAAGGGCATCGGCAACTACTTCCACGAAGCCTGGACGGAAGCCACTGCCGGACGGAATGCCTACACTCCGGTTTTCGTGGCATGGTGGGAAATAGACCTCTACCTGAAACCCTTTCCCGACGAGGCCGCCCGGCTGGCGTTCGCCCGCAGTCTGACCCGCGACGAACTGAACCGGTTCGAACTCGGCGCCACGCTGGAGGGTCTGAACTGGTACCGGGAGAAACGGGCCGAATACTCGACCGACTGGCAAATGTGCTCGGAGTACCCCGGAACCCCCGACGAGGCGTTCCAGACCAGCGGCCACCCGGCCCACGACCCGCTCTATGTCCGGCAGATGCGCGGTTTCTGCAAGCCGGCCCCCTTCACGGGCGAGATCATCGGCTCGGCCCCTTATGGCGGCGGAGCCCTGCGGGACATCCATTTCATCCCGTCCCCCGCCGGGGATTTCCTGCTCTGGAAGATGCCCGACACCGCCCGCCCGGTTCGCGACCGGTACGTGGTCTCTCTCGACATCGGGGGCCGGAATCCCCTTGCCGATTATTCGGTGATTTCCGTCATCGACCGCGCCCCGCTGATGCAGGGAGGCGTGGAGGAGTGCATCGCCACCTGGCGCGGACACCTCGACCAGGATTTGATCGTCTGGAAAGCAGTGCAGGTCGCCCGCTGGTTCTGCAACGCCCTGTTGGTCGTCGAGGCCAACAGCCTCAACCCGAAAGGGCAGGAGGGAGATCACATCCTCACGATCCTCGACGAGATCAAAGACCACTACGACAACCTGTTCGCCCGTACCGATCCCGCCCTGATCCGGGAAGGCCGCCCGGCCCGCTTCGGCTTCCACACCAATGCGGCCAGCAAAACCGATCTGATAAACCAGATGAACCGCCGCCTGCGCGAACAGGGATATATCGAACGGGATTCCCGTGCCCTCGACGAAGCGGCCTGGTACGAAGTCAAACCAAACGGCAGCTACGGGGCGATAGAGAACCGGCACGACGATATTCACATGAGCCGCATGATCGCCCTGAAAGTCTCGCAACTGATGGACCCGCCCCTCGAAATCCCCGCCCGTCCCCGCCGCCCGGCCGACGAAACGGTCCGCACCGAAGCGAGTATGTAAACACAATTCTTGTCGTCGATCTTACCGATCCGGATTATTCGCAAACGGACGTTTCGAAAACTGACGATGGAACGCCTCGATAAGTCGTGTTTCGACATCCTGCGGTTCCTCGTCCGGCAGAGTTTTCCAGCAAACGACCAGATCGGCCGAATTTCGAAGCTGCCAGATCAACCTGCCGCCCCAGTGTCCTACCTTTTTCCCTTGTCCGAATCTGAAATACTCTCGCAGCCTTTGGGCCAACGTACGCATCGACGTTAAACTGCCCGCCTTGCCGATATACACCACAAGGGCATCCTCGACCCAATTCCGTTCGAGCTCCGCCAGCGACACGTTGGGGTCTTTCCCTTTGTAGTATCCTCCCGTCCCGACAGAAAGAAACCCCTTCTTCCGGGTCGGATTGAGCACCATGTAAACACCTCGGATTTTGGGGATGCACGAACTGTCCGCAAACAGTTCCCGCATCGTCCGGAATCCCGTGAATCCGGCTGCCTTGATCTGTTCGATACTATTGAAGTCCACTGTATATTTATTCTTTAACGGTCCGCTCCTTAGTTTTTCATGCCTTGTTCATTCGGTCATACAAAGCATATTAAAACACGGAATTTGCTTTTTGTTCAACCAATAAAGTATTTGAAAAAGTATAGTCCAAAATCACATACCCGATCTTAGACAAAGGAGAATCCGTCTTGCATTCTACTGTAATCACTGATATATTGCCCGGTAATCCTTCATTAAAGGCGATTGTATCTATAAAGTTCCTCAATTCTTCCATTTCGGCGTTCTTTTTTACGAGCGTACTGTCTTTAAACGCATTCATTAGAATGTCTTGCGCTTTCTTTTCATACCATATTGCTCCCAGTCTTCGCTCTCCGGTTCCCAAAGTGTACATAAAGTGTTTGGGTTCGGCAAAATGACTGTCGGATTTAAGTCCGTTTATGCTAATGTTTTCTTCCCCGTAAATATTCCGGATATTCCGAACAAGATCGTTGAATGCAGATTTCAGTTCGTAGCCATAGCCGTTCGTATAGATATTTTTCCCGATGGCCTTCAACCAGTAAACGCCGTAATCGGGGTCTATCCAGACAGTATATTCCGTAAATGAATGATTGGTTTTTGGAGGTACTATTTCATAAGCATCCTCTCCAATATGTTTGGGACGGCTCTTACAAACCTGTTCGACTTCTGCAAGGCTCATACCCATTTCGATTCCGAACGGACCGGAAGCAAATATAGATGAAATATGTCCGAGACAAAGAAGAAGGCAAACGCCAACGTACCGCATCGCTGTTTTCATCGTAAATTGTTTTGAGTTATGGACGTTTGACAAATATAATTCATCAGGCTATAAATCACAAAATTATACTGAATAAAATGCCTCTGTGCTTATAACCGGCAAACAAAAACCTCCGCCGACACGCGGCAGGGGGACTTGAATTATGAAAAAAGACACGGGGTGATTCACCCTATGGTTCCGTTTCGGCCCGGTCGTCCTCTCGCATCGTCTCCAGTATCTTGTTTGTCTTTTGATACTCGACCAGCGGGGCCATGCCCTCGAAATCCCCGTCCGGCCCCGCCACCCAGTCAACGAAACGGTCCTCTCCGAAGCGAGTATGTAGTTGAATGAAAAATTTTTATCTTTATGGAAAATATCGCTTTATGAATCTCGCGGAAAAACTTATGGAATACCTGGACGGAAAAGGGTACCAATCAGATAATATATCTAAAGATTATACGGTTGCCGGAATAACTTTCGACATCGTCATAAAACACTTCTATCCGAAAAAAGAAATAGAAAACCCCTACAAATTGAGCGAACTCTATCTTTCGAAAGATAGACGGGAAAAACTGGATAATGAAGAAATTATTGAAAAAATCCGTTCTTTAAATAAGACAAGATCCATAGTCCCGAACATAAACATATACGAAGTGGAATTGATCGGGGAGAAGTTGAAAATAACGCCCATTTATCCGATTATTGAAAATATCGGCACTTTCATCGAACACGTCATATCCCCTATGGATTCCAATAGTCCGATGATCTCTTTTTTCCGGGGGCACTCCTCCGCCGACTATAAATTACTTCCCAGCATATATCGCCCCGTTAAAAACGGCGGTAAAACTATTTTTTGGCAAATTACCGAAACGGGATATGTATTTATACCCTACAAAGAATACATTTATCGGGAAGATAGATTTTTTAAGGAAGCGATCCGAAGATGCCCGCAAGAGTTTAACAACCATACTTCGACATTCGATCAGTTAGTCAAAATGCAGCACTACGAAGTGCCTACCCGGCTGTTGGATATTACGACCAATCCGTTGGTCGCCTTATATTTCGCCTCTCAAAACGACGATATAGACGGGGAAATATATCAATTCGAAATCAATGAAGCTGCGATTAAATATTTTGACAGCGATGCGGTGAGCGTAGTCGCCAATATCGCACGCCGTCCGTATTACTTTGAAATTCCGGTAGAGTTCGCTAATGACAAAAAGAAATTCAACAAGACCGAGGATATAGCCTATTTGCTCCATGAAATCAAGGTGGAAAAACCTCACTTTATGGACGTAATAGACCCGGCCGATCTGGAACGTGTCTTTTGTGTGTGGCCCAAATTGAACAACCCCCGGATTATCCGGCAACAGGGTGCATTTTTCCTGTTCGGTATTGACAAAGTAAAGACGAAACCCGCTAAGTTCAAATTCAATATCCGACGGTTTATCATTCCCTCTGCCATAAAAAAGTCGATACGACAAGACCTCAAAAAATTAGGCATCGACGAAGCGAATATTTTCCCCGAACTCGACAAAGTTGCCGAAGAACTGCAAGAACAATAAAACCTGCTCCTTCACTCGTCTCTCAACTCTCCGCCATATCGAACTCCTCCTCGTAGGTACAATCCGGATAATTGCAGCAACGCAAGTAGGGTAGACCCCCATATCCCCGGCTTTGGATTTCCAGTATTCCTCCGCACTCCGGACAGGGTTTGCAGGCTTCTCCCATCATCGCTATCATCCGTTCCTCCTGTTTTCTCTCTTCCTCCGCTTCCTGCTCCTCTTTTAGCCATTTGGCCTTCTCGATGCAGTTGAAGCACACGGGACCGAGTTCGATTCCCGTATAGGGATAATCTTCCCAAACGTATTCACGCAGATAATGTTCGCCGACAAATCCGGCACAGCTGGCATCAGGACAAACGCTGGCTAAATAAGATTCTTCTCGGGTACGGCTGTATCGTTCCTGTATGATAACCCCGTGTTTTTCCGCCAGCCGAATCATCTCCGGCGTGAAATCTTCCGGGCCGAGAATCACATACACTTCGTCGTTGGTCGCCCCATCGACGAGCATGGCGGCTTTCGTCGGCCGGCCGCATTTATAGCAGGCCGTATCGACGATCCGCAGGTAGGCTGTATTTTTCCGCTCCCCGCACACCTCGCATACAGGAGAGGGGCAGCCCGAATCCGGCGATGGCTGACTTAACCGCTCCTCCGGGCGGTCGAGGTCCTCGGCGGATTGCAGGTAGAATTGCAGGTAGAGGATACCGTTCGTCTCGTAATATTGTACCGCCTGTGAATCCGGCTTTTCCCTGACGGCGATCCCGACCGCCGCTTTGATCTTCCCGTCGGGACCCAGTAGGGCGACATCCGGCCGCCACTCTCCGATCCGGCACTCCGTCTCCACGGCCGCCACCCCCTCCAGCAGATTGAGCCGGTGGGTTTTGTTGCATACCCGGCATTTCCATACGACGGGAAACGCCGATTTCTCCTCGATTTTCCGCGCCAGAAGCTCGGCGGCCTTCCTCCGGAACTGGTTACGAGCGATGGTTTCCGAACTGCATCCGCTGCCCCTGCGGTGGACGAAATGGGACTTTTGATAACCTTTTTCTCCGGGCTGGAGCCGGCTGATCCGCAGGGAGAGCCGGTCTCCGCACTCCGTACAGAAATAGGCCTGCTCTTTAACGGCCTCCGAAACATGGACGAGTGCACCTTCGGCACTTCGGGCGTAGGTGATAGAAATATTTTTCATGCAGGCGATAATGTATTTATTGAGTAGTAAATATAATAAACCTGCCGGAAAAATTCATAATTGACGACAGGCAAAACGAAACGATGCCTTGATTTATAATCGTTCATATTGCAGGGTAAGAATGCAGATAGCCGCAATATTATCCTCTAATGTTATGGAGTGGAGTATCAAATATAAGGCGGCGTAAATGATTAATCGGCGCTTTGGAGGGTAAAAGTGCGGATAACCGCAAAAATACCCTTTGCAAATATGAAGATAGAACGCAACGAATAAAACGTATGATAGAGCGATTGATTTAAATTTAATCGGACTGTTTTGCACGGTTGCCGGGAAACAAAACCCCCACCGACACGCGGCAGGGGGGACTTGAATCATGAAAAAGACACAAGGCAGTTTGCCTCATGTATTTCGCTGTGAATCAACTCGGGAAAACTCTACGAACGTCGGATCCCCTGTACCCATGCAATAATACGACCAATGCGTTCGATTCTTTGTGCTTTTCCATAGGTTAAAAATTCATCGGCAAAACTACGCCCTACAAAACGCACGTGCGTAAAATCGAATACAAGTACATCATCCAAACCTACACTCTCCAGCGACAGAAGAAATTCTCGGGCTTCCTGTCGTGTTTTGAGTTCTGATTTGAGTTGAACAATGATATTTCGAGACTTTTCCATACACAAATGGATATAATTTTTTCAAAAATCTGTTCGGTCCACAATTTGTTCCGCCTATAATATGTGTATGTCAGCATAATTCTATAATAAATCGTATATGCGAAAAATATTTCCCTTGCTTCCAGTGAATTCTGGCCGCACGGGCGGAGCGCCCTTGCAGGCTTCGGGAAAATCGCTATCTTTACACTGATAACCGATTGATTGTATAGTGTATATGGAATTGAATTCACAAATAGTATATATTTTGGGAAATATGCACTATATTTGTACCGTTAAATCATTGAGGAATGATCGTCAGATTTGACAAAAAGTACCTGGAAGAACTCTACCTGACAGGAAAGTGCACCGATAAAAAACATCGTTTCCAGCCCGATATTGTCAGTAGGTACGCGCTCCGGGTAAAACAGCTTTATGCGGCTGCGAGGATAGAGGAATTGTTTGCGATCCACTCGTTGAACTACGAGGTGCTGTCGGGAGACAAGGATGGGGTATCTTCCGTTCGGATCAACCGTCAGTATCGGCTCGAATTTATGGTCAGCGTGGACGAAACGAAAGAACCTGTCGTTACGGTCTGCACGATAACCGAAATTTCCAACCATTACCAATAGGCCATGAATGAAGAATTGAAATCTTACCGTCCGATTCATCCCGGCGAAATGTTGAGAGAGGAATTGGAATCCCGCGGGATCAAACAGAAGAATTTTGCTCCGGCCATCCAGTTGTCCTGCTCCATGTTGAGTGGTATTCTCAACGAGAAACGAGCTATCTCCGCAGACGTGGCCCTGCGCCTGGAGGCCGCCCTGGGTATCCGGGCGCATATCTGGTTGAAGTTGCAGTCCGACTACAACCTCCAGACGGCCAGCAGCGACAAAACCATCCTAAAACGGTTGGCAGACATCCGCAAGGTCGCCTCGCTCCTCTGATCTCTCCCACTTTATAATTTACAATAAGAGAGGCTGATTGACATGTTTAATCAGCCTTTTTAGAATTTATAAAAGATTTTCGGGAAAATTTCTTTGATTCTTTTAGAAAAAATATTGTCTGTAGGACATGTTCGACACACGGGAAAACAAGTGCTGTTACTTGGAATCGAGCGGCCTGGGCTTATAGATTTTCCGAAAATATTAAATGCAGGCATTCGGTTATCGTTATTGTCGTTTAGTCGGCCACAGCGAGTTATGGAATATCACCCTCTTGGTCTCAGAGCGTGTCCATCTTGGACCGGATTCTTATCTTGGATTTTAATTCCATAGACAGGAAAATGTTTATAGTGATAATTCATTTTTCATGTAATACTTATTATGGTTAAGTAAAATTATTAAACGCAAAATAAAGAACTCCGGTCGCTATTAGATGATTGGTAATATGTTATATTTTTTATATTTGGAAAACACCTAAAACATACGGACGGCGCCTATGCGATTTTTTTACTTATTCATATGTTTTTGCTTTTTTGAAACAGCCTGTTCCTCCTTCTCGGAAAACCAAGCATGGGATATCGCCAGCCGATGCAAATCGAAT
>CALVFY010000036.1 GCA_944326945.1 uncultured Rikenellaceae bacterium
CCCGTTCTCGTGCGAGTTTTCTACAAAAAGTTGATAGTCAAATAAGTTATCTAAAACTACAACAAATATACGCAAAATTTTGGAAAAAGTTCTTCAAATAAAAAAATAGGAGTTAAATCGGAGGTCTTTACGATCGATTACCTGATGTCACGGATTGTAGATGTCTTTGTAGTGGAAGGCGAAAATTTCCTGGAGCATGGTGATGTACTCTCTGGCTTCCGGGTGGGTCGGGACGATTTTCCGTACGCGAATGAAATCGTTCAGCGCCTTGTCGAACCGCCCTTGGCGGTGATAAAGTTTGCCTCTCTCTAAATAGAGCCGATAGTCGTCGGGCGATTTCCCGATGGCGGCGGTCAATAGATCTATTTCGTTTTGCAAGCGTTCGTGCAGGTCCATAATTTGTGTTCTTTGATGTATCGGTTTACTCCGCTGGGAACCATTTGCTCGATCGATTCTCCCTGGCGAACCTTTTGTCGGATTTCTGTTGAGGCATATTCCAAAAAAGGTGCGTCGGGAAGCAGGCGTGCCGGTGTGTTGAATGAGGTCTGTTCGGAACTTCTCCTCGGATAGTACCATATTGGATATTCACGTGTAAGACGATCGTATTCTTTCCAAAGGGGCAGGTTGTTCACGTTGTCTTCTCCGATCAGCAGGGAAAAGTGATAGTCTGGATATTGTTTTTTCAGCACATCCAGCGTGTCGATCGTGTACGAGGGTTTGGGAAGTTCAAATTCTATGCCGGAGGCTTTGGTTCGTTCCGGATAGGCCGATTCCTGAATGGCAATACGCACCATTTCCATGCGTTGTTCTTCGGAAATTAACTCATCGGCTTGCTTGAATGGGTTTTGCGGTGAGACGATGAACCATAATTCATCGCACATCTCTTGTTTGAGCACCCATTCTGCAATAGCGATATGGCCCCTATGGATGGGGTTGAACGATCCGAAATAGAGCATTATATCCATGTCGAGGACCTTATTCGATGAAGTTCCGGATGAGCGACACGGTCTTTCCCACGGCATCTTCCAAACGGTTATTGATGACAATGTGGTCGAATTTCCGGCAGAAGGAGATCTCCTTTTCGGCTTTTTGTATACGTCGTTCGATGGCTTCCGGAGAATCTGTGCCGCGTCCCTCCAGACGATGTCTGAGTTCTTTGATCGACGGCGGCATGATAAATATGGAGAGGGCCTGTCCCTTGAATATGTTTTTGAGTCGGATGCCCCCCTTTACGTCGACGTCGAATACAATGACATGATCCTTATTCCAGATTCGCTCCAACTCCGAACGGAGTGTGCCATAGCAGGTTCCGGCATAGACCTCTTCCCATTCCACGAATTTGCCTTGCTTCACGGCATTGGAAAACTCCTCCGAGGAGAGAAAGTAATATTCCACGCCATGTTGCTCTTCCCCACGGGGCGCCCGACTGGTGGCTGAGATGGAGAATTCGAGTTGGGGAAATGTTTCCAGCAGATGTTTGATAATGGTACTTTTACCTGCCCCCGAAGGTGCCGAAAGAATAATGAGTTTGCCGCTATGTCGATCGAGTGACATGATATTTGTATGCTATTTACAACAGATTCAATACTTGTTCCTTTATTTTTTCGAGTTCGTCTTTCATCTGGACGACAAGTTTCTGAATGGTGGCATCGTTCGCTTTGGAACCAAGTGTATTGATCTCTCGTCCCATTTCCTGGGCGATGAAACCGAGTTTGCGCCCCACCCCCTCTTCCGATGCGGCCACTTCATGGAAATATTTGCAATGATTTTCAAGCCGGACTTTTTCCTCTGTAATGTCCAGTTTCTCGATATAAAAGATCATCTCTTGCTCCAGCCGGTTATTGTCCACGGGGATTCCGATCGCTTCGATACTCTCCCGAATGCGGGTCTTGATCTGTTCGGTGCGGGCTTTTTCGTATGGGGTGACCTCTTCTTTCAGGGCGCGAATCTTGTCTACACGGCGCAACAGATCGTGAATCAGGGTGTCTCCTTCCTGGATGCGGAATTGTTCGATGTGATCCAGTGCCAGTTTAACCGCTTCGAAAACGGCTTGTTGTTCCTCTTCCGAGAGTGTGGCGTTTTCGTTTTGCACCACTTCCGGAAGCCGCAGGATGGCAGGAAGAGTGGCAGCGATTTCCTGTTCGTTCCAAGGAATCTGCTGTTCAGCAGCAATCGCGGTCAGCTGACGGTAATAGGTTCCGAAGAGTGTACTGTTAATCGTAGCCGAACTGGCCGAGGCTTCGCATTCGAAGGAGATGAATACATCTACTTTCCCGCGCTGCATGACTTTGGCCACGCTGTTTCGGATTTCGTATTCCAGGCTTCGGTAGAGACTGGGCACTTTGGCCGAAAGATCGAGTTGTTTGCTATTCAGAGAGCGTATTTCGACGGTGATTTTTTTCCCGGCAGCGGATACTTCCGCCTTGCCGTAACCGGTCATGGATTTTATCATGGCGTATCGTGGAATTTTAAATGCCTACAAATGTACGGTAAAATTACGGAAATGCAAGGCCAGAACCGGTGTGTTAAAATATCTGTGTTTTTGAATAATTTTAAAAAACTTTTTGATAACTTTGCCAAATATAATAGTTGTCTATACAAAACCTAACGAATAAATAAGTAGTTATATGAAAAAGCACAATTTTAATGCAGGACCTTCGATCCTGCCGCGCGTAGCCATTGAAAATGCAGCCAAGGCCATTCTCGATTTCGACGGTATCGGTCTTTCTCTGCTGGAGATATCGCACCGCACTAAAGATTACGAAGCTGTGAACGATGAGGCCGAGTCGCTTTTCAGAGAGCTGCTGAATATTCCCGATAATTATAAGGTGCTTTTTCTGGGCGGAGGTGCCAGCACCCAATTCTTCCATGTTCCCTATAATCTGCTGGAGAAAAAGGCCGGTTATGTAAATACGGGTGTATGGGCGAAGAAAGCCATCAAAGAGGCCAAGAATTTCGGAGAAGTTGAGGTGCTTGCCTCTTCGGAAGATAAGAACTTCACCTACATTCCGAAGGGTTACAACATTCCGACCGATCTGGATTATCTGCATATTACGACCAATAATACGATCTATGGTACGGAGTTGCACGAGGATATCGACTCTCCGGTGCCCGTGGTAGCTGATATGAGTTCCGATATTTTGAGCCGTCCGGTGGATGTTTCCAAATATGGATTGATCTATGGCGGTGCTCAGAAAAATATGGGACCTGCCGGCGTTACGTTCGTAATCGTACGTGAGGATATTTTGGGTAAGGTAAGCCGTCCGCTTCCTTCGATGGTGGATTACAGAAACCATATCGCCAACCAGTCAATGTTCAATACTCCTCCCGTATTTGCAGTCTATGTAGTGAAAGAGACCTTGAAGTGGCTCAAGTCGATCGGCGGAGTGCCCGAAATGCAGCGTCGTAACAAGGCGAAAGCCGATCTGCTTTATGGAGAGATCGATCGCAACCCGCTTTTTGTGGGAACGGCCGTTAAGGAAGACCGCTCGTTGATGAACATTTGCTTCGTGATGGCTCCCGGGTACGAGGAGTTGGCTCCGGAATTCCTCGAGTTCGCCAAAGGTAAAGGAATGGTCGGCATCAAAGGTCACCGTCTGGTGGGCGGATTCCGTGCATCATGCTACAATGCGCTGCCTATCGAAAGCGTTCAGGCTTTGGTTGATTGCATGCAGGAGTTCGAAAAGATGCATGTAAAATAGGATCGTCATGGCTCTTTTGGTTACCTATCAACCCCGCAAAAAAAGCAAGTCGATCAAATTTTATGATCTATTAAACGATATGAAAATGAAAGTATTAGTTGCAACCGAAAAACCTTTTGCCAAGAAAGCCGTCGACGGTATCCGCCAGATTGTGGAGGAGGCCGGATATGAATTGGCTTTGTTGGAAAAGTATAACGATAAATCCGAATTGTTGGCCGCAGTGGCCGATGCCGATGCACTGATCATCCGCAGCGACAAGGTGACGGCTGAAGTGGTGGCTGCCGCCCCGAAATTGAAAATCGTGGTACGGGCCGGAGCCGGATACGATAATGTGGATCTGGCGGCTTGTACGGAGAAAGGTATCGTCGTAATGAATACCCCGGGACAGAATTCGAATGCCGTGGCCGAATTGGCGATCGGCATGATGATCTTCATGGCCCGCAATCAGTTTACGCCCGGTACGGGTTCCGAAATCCACGGAAAGACGGTGGGTATCCATGCCTATGGTAATGTGGGACGTCTGGTGGGCCGTTATGCCAAAGCAATGGGTATGAATGTGCTGGCATACGATCCTTTTGTGGCAGATAAAAGCGTGTTTGCTGCCGATGGTGTGACGGTTGTGGATTCGGTTGAGGAACTCTATTCGAAAAGCGATTATGTTTCGCTGCACATTCCGGCTACGGAGCAGACCAAACGCTCTGTCGGGTACGATCTGTTGGTGAAGATGCCGAAAGGTGCCACATTGGTCAATACGGCTCGCAAGGAGGTGATCGACGAAGAGGGGCTTGCTCGTGTATTGGAGGAACGTGCCGATCTGAAATACATCACCGATATTGCCGCCGATTCGCAGGCTGCGTTGAATGAAAAATTCGGCAAAAGAGTCTTTGCTACGGCTAAGAAGATGGGAGCAGAGACGGGCGAAGCAAATGTAAATGCCGGATTGGCTGCCGCTCGTCAGGTGGTCGATTTCATTCAGAATGGGAACCGTAAATTCCAGGTAAATAAATAGAGGATTGTATGGTAAAGATCAAGCCTTTCGCCGGAATCCGGCCCCCGAAAGAATTCGCTGCCGAAGTGGCATCGCGTCCCTATGACGTGTTGAATTCTGTTGAAGCCAAAGCCGAGGCTACCGAGCGTTCGCTGTTACACATCATTAAACCTGAGATCGACTTCGATCCGATTGCCGACGAACATTCGCAAGCCGTGTATGATAAAGCGGTAGAGAATTTCAAAAAGTGGCGTGCCAATGGATGGCTGGTCCAGGATCCGGAAGAGTATTATTACATCTACGCTCAGACGATGAATGGCCGTACACAGTACGGTTTGGCTGTGTGCTGTCATTTCGAGGATTATCTGACCGGGAAGATCAAAAAACACGAGCTGACCCGGACCGATAAGGAAGAGGATCGTATGATCCATGTACGGAACCAAAGTGCCAATATCGAGCCGGTGTTCTTCTCCTACCCCGCCAATAGCGAAATCGATGCGATTGTGGCCGATGTCGTGAAGAATCAGGCTCCGGAATATGATTTTACGGCTGCCGACGGATTCGGACATCATTTCTGGCCTATCAAAGATCGTAAAACGATTGATCGGATTACGGAAATATTTGCCGGTATTCCTGCATTGTATGTGGCTGATGGGCATCACCGGACGGCTGCTGCTGCTCGTGTTGGACAGGAACGGATGAAGGCTAATCCGCACCATACGGGCAATGAAGAGTATTGTTATTTCCTGGCGGTGGTATTCCCCGACAATCAGTTGCAGATTATCGACTACAATCGGGTCGTGAAAGATCTGAATGGTATGACTCCTGCTCAGTTGCTTGATGCGCTGAAGAAAGACTTTACGGTGGAAGACAAAGGTACCGAAATCTATAAACCGGATGGTTTGCATCGTTTCGGTATGTATTTGGATGGGCATTGGTATGAGTTGACTGCCAAGCCCGGAACGTATGATGATGACGATCCGATCGGTGTTTTGGATGTGACGATTCTTTCGAACTTGGTTCTGGATAAATTGCTTGGAATCAAGGATCTGCGCACTGATAAACGGATTGATTTCGTGGGCGGAATCCGCGGTTTGGGAGAGTTGCAGAAAAGAGTCGATTCTGGCGAGATGAAAGTGGCTTTTGCCCTCTATCCTGTGTCGATGAAACAGCTGATCGATATTGCTGATACGGGCAACATTATGCCTCCGAAAACCACTTGGTTCGAACCTAAATTGCGTTCGGGAGTGGTGATTCACTCTTTTGCGGAGTAATTTTGCATATCGTTTTTGTTCGATTATAAGCGGCCCGAATTTTTTTCGGGCCGCTTTGTTAAATATCATGAAGTAGAACGTCTGATATAATTGTAAAATATGTTATTGGGAATAAATTGGATGACGGTTCAAAAAAATAGTTGGATGTTGTAAAAAAATATTTCTTTTTAATAAGATATGTCGGGATATAATATTATATTTGTAAAGAAAAGAATAGAAATCTTTTACAAATCGTAATGTATTATGGCTAAAATTAAGGGAAGTATAATTGTCGACAGGGAACGTTGCAAGGGCTGTGGCGTCTGTGTCGTTTCGTGTCCGTTTGGAGTGCTGAAGTTGTCGGCCGAGGTGAACTCCAAGGGATACAATTATTCTTTTATGGCAAATCCTGATGCTTGTACGGGTTGTGCAAGTTGTGCCGTGATCTGTCCCGACAGCTGTATTACCGTATATCGGCAAAAAGCATCAAATTAAGTAGGTTCTATGGAAGAGGTAAAATTAATGAAAGGAAACGAGGTGGTCGCTGAGGCGGCTGTCCGTTCGGGCTGCGACGGTTATTTCGGCTATCCGATTACCCCGCAGACGGAGATCATTGAAACGCTTATGGAGATGCGCCCCTGGGAAACAACCGGTATGGTTGTCGTGCAGGCTGAGAGTGAAACGGCGTCAATTAATATGGTTTATGGAGGGGCTGCTTCCGGAAAACGGGTGATGACCTCTTCTTCCAGCCCCGGCATCAGTTTGATGGCCGAGGGTTTGAGTTATCTGGCCGGTGCAGAACTTCCATGCGTGGTGGTGAACGTGTCGCGTGGAGGTCCCGGATTGGGCACGATCCAACCTTCGCAGAGTGACTATTTCCAGGCGACAAAAGCCGCAGGTCATGGGGATTTTCATCTGATTGTGTTGGCCCCTAACTCGGTGCAGGAGATGTATGATTTTGTGTTCGACGGTTTCGACCTGGCATTCAAGTATCGTAATCCGGTGATGATTCTGACCGATGGCTTGATCGGCCAAATGATGGAAAAGGTGGTGCTGAACCGTCAGCGTCCCCGGATGACGGATGAATACATCGCAGAGCATTATGGAGATTGGGCCTTGACCGGCAAAAAAGGCCGGAAGTATAATATTGTCACTTCGTTGGAGTTGGATCCGCAGGTACAGGAGGAGCGAAATCATCGTCTTCAGGCCAAGTATGCCGCGGTTAAGGCCAATGAGGTGCGCTATGAAACCCGTTTGTGCGATGATGCAGATTATGTGATTGTCGCCTACGGATGTTCGTCGCGAATCTGTGCCAAGGTGATCGAGATGGCTCGGGAAGATGGGTATAAAGTGGGAATGTTGCGTCCGATTACGCTTTATCCTTTCCCTACGGAGGCGTTGAAAGCACTGAAATCACATGTCAAGGGATTCCTGGCGGTGGAACTCAGTACGGGACAGATGGTCGAGGATGTACGATTGAGTGTGGGTAGCGACGTATTGGTGGAACATTACGGTCGTTACGGAGGTATGGTCCATTCACCTTCTGAGGTGTATGATGCTTTGAAAGAGAAGATAATCAATAAATTGAAATGATATGGCGGAATTTCAGGTTGAAATGAACGAGGAGAATCGGGTGTATACCAAACCTCGTCTGCTTACGGACGCCGTGATGCACTATTGTCCCGGTTGTAGCCATGGAACGATCCATAAATTGGTGGCCGAAGTGATTGAGGAGATGGGACTCGAAGAGCGTAGTATCGGAATTTCCCCGGTAGGTTGTTCCGTTTTGGCATATAACTATATCGACATAGACTGGGCTGAGGCAGCTCATGGTCGGGCAGCTGCAGTTGCTGCGGCTATCAAACGATTGAATCCATCGAAATTGGTCTTTACTTATCAGGGTGATGGAGATCTGGCTGCCATCGGTACGGGCGAGACGATTCATGCCTGCAATCGTGGCGACAATATTACCATCATTTTCGTAAATAATGCCATCTATGGAATGACTGGAGGCCAGATGGCTCCCACAACCCTGCTGGGTATGAAGACTTCTACCACGCCTTATGGCCGTGATGCCTCCTTGAATGGCTATCCCTATAAGATTGCCAATATGATTACCCAGTTGGAGGGGGTCAGCTATGTGACACGGCAAAGTGTACATACTCCTGCGGCTGTCCGTAAGGCCAAAAAGGCACTTCGTCATGCTTTCGAAAAGTCGATGGATGGCAAAGGGTTGTCGTTCATAGAATTCGTGGCAACGTGTAACAGTGGATGGAAACTTTCTCCGGTAGCAGCAAATCAATGGATGGAGGAACATATGTTCCCGTTCTATCCGTTGGGAGACTTAAAAGACATTTAGCCTTATGAAAGAAGAGTTGATTATAGCAGGATTCGGAGGACAAGGAGTTCTCTCGATGGGAAAGATTTTGGCCTATTCGGGTGTCATGCAGGATTATGAAGTGAGTTGGATGCCCTCGTACGGTCCGGAGATGCGTGGCGGTACGGCCAATGTGACAGTCATGATCAGCGACCAGCCGATCTCCTCTCCGATCTCCCATGATTATGACACGGCAATCATTCTCAATCAGCAGAGTATGGACAAATTCGAGGAACGGGTCAAACCGGGAGGCGTGTTGATTTACGATACTAACGGAATAGTCCGTCATCCGGTGCGTAAGGATATCTCGATCTATACGATCGATGCAACGGCCGAAGCTGCACGGCGAGGAAATTCGCGGTTATTTAATACGATGATCTTGGGCGGATATCTGAAGGTGCGTCCTGTCGTATCGTTGGAGAATGTTTTCAAGGGGTTGGAAAAGTCTCTTCCCGAACGTGCTCATAAGAGTTTGCCGGCAAATCAAGAGGCTGTTCGAATTGGAATGGAATTGATTCGGGAATATGTACCCGAATAGAAATATATTTGGTATAGGATTAAGGAAAGAAACGCCTCGACATCAAGCGAGGCGTTTCTTTTGGGTTTAGGCCAGTCCCGAATTATTCGAAACGGTCGTTTTCGATTCCTTTGAATCCCCGGAGGAACTCTTCTGTTGTCATTCTCTTTTTACCGGCCAACTGTAGATCTTTTATCTGGATATATCCATCACTACATGCGACTTTGATATATTTTTTGCCATCGGAAACAATCTGTCCGGGTTGTTGGGAATGGATGCTTTTTTCGAATTGGGTGTCGAATATCTTTACAGAGAGAGATTCTCCTGCTGCTCGGTTCAGCATACTCCAAGCGGCCGGATAAGGCGAGAGTCCCCGGATCAGATTGCGAATGGTTTCTCCTGTTTTGCCCCATTCGATCCGGCAGTCGTCCTTAAATATCTTCGGGGCATCGTGCCGGGGACTTACTGAGGATTGAGTGATGGGACGGGCTGTACCCGAGGCGATTGATTCTACGGTTTCCAATACCAGATCTACCCCCGTGTTCATCAGTTTATCGTGTAGAGTTCCCGCATTATCTTCGGCGGTGATTGTCACTTTGCGTTGGCCCAGAATATCCCCCTTGTCTATTTCGTGATTGAGCATGAATGTCGTCACTCCGGTTTGGCTTTCCCCGTTGATAATAGCCCAATTGATCGGTGCAGCTCCCCGGTATTGGGGTAGCAACGATGCGTGGAGGTTGAATGTCCCCAAACGAGGTGCATTCCATATAATTTCCGGCAGCATACGGAATGCGATCACGATAGCCAAGTCGGCATTGAGAGCCCGAATTTGCGCTACAAACTCCGGATTTTTCAACTTTTCCGGTTGAAGAACCGGTAGTCCTGCTTCTGCGGCATATCGTTTTACGGCGCTTTCCTGTAATTTCAGCCCTCTTCCTGCCGGTTTGTCCGGCATGGTGACGACTGCCACAATCTGATAACCCTCTTCGACCAATCGGCGTAATGGAGCTACGGCGAAGTCGGGAGTCCCCATATAAACGATACGAAGTTTTTTCCCGGGAGTGTCCGAACCGATATTCATCACATGAAAAATATTTAATGTTTGAACAACCCCAGTGTGTGCCCCATCTCTATCTCTTTGGTCTCGAGATATTTTTCATTGTATTTGTTGGGTGGGATCACGATCGGAACATTCTCTGCAATCGAAAGTCCATAGCCCTCCAATCCGGCACGTTTAAGGGGATTGTTGGTCATCAGACGCATTTTTGTAATACCCAGTTCGCGGAGAATGCTGGCCCCTACTCCATAATCGCGTTCATCGACCCGGAAGCCCAGTTTCAGATTGGCTTCTGCCGTATTGTAGCCTTGTTCCTGGAGTTTGTAGGCTTGCAATTTATTGAAAAGGCCGATTCCTCTTCCTTCCTGGTTCAGATAGACGATGGCGCCTTTCCCTTCTTTTTCAATCATCTTCATCGCTTCGTGCAGTTGGCGTCCGCAGTCGCAACGATACGAACCGAAGATGTCTCCTGTGACACAAGAGGAGTGAACCCGTACCAGTACCGGTTCTCCGGGTTTCCATTCGCCTTTGGTGAGGACGATGTGTTCCAATCCGTTGCTTTTTTGACGGAAAGAGATGGCTTTGAACATACCCCATTCGGTAGGCATATCCACTTGCTCTCCTTTTTCTACGATGGATTCTGTTTTGAGCCGATAGGCGATAATGTCGGCAATGGTCACGATTTTCAGATTGAATTTCCTTGCGATTTCCAATAACTGAGGCATGCGGGCCATTGTGCCGTCTTCATTCATGATCTCGATCAATGCTCCGCCCACCTTCAGACCTGCCATGCGGGTCAGGTCGACCACTGCTTCGGTATGCCCGGGACGACGCAATACCCCTCGATTTCTGGCTCTGAGCGGAAATATGTGTCCCGGACGTCCCAGATCGGAGGGTTTCGTGTCAGGATCGACCAAGGCTCGGATCGTTGCCGCTCGATCATCGGCAGAGACACCTGTGGTGCATCCGTGACCCAGCAGATCGACCGATACCGTAAAAGGAGTTCCTAACAATGAGGTATTGTTGCTTACCATCATGTCAAGTTCCAGTTCCTGGCAACGTTCCTCGGTGAGGGGGGCACACATCACACCCCGTCCGTTGTGGAGCATGAAGTTGACAATTTCCGGTGTGATTTTTTCTCCGGCGACGATGAAATCGCCTTCGTTTTCCCGGTCTTCGTCGTCGACAACGATCAATACGTGTCCCTGTCTGATCTCTTCGAGAGCCTCTTCTACACTATTTGTCAATTTCTTTTCAGTCATGATTGTATGTTATTTTTCTTTTTAAACAATGCAATAAAGAATGCTTTCGCTTTTCTATAATGGATAATATACCACTCTGCGTTGAACAGATTGGAGTCGTTGGTAGCCTTGTAAGTCAAAAAGATCGAGATGGGCAGCAGAATGAATGTCGAGATCCACATGCCGGCAAAACTGCCCCAAGATCCCTCTCTGGCAAGTTTTTCTCCGGTGATACTGATTATGTAATAGATCACGAAGAAGAGCACCGAGACCACAATCGGCATTCCCAGTCCTCCTTTGCGGATAATGGCTCCCAGCGGGGCTCCGATCAGGAAGAATATCATGATGGAGACCGGCAGCGACATCTTCCGGTGCCACTCTACCTTATAGCGGTACAATTGATTCAGTGCCTCTTTGGCACTCTGTTCGTCCATCGAAAAGACTCCTCTGGAATTGTTCGCCGCAAAACGAGCATCTTCCCACAGACTTTTCTGTTCGTAAATATTCATTTTGGACAGGGAATCTTCTATCCTGATTTTCTGTTTGTGGGAGTTGTCGACCGGAACCGTGTCTTGTGCCAGAGCTTGGTCGTGGGTGAAAATATAGGTTTTCAACAGAGGTTCATAAGAGATGCTTGTCGATTTGGACGTTAACAACTCCAGCGAATCTATTCCCTGAGTCAATTCGGCTATATTTTTTGTCTGGCTATTGTTGAACATTTCGGTGTCGGTTCGTTCGAAATCGAAGCCCGACAGAGGGATCACTCCGTTCTGTTCGGTGAAAAAGTGGTGTCGGAGAGCACTTTTATCGAACCATTGGTAGTTACGGGTCTCTTCGTAAGTCTGTCCGTTATAGAGGGTAACCAGCAGATATTTTTTGTCGTCCGACAGCCGGATATAACCCGAATCGGCCAATGTGGTGGTCATGTTTCCGTTTAGAGCACGGGTATCATAGATCAGTATATTCGTCAGTAATTTGGTTTTGGGATCCTGCTTGTCGACCCGGATACTCATATTGTCGATTCCATTAAAGAAGATGCCGTCTTTGAATTCGATCGACTGTTTTTGTTGCCGGATATCGTAGATCAATGCATAGATCTTTTTGGTTGAATAAGGTACCAGGTTGTTGGCAACGAAAAAGCTGGCTATGGCGATAATCCCGATGACGATTGTCAACGGTTTCATGATGCGGGGCAATGACATGCCGGCCGATTTGAGAGCCAGCAGTTCATAATTTTCGCCCAGATTACCCATGGTCATAATGGCTGCCAGCAGGGTGGCCAAAGGCAATCCCATTGGAATCAGGGTAGCTGCCGCATACATCATCAATTCGAAGATGACGCTGGTGTCAAGTCCCTTGCCGACCAACTCGTCGATATATCTCCACATGAACTGCATGATCAACACGAACATCACGATGAAGAACGTGAGTATCATCGGGCCCAAGTAGGACTTCAGAATGAATTTGTGGACGGTTTTCATGCTAAGGCTTGAGACTTTTGCAGCACAAAGGTAATAGTTTTACTATAATAAGCGTAAGAGTAAGTACAAATATTGTGGCGGCTCCGGCGGGAATGTTCAATTTGTAACTGAAATAAAGCCCCGTGAGGTTGCCGAGCATGGCTACCAAAGCTGCCCACCAGGTGATTGTCCGGTAAGATTTGCTGAGTGTATTGACAATAACGGCCGGGATGGTCAGCAACGATATCAGAAGCACGATTCCCACGGTTCGGATCGAAAACACGATGGTCAGCGCTATCAGTATGGCCATGAGATACGAGAGGGTGCGTGTGGGGATACCTTGACTGCGGGCAAATTCCCGATCAAATGCCACGTACATGATCGGACGCGAGGCCAGGGCGAAAAGTAATAAAAGTATAGTGTCGAGTATCGCCAGTGCCGTGATGTCACCCGGAGTGACGGTCAGAATGTTGCCGAACAGAAAACTCATCAAGTTTGGGGCATATCCCGGAGTCATATAGATGAAAATGATGCCAATGGCCATTCCCACGGACCATACGATGCCGATGGCTGAATCTTCGCGCATTCGCCCCCGCTCCGAAAAGGTTTCGATACCCAGGGCGGAGAGAACGGCAAAGATGGTGGCTCCCAGAATCGGATTCCACCCCATGTAATAGGCAATTCCGATTCCTCCGAACGAGGAGTGGGTGATGCCTCCGCTCAGGAAGACCAGTCGTCGGCATACGACATAGGTGCCGACAATACCGCAGGCAATGCCCGAGAGCAGGCAGGCTATGAATGCGTTGGTGAGAAATTTGTATTGAATTATTTCCTGAAAGAAATCCATGCAATGGTCGGTTAAGCGTGCAAATTTAAGTTTTTTTTGTAATTTTGGAACCTCAGATCTGTATGAAAAAATATTATCAAATAGTATTCCTCTTTCTGTTGGTGGTATCGGCCTTTTTCTCGTGTCGAGAGGAACCGAAACATATTCATGGGGATATTGTGAATCTTCCCGACGGGAAGGTCTATCTGCGGGTATGGGAGGGCACATTGCGTACGGTGGATAGTACCCGTTCGAAAGAGGGGCGATTCAGTTTTCTCTTGCCGGATGTGTTGCCGGATGTGTTTTATATTCAATTCGAAGGGGTCCCGGACTATTTTATTCCTTTGATTGTGGATGGTGAAGAGGTCGGAATCGGGGGTGATTTAAATTATCCGGATGATATCAAGGTATCGGGTACAGCCCCTAATGATGCTTTGTGGGGCTATCGGGAATCGGTGCGTCGTTACGAAGTGATGCTCCATGCTATCGACCAACAACTGGGCGCTTATCAGAAGGAAGAAATGGATTCGCTGGAATATGAAAAATTATTGATCAAGGAGGATAGTCTGAAACAGATTATGGCTGGTTTGCGTCGAGACTTTATTCGGTCGCATAGAGGTAGTATTGTCTCGGCATTTTTGGCGGTCACCTCCCTGCCTGATTCGGCCTCTCGTGCTCAAATCGATTCGCTGATCGGAGAACTTGATCCGACCATGGCCGACAACGCTTTCTTACGGCGTCTGCACCGGCGAAGAAATGCTGCCATAGAGTAATCCGAGGGTTGTGAATCCGATCAGCTTTTCTTACTTTCGCATCGTATTTTCTGTCTTGTCGATTGGCGGACAGGGTTGATGTTTAAATGGTTCATAGAGGAATAGAGATGTCCTGCAATAGTAAAAAAGTCCGTTTTCATACTTTGGGGTGTAAGCTCAATTTTTCGGAGAGTTCTACCCTCGCCCGTCAATTCGAGGAGGGCGGTTTTGTCCGTACGGAATCGGATGCAGATGCCGATATCTTTGTCGTCAACAGTTGTTCGGTGACGGCACATGCCGATAAGAAGTGCCGAAGCCTCGTGCATAAACTCCATCGGATGCGTCCCGGTGCCATTATTGCCGTGACAGGATGCTATGCGCAGTTGAAACCGCAGGAGGTGGCTTCGATCGAAGGGGTCGATCTGGTGTTCGGCAATAATTATAAGGGGGAATTGTATGAAAAAGTGGCTGCGTTGGCCTCAAAAAAGGAGCGTGCGGCGGTGTTCAGTTGCGATACAGAACAACTGACCGGTTTTTTTGCGGCTTTTTCTTCTGGCGACCGTACACGTGCTTTTCTTAAAGTGCAGGACGGATGCGATTACAAGTGCGCCTATTGTACCATTCCTTATGCCCGGGGAGGAAGTCGGAATATCCCGATTTTCCAAGCGGTCGACGAAGCCCGTCAGATTGCTGCGGCCGGACAACAGGAGATTGTGATTACGGGAATCAATACAGGCGATTTCGGCCGGACGACCGGTGAGCGCTTTATCGATCTGTTGCGGGCATTGGATGCGGTGGAGGGAATAAAACGTTACCGCATCTCCTCGATTGAGCCCAATCTGTTGACGGATGAAGTGATCGGCTTTACGGCTGAATCCGAAAAATTCCAGCCTCATTTTCATATTCCGCTCCAAAGTGGATGTGATGCGGTGCTGGCTCGGATGAGACGACGTTATACGACAGCCCGGTTTGCTGATCGGATCAGAGCCGTACGTCGTGCCATGCCCGACGCCTTTGTCGGAATTGACGTGATTGTCGGTTTCCCGGGCGAGAGCGATGACGATTTTCAGACAACATATCGCTTTTTGGAGGAGATCGCTCCTGCTTATTTGCATATCTTCCCCTACTCGATCCGTCCAGGAACACCCGCTGCCGGATTCGAGGGGAAAGTGCCGCCTCAGGTGATGGCAGAGCGGGCCGAACGATTAGGGCAACTTTGTATCCGCCTGCATCGTGATTTTTCGTTACGTCATATGGGTCATCAAGCCACGGTACTCTTTGAAAGTACTTGTAAGAAGGGTATGATGTCCGGATTTACAGAAAATTATCTGAAGGTATCGGTTCCTTATCAAAAGGCTCTCGTGAATAAACTTTGTCGTGTTTCGCTCGATGTGTTGGATGAGGAGGGAAACATTCAAGGAACGCTGCTTGATTAATCCGGGGAAATCGCTATTTTTGTAGAATAATCGATTGAAAATGGGAATACGCAAAAAAATAATGATTGGCTTTTTGAGCCTGGCTGCCCTGCTTTTTTTTGCAGGAATGGTTTCGCTGGTCGAACTTTTACGCCTGAGCAAAACGACTCAAGTATTGCTCGATTCCAGTACGCGGAATATAGAACTTTCCCGTCAGATGCTGGATGCTGTCCAGAAGCAAAATACTGCGCTTATGCAGATGGTTGTTGCCGGGCGAATGGAGTATGATTCGCTATTTCTTGCAGGAAAACGGAAGTTCGATCGGGCTTTAGCTCAGGCAACGGTGACGGTTCGGGACCTTTCGGAACTCGATTCGGTGTATAATGCCCGTTCGCACTATAATGACGTGATTGCCGATCAATTGAAAGTCTCCGGGAAAAACAATACGGAATGGTTGGTAGGTGTTTATAACAAAGCCTATTATGATCTTACATCTGCGGTAAAGAATTATATGGTCTCGTCGCAGGGGTCATTGGGAACTCGTGCCACTCAACTCGAAGGGAATGCCTATCGCGCAATTTCTCCCAGTATTATTACTTTGGGGGTTGTTATCCTGATCGTATTGATGTTTTTCTTCCTGATCGATCTTTATTACATTCGTCCGGTACTTAAAATTACTAAGGGACTCGATGATTATCTTTCGCAAAAAATTCCTTTTAATGTGAAGATGGAAGGGAAAGACGAAGTATTTAAATTGAAAGAACAGATAGAGAGTCTTATACTGATCATTAAGAACAAGAAAGCATAGTAGATCATGCGGTTTAATGTCATATTGAGATATATAGGCCTCGTGCTGTTGTTGGATGCGGTTTTTATGCTGATATCTGCAGTAATCTCATTGCTTAACCATATAGATACCGGCTTTTATCCCTTGTTGCTTTCGTCTATTTTGACAGCTGTCCTGGGAGCTTTCCCGCTGATTTTTGTCGAAGGTGGACAACAGATTAATAATAAGGAAGGATATGCGATTGTCGTAGGTGCCTGGATCGTTTCCTGCATGGTGGGGACTTTCCCCTATTTGCTGTGGGGGGGAGAGTTCGATTTCGTGAATTCTTGGTTCGAGAGTGTCTCTGGCTATACGACAACAGGTTCTACCATTTTGAATGATGTGGAAGCCCTTCCTCGAGGTATGCTCTTTTGGCGTTCTTCAACACATTTATTGGGAGGAGTCGGTGTGGTAATGTTCGCACTGGTGGTGCTTCCAGCCTTGGGGCGGACAAAAATGACGCTTTCAAGTGTGGAGCTATCTCCTTTGGCCAAAGATAATTACAGGTATCGTTCTCAGAAAGTGGTTCAAATACTGTTGACGGTGTATGTGGGCTTGGTCGTTGCCGAAACGCTACTGTTGAAATTGGCCGGTATGACATGGTTCGATGCCGTAAATCACGCTTTTGCCACTATTGCGACAGGAGGATTCAGTACTCGAAATCTGAGTATCGCATACTATGACAGCTATTGGATAGAGATTATTATTATTGTCTTTATGTTGCTGTCCAGTATCCATTTCGGTGTTATTTTTGCTACGCTTACCGGTAAGGCCAATAATCTATTCCGAACCGAAGTGAGTCGTTTTTATATTGTTTCATTGGTGATAGGTGCCCTTGTTATTGCGGCAAGCCTTTGGGCAGCGGATATGTATCCTTCGTTTCTTTCGGCATTGCGTTATAGTGCTTTTCAACTGATGTCCGTGACCTCTACAACAGGATTTGCTACGGCGGATTCTACTCTTTGGACTCCTTTTGCTATTACAATATTGATCTTTTTTAGTCTTCAATGTGGGTGTGCCGGGTCAACGGCTGGCGGTATCAAGGCTGACCGGGTATTGTTGGCCGGAAAGGTGATGAAATCGAGGATCAGACAACAACAACATCCTAATGCGATACTTCGGATTAAATTGAATAATGTACTGCAGGATAATGAATTGATACAGTCTTCGATGATTTTTATTGTAGCCTATATGATGATCGTGATGATAGGAACTGTTGTCAATACTTTTTTCGGCGTTGATTTGATGACCAGTTTCAGTGTGGCATTTGCCTCGATGGGAAATATCGGTCCGGGGTTCGGTGAGGTTGGGTCGATGAATACTTATTCTGCATTGCCTGATGTGGTCAAACTCAATTCAACATTGATCATGTTATTGGGACGTCTTGAGATTTTTGGTTTCATACAATTATTCTTGATTAAGTGGTGGAAGTAATGGATAAGATGATTAAATATATTATATTGTTACTGTTTGGCTTTGCCCCCTGCGTGTTGTGCGCCCAGGAGGTCAAGGCTCGAGTGGCGGGACTTGAGAGCAATAAGGAATATATGGATCTTCTGGTCAATGAAAAAAGACTGCAGATACAGGAAGATTCTATCGTTAAGGAGGTGGCGACTATCCGTCAGAATTTTCGGACTAATCCCGAAAATAGAGAGAAATATGGTGCTGAAATTCTCCGACTGGAACAGGAATTGTTTGATGTTCGCAATAAACGTGGCGTATTGATCGGCAAGATTAATGCGATCGAACAGGAATGGGTGATTAATAATTTAGGGAAAAGCAGTGCTCCCGTAAAAAAAGATTCTTTACATAAGGATACTCTTTCGAGAAGACCTTTGCAAGAAAGAGCGGTCCCTAATTTGGTTTTAAACCTGTATTTCCGGGACCATCTTACTCCGGGGGATTACCAAACTTTACTTGAGGCTCAATCGAAGGAACAGTCTGTGTTGAATTATGTGCAGATTTTTCGAAATAACTACTATACGATTCGTCAGTTGGCTCAGGATTATGCAGTTGCGGTTCGAGCAGAGCCTGCCGATAGTATTTACCAAAAATATCGGACGCTTTTGAGACTTAATCAGAATATAGCTGATTCGGTGTCTTCGGTGTGGTCTTATATTTTTGATAATAAGACGTATGTATACAGTTATCTGCTGGATCGGATGAATCGAAATGACTTGTTGGCTCTGTTTGAGGATAAATTGCAGGCACTTCGGCAGAAAGAGGCTGAGAATCGGAATGTTTTTATGGCCGATGCTGTGGGGTTTTATCCTTGGCGGAAGAAATTTGTTTTGGAGTATGAACAGCAGTTGGCCGATTTGTTGAAATTTGCAGGAGCTCGCGATTCTTTGTCCAAAGCTGTTCTGAAACTCGATTCATTGGATTTCGACTTTACAAAGATAGACATTCAGGAGCGGCTGTTCTTGGATTATGCGAATATTGAGGTGGCAACACCGGCTAAATACAATGCCCGTAACCCGATACCTGCATGTACGGTTTATGATCGAGGTACGATTTACAGACTTTTGTTGGGTAGTTATCTGAAACCTCAATTACCTTCTATTTTTCGGGGAGTGTTCCCATTGGGGTATATCAAGGGAGAGGATAACAGATATCGTTATTATGCCGGAGGCTACCCTGCTTTGGCTGAAGCGAAAGAGGCACAGGCCATGTTGAAGCGTATGGGATTCCGGAGGCCGGAAGTGGTTGTGTGGGAAGATGGTGTTTATCGAAATATCAGCGAAGAATTGGAACAAGCTGCAGCCAAAGGAGGTGAAGCAACTGCGGAGACGGTTTATCGAATCGAGATTCGTAACGGAGGTGATGTCTTGAGCGATAATGTTCGGGCTGTGATTACGGCTTTGGCAGAAGGAAAAGAGTTGGTACGTGTGGCGACACCTGCTTCGGAGGGTGGATCGGCTCGTTACATGTTTATTGTCGGTTCGTTTGCGACACGTGAGGCGGCCGAAAAAGTTGTCTCGGCCATTCAGCAGCAGGATGCCTCTCTTGCAGTGAAAATAGTGGGGATCGCTCTCTGAAATGTAAAATAATTCTTATATTAGTAGCGGCAGATGATAAACGTCTGCCGTTTTCTGTGTTATTCGGATTTTTATGGGGCTTATAGCGGGATTGATTGTCGTTGCATTATTGCTTTTGGTGGCAGAGCTGGTGCTGTTGCCAGGGCTCTCTGTGGCAGGTATATGTGCTTTATTGGCCGATGTCGCTGCCGTTTGGATCGCCTTTTCTCGGTATGGCGTGGGGGGCGGAGTCATTACGTTGGGGATAGTGCTTGTCCTATCGATAGTGGTTGTAGTTCTGTCGTTGCGAGCACGGACCTGGCAACGTTTTTCCTTGCAGGATCGTGTGGAGGGAGCCGCCCAAGTTGATCCGAAGCAGAGAAATGTGAAAATAGGTGATCGCGGAGAAGCTGTGACTCGGCTGGCTCCGATCGGTAAAATTCGGGTGAATGGGGAGACTTTCGAAGCGAAAAGTGTGGATTGTTATGTCGATGCCAGATCGGAGGTGGAGGTGATTGGGTTCGAAAATTTCAGCGTTATAGTTCGCCCGGTAGTTGAATAGTTGAATTATGTAAATAAACTTAACGGAATCATTATGGAGAATATGGGGTTTTTTGCATTGATCGTGTTTCTGGCGATCGTGTTGTTGTGGCTGATATTTTATTTCATACCGATCGGCCTATGGTTTTCGGCGCTTGTTTCAGGTGTGAGAATCAGTTTGCTGCAATTGATTCTGATGCGATGGAGAAAGGTCCCGCCTTCGACGATCGTGTCGGCTATGATTGAGGGAACCAAAGCAGGTCTTACGCTTAATGCCAATGAATTGGAAGCCCACTATCTGGCAGGGGGAAATGTGCCCAATGTGGTCCATGCCTTGGTGTCGGCTCAGAAGGCCAGTATCCTGCTCGATTTCAAGATGGCTACGGCGATTGACCTGGCTGGACGGGATGTATTCGAGGCGGTGCAGATGTCGGTGAATCCCAAGGTGATCAATACACCTCCGGTGGCGGCTGTGGCTAAGGATGGCATTCAGTTGATTGCCAAGGCGCGGGTGACTGTACGAGCGAATATCAAACAGTTGGTCGGTGGAGCTGGCGAGGAGACTGTCCTTGCTCGTGTGGGCGAAGGCATTGTGTCTTCGATCGGTTCGGCTGTCACGCATAAGGTAGTGCTCGAAAATCCGGATTCCATTTCGAGGGTGGTATTGGAGAAAGGTTTGGATGCCGGAACAGCGTTTGAGATTCTTTCTATCGATATTGCGGATATTGATGTGGGAAAGAATATCGGGGCCCAACTTCAAATGGATCAGGCTGATGCAGATAAAAATATAGCGCAGGCCAAAGCCGAAGAAAAGCGGGCAATGGCTGTTGCCCACGAACAGGAGATGAAAGCGAAAGCCCAGGATGCAAGGGCGAAAGTGATCTTGGCAGAGGCGGAAATTCCGATGGCGATTGCTGAGGCGTTCCGTAATGGAAATCTGGGAATTATGGATTATTATAAATTGAAGAATATTCAAGCCGATACCTCCATGCGGGAAAGTATCGTGCGTTCCGAGAAGAAATAAGCGGGATGGGGGTTTCTGTGTTTGTCGCTGTATTTTGCCAAGGCCCAAAGTGAATTTTCTGAAGTTTTTTTGATTATGTATTGTTGTATTTTCTAAAATTTTAAATTTTATTTTGATTTTTTGTTGAATTTTGTATATTAGGTCCGATTTTATGGTTGTATGATCAGCTGGAGTATTATTTCTTAATGGGGTTTATTGAAATGAAAAAGCCGATTATTCTCCTTTGCATGGCGGGCCTGATGATTCAGTCTGCATCCGCATCGGTCTACCGGCTCTCTAAGACCATGTCGCACGCCGAGAGTACGGACACCACGCAACTGACGGCTCGCGATTCGGTGATCGTCCTGGATTCCGACATGCCCGAATCGCTGGATGTCATGGGCCTGAGATTCGACATGACCCGCAAGTACTCGAGTCAGAAAACCGGAGAGAAAAGCTGGGTGGAATACTATGCTGTTCCGGAATACGGCTATCGGGTGAGACTGACAAAGGATACGGAGCGCGGAGTTACCGCCATTACGGTTCGGGACAGGAACAAAAATCTGTTTCTTTACGAGCCGGAAGATGCGCCTGTTCCCGTTTCGTATGTTCCTCCCATTCTGGTTCGGCAAGTAGAGCACAAGTATTTGGATTCGAAAGGAGAACTCATCGTTGTACAAGATGGACGACCTTCTGAGAATTGGATAAAGAAAATGGATACAGATATGGAATACCAGTCTTTCACGGCGGATTCGACGATGCTGTATATCCGGATCACGGACCGGTTTGGGAAACTGCGTAAAGGGAGAGGTTCTCAAGGGGACTATTCCTATGTTACTTCCATAATGACAAAGAAAACGGAGACACCGGAAATGATTTATATTGGCCGATGGGAAAAGAAACTGAAAAAATACGACCGGTTCGAAATATGTGATTCGCAAGGACGGCAACTGCTCTGCACACCGATCCCGATAAAAGGAACCACAATACCTATTCCCATCTTTTCCCGATGCACCTGCCCCGTATGTCAGAGTCGCCCCAGGAAAAGACGCGACGATCCACACAAACACTCATACTACATGACGCTATATATCAAAGGCGCGATCGGTTCGCACATACCCGGACGGGGAGTCCTCGAAGGGTGGAGAGAACAGGAGGTCGATTAGCGGAATCGGTGATCCGATTGCGGTCGAACGATCAGTCCATCAGAAACTTCGGGCATAAAAAATATGTCGCAAACTGGCCTTTTTCTGTACCTGTTTGTCTTAGCCGACTATACAAAAAAGCCCTTAAAACACAGTTTTAAGGGCTTTTGTCTTTGTCTTGTCTCTCATTGTCTGGGAGTTTGAGCGGAAAACGAGACTTTAACCCGATTTCCGTATCTATCTAATATCCAACAAATTATCTTCAATTTTTCAAGCATTTTTTGCTGAGTGGTACATTTTGGCACAAATTCAAGTCTTTTTATTATCTGCCCCTTCAGATCTTCTTCAGAACGATATTGCAAATATAGCAAATCCAATTATATAAACAATACTTCTCGTGATTTTTTCTTTGTAATCTTTTGTAATTACAAATATTTTTACGTATTTTGTGTAACGAGAAATACGTAACGATAAAAATGTAGTTAATATGAGATCGAATAATCCTTTTTTGATATCTGGGTATCATGGTCCGAAATATTTTTGCGACAGACAAAAAGAGACAGAGGCTATAATTAAAGCTCTGCATAACGGGAGAAATGTTACATTGATCGCTCCACGTCGTATTGGAAAGACCGGTTTAATTCAGCATGTGTTTCATCAACTTCATAAGCAGAAATCGAATATTGTAACTTTCTACATGGATATTTATGCCACGTATTCTTTGGCCGATTTTATTCGACTTTTTGCTAATACTGTACTCGGAAAGTTGGATTCAGTGCCCCAAAAGGCGTTTGATCGTGTCGGACGTTTTATTAAAAGTTGTCGTCCTGTATTTACTTTTGATGAACTGACTGGTCAACCTAAGGTTACTATTGATATAGTACCTACATGCGAGGAAGCTACTCTTAAAGAGATATTTAATTATTTACAATCCTCTAAAAAACGATGCTATATTGCTATTGACGAGTTTCAACAAGTTGCGGCATATCCGGAACAAGGCACGGAAGCCTTGCTCCGTTCATATATCCAATTTGTCCCCAACGTCAATTTCATATTTGCCGGCAGTAAGCAACATATTATGCAGCAAATGTTCCATTCGGCAAAGCGTCCGTTTTATCAAAGCACGCAAACTCAGGTTATCAAGCAGATTGATAAAGAGGAATATTATCGTTTTGCGGCCAAATTTTTTGTGCAACAAAAAAGAGAATTAGATCGACAGACCTTTGATTATTTATATGATAAATTCGAAGGACATACATGGTATGTTCAAACTTTACTCAACCGCCTCTATGAATACACCGACAATCCCGATGTTGAAATGGTCGATTATGCGATTCGTGAAATTATATCCGAATTGACTTATACATTTGAGAGCTTGTTGGCGGCCTACCCTATGAGTAATATTCGACTGTTGAAGGCTATTGCCAAAGTCGGATGTGTCAAAGAGATCAATTCAGGAGATTTCATTGCTGAATATAAATTACGTGCGGCCAGTAGTGTCAATAGTGCACTAAAAGATTGATTGACAGAGAGATGATCTATAAAACGGAGAAGGGTTATATTGTTTATGATCGTTTTATGGCTATTTGGCTGAAGCAACAGCCTTTTTAATACAGATCATAATGATAAAACGGTTTTTTATATAACTATTGTATATAAGTAATGTGTTTGTAAATGTTATTGTAGTAGAGGAAAGCAGCGAATTGAAGAGAAGCTATAGCTCCATGTAAGGATTATTAACCGATAATTCGTAGAATCACGCAGTTTTTGAAGTAGAGTACTTAAAAAGTCACCACTCGGATAAGATACGTAAATGTGGATTATCGGAGGTGATGCTTTTTTTTCTTTTGCTGTATAAGCATCTGATCTCCAGAGAAAAGTATCTTATCATTATTATAGATATCAGTTTAATGTATTGCGCCCCGATGTGAAATCGCATCGGGGCGCAACGGTTATCTGATTTGCATAGTGTTTCCCCGCCCGATACTATCAACCCTCAGATGCTCTTTTCAATGTGGCGGATTATTATAATTCATCAAATACGTTGTGATATGATACATTATATTAAAGAACTCGAAGCAAAGATCAATCTCTATATACGAGAAGTAGAATCTGAAGAAATAAATCCAATGAACCGTTCCTTGTCGATTTCGAATAAACTTGAAGAGGAAATTGAAAGATTGAAAGCATTTATCAAAACTTACAGTTTCAAAGATATGCGTGAAGAGATTTTATTTTTCAAAGAGATAAAACCTCGAATTCATTGCCGGTTGATCTACTATCGCAAAGTCTATAATCTTGAATTGAATCGTCCGATAGGTGGAATGACCCATAATCAAAACTATTTTCAATGGGAATTGGAACATATACAAGAATACATCAACAAACACCTCGATTTTTATCGTTATTATCGAAGTGGAGCAACTTACATGGACGAAATCTATTTCATAAGAGGGACTAAACCAGTCTCGAATATGTATTTTGACAGTTTCTCTTTTGAACGAGATCCTCAATTTTCCACAGAAGATGATTTTATGGTCGCCAAGATTTTGGCTTATGATTTATTACAACAATATCTAATAGGAGAATTACTGTATCTCGAAGAATCTGATATTGCATACCGCGCCGAGGCAAGATTGACCTGGACAGAAAGTAAGACAGATCTGTGCGAACTAATTTTTGCTCTGCATGCAAAAGGTGTTTTCGGACATACTCCTCTTACACGTTTAGCCAATTACATACAAAAGGTTTTCAATGTCGAATTGAATTCTAATTTCTCAAGAACCTTCAATGATATGAGTTTGAGAAATGATCCTACTCCCTTTTTGGATAGTCTGACAAATGCTTTACTGGAAAAAATGAAGCGACCGAAAAGAAGACGATGACAATATGGGGTGTTTTATTTAATATGCAGAGTAATTGATAGAACTAATTATTACTTAAATTTCTGTATATCACTACAATATGCACGTATTCAGTGTCGGTGGTGAAAGAGCGGAACAAAGGGGTCTTTTGGTATCAAAAGGCCCCTTTGTTGTTGCAGGAGAAAGATGGAGAGAATAAATGTTATTCTGCTGGTTATAAGTGTATTATGCGTAATGTAAATGTCATTTTATTTTATTGAATCAAACTTCCATTTAAGAAACTGAAAAGAAAAATAAAGTTATACGGTACTCTATATAAGAGTGTTGAATGGAAGCGAACTTTGTAAGGCAACTTAAAAATAGAGTTATGGATGTAATAACGATAGAATCGGTTGCTTATAAAGAGTTGACAGAGAAGATCACAAAAATTGAACGCTTCATAGAGGAAACGACTCGAGTACAGGATGATCTCGATACGATGTGGGTAGATAGTAATACGGTTTGTGAATATCTTCATATCAGTGATCGTACTTTACAACGATTGCGCAGTCAACGGATGATTGCGTATTCATCACTGGGAGGCAAGATCTATTATACATTGGGTGAAATTAAACGGGCATTGGATCAAAGAATGATTCGACGCAAAGAAGATCGATTAGATGCTTTGATCACTTGTTATAAAAATAATATTCGCAAATTATCAAATAGGTAACTTATGCTTCTGGAAAAAGAATATTTCGATATATGGATGCGACGGTTA
>CALVFY010000037.1 GCA_944326945.1 uncultured Rikenellaceae bacterium
GGAAAACAAAAAATCCCGATTTCGCTTGGAAATCAGGATTTTACTGTCTTTTGCTTTTCTTCAAAGTGGTGCCACCGGGAATCGAACCAGGGACACAAGGATTTTCAGTCCTTTGCTCTACCAACTGAGCTATGGCACCCTCACTATTTATGATCGGCTTTTGTTTGTAAGCCGGGTGCAAAGATAGGAAGAAAATTTAATAAAACAATACCTTGTGTGAATTTTTCTTGTGAAGTAAAAACTTTATCTTTGTCGGGACTAAATAATGTCTGATAAACTCAATAACCTGAAAAACTATTCGGAAACATGAAAATCGCTCTTGCGCAGTTGAATTATACGATCGGAGCCTTTGAGTCAAACAAAGACAAGATCATCCGGAGTATCAACAAAGCCAAGGCACAAAAGGCCGATCTGTTGCTCTTTGCCGAACAGGCCATTTGCGGAACCCCTGCCTACGATCTCTTGAATAAAGTCACTTTTCTTGACTTGTGTATGGATGTGTTGGATGAAATCGCATCCTGTTGTGATAATTTGTCCGTATTGATAGGCCTGCCTATCCAGCATAATAACCGTACGATCAGTACGGCAGCGCTGATCCAAGATCGCAAGGTGGTCCGTTTTGTGGGACGTAGAACGATTCTTTGGAGAGATGATGAAGGATATATCACCCCTTCGGCCGGATGCGAATATGTGAAAATCTGTGGCCGGAAAGTAGCCGTTGTGGTGAATGAGGATATCCTCTCCGAACAAGAATACGGCGATTATGCCGATATAATTGTCAATATCTCTGCCTCGCATTACTCGCGAGGCATTGTTGAAAAAAGATATGAGTTTTTGCGCCGTTTGGCCTATACTAAGGGAAAACCGGTGGTTTTCCTGAATCAAGTAGGGGCTCAGACCGATGTGATTTTCGATGGTTCGTCGGCTGTATTCGACGGCAAAGGAAAGGCGATAGCATTGCTGAAGAATTTCGAGGAGGATTTCCAAGTGGTGGATATGGATGCATCAGAACCTCGTGTGGAGATTCCCTATCAGGATAAGACAGCGAATGTTTACCATGCCATTAAATTGGGATTGGCCGACTATTTTGCGAAAAATGGTTTCCGGCAAGCTTGCCTGGGGCTTTCGGGCGGAATCGATTCGGCTGTGGTGGCTGCATTGGCAACAGAGGTGCTGGGGCCTTCTAATGTGAAGGTGTTGTTGATGCCGTCTCAATTCTCCTCGGACCATTCGGTGGAGGATGCCCGACAAATGGCCGAAACATTGGGAATAGAGTATGATATAGTGCCGATCACCGAGACTTATACGGCCGTTATCAATGCCCTTCATCCGATTTTCGGCGAGCTGCCATTCTCTGTGGCAGAAGAGAATATACAGGCTCGTATCCGAGGTTTGCTGATGATGGCCATATCGAATAAATTCGGACACATTCTGCTCAATACGAGCAATAAAAGCGAGGTGGCCGTGGGGTATGGCACCCTGTATGGAGATACTAATGGCGCTTTGAGCGTGATCGGTGATTTGTATAAGAGCGAAGTGTTCGATCTGGCTCGCTATATCAATCGAGACAGTGAAATTATACCTGAAAATATCATTCATAAAGCACCTTCGGCCGAATTGCGACCCAATCAGCGTGACGATCAGTCGTTGCCGCCATATGATGTGTTGGATGCGATACTGTACCGGATGATCGAAGAGGGTCAGCATCGCGAAGAGATTATCAATGCGGGCTTCGATGCAGAAGTGGTCTATAAAGTGTATGGCATGGTGCTTCGCAACGAACACAAGCGATATCAGTTGTGTCCGGTGTTGCGTCTGTCTACGCGGATATTCGGAAAAGATCGGGTTATGCCTTTGACCAATCGTTACGGATACTGATCACGCACGGTAAGCGAGTCATGAATCGTTAGAAAACTAACAGATTAAAGAGTCCGAGAAATAAAAAATATTTTCTACATTTGTTCGCCTAAAATCTCGTGCACGTGAACGGTGATCTGGAGCATAAGGGTATTGTGTTGAATATCAGTGCTGAAAGGGTCGATGTGTCGATTCTTTCGGAAAGTGCGTGTGCTACGTGCAAGGTGAAGGGAGCGTGTGGTATGAGCGAGACGGAAGAGAAAGTGGTGTCTATCTTTACACCGGAGGCACCGATGTATCAGGTCGGAGAGCAGGTTGTGGTCTCGGTGAGCAGAAGTATGGGGTTGAAAGCCATATTTTGGGCCTATATATTGCCTTTTTTGGTGCTTTTGGCCTCATTGCTGATTCTGTTGGAGTCAGGTTTTCCCGAGGCGACCAGCGGACTGATATCTTTGGGAGCGTTGGTCGTGTATTATGTGGTGTTGTGGCTGATGCGCAGCCGAATCGAACGTGAAATCAACTTTAACATAAGAAAAATATAATGAGCGGAGTATTGGGATTTACGATTTTAACGCTATGCGTGTTGGGCGTTCTGGCAGCGGTGATTCTATATGTCGTTGCCCAGAAGTTCAAAGTCTATGAGGATCCCCGGATCGATACCGTGGAGAGTATGCTTCCGGGAGCTAATTGTGGAGGCTGCGGTTTCCCTGGTTGTCGGGGTATGGCCGATGCATTGGTTAAACAGGACGATATATCGAACCTCTACTGTCCGGTGGGCGGAGGGGCTACGATGAGTTCTATTGCCACGTTTTTGGGCAAGGCCGTTGCAGAAAAAGAACCTCAAGTTGCCGTAGTCCGGTGTGGCGGAACCTATGCCAAACGGCCGAGGACCAATGAATTCGAAGGTGCTCGATCTTGTGCCGTAGTAGCCTCTCTGTATGGAGGTGAGACGGGTTGTACGTATGGCTGTTTGGGTTTGGGCGATTGTGTGAGTGTATGTAGCTTCGGAGCGATTTCCATCAATCCGGAGACGGGACTTCCCGAGGTGGATGAAGAGAAGTGTACGGCATGTGGCGCCTGTGTGAAAGCCTGTCCGAAAATGGTGATAGAATTGCGTCGGAAAGGAGTGAAGAACCGCCGTGTGTATGTCAATTGTATCAATAAGGATAAAGGAGCCGTGGCTCGTCGGAATTGTACGGCTGCGTGCATCGGCTGCGGTAAATGTGTGAAGACTTGTCCTTTCGGAGCCATTACGTTGGAGAATAACGTGGCATATATTGACTTTAATAAGTGTAAGTTGTGCCGTAAGTGTGTGGCCGAATGTCCTACGGGCGCGATCGTAGAGGTAAACTTCCCGGCTCGTGTAGTGAAGGAAGCACTCCAGGCTGATGCCCGGAAGGCCGCAACCCCAACGGAGAAGTCCCCTGTGTCTGAACCAGTGGAAACGGCTCCTGCCGTAGAGGCGAAAGCTCCGTCGACCGAATCAAACGAAAATAAATAAAACAATTCTTATGAGGAATTATCAAAATAACAGATTGGTCTGTATTTTTCTGATCGTCCTGTCGCAGGTACTTTTCTGGCGTTGCGATATTCTCGGGGAGATGACCGCTCCGGAATGGATTGGCCAGATTACGGAGACGGCAGCTTCTTTAGGGGCAGGTCTTTCGGCCGGGGGACAAATTTTTATTCTGAGTATGTTCCCAGTACTGGTATCGTTGTTGCTGCTACTTTCGTTGCGGCCCTGTTTCCATGTTCGTACGCGACGCAGACTGTTCGCTGTATCGGGTATTTTGGCCGCATTGTCCGTGGTAGCCACTCTCGTTTCGATGTTCGGTTCGGATACGGCAACTCCTACAGTGTTCTATTATTTGACGCTGGTTGTATTGCTGGTCGTTACTGTGCTTACCCTGAAAGCCGGATTTGCTCCGCTGGGAGAAGAAGAGAAACAGGTGCGCGATTTGGAAAACAAGGAACATTATTCGCATGGGGGAAAGACATTCCCGATCGGAGGAATCCATCCTGCCGCCAATAAATTGAGTGCAGAAAGTGCTATCGAAACTTTTCCTCTGCCCGACGAGGTGATTGTACCTCTATCGCAACATATCGGTGCCCCTGCTGTGGCAAAGGTAGCCAAAGGAGACAAAGTGCTGGCCGGACAGCTGATTGCCGAAGCAGGCGGTTTCGTTTCGGCCAATATTCATGCGCCTGTTTCGGGTACCGTAACGGCAGTTGATCTGGCGGTCAACACCCAAGGACTTCGTCAGCCGATGATTACCATCAAACGAGAGGGCGATGAATGGGCCGAGGGTATTGATACATCCAATAAATTGATCAAAGAGTGTACGCTTTCCCCGCAGGAGATCATCGCGAAGATCAAAGAGGCCGGTATCGTGGGTATGGGGGGTGCCACTTTCCCGACACACGTAAAACTCTCTGTTCCGCAGGGTAAGAAAGCGGAGTTCCTTATTATTAATGGGGTAGAGTGCGAACCCTATCTGACAGCCGACCATCGGGTGATGTTGGAACGAGGCGAAGAGCTGCTCGTGGGTATCTCTATTTTGGCCAAGGCTTTGAGCGTAACGAAAACCTATATCGGTATCGAGAAGAACAAGCCCGATGCGATTGCTCACATGTCGGAACTGTGTGCAGCATATCCAGGTATTGAGGTTGTCCCTCTGAAAGTTCAGTATCCGCAGGGAGGTGAAAAACAGTTGATAGCTGCTGTTACGGGGCGTCAGGTGCCTTCGGGTGGTCTGCCTATCGACGTGGGGGCCGTGGTACAGAATGTGGGTACGGCATTGGCTGTATATGAGGCCGTACAGAAGAATAAACCGCTTGTTGAGCGGGTTGTGACCGTGACAGGTAAAACGCTGCAGAAACCTTCCAACCTGTTGGTCCGCGTGGGTACTCCGATACAGGCTCTGATCGACTATTGCGGAGGTCTGCCCGATGACGCAGGCAAGGTGATCGGAGGCGGTCCGATGATGGGCCGAGCCATGTCGAATCTGTCGGCTCCTGTTACCAAAGGCTCTTCGGGTATTCTGGTTATGAAAGAGGCTGAATCTCGGCGAGCAGAGGTTCAGGTATGTATCAAATGTGCCAAATGTGCGGATGCGTGTCCTATGGGACTGGAACCCTTCATGCTGAACAAATTGGCAAGTAAACGGATGTTCGCGGAATTGGAACCTCATCGTGTGACCGACTGTATCGAATGCGGAAGTTGTTCCTATACGTGTCCGGCAGCCTTGCCGTTGCTCGACAACATTCGTGTGGGTAAGGCCGAAGTGATGAAAATAATTCGGTCGCGGAAAGCATAGTGCAGATAAGAGCGAGAAAAAAAGAGAAATAATGGAGAAAAAATTAATTGTATCCCCCTCTCCTCATGTACACGGAGAGGATACTACGCGGAATTTGATGCGCGATGTGCTGATTGCGCTGGTTCCTGCGTTCGGAGTTTCGTTGGTGGTATACGGATGGCAGGTGTTGTTGGTGACTGCCGTGTCGGTCGCTGCCTGCATGTTGTTCGAATTTCTGATTCAGCGTTTTCTGCTCAAAGGTAAAAATACGCTGGGCGATCTTTCTGCCGTGGTGACCGGTGTGCTGTTGGCATTCAACGTGCCTGCTTCGTTGCCTATATGGATGTTGGTGCTGGGTGCTTTGGTGGCCGTAGGTGTGGGTAAAATGAGTTTCGGCGGTTTGGGACGCAACCCGTTCAATCCCGCATTGGTGGGTCGTGTGTTCCTGCTTATTTCGTTCCCGGTGGCCATGACTTCGTTCGGAACACCCGAAAGTGTTGATGGAATGTCGGGTGCGACGCCTTTGGCATTCGTCAAAGAGGCTCTCAAGAGTGGGAAAAGCGTCAGCGATGTGATGCCGAGCATCTCCTATTCGGATATGCTGCTGGGCTTCAAGGCCGGTTCGTTGGGTGAGATCGCGGCATTGGCCTTGTTGATAGGTTTTGTATATCTGCTGTGGCAGAAGGTAATCACGTGGCATATTCCGGTCTTCATTCTGGGAACGATGGCTGTTTTCAGCGGAATTCTCTGGGCTGTGGATCCCGAACAGTATATGAGCCCTGTATTTCATGTATTGAGCGGAGGAGCTATCTTGGGAGCCGTCTATATGGCAACCGACTATGTCACTTCGCCAATGACACACAAGGGTATGGCAATTTACGGTATCGGTATCGGTGTCATAACAATTCTGATTCGTGTATGGGGCGCTTATCCGGAAGGTATTTCGTTTGCGATTCTGATTATGAATGCCGTGGTACCGTTGATTAATAAATATGTGAAACCCCGTCGTTTCGGTGTTGTGAAAAAATAGGAGGAAAGACAATGGAAAGTACATTGAAAAATATGGTCCTCACGTTGTTCGTCATCACGTTGGTGGCGTCGACGGCAGTAGGTTTCGTGTATAAGGTGACCGAAGGCCCCATCGCAGCATCGGAGGTGGCTAAAACGTCCAATGCGTTGGCACAGGTGCTTCCCGCTTTCGATAATGATCCCTCATCGGAAAAGCAGGAAGTGGAACAGGATGGTTTGCCGGTGATTGTCTATACGGCCAAGAGCGGAGATCAGATCGTGGGGTATGCAGTGGAAACCCGTACATCGAAAGGATTCGGGGGAGAGATCGTTCTGCTGGTGGGTTTTAAACCCGATGGAGAGATCGTTAAGATCGAGACGTTGAAACATTCGGAAACTCCGGGGTTGGGAGATAAGATTGAGAGCAAGAAGTCTGATTTTTCGGTACAGTTCTGTGGGAAAAATCCGGCCGATTTTAAACTCTTGGTAAAGAAAGATGGTGGCGATGTTGATGCTATTACGGCATCAACGATCTCCTCGCGAGCTTTTTCGGATGCTGTATTACGAGGTTACAATGCATTGATGACGCTGACAGGTGGTCAGATTAATAGTGTATCGGGAGCGACCTCTTCGGCCGAAAACCCTGCAAACGAGAGCGACGATGCTCAGAAAGGAGAAGAAAATGAGTAAACTGCAATTGATTACGAAGGGGCTTATCAAGGAGAACCCCACGTTCGTTCTGATGTTGGGTATGTGTCCTACACTGGGAACTACCACTTCGGCTATCAATGGTTTGGGTATGGGTGTCGCAACGATGTTCGTGCTCACATTGTCCAATATTGTGATTTCGTTGGTCAAAAATGTTATTCCCGGCAAGGTCCGTATTCCTGCATTTATTGTCATCATTGCGTCGTTCGTGACGGTGGTGCAATTGGTTATGCAGGCCTATACTCCCGGATTGTATGCTACACTGGGCGTGTTCATTCCGCTGATTGTGGTTAACTGTATTATTTTGGGACGTGCCGAGGCATTCGCATCGAAAAACGGAGTGCTTGCCTCTGCATTCGACGGTATCGGAATCGGATTGGGCTTTACCTGTTCATTGACACTGTTGGGTACCGTACGTGAGATGTTGGGAAGCGGTTCTATCTTCGGTGCCAAATTCATCGATGGCGATGGCATTCTGCTGTTTGTGCTGGCTCCCGGCGCTTTCTTCGCATTGGGATACCTGCTGGTGCTCTTCAACAAATTAACGGCTAAACTGAAGTAAGAGTATGGAATATTTCGTAATAATTATCGGAGCGATTTTTGTCAATAATATCGTTCTTTCGCAGTTCCTCGGTATCTGTCCGTTCCTGGGCGTTTCGAACAAAGTAGAAACTTCGCTGGGTATGGGTGCTGCGGTTACTTTTGTGATGGCCATTACGGCTGTTGTGGCTTATTTGTTGCAATATTATGTGCTGGTGCCCCTGCACATCGAATATATGCAGACCATTGTTTTCATTCTGGTTATTGCCGCGTTGGTGCAGATGGTGGAGATCATTCTAAAAAAGATGAGTCCGGCATTGTATCAGGCATTGGGTATCTTCCTGCCGTTGATCACTACCAACTGTGCTGTGCTGGGTATTGCCATCCTGCTCGTACAGAAGGAGTTCAATATGCTCGAATCGGTGGTCTATTCCGTATCTACCGCCCTTGGATTTACCTTGGCTCTGGTGCTTTTTGCCGGTATTCGGGAACGATTGGCCATGGAAGACCTGCCTAAAGCGATGAAAGGGGTGCCTATCGCATTGATCACAGCGGGTATCCTGGCTATGGCATTCATGGGGTTCTCCGGTTTGGTTTAGAGATCCCCGAATCAGAGGAAAAAACGGGCGGTGCGAAAAGTACCGCCCGTTTTGTATCATTTTGTGGAGATTTTACGTTATCTTTGGTATGGATTGACCGAAAGGGATGATGCTGCGTCTTTCGATAGTGATAATGTGTGTGTGTCTGTTTCCTTGCCTGAGTTTGGCGGGGAGACGGGAGTTGTCGTTGTCGAAGGCCGGTCCAGGCGATACGATCGGAGCTCCGATGTCGGAACGGGCTGTGCGTTTCTATGATAGTCTGGAATCTAAGTCTACCCGCAGGACCGTTCCCCGTTTGATATATCGCTCACTGTTTATCCGGGCAGTACGTGATACACTCGGCAAAGATAGGGTGGTGGATGAGAGTCAACGTTTCGAGCCTTATGCCGGAAAACGGATCGGTCGGATTGTGATTGACCGGGAAAACGTATTCGATACGACAGGCAATCGGCTTGAACGTTTCGGAAACCGAATACATGTGGTTACACGAGAACGTACGATACGACGTGATCTTTTCTTCAAGGAGGGCGATCTGGTCGATCCGGATCGACTGGCCAAAAACCAGCAGTTTCTTCGTTCGCGGAGCTATATTGCCGAGGCCCGGATTGAGGCTGTTCCCGATCCGACGGATTCTACCTTGGTCAACCTGTGGGTCAGGACGCGTGATAGTTGGACGATCAGTGCCGATGCCAGTCTCAATATCAATGGACGTACCGGAGTGGAACTATATGATGCCAACTTGTTCGGTTATGGTAACCGCTTGAGTGTCGGAACTAATTTTAATTGGAGAGAGGGTGTCTATGGGGGCAATCGGTTCGAATATGAGATTCCGAATATTTTCGGATCGTTTTTTGAGGCTCAGTTTGTCGTGGGACGACGTTTTGAATACTCCGATTTGGGGTTCACTGTGCAGAAAAAATTTCTTCTTCGCACCGATTACGAATTGGGAATCTCCTATCAAGATAAAGCAGAACCCTATTATATGCTTTTCCAGGATTCGACGATGCGTACTGCCGGTCAATTCTTGGATGTGTGGGGCGGCCGGTCCCGCTATATTCGTCCGTTTCACAATAGCCTCTATATCACCGGACGTTATAGCCGATGGACCTATGATATTCGTCCGGACGTGGGACCCGATTACAATCCCGTATTTCATAATTCACAACGAGTGTTGGGAGGAATCGGAGTCTATCGTGAGAAATTCTATTCGGCAACGATGGTCTACGGTTTCGGATTTAAGGAATATCTGGCAGCCGGTTATAAGGCAGAGTTGACCGGAGGATATATCTGGGGCGAATTTTCTCACGATTGGTATTTGGGGCTCCATTTTTCGAAAGGAGGTTTTTTTAATGGCGGTTATCTGATGGGTGGTTTCACCCTCGGAAGTTATATTTCACCGTCGAGTGGAATGTGGTATCGTAGTGGAGTGGATTTCGAATTGCGTTATTTCACCCCATTATTGGTGAGTGGGCGCAGCCGGGTACGACAATTTATTAATTTGAGTTATACCCAGGGGTGGAATCGGGATACAGGATGCGATGAATTGATTGAATTTACGGAAGATCGCGGACCGAATGCGCTGGACGAAAAGATCGTGGGACTCAATCGGGCCGTATTGAATACCGAGACAGTGCTTTTTACCCCCTGGCAACCTTACGGTTTCAAGATTGCTTTTTATGGATTTGCCGATTTTGCCTTGTTGGGGAGTGAGTCGAATATTTTCCGTAATGATTTTTTCAATACGATCGGGGTGGGGGTCCGGATCAAGAACGAAAGATTGGTCTTTAATACCGTGGAAATTCGTCTTGGTGTTGCATTGGGTAAAGGTGGTTTCCGGCAGGCTGAATATTTCAACATCTCCAACCAGCGGCGTATGGAACAGTCGCGTTACATGCCGTCGGCTCCCGAGGTGGTTCCTTTCCGATGATCGGGCGGTAAATAAAAAAGGAGCATCCGGATTCCGGATGCTCCCTTTTTCAATATGGTAGAGAAGAACATGAATTCTCTCTCAAAATGGATCCGCTTATTGTCCGATTTCCGTTGTACTGTCTGCCGGAATAGCCTTGTTTTGCAGTGAGATTGAGTCACTGCCCGGTCGTGCCGGTTTTTTCTACCGTGAATCGGCCTCGGAAGGCCTCTATCGTCTCCTTTTTCACGTATTCCCACCGGGTCGCGATGGCAATGATGAACAAAACGATCAGTAGAAGCATTATTTTTGCAGTTCTGTTCAAGGAGTTCCACCACTTTTTCATCACGGTTGCAGGGTTGTTTTAATTGGTTTTGAATTTCATCTTGATTTGGGAGAGCTCCTTATTGGCCGCTTCGATCTTCTTAGCCAGATCGGCCTTGAATACGGCCACTTTTTCGGCTACGCCTTTATCTCCCGTGGCGATGATTTGAGCTGCGAGGATAGCCGCATTTTTGGCACCGTCCAAAGCCATGGTGGCAACCGGAATTCCCGAAGGCATCTGCAGAATGGAGAGGATACTGTCCCAGCCGTCGATAGAATTGGATGATTTGATCGGCACTCCGATCACGGGCAGCGGAGTCGAGGCGGCAATAACACCTGGCAGATGAGCCGCTCCTCCTGCTCCGGCGATGATCACCTGAATGCCGCGTCCCTGGGCATTCTTGGCAAAATCGGCTACCAGTTCCGGAACACGGTGGGCCGACAGAGCGTTTATTTCATAGGGAATCTCCATTTCGTCGAGAAATTTGGCTGCTCCTTCCATCACTTTCAGGTCGGAAGTACTGCCCATAATGATGCTGACTTTCGGATTCATTCGATTTCGTTTTTTATTTTGTCCGTAAATGATTACCTTCGCAAAGTTAATAATTCCGTACATAATTTTCTAACGGCCCAACCTAAATATTCCCCTTGCCATGAAACGCGTGACTCTGCAGGATAAAACATTCGAGCTGTTCATTCCCTATGAACAGATACAGAATTCGGTACAACAATTGGCTGATCGAATCAATCAAGACTACAAGGATAAATCGACTCCGTTGTTTCTGGGGGTACTGAACGGTTCGTTCATGTTTATGGCCGAATTGATGAAGCGGATCGAGTTTACGTGCGAAATGTCGTTTGTGAAATTGGCCTCTTACCGAGGGACTTCTTCTACGGGGAAGGTGTCGGAGCTGATCGGTTTGACCGACAATCTTCAGGGACGCGATATTATCGTGGTAGAGGATATCGTGGATACGGGCGAGAGTATCGACCATTTGATGCGTTCATTGGTAGGACATTGTCCTGCCAGCATCGAGGTGGCTACCTTGTTGTTTAAGCCGTCGGCCTATAAGAAAGAGGTGGAAATCAGATACCCCGCTATTTCCATTCCTAATGATTTTATTGTGGGTTTTGGGTTGGATTACAATCAGTTGGGGCGAAATTTGTGCGATATATACAAGATCGTGAATGAATAAGGATTTGTTGGATGGCGGCAGATTGTTGCCGTTGGTCGAAGATTTTTATACCATACAAGGCGAGGGTTTCCATACGGGAAAACCAGCCTATTTCATTCGTTTGGGGGGGTGTGATGTGGGGTGCCGCTGGTGTGATGCCAAATTTACGTGGAATCCGAAACATTTTCCTCCGGTAGAGGTAGATCGGATTGTGGCACGGGCGGCTTCCTATCCGGCGCAGGCCATTGTCATTACGGGAGGAGAGCCTTCGCTCTATCCGTTGGATTATCTGACCGATCAGTTGCATGATCGGGGACTGGTGATTTTTCTGGAAACTTCCGGTGCACATCCTCTGACGGGAAGTTTCGATTGGATCTGTCTTTCGCCCAAGAAACAGCAGCCACCCTTGTCGGACGTTTTTCCTCGGGCCCACGAGTTGAAGGTGATTGTAGAGTCGGCAGACGATTTTGCCTGGGCCGAACGTAATGCCCGTCAGGTGAGTGAGCAGTGTATGTTGTATTTACAACCCGAGTGGAGCCGTTACGAGGCGTTGATTCCCGAGGTGGTGGAGTATGTCAAACAGCATCCTCAGTGGAATATTTCTGTCCAGACTCATAAATTCATGCATATTCCCTAACGGTGCCGGGCACCTGTCAGATTGGTTGTGTTTTCGATGAACGGAGTATTGAGAGATCGAAGACTATGGTTGATAACGATCGCGGTATTTTTGCTGCTGATCACGGTTTTCGACCGTAATAATCTGCTCGACCGTTGGAAACTCAAACAACAGATCCGCGAACTGGAACGCCAAAAGAGTTATTATCTCGAGAAGATTGCCGAAGACAGTACTCTGATCGAACGCCTCAAGAACGATGCCTTTCTGGAACAGTATGCCAGGGAGCATTATCTGATGAAGCGTCGGGGAGAGCAGATCTATCTTGTCCCCGAAAAATAAAGAGGTCTGTTTTTCGGCGACCTTGATCATTCCGGAAAGTTATTCCCAAAAACGGAAAAAGTGGTGGACTGGTCCGTGGCCGTTTCCTAACCGGTATTCCGCGCCGCTGCGAATGGCCTTATGGATGTACTCTTCGGCGCGGGCGACAGCCTCATGCAACGGGTGTCCGTGGGCCAGGAAGGAGGCGATGGCCGAGGAGAGAGTACATCCCGTTCCGTGCGTATTGGGAGTATCCGTGCGTTCATAGGAGTAGGTCCATAGACGATCTTCCTGGCAGAGATAATCGTTGATCATCCGGTTTTTCAGATGTCCGGCTTTGAGCAGTACCCCCTGTGCTCCCAATGCCTTCAATCGGGCGGCTGCTTCAGGAAAGTCGGCTTCCGATTCGATATTTAGGCCGGTCATGTAGGCGGTTTCCGGAACGTTGGGCGTGATGACCGTCGCCAATGGCAGCAGATGTCGGATGATGGCGTGTGCAGCATCAGCGGGGATAAGTTCATCACCCGATGTGGCCACCATGACCGGATCGAGTACAATATTGCGTATTTCGAAACGGCGCAACAGACCGGCCACTCGTTCCGCGATCTCAGCCGAGGGAAGCATCCCCAGTTTGACAGCATCGGTGCCGATATCTTCAAGTACTGCTTCGATCTGGCCGGCTACGATATCTGCCGGAGCGAGATGGACAGATCGTACGCCGCATGTATTTTGTACGGTGATGGCCGTAATGGCACTGGTGGCGAAGCATCCGCAGGCAGAGATGGTTTTCATGTCGGCCTGAACACCGGCACAGCCTCCGCTGTCGGAACCGGCGATCGTAAGTACTCGTTTATAGGTTTTCATATGGTATGAGGTGATGAATGTCCGATGCGGGTTAAAAATGAGAAAATCCGTGCCAGTCGTGTGGAGAGGGTTTCCCCTCTTTGATCCATACGATATGAGGAGTGTTTGTCCTTTCGTGACAGGTGATCTCTCCGATGGCGACGGGTGCTGTGCCGAAACGTTTTCGGTAGGCCTTCTCTAAAATGGGCCATCGGTCGGGTTTCACGGTGAATAGCAATTTGTAGTCTTCCCCTCCCGTTACGGCATCTTTGATACTGCAGGGGGTAGGGATTCGGTCCAGATCGACCGTGGCTCCTACGCCCGATAACTCCATGATATGTGGCAGGTCGGAAGCCAGTCCGTCCGAAAGATCGATCATGGCATGAACTTCGTTTCTTCTCCCCAACCATTCTCCTTCCTGCACACAAGGGATAGGGTTGTGATGAATATGGGCCAAAGGGGTGTCGAACCGTCCGGCCAATACATCCCGCAGCCCGGCAGCCGATTCTCCCAGAGGCCCCGTAACGGCGATAATATCGCCCGGACGGGCGGCGTTGCGCCGTTTGATTCGGGTCCGGGAGGCAGTGCCGAGTGCTACGACATTGATGGTGATACTGTTTTTCGAGGAGGTTGTATCTCCTCCGATCAGTGGAACTCCATAACGGACTGACAGTTCGTGGTAACCGGCCATGAACCGTTCGGCCCATTCCCCCTGGCAATCGGCGGGCAGGGCCAGCGACAGGAGTGATCCTACGGGCGATGCTCCCATGGCAGCCACATCACTCAGATTGACGGCCAACGATTTGCGGCCCAACTCTTCGGGTGAAAGAGCTTCCCGCAGAAAGTGAATCTTCTCGGTGAGCAGGTCGGTAGTGATGACCAGAGCCTTCCCTCCTGTTGAAAGTATCACGGCACAATCGTCGCCAATAGCCTCTATGTTATTTGTCGGAATATCTCCGAAAAGGGTGCTGATATGCTCTATTAGTCCGAATTCTCCCGTTTTAGCCATCGTGTCGTTTCATTTTCTTGCAAAAGTATGCTAAAAATTCGATTAACTGATGTACTTTTGTACTGGAATTTAACTCGCCGATTATGAAAGTGCTGATTATGAACGGGCCCAATCTCAATTTGCTGGGCAAACGCGAACCCGCGATCTACGGAAAGGAGGGTTTTGCCTCCTATCTCGATAAATTGAAAGCCCGTTTCCCTCAGGTGGAGATCGACTATTTCCAGTCCAATATCGAAGGCGAACTGGTGACCGCTATTCAACAGGCCGACGGCCGTTATGATGGGGTGGTGCTCAATGCCGGCGCTTATACCCATACCTCGGTGGCTATTGCCGATGCTATCGGAGCGGTGGATGTTCCGGTGGTGGAGGTGCATATCTCCTGTACGCTGGCGCGCGAGAGTTTCCGCCATGTTTCGTTGATTGCCCCTAAATGTAAGGGGACGATCATGGGATTCGGATTGGATTCCTATCGGCTGGGTATACTTGGTATAATAGAATAAGAGTTTTTTATATTGGTTTATGAACAAAAAGACTAAAATCGTCGCCACCGTCTCCGACAAACGGTGTGACGTTGAATTTATTCGATCGCTCTACGAGGCGGGTATGAATGCCGTGCGAATCAATTCGGCTCATGTGACCCCGGAGAGTGCATCGAAAATTGTGGACAATGTGCGTCAGGTATCTGAACAGATCGCTATTATTATCGACACTAAAGGTCCTGAAATTCGTTTGACGGGCATGTCGGACGAGTATGCCAAAGGTATTGCGGTTGCTGCCGGCGATATTGTTCGTGTGATGGGGACGGACGAAGACCTGAAATCTACCCCGGAGATTATCTACATGAACGATGCATCGATTTTTAATGATGTTCCCACGGGAGCCGCTATTTTGATCGACGATGGCGAACTGGAGATGGAGGTGGTCGAAAAGAAGGATAAGATGCTGATTTGCCAGGTGAAAAACGGCGGAGTATTGAAGCCTCGCAAGAGTGTAAACGTTCCGGGCGTGAAGATCGATCTGCCTTCGGTGACAGAGAAGGATCGCCGGTTTATCGAGTGGGCCATTGAGAAAGACCTCGATTTCATCGCTCACTCGTTCGTTCGCAAGAAAGAGGACGTGATGGAGGTTAAACGGATCATCAAGGCACATAACAGTCCGATCCGGATTATCTCCAAGATTGAAAACCGCGAAGGTGTGGATAATATCGATGAGATTCTGGAGGCTACCTATGGGGTCATGGTGGCTCGGGGTGATTTGGGAGTGGAGATTCCGGCTGAACAGATTCCCATCACGCAACGTTATATTGTCAAGAAATGTATCGAGAGCAAGACACCCGTGATTATTGCCACGCAAATGCTTCACTCGATGATTACGAATCCTCGGCCCACGCGTGCCGAGGTGAGCGACATAGCCAGCGCCATTTATCAACGGGTGGATGCTGTGATGCTGAGTGGGGAGACGGCTAATGGAGACTATCCGGTAGAGGCCGTGAGTACAATGGCTCGGGTGGCAGTGGAGATCGAACGAGATACGATCAACAATGCTCCCAACCTCGATCTGAATATGGTACGTATCAATAATGAAATTACGGCCCAACTTTCGCGGTCGGCGGTACGTGCCTGTCAGAATCTGCCGGTGAAGGCGATCGTGATCGATACGCTTTCGGGGCGTACGGGTCGATACCTTTCGGCGTTCCGGGGACAGAAACCCGTCTATGCCGTTTGCTATCGCAAGAGCGTAATGCGTCAGTTGGCCATCTCCTACGGAGTGTATGCCATTCATCGCGAACCGGCGGAGAATCACGACAGTTTCTTGTTGAGCATTCTCTACTATCTGGAGGATAAAAAGTGGCTCTACAAGGAGGATCTGATCGTAGTGATCGGAGGTAGTTTCGGCGCGGCCAAAGGCGCTTCTTTCATGGAGATCGGCAATGTGTTGAATCTGGAACACAAGGCGCTCAATTTGCGTTAGGGAGCATGTATTCCTCCGCTCTTGATTGTCGGTTGGCAGAGAGACATATTGGATAAATCGTATAAAGACCCGCCCCGAGGAGTGGCGGGTCTCTTTTTTTGCGTATCTTTGTAATCGATCCCGGAGAATTCAGCGAAAAGGGGAGTCTGTTCGGGGTAAATGCGATATTGGCAGCGGAATATGGAGCTGAAAAAACAGGTTGTTCGGGGAGTGGTGTGGACCATGGTCGATCGGGGAGGCTCAATGGCGTTACAGACGCTGGTGAGTATTCTCCTGGCTCGGTTGTTGGCACCTTCGGCCTTCGGATTGATCAGTATGCTGACTGTCTTTTCGTTGCTTTCCAATGTGTTTGTCGAGGGAGGATTTACGCAGGCTCTGATTCGGAAAGAGCACCCCACGCCGAAAGACTATACCTCGGTGTTTTGGATGAATGTGGTGATGGGAGTGTTGATGTATTTGGTGTTGTGTGGTCTCTCCTGGCCGATTGCCCGGTTCTATGGTCAACCGGAATTGGTGCGGATTGCGCCGTTGCTTTTTTTGACCTTGCCGATCAGTTCGCTTTGGATTACTCATCAGACGGTGTTGACCAAAGAGTTCGATTTCAGGACTATAGCCAAGATTTCGATTGTTTCGTTTATCGTCTCGGGAGGAGCGGCCGTGTGGATGGCCTTTGCCGGATGGGGCGCTTGGGCGTTGGCCTGGCAGGCCGTGTTGATGAATGCTACGAAAGCGGTGCTGTTTTGGTGGTGGAATCGGTGGCGTCCCTCGGCCGGATTTTCGAGGGGGTCGCTGAAGGAACTTTTCGGGGCGAGTTCCCGTTTTTTCCTGACGGAATTGATCAATCAGACTTTTCATAATGTGAGCCAGATGTTGGTGGCTCGTTTTTATAGTGTGACTCAAACGGGATACTATTCGCAATCGCGTCGGTTGAAGGATCTTCCCTCGGCCTCGTTGAGTGTGGCGATTATGAATGTCACCTTCCCGGCACTGTCTTCGTTGCAGAACGATCATGAAAAGTTGCGGGAGGGAAGTCGTAAGGTGATCAGTGTGATGGCATTTTTGCTCTATCCGGTGATGGTGGGAATGCTGGTTACGGCACCGGAACTTTTTGCCGTGGTATTGACCGATAAATGGATGCCGGCCGTGCCCTATTTTCAGATATTTTGCCTGACCACCCTGACCTTGCCTTTGACCAATGTGTTGCAGAATGTGTTGAAAGTGTGCGGGCGTACTCAATTGATCCTCAATATCGAAATTGTTCGCAAGACATTTGCCGTAGTGGTGATTGCCGTTACGTTGCCTATTAGTGTGCAGGCCGTGATCTGGGGACAGTTGCTCTATATGACGGTCGATATGGCGATCAATATGTTCTATGCCAGTCGACTGGTTGTCTATCCGGTAGCCATGCAGTTGCGCGATGTGGCTCCGGTGGCGCTGTTGACGTTTGTGATGTGGGCTGGTGTTGAGATCGTGGGTGTGCTGACCGAACCCGTTTTGACATTGGGTTGGTTGCTCGTTGTGAAAATCATGACGGGCACCGCGATTTACATCGGGGGTGCCCGTCTGTTTCGTCTGACAGCGTGGAGTGAGACCTATGGGATTCTTCGCGGGTTACTCAAACACTGATCCTCTATTTGTATATCTTGGCGGCCTCTTCGCCTTCTATCACTCGCAGGGCGTTGGCGGCCAATGCTTCCAGTTCGTTTTCGCCTGCCATGACCACCACAGGTGCCAGAAAGGCCACTTGCTCCGTGATCATCCGGCATATTTGTCCGCTGTGGGCGATTCCTCCGGTCAGAATGATCGCATCTATCTCTCCTTTCAGTACCACGGCCATCGATCCGATCCATTTGGCTACGTTATAACACATGGCCTCCATTATGATACGAGCCTCCTTGTCTCCATGTTCCATTCGCCGCATTGTCTCACGCGTATCGTTGGTACCCAGCAGAGCTACCAAACCACCCTTGCCACATAGCATTTTTTCGATCTCTTTTCTCGTGTATTTTCCGTTGAAACAGAGATCGGCCAGGGCTGCCGATGGGATGCTTCCTGCACGTTCGGGCGAGAAGGGTCCGTCGCCATCCAGAGCATTGTTGACGTCGATAACCTCACCTTTTCGATGGGCACCTACGGAGATGCCTCCTCCCAGATGGGCAATGACCAGATTCATCTCCTCGTATTTACGTCCCATTTTTTTTGCGTAGATTCGGGCAATGGCCTTTTGGTTGAGAGCATGGAAAATCGAAATTCGTTTCACCTCCGGCAGGCCGCAAATACGAGCTACGGGTTGCAGTTCGTCTACCACTACCGGATCGGCAATAAAGGCCCGTGTGCCGGCTTCCCGAGCAATTTCTCGTGCGATGAGACCTCCCAGGTTCGAGGCGTGTTCTCCGATGGGACTGTGGCGCAGATCCTCTTCCAGTGCGTCATTTACCTCGTACACTCCCGATGGAATTGGACGAATGAGACCTCCTCGGCCGATGACTGCGTCCAGAGAATGAATATCTACCCGGGATTCGGCCAAAGCATCGAAAATGATCTGTTTGCGGAAATCGAACTGATCCATGACGCTTTTGAAGCGAGACAGTTCCTCGGCGGAGTGACGAAGAGTCAATTCCACAAGCGGCGTGGTATTTTCGAACAGGGCCACTTTGGTAGAGGTGGATCCGGGATTAATAGCCAGTATTTTCATCGTTTTTTCAACATTTTAATGGGCCGACAGACAGGCCAGTGCGATGGAGTAGAGCTTGGATGTTTTCGTATCTCCTCGCGAGGTGAGTACACACGGAACTTTGGTTCCTACCACCATGCCGGCCAGTTCGGCTCCGCATAGTTTGGTCGCGGATTTGAAGAAGACATTGGCCGCGTCGATATTGGGGAAAAGCAGACAATCCGGATCGCCTGCCACCAGACTTCCCTTCAGTTTTTTCACTTCGGCCACTTCGCGGAACAGAGCCACGTCGAGTGCCAACGGTCCGTCGATTATCGCATCGCCGAATTGACCCCGATCGCCCATTTTGGCGATGAGAGCTGCCTCTACGCTCGACACCACGTTCGGAAGCAACTGTTCGCTGGGGGCGATACAAGCGATTTTAGGTTGTGTAATACCCAGGTTATGGGCTGTTTCGATCAGATAGCGAACCATTTTTTGCTTTTGAGACATATCGGGATAGGGTATTACGGCCACATCCGTTAAGACCAAAAGTTTATGATATTGAGGTAGTTGAAGTACTGCTATATGACTCAGCACTCCTTTGGGCGGAACCAATCCGAACTCTTTGTTCAGAATGCCCCGCATATATTTATCCGTGGAGACCAGACCTTTCATCAATACATCGCCTTCCCCTTCGCTGACCATCCGGACGGCTGTTTGTACACATTTCACGTCGCTTCCTTCTGCGATGATGGTGAATTTTTGCGGATCGATACCCTCTTGGCGGCATACACGTTCTATTTCGGCCGGATCTCCGAGTAGGGTAGCCTCGGCTATTCCCATGTCTATGGCATCGCTGACCGACTCCAGCGTATGGGCGTCCTGGGCATAGGCTACGATCACTCTTTTCTTTCCTCGAGTGCGGACAGTTTCTACAATGTCCTGTAATTTCGTAATCATATTGTTATGATTTTAGTTGTTTTTAGTTATAAAAACATCGTTTATTTGCTCGCTAAGTTATAAATTGTTTTTAAATATGGCGGCAATTATATGGAAATTATAGAATAAAAATACGTTGATCGTGGAATGAACCGTTTTTGTACGGGTAAAAATGGTGATTTTGCTTTCTGATTGAACGTTGAAAAAAACGGTTTGGTATGAACTGGAAAATAAAAAACCTCTGCCGATATGTGGCAGAGGTTTTGGGAATTTCAGTTTTGGATTTGGAAATGATCTATTCCGAACGTTTTTTCAACAGACGGAACGTGTCCGATGCGATTACCAACTCCTCATTGGTCGAGATAACGGCAACTTTTACCTTCGAAGAGGGTTTCGAGAGAATCTTGTCCTTGCCCCGTACGCCGGCATTGGCTTCCGAATCGAATTCGACACCCATGAATTCCAGTCCGCTGCATACCGATTCCCGGAATTCGGGACCATTTTCGCCTACTCCGCCCGTAAAGACAATCAGGTCTACGCCACCCATTTCGGCCGTGTAGGCTCCGATGAATTTCTTTACTCGTTCGTTATACATTTCGTGAGCCAGTTTGGCACGCTGATCACCTTGAGCTACGGCAGCTTCGATGTCACGCATGTCTGACGAAATACCGGTCAGGCCCAGCATTCCCGATTGTTTGTTGATCATGTCGCTCAGTTTTGCGAAACTCATCTCCTCTTTTTCTGCGATGTAGATCAAGGCTCCCGGATCTACCTCTCCGGTACGGGTACCCATAATCAGACCGTCTACCGGAGTGAAGCCCATCGACGTGTCATAGGATTTTCCGTTCAGAATGGCTGTTACCGAGGCACCGTTACCGATATGGCAGGTGATGATTCGTGAATGGTCGTAATCCAGATCGGCCACTTCACATGCTTTACGGGCCACGAATTTGTGACTCGTTCCGTGGAAACCGTAACGGCGTACCCGGTATTGATCGTAGTATTTATACGGCAGTGCATAGAGGAAATTCTTGGCCGGCATCGTCTGGTGGAACGACGTATCGAAAACGGCTACCTGAGGAACTCCGGGCAGGATGTTTTCGATGGCCATAATACCTTTCATGTTGGCCGGGTTATGCAACGGTGCCAGATCGAAACAGCTTTCGATCTTCTTGATGACCTCTTTGTCAACGATCACACTGTCGGGGAAATATTCGCCTCCGTGTGCCACGCGATGGCCTACGGCACCCACTTCGTTGAGCGAACTGATTACTCCCTGGACGGGATCGGTGATTGTCGAGAGGATCAGGTTGATACCGGTCGTATGGTCGGGAATGCTTTTGACTACTTCGAATTTCTCCTTATCGGTGGGTTTGTGAGTCAGAATACCGTCCGACAGGCCGATTCGCTCCACTTGACCTTTGGCCAGCAGATGATTTTCGGTGCTCGATTTCATGTCGATCACCTGATATTTGATCGAGGATGAACCGCAGTTCAATACGAGAATAATCATGATCTTGAGTATGCTTGGTTAACGGTTATTATTTAGCGGAAGCCTGGCAGGAGGTGATGGCGATCAATCCGACGATATCGTCGACCGAACAGCCGCGAGAGAGGTCGTTGATCGGGGCGGCCATACCCTGGAGAACGGGACCGATGGCTTCGGCGTGAGCCATGCGTTGAACCAGTTTGTAGGAGATGTTGCCTACTTCCAGGGTGGGGAATACCAATACATTGGCTTTCCCGGCGATAGCACTTCCGGGAGCTTTCTTGGCCCCGATACCGGGGATAATGGCTGCATCTGCCTGGAGTTCGCCGTCGATCTGCAGAGAGGGGTCCATCTCTTTGGCCAAACGGGTAGCTTCTACTACTTTGTCAACCATTTCATTCTTGGCCGAGCCTTTGGTCGAGAAACTCAACATGGCGATACGCGGTTCGAAACCGGCGATGGCACGGGTGGTACGTCCGGTCATAACGGCTATCTGAGCCAATTCTGCGGCCGTAGGATTGGGATGAACCGCACAGTCAGCAAAGACCATCATACCCTCTTCGCCGAACATCTTGTCGGGGATGATCATGATGAAAGCTCCCGATACGACACTTACGCCGGGCATTGTTTTTACATATTGGAAAGCGGGACGCAACACGTCGCCCGTAGCGTTGTCTGCGCCGGCTACCTCTCCGTCTGCATCGCCTGCCTTGACCATGATAGCCCCCAGATAAAGAGGGTCTTCGATCAGTTTGGCAGCCTGTTCGGGCGTCAATCCTTTCGATGCACGCAATTTGACCATCAGATCGATATATTCCTGTTTCTTGGGGTTGTTTTTGGGATCTACGATCGTTGCTTTGCCGATGTGATCCAGATAGTACTCCGAAGCCAGGTGATGGATTTCGTCCGGATTACCGATCAGGATAATTTCGGCCAGACCCTCTTTCAGAACGATGTCTGCGGCTTTAATGGTTCTTTCTTCCGTACCCTCGGGCAGTACGATACGTTGCATCTGCCCTTTGGCTTTTTCTTTGACTTTTTCGATGAAGTTCATGACAGTAAGTATTTTATGATATTGTCTTTTCTCCGATCAGCATACCGATCCACACCATCACGGCGCAGATGGTTACACTCAGGGCAATATAGAGCAGGCTTTGCAGATAATGAGAGGATCGGATCATCTGTACCATTTCGGACGAGAAAGTCGAGAAGGTGGTAAACCCTCCGCAAAATCCCACTACACACAGATAATACCATCCGCTACGATCCAACAGGGCTAATAACAGTCCCATGAGAAATGATCCGGCGGCATTGACCGTGAACGTTCCCAGTGGCATCGGAAAAGAGACGCATGCGGCAGTCATTGCTCCCGAAACCAAATAACGCGAGATGCTTCCTGCAAATCCGCCTATACCTACCAATAGTGCTTCACGTAACATTTTTGGATTTGATAAAGTTCTACAAAAATAATCTTTTTGCCTCGAATGCCCAAAGATTTGTGGCTTTTCTTGTTGTTATAATATAAACACTGCATTTGGGGGGTATGAGTATCCGCTTCGAATCCGGGATTCGCAGTCGATAAGGAGTCTGGAAAGAGGCAGGGTTAGTCTTCGTACTTATATCCTACGCCCTTGATGGTGACGATATGTTCGTCGCCGATTTTTTCGCGTAATTTGCGGATATGGACGTCGATCGTGCGGTCGCCCACCACCACGTCGTTGCCCCATACGTTGGAGAAGATCTCTTCGCGGGAGAATACCTTTTGAGGTTTCGAATAGAGCAGGGCCAACAGGTTGAATTCCTTGCGGGGAAGTACGATTTGTTCTCCGTCTTTGATCACCAGATAGCGTTCTTTGTCTATCTGAATGGATCGGTCTGTTTCCGGCTGAGGGGTTTCCGTGCGTTTGAGCAGGGCTTTGATTCGACTGATGAGTACTTTGACCCGGATCGGCTTGGTGATGTAGTCGTCGGCTCCGGCATCGAATCCGGCTATTTGGGAATAATCTTCGCTGCGGGCAGTCAAAAAGGCGATCATGGTGGAGGCGAGTTCGGGATGGGTCCGAATCTGCTGACAGGTCTCGATGCCGTCCATCTCGGGCATCATGACATCCAATAAGATCACATGGGGGATTACCTCCAGGGCTTTTTGTACCGCTTCGCGTCCATTGTTGGCCGTATAGACCGTGTAACCTTCTTTGTTGAGATTGTAGCTGATGAATTCCAAAATGTCGGGCTCGTCATCTACGAGCAGAATGCGATGGCTCATATTTTCAGTTCGAAATTCTGTTGTTGCCCACAAAGTAAGGATTTTAATTTTAAATTATCGTTAAAAGAGGAGCAAATCTGAGAAGCTGTTTTGATTTCATTCGATAAATCTGTTAAGCATGATTTGGATGAATGCAATCTGTACCATAGCTTCT
>CALVFY010000038.1 GCA_944326945.1 uncultured Rikenellaceae bacterium
TGGTTCTACCGAACCTACTTTATTTTAATTGTTATACTTTATAATAACTAGTCCGGATTTTTACCGGACACATATGAATAACGATTTAAAATAATTACCACTAAACCAAATTTTATGAAACGCAGAGAACTTTTACTTATTTGCAGTCTGCTTGTCCCCGCGCTGGTGTTCGGAAGCACGGAGACGGGGATTTTCGACAAAAAGAAAAAAAAGGAAGCCGAAAAAACTGCTTCTGCTCCCGCAAAAAAACTGTCTGATTACGAAAAACTTTTCAAAGATAAAAAGTGTGAAACCAAAAAAGGCTTGATCACACTTCACAAAGTAGACGATTCGAAACTCTATTTCGAATTGCCTTTCTCGCTGTTAGGCCGAGAAATGCTGCTGGGATCAACTATTTCCGAAACCAGCAACAATGCCCATGGAGTGATCGGTTACAAACCGAAGGATCCCCTGCACGTTACTTTCCGTAAAATCGGTCCCAATTTCCATTTGTGTCTGGTAAACTGCCTCTACGGCGCCGACGAAACGGTGCCCGACAACGAAGGCATCGCTGCCGCCGTAAAGAAATCGACCATCGACGGTATCTACCGTTCGTTCAAACCGGAAGCCTATAATCCGGACAGTACGGCCGTAGTGATCGATGTCACCAATCTTTTCCTGGAAGACAACAAGGATCTCACCCCGTTCGATCCATGGGGATTGTATAGTGGCTCCAATATTCAACGGAACACCTCGTTCGAAAAATCGAAAAGCCATCTGGGAGAAATCAAGTCGTTCTCGGACAATGTGGTCGTAAAGAGTTACCTGAGCTATACCGTAGACGTCATGATCAGCAACGGCAAAATGACTGCTGCTGTGGAATACAAACGTCCCTTCACCGCACTGATGACCCGTTCGCTGATTCTATTGCCGGAGGAGCAGATGCGTCCCCGGATCGCCGACTCCCGGATGAATATCTTCGTCGCTCCCAAAGCCAAATTCTCTTCCAACAAGAACCGTGGTACGCTTCCCGTCTACTATGCACGCCACTGGAGAGTGGAACCCAGCGACATGGAGGCCTGGAAGCGCGGAGAATTGGTCGAACCCAAAAAACACATCGATTTCTATATCGACAAGAACTTCCCCGAGACGTGGAAACCCGCTATCCGTGCCGGAATCCTCGACTGGAATGCCGCTTTCGAAGAGATCGGCTTCAAGAATGTGATCCGTGCATTGGATTTCCCCGATCCGAAAGATGATCCGGAATTCGACCCGGACAACATTAAATACTCCTGCCTGCGCTACGAGCCCATCTCGATCATGAATGCCATGGGCCCTTCGTGGGACGATCCCCGCACGGGAGAGATCATTAATGCCTCGGTAATAGTTTATCACGACATTACCCGTCTGGTCAACAACTGGCGACTGATCCAAACCGCCGTAGCCGATCCGGCCGTACGGACCAAAAACATCCCCGACAACATCATGGATGATGCCATGCGTTACGTGATCGCCCATGAAATCGGACACTGCCTGGGATATATGCACAACTTCGGTTCGTCAGCAGCATTCCCTAACGACTCGTTGCGCTCACCCTCCTTCACCCAGAAATACGGAACCACACCCTGTATCATGGATTATGCCCGTTTCAACTACCTGGCTCAAGAAGGCGATGCCGCTCGTGGTGTCAACATGAACCCTCCTCATCTGGGTATTCACGATAAATTTGCGATCAAATGGCTCTATTCGCCCATTCCCGATGCAAAAACTCCGGAAGAAGAGGTGGCAACCCTTGACAAATGGATCTTCGAAAAAGCCGATAATCCGATATACCGTTACGGAAAACAACAACCCTATAATATTCTCGACCCTTCGGCCCAATCCGAAGACTTGGGTAACGACGTCATTTCCAGCGCCGAAACCGGTATCAAAAACCTGAAATACGTCATCAATCATCTGAGCGAATGGGTGGATAAAGAAGACCCCGATTACAGCTACCGTCAGGACATGTATATCGCCATCCTGAACCAATATATGCGTTACATCCTGCATGTATACAACGTAAAAGGTGGAGTATATATGAACGAGCGCAAAGCCGGCGATCCCCGTCCTGCCTATGAATTCGTAGACGGCGATTATCAACGTCGTGCCCAGAAATTCCTGGGCGATCAGTTGCATGATCTGGACTGGCTCGATCAAAATCCGCTGGTAAAAGAACTGCCCCTGCAAGGGAATCTGTCGAACCGCGTTCAACGTATTCTTGTCAGCCTGATTATGGCTTCTCGTGGTTCATTGGAAAGCATGAAAGATCCTGCTCCCAATGCTTATACCGTGAAAGAGAATGCCGATATGGCTTTCGATGCCATATTCGCACCCACCTTGAAGGGTCAGAACCTCACCGACCGTGACAGGACCAATCAGGTAAACTTCCTCGACTTTATGTTCCTGGTGTCCGGTCTGGAAAAGAGCAACACCTCCATGAAGGGTTTCGCTGAGGAAAAAGCTCCGCTGGATCAAGAAAATTTCGTCGAAATCCCTCCGATCAGAATGCCGGATCAAACTGGTTCGATGTGCTGCATGAGCCAAATGCTGGCCAACGAGAATCTGATCGACAAACTCGATCCCCAAAACGGTGATGTGAACGGATTCGGTTACTTCCGGGCGCTGTATGCTTCATTCACTCCATACGATCACATCTATTACGAAAACGTACGCAGGGCCCGTGACCTGATGTACCGGATGCGGAATACCGGAGATAAAGAGACCCGCGCCCACTACGAGCTGCTGATCCACCGGATCGACGGTCTGCTCCAATAAGCGTTTAACCCAAAATTGAAGACACACAATGAGAAAATATATAGCTTATTTGTTGCTGGGCACGGCGTTCCTGATGGCTGGAGAAGGATCGTATGCCAAAGGCAACAACAAGAAAAAGAAAAAGAGCGACAAAACCGAAGCCTCGGCACCCGCTCCTAAAAAAACCAGCGATTACGACAAACTGTTCAAAGACAAAAAGGTCAAAACCGTGAAAGGTATGATGACCCTTCACATGGTGGACAACAAACAATTGCTGGTAGAACTTCCTCTGAGCCTTCTGGGCCGTGACATGATGATTCTCTCCTCCGTATCGGCCATTACCGATCATACGGACAGTTACGTGGGAGGATCTCCGATCAAGCCTCAGCAGATTCGTTTCTCGAAAATCGGCAATTCGGTACAGTTGCGTCGTGAACGCGATATGACCATGGTCGAAGAGGGAGAAAAAGGTATGCTCGAAGCTCTGGAAAAGAGTAATCTCGATGCCATCATCAACTCCTATGAGATCAAAGCATGGAATTCCGACAGTACGGCTGTAGTGTTCGACATGACCGAGTATTTCACGGGCAATGAGGATTTGTTGGATCCGATCGACATGCGTGGAGAATCGAAACTCAAACTGATGGGAGTTTCCTATCGTCATTCGAGAGACCGTTCATTCCTCGACGATGTGCGGGCTTTCCCGGACAACATTTCGGTCTATACCTACAATACTTATGATGCCAGCTACAAAAATGTTTTCAACAAAGTAACCACGGCTCGCATGACGCGCACCATCGCCCTGCTTCCCGAAAAGCCGATGGCCATGCGTCTGGCCGACTACCGCATTCCGCTGACCGTGATGGGGAAATACAACTACCACAACGGATACAAACAGCTGGAAGCCACTTACTTTGCCACCCGCTGGCGGATCGAGCCTTCGGATCAGGCCGCTTACGATCGAGGAGAACTCGTAGAACCGGTCAAGCCCATCGTCATCTACATGGATACGACCTTCACCGACCTGGTACGCAACGGAATCACCGAAGGATTCCTGACCTGGAACGAAGCTTTCGAAAAGATCGGATTCAAAAATGTAATCCAGATCAAACCTTTCCCCAGTGCAGCCGAAGATCCGGAATTCGATCCGGAAAACTTCAAATACAGTTGCATACGTTATGTCCCTTCATTGGCCGGAGATACCAAAGTAAGGACCTATACAGACCCTCGTACGGGAGAAATCCTCCGCACGTCGATCCTCGTATGTCATAACTACGTCTACGAATTGCCGTTCGAAGCGATCACCAACATCGGTCATGCCGATCCCGATCTGCAACAACGCTATATTCCGGACGCCAAACTCCAGGAATTTATCAAGAACGACTTTGCATGGTTGGTCGGAACCAGTTGTCTGGGCCTGAGCTACAACCTGACAGCATCGGCTGCCTATCCCACCGATTCGTTGCGTAGTGCCTCCTTCACTCAAAAATATGGCACTACACCTTCGATCCTTGATATGGCAAAATACAATTTCGTAGCACCGATCAATGCCGCCAAACAAGGTATCCGCCTTACTCCGAAAGGTGTGGGAGAATACGACTGCCATGTGGTGAAATGTCTCTACAAACCCATTCCGGAAGCCAAGGATTTGCGCGATGAATTGAGGATCATAGAAGGATGGATCGACGAACATGTGGGCGATCCGAAGTATCGTTACGAAAACTCGAAAGATTGCCCCGACTGCGGAGCCAATGATGTGGGTAATGATGACTTGCTCAATTTCAAGTATGCCGTAGAAAACCTGAAGTTCTCGATGCAGAACTTCATGAACTGGATCAGCGACAAAGATGACCCGATTTATATGGCACGGGAAGCTCTTTATCAAACCATTTATCGTCGTTACAGACAGGTTCTGACCCAGGTAGCCATTGCAGCCTACGGCATCAAAACCTATGAGAAAAAGGCTGGCGATCCTGTTCCTTCCTACGAATATACCCCTAAAGAACGTCAGCTGGAAGCGTGGGAAATTCTCTATGCCAACCGCTACGAACCGGACTGGGTTCGTAATTTCGAAGCCGAGAAACTGATGGAAATCGTTCACGATCGTAGTGAAAGCCACAGAGACTATCTCTTCCTGCTGATGAGTGCTACGGCAAGCCGTTTGTTCGCCTTCGAAAATGTCGAAGGATCCATAGGGCACACGGAATACATCCAATATATGTACAAAAAATTGTTCGAACCCACCCGTCAGGGCAAAAACCTCAATGCCAACGACCGCTACTATCAGATGCATTTCTTCCGCTCGATGGTGGCCAGTTCGAAGATGGTGGATAAAAACCAGAAGTACAAAGATGCTCGTGTGAGAAACCGCTTCTCGGACGAAATCGGATCATTCGAAGATAACGTATTCGATTACAGCGATCCCGAAGCTTGTCTGCGATATATAGAAAATGCCGGTATCCTTTACGATCTGCCTGTAGGATTCGAAGAAGACCAGGAAGGGATCCAAGCTCAATACGGCCGTCTGAAAAAATGGCCGATCATGTATTCCCAGGTATCCCGCCAGGTATATTATATGATATTGAAAGACATGAGAACGCTGCTCAAAGCCCATTACAACGAAGGTGATGCCGAAACCAGGGCACACTATCGTTTGATGCTTGACAAGCTGAATCGTCTCATGGACTAAACGACAGAATTATACACAACAAAAAAACGATCAGATGCCACGCTTCCCCGGGGAGCGTGGCTATGGTCGTCTAAAAACAAGCCCACACACTAATTTTTAACTTAATATCAATTAAATGATGAAATTTTTACCTGTCAGTCTAAAAACCACAGGAAAACGACTTCTTGGCACAATGATGCTGGTTGTTTTATTTCTGTGTGTAGGAGTCTCAGGCCACGCTCAACAGCAAGCCTTGATACCGATAAAATTCACCAATGCTACCGTACAACAAGTATTGAGCTATCTGGAAGAGAAGACGGATTATGATTTCGTCTACAACAATGCCGAGATAGCCAAACTGCCACGAGTATCGATAGACATTAATGGCACACTACAAGAAATCCTCCGTTTTTGCCTGAAAAACAGCAATTTGAGCTATCAAATCCGAGGCAAAATGATCGTCATCAAACCGAAATCAGAGATCAGTAAACAAACCGAGGAGGCCATCAAACTCGGAGGAACGGTTACCGACGAAACAGGTCAACCCCTTGCAGGCGTAGCCGTAGTGGGAGTCGGAACCGGACGAGGTGCCGTAACCGGAGCCAATGGAGAATTCATACTTCCTTTGCGTAAGACTCCCGACCTGACCCTCTCATTCACTTTCTTGGGTAAAAAACCTCAAACGATCGTTGTTTTCAAGGAAGGAAAGATGGTCTTGCCTCACCTTCAACAAATCAAGGTGAGAATGGAACCTTCAGTGAGCGAAATTGACCAAGTCGTGGTGACCGGTATCGTCAACCTCGATCGTAAATCGTTTACAGGTGCCGCCACTACGATCTCGGCCGAAGAGATCAAACAGGTCTCCCCGACCAATGCTCTCAGCGCCATTCAAATGTTCGACCCCTCTTTCCGTCTGGCCGAAAACCTGGAAATGGGTTCCAACCCCAATGCCATCCCCGAGATGTATATCCGTGGTCGCTCCGGTATCGGAACAACCGAATTGGATGCCGACGCACTTTCTGAACGTTCCATCCAAAACAACCCCAACCTTCCTATCTTCATGCTGGATGGATATGAAGTGTCGGCGACCAAAATCTACGACCTGGATATCGACCGGATCGAAAGCTACACCGTATTGAAAGATGCTGCCGCTACGGCCATGTATGGATCACGTGCGGCCAATGGCGTGGTGGTTATCACCACCAAACCGCTCCAAAGCGGAGAATTGAATGTAAGTTACAACGGCTATCTGACCATAAACGTTCCCGACTTGACCAGCTACCACATGATGAATGCCTCTGAAAAGGTGGAGACGGAACGTCTGGCCGGCCTCTATGACTGGGAAGAGGGAGACGATGCGTCAACCCTGGCCAATAAACTGAAAGAATACAACGGCAAACTGCAAAATATCGAACGCGGAATCAATACCGACTGGTTGGCTCTGCCACTGCGTACGTCTGTAGGACACAAGCATTCGGTATCACTCTCCGGCGGAGCACAGGATTTCCGCTATGGTCTGGATCTGACCTACGACAACCAGGCCGGTGTCATGAAGGGTCTTAAACGAGAAAGAATGGGACTGGGCTTTACCCTCCAGTATCAATATAAAAGCCTGACTTTCCGCAACTACATCTCGGCCGATCTGGTCAACTCCCAAGAATCACCCTATGGATCGTTCTCGGATTATGTCCGCATGAATCCTTACGACACCTATTTGGACGAGAACGGCAATATCGCAATGAATATGGCCACATGGCAATCCAGCAGTCAGACCTACCGGAACCCCATGTACGACGCCATGCTCGGCAGTTTCGACAAAACAAAATATCACGAATTCTACGACAATTTCGACATCCGTTGGAATGCTTCCAAGAAACTCTATTTCAAAGCCAATCTGGCCTTGAGTTACAAAATTGAAGAGGGTAATCGCTTCCTCGATCCAGAATCGACCAGTTTCATCGGAACCACCACCAAAGGATCCCTGAATACAACTGACCGGAAAAACAGTTCCTATGACCTCTCCGTAAACGGATATTACAACGACCGGATCGGCAAACACAACTTGAATATCGTGGCCGGATTCAATGTCCAGGAAGAGAAAGGAAACTACACAGGTCTCTATTTCACCGATTTCCCCAAAGGAGGCTTCTCTGCCCCCGGTTATGCAAAAACACTCGAGACACGTACCTTCACAGAGGATAAGACCCGTCTGTTCGGTGCCGTAGCCCTGTTGAACTACACCTATAACGACATCATTCTGTTCGACTTGTCGGGACGTATCGACGGAAGTTCCCAATTCGGATCCAACAAACGATTCGCTCCCTTCTTCTCGACCGGTTTGGGATTCAACATCCATAACCTGAAAGGTGTACAGGATCGTCTTCCGTGGCTCACCCAGTTCAAGGTGCGTACTACGTACGGTATGACCGGAAAAGTGAACTTTCCTTCCTATGCCGCACAAAACAAATATGAACTGATCACGGAACACCAATACGGAACAGGCAGCGCCGTACAGATCAAATATCTGGGTAACCCGAACCTCAAATGGGAAAAGACCATCCAAAACGACTTCGGAGTCGAGATGAATATTTTCAAGGATCTGTTCTATTTCAAATATACCTACTACATCAAAAATACGGATGACCTGATCGCCGATCTTTATATCCCTGCTTCGTCCGGTTTCACCTCCTATAAGGAAAATGTCGGCCAGGTAGAAAACCGCGGTCATGAGATCGAAATCCGCAGCCGCGTGGTCAATACGAAGAACACGAAACTGTATCTGACACTGAACGGAGCTTCGAACAAAAACAAGCTGAAAAAAATATCCAATTCGTTGAGAAGCTACAACGAACGGGTCGATGAATACTATGAGAGCGGTGCTGGAAACCTTGAAGACTTCACCAAACCGTTGCTCCGGTATTACGAAGGTTGTTCCATGACCAGCATCTATGCCATGCAATCGTTAGGTATCGACCCCGTGACAGGTGATGAACTGTTTATGCGCCGCGACGGAAGTACCACCTACACTTGGAGTTCGAGTGAAAACATAGCCTTAGGCGATACAGAACCCACCATGAGCGGCACTTTCGGTTTCAATCTCTATTGGAAGAACTTCTCTCTCTCGTCCTACTTCATGTATGAATGGGGAGGTCAACGTTATAACAACTCCCTGGTTTCCACCATCGAAATGGCCGATATCCAGAACTCAAACTGCGACATTCGTGTATTGACCGACCGATGGATCAAACCGGGTGACATAGCCCGTTTCCGGGACATCAAGGATTTTAGAACGATCACCGATCCTACTTCCCGGTTCATCCAAGACTACAACGTTTTGACTCTTTCATCGTTGTCATTGGGTTACGAATTCGACAGAAGCATCATCGAACGCTGGGGAATGTACCGTTTGAAACTCCAACTAAACGGAAACAACCTGTTCACAGCCAGCTCAGTACGTATCGAACGGGGACTTACCACTCCGTTCGCCAGAACATTCACGCTTTCTGTCAGTGCATCATTCTAACGTAAAAAAAATTATACTATGATAACAAAATCCATCAAATACCTGCTGGCAACGATCTTGGCCGGGACGCTCGTCTCCTGTAACGAATGGCTGAAGATCGACCCCCAATATGAGGTTACCGATACGGAACTTTTCAAAAATACCCAAGGCTATTATCAAGCTATCAACGGACTTTATTACGGAATGTCCACCACCTCTCTTTACGGACAAAACCTGAGTTGGGGTGTGATCGATGCCTGGGCTCGCTATTATGTCATGCCCAGTGATTTCGGAATGGAGTCTTTCTATCAATTCTACTCCCTGCAATACGAAGAAGACGAGGCGGAAAGTACTGCCAGCAGCATCTGGGGAACCGGCTACAACGTCATCGCACAAGCCAACGACATTATCGCCCATGCCGAAGCGGAATCTCCCGAATTTTTCACCAACCAGGAGACCGATCGTAATGTGATTCTGGGCGAAGCCTATGCCGTACGGGCCATGATGCATTTCGATCTGTTACGTATTTTCGGTCCCTGCATGCAACTCGACCCGGAAGGGAAATACATTCCTTATGTAGATGTCTATCCTTCTACAGTAAATCCCCCTATCTCGAGCCGAGAGGTGATCAACAAAGTGATCAATGATTTGAAAAAAGCCCGGGATCTGGTGGGAACATTCGATTTGAATTCGAACGGCATGCAGAGCACTTATCGTTTCTTCGGGTCGGTGAGCGAATCGAACGAATTCTATGAAAACCGCGGAATCCGGCTGAACTACTATGCCATCACGGGATTGCTCGCCCGCGCTTATTTGTGGGCCGGAGACAAGGAAAATGCTTTCATCTATGCCGATGAGCTTGTTCAGTTGGTTAAAGATGGAACTTTTGATCTCCAATTGTCCTCTTCGATCGAGAGCGAACCAAAAATGATGACCGAATTGCTCTTCGGCTTCTACAACGAAGATATGGTCGAGAATTATGAACCCTATGCCAACACCGAGAACACAACCACGCTGAAAATAGACCAGATTCGGCTTTTCTACGACGAGAACAATCAACCGATCGACAATCGAGCCTATTTCATCAACCGGAATACGTTCTTCATGACCAAATACACGACTCCGGTCTCCGACCAGAAGGATATGGTCATTCCCAACCTTCGTCTGAGCGAGATGTATTTCATCGCCGCCGAATGTAAGTTCAACGAAGACAAAGCCGCAGCGATCGGTTATCTTACCGACGTGCGTACCGCAAGAGGCAATGAGGAGACTCTCTCTACAACGATGGATGAAAGTACATTTATCTCGACCCTGATCGAGGAATACAAAAAAGATCTGATCGGCGAAGGTCAGCTGATATTCCTCTACAAGCGGCTGAACCGTCCTATCGTCTATTCTGGCGGAGAATTCAATCATAACGGGAACCTGGTCGTACCTATTCCCAACAGCGAAAGCGCCATCTAACGACTCCTGTGTATGGACAGTAAAAACAGAAACACTATGAAAAGAACAATATTATTATTCCTTCTGGCAGCCTTATCTTTCAGCTCCTGTAATGAAAAGATGATTCCCGAATTCGGCTACGACCGGTATATCTACATGGATGGAGACGAACAGACATTCTCGTTCTCGTTTATCTCCACCACCGAAGACACATATCGGCTGGCCATTCCGCTGACCTTTGCCGGCCGTCCTCTGACCGAAGACCTGACCTATGCCGTCTCAGTGGATCCCTCCAGTACTCTGATTGCAGGAACCGAATACGAATTTCCCGACCTGATCTTCCGCAAGGGATACCTCAAGGACACCCTGTATCTGACCCTTCACCGCACGGAACGGATGTCGGAAAACACCTTCACCCTGAAATTCGATTTGGCCTCCAATGAAAATTTCCAGGCCACACAAACCGGAAAACTAACCGCAGAAGTTTCCGTATCGGACATTCTCTCCCAGCCTCTGTGGTGGAATCAACTGGTGATAGACAACTACCTGGGTGAATATTCGGACAAGAAATACGAATTGTTCGTTCAACACGGATATGCCGGTGATTTCGGTGCTCTCGAGGCCGACATGAAGTATTACTATGCCATGAAATTCAAAATGTATCTCGAATCGAATCCTCAGTACGACAATGGCGAATTAATCACCGTACCCGTAGTAGGATAATCAACCCCCATTAAATGATATTACGATGAAAATATATAAATATATCTGTCTGATACTGATGTCAACACTGATGTGGTCCTGTTTCTCGGACGACACGAACCGAGACTATACCACATTGGACAAACCGCAAATCGTAAACCCGGACAAGGACCCTGCCCTGTTTGTCGATGCCTATGTTTATTCCGCCCAAATGTATGAACCGGTGATCATCACGCCCAACATACAATACAAGGACATGAACGACCTCGCTTACGAATGGATGATTAACGGAGAGGTGGTTTCTCGCGAAAAAGACCTCAACTGGCCCTGCGAAATCAATACCTCGAACGGACGTGTAAGTGGGATCTTCGCCATCTATCGACTATCTGCCGGAAATGCCGATATCTACACGTTCACAGTCTCGTTGGAGAAGCCCTATGCCACCGGATTCGCCATTATGGCCGAAGAGGGCGGTCAAATGCATATCCATTTTGCCAGCGAGACAACAGGGGAACCCTATCAATACACATTCTACGAAAATGCAGGTTCCGGAGAAACAGGTTTTGCCTTTACGGAAAACACAAAATTGACGGAATACTGGTCGTGCATCAACAACCAAATCGGCGACCTGATGTACATCGACCGTGAGCCGGACAACTGTTTCACCATCGACGGCGAAAGCATGGCCCAAGAGTTCACTCTCCGGCAACAATTCGTCAATGATCAGTTCCCGGCCAACCTGAAGGTAAAGGACATCATGTTCGGTGGTTTTGTCAGCTACGTACTCGACGAGACGGGTAAGATCTATCTTCGTAAGGCGGATGCCACCAACCAGACGGGACGTTATCTGGATTTCCCCGTTCAATTCCAGGGAGTAACGGACGACGAACCGGTTGAACTCCAGATAAGCCACATGATTCCCATTCCGAAGTTAAGTCAATCGTACTGCCTTCTCTACGACAAGAGCAAAGGCAGCGGCCGCTTCCTTCTGGTAGACACCCAATACACCACCTTCGAGTCGGATCAAGACGAAGCCCAACAAAAAGCCGGCCAAATCTACGAATTTCCGCCCTCTGCCAATCTGGATGGAATCACCGACAAAGAGCTGGTCGATGCCCGTTTTGTACAGGAATTGTACGGTTACCCAGCTTCGCATAAAATCGAAGCCATTTTTAAAGGCAATGACGGGAAATATTATATCCGTGAATTCTCCGTATCGTTCGACTCCTACTATGGATCTATCGAATCGACCGATATGCTCGATCCCGTTTACCAGGAGCTGACCGATTTCGGAGACAATTCCATCTTTGCCGTAACAACGATTGAAGCGGCGATGATGTTTACCTCGGACTATATGTACTACACCTCGCAAAACGATGCGAAGAAAGTGTATGTAAAGAAACGCGATTCCAATTCCGTAGCCAAAGAGTTCCACACGTTCGACTCGGAAGTAGTAGCTATCGAATCGGGAAAAATCGGAAGAACAGGAGCCTATATGGCATTCGGCCTGAAAGACGGCACCTTCTTCATCTACTGCTTCTACTCGTACAACGTGGCAGGAAATAAGACCGATTACGAAAATTACGATCCTGAACGCATCATTTTCGAACAGCATATCGACGGAGAGATCAAGCAGATTCTCCGGAAATTCGGTACAAACTCGAAGTTCTCCTAATCGAAAACACTTTCAATAAAAGAACCGCAGGTAAAAACCTGCGGTTCTTTTATTGCATTACACTCATTCCCCACTCTTTTCTCACTTCTCCAACATACAGACCAGCAAAGGAAGAATATAATAGAATTTGTTAAGTCTCTTTTTCAAGTATTTGTAACTGCGATATTTCTGCGTCTTGACAGTATTGATGCTTACGCCCAACATTTCGGCAATCTCGGCTCCGGAACGTCCCTCAATAGCTAAAAGCATAATTTGCCGTCGATCCTCCGGAAGTTCCTGAATCGACAAATAGAGTTCCCGGATCACCTCCTCACCGACCATTCCCGCCAAAAATTCAAAATTCGCTTCATCTTCGCAGTCAAGTTGCTCACGACGTAGCCGATCCTCCTCTTCGTAGAGATGATTCAAAATACCTTTCCGATTACCGTCGTTGCGCACATAAGCCATCGAATTATTATATACGGCTTTATAGAGATAGGCCCCTAACTCACTGGAATTGACGAATCGCAGCTCCGACTGCCACACTCTTACCAACACATCCTGCACGATGTCTTCAGCACATGAACGATCTTTGACCACCGTATTGCTATACGAACAAAGGGCTTTGTAATAGTGGGCATACAGTCTCTCCCAGGCTTTGTAGTCCTTGTCATTAATCTGCTGAATTATGTCGGAAAGCCCCTTATACATCGCTCACCCAGAGTGTTATTCGTACAAAGATAGTAATTTCGAAAACAAAACCGTATTTTTATACCATTCCGCCCCAAAAAACCGTTATCTTTGAAAACAGTGGATTTAAGAAAGAAACGCTAAAAGAAGTGACATAGTATGAAACCTCTCTTTATTTGCTATCCTCCATGCAGCACCTGTGCCAAAGCAGTTCGATGGCTTGCCGATCAGGGAATCGAAGTGTCCTCTCGCAATATTGTCACCGACAGACCCTCCCGTACCGAATTGAGCGAATGGTACTCGCGCAGCGGACTCCCCATCCGCAAACTATTCAACACCAGTGGCATGCGATACAAGGAACTGAATCTTAAAGAACGTATTCCCCTCTCCTCCGACGACGAACTGCTCGACCTGCTCTCGTCGGACGGCAAACTGATCAAACGCCCCATCTTGGTCTGCGACCGGGGAGTATTGTTCGGTTTCCGTGAAGAGGAATGGCGCAACGCACTCTCAGACAAAGAGTAAAAAATACCGTTGCGATTCTCCTTAAAAAATCATATTTTTGGGAAAAGGGATCACAATCAAAAATAGACACGTATGAAAAAGTTTCTTTCAATGGCTGTCCTGATCCTTTTGGCAGGATCGCTCTGCGCTCAAGCCCAGACCAAAGCCGAACGAAAAGCCAAAGAGGCCGAAATCGTCAAGACGCGACTCGAAAATCGCGACTACACCATCGAAATTTCCACAGTTCTTCCCATGAGCGGACGCAGTATTCAGGTCTCACCCGATTTTACGCTCACCGTCAAAGGCGATTCCATCCGTTCAGTACTCCCCTATTTCGGCCGAGCCTATACCATTCCCTATGGCGGTGGCAATGGCCTGCGTTTCGAAGCTATCACCAAAGATTACAAGCAGGAGTATAACAAAAAGAAAAAAGAGACGGAAATCACCTTCTCAACCCGTACCAGTGAAGATAATTTCCAATTCCGCCTCTCCATCTTCGAAAACGGTTCGAGTCACATCAGCGTTCAGTGCAACAACCGTGAAGGTATCAGCTACAACGGCAAGATCGTGACCTCCGAACGTAAAACAAAGAAAAAACAATAAGTTTTTCGGCCGATCCCTGTTGGCGGAATCGGCCGAATCACAGGCTAAACCAGCCCCATCATTCGTTGGCGGGCCCAAGGGATCACCAATGCAGGGGGCTGTTTTTGTTTGAGCAATTCAGCCATGTACTTCATGTAGGGATCCACGTGCGAAAAGAAGAGTTTATATCCCTCGCACAAGGCATTGAGATTATTCTCTCCATTGGCCGCCTTTTCGAAACGATGTTTGGGACACTCGCCTCGACAGGCAAAATACCATTTGCACCGAAGACACTCGGCCGGTAAGGTATTGCGTTTGTTGATTCCGAAACGGAACTGAGCCTGCGACCGGAAAAGAGTCTTCAGGTCGCTCTCCATGATATTTCCCACCTTATACTCCGGATAGACAAAATGGTCGCAGGAGTAGACATCCCCATTGTGTTCCACCACCAGAGCATCTCCACACGTTTCGCCAAACGAACACAAACCGGGAGGAACACCCACCCATTGAGCCAGTGCCACATCGAACAACTGAACGAAATAACTGCCCACATCGCTCACAACCCATTGATCGAAAATATCATTCATGAATTCGCCGTATCCGCGTCCCGTCACCGACCATTCTGCCCGACGGCCCCCCCTGTATCCCGGAGGAACGATACGTGAACGCCCTCCTCGCGGAGAGTCGATCACATGTTCCACGACAGGCAGGAATTGCATGTAATGGCTGCCTATCGACTTCATAAAGTTATATACCTCAACACCCCTCCCCTCGCTAAGTCTATTGACCGTACTGAGCGTATTGTATTCGACTCCGATCCGAGCCATCAATTCAATACCGGCCATCACTCTGTCAAAAGTCGGACGTCCACCTTTATCCACCCGAAATGGATCGTGAATATCACGCGGACCATCGATCGAAACCCCTATCAAGAAGTTGTTCTCCTTGAAAAACGAACACCACTCCTCATTGAGCATCACGCCGTTGGTTTGGAGAGCATTATCAATCTTTTTCTCCCCGGCATACTTCTTTTGGAATTCCACCGCCCGACGATAGTAGTCCAATCCCGCCAACAGAGGCTCTCCTCCATGCCAACAGAAAGTGACCAACGGCACATCGTTTCCTTCGATATACTGTCGGACATACTCTTCCAACATTTCCACACTCATTTTGGGCTCTTTTCCCCCATACAGATCCGCCTTATCCAGATAGTAACAATACTGACAATCCAGATTACAAAGCGATCCGGCCGGTTTCAACATCGTACCGAAGGCCGCCGGTCGACTGCTCTTGATCGCATCGGCAAACGTAAGAGACTTTTGAAAGTTTCTGGGCATACAATAAAATTCAACTACAACGGCCTCTTGGAAAGCCGGATTCAAAAATGGCAGAAAAAATACGATTCACGGTTTTTCTCACCGCTATCGTATAAAATACATTCTCCATTTGTTAGCAAAGATAACAAACTTTTCGGTTTCGGAGACTCCATATTCTGTTTCATAGTGCTAAAACGGACCGAATATCTGTTAAAATTCACACCAATAATTGAAATTGTAAACATAATTTTATAAATTTGAGAAATCAAAGTTTATAGTATGCAAATTCGTAAAGCCCAGGAAAAAGACATTGAAAGAATAAATGAGTTGTTGTACCAGGTGTGCATGATACATCATCAAGGACGCCCCGATCTATTTAAAATAGGGACGAGAAAATATTCCGAGCAGCAGTTGATCGGGATATTGAATGACGAGAAGACTCCGGTCCTGGCCGCCGTGGATGACAACGACAACCTCATGGGATACGCCTTCTGCATATTCAAGGAGGTCAAAAATGACAATATCTTGACAGACACCAAGTCTCTGTATATAGATGACTTGTGCGTAGACGAACGTTTCCGGGGTCAGGGAATCGGGAAAGCCTTATATCAGGCCGTAAAGAAATTCGCGGCCGACAGCGGATGCTATAATCTGACGCTAAATGTATGGAGTTGCAATACATCGGCTCTCGAATTTTATAAACGATGCGGATTCACTCCTCAAAAGACGATCATGGAACAGATATTACGGGATTAATCGCGCTGCAATCTGGCAAATCATGAAAATCACCCTGCTGCAAAGAGATATCATCTGGGCGGATCCGGAAGCCAACAGACACAGAAACGATTGTTTGTTTACGGTTGGCCGAGATTCCGATCTTTATATTTTTCCGGAGATGTTCTCTACCGGATTTTGCACACAACCCGAAGGTATTGCGGAAAAGGTTCCTTCGGGAACTCTTGAGTGGATGAGAAACAAGGCCGTACAGTTTCGTTGTGCCGTTGCGGGCAGTATAGCCGTGACGGAAGAGGGCCGATATTTCAATCGGTTCTATTTTGTCTTCCCGAACGGAAATGTCATGCAGTACGACAAACGGCATCTTTTCACATTCGGAGAAGAACATCTAAGATTCACACCCGGACAAGAGCGCATTGTGATTACATACAAGGGGGTGAGGATCCTGCCTCAGATATGTTACGATCTGCGATTCCCCGTCTGGTCGAGGAATCGAGGCGACTACGACATGATTGTCTATGTGGCCAGTTGGCCCAAACCGCGGACAAATGCCTGGAAACAGTTGCTTCGGGCACGAGCCATCGAAAATCAGTGTTACGTGGCAGGGGTGAACCGGTGTGGCAATGACCCCGATCATGAATACGAAGGGGGAACGGTAATTCTCGATTCGCATGGAGAGGTCATGGCAGAATGTCCGGATGGCATCGAAAGCGAAATCAGTGCGGAAATAGAACTGGACAGATTGAATGAGATCCGAAAAAACTTTCCCGTTCTCAATGATGCCGATCATTTCACGGTAGAAAAACAACGATTCGAACCGAGTGTAAACCAAACAGAATACAGACAGACATAACATGCAACAAATCAAACTGCTACTGGGAGACGAAGCAATCGCCGAAGGGGCTCTTCAATCGGGCATAAAAGGCGTATACGCCTATCCCGGCACACCGAGCACGGAGATCACCGAATACATACAGCATTCCCTCCTATCCGAAGAGAACGGAATCCATTGTACGTGGAGTTCGAACGAGAAGACGGCCATGGAGGCGGCCCTGGGAATGTCCTATGCCGGATGCAGGAGTCTGGTATGTATGAAACACGTAGGGATGAATGTGGCTGCCGATGCGTTCGTCAATGCCGCAATGACAGGAGCAAACGGAGGGCTGGTGGTAGTAGCCGCCGACGACCCATCGATGCACTCCTCTCAGAATGAACAGGATTCCCGTTTCTACGGGAAATTCGCAATGATTCCGGTGCTTGAGCCCTCCACCCAACAGGAGGCCTACGAGATGGTCCAATATGCGTTCACATTATCCGAACAAGAAAAACTTCCGGTACTATTGAGAATAACGACCCGGCTGGCCCATTCGAGAGCTGCTGTAAACATACGGACAGAGCGACCCGACATTGCGAGGAAAACGGTTGCCGACGATCCCTCCTCCTGGGTTTTGTTGCCGGCCAATGCAAAAAAGAAAAACATGGCACTGACCGCCAAACAGTCCCATTTGGAACGTCTCTCGGGTGAAAACGCCTTTTTCAAACTCACTCTCTCGGAACAGGGAAACGGCAAAGGGATCATCACTTGCGGGACCGGATACAACTATGTGATGGAAAACAAGGCATTGGAAGCCGGTTTCCATGTCCTGAAGATTGCGCAATATCCCGTTCCTGAGGAAAAAGTAAAGGATTTTGCCGCCCAATGTACAGAGATCCTGGTCGTCGAGGACGGTCAGCCATTCCTCGAAGAACAGGTACGGAGTATCGTCGGAGGGGGCTATCCGCTGAGAGGAAGGCTTACCGGAGAGTTGCCGAGAACCGGAGAATTGAATCCGGATCATGTCGCAACCGCTCTGGGGATGAAAAGCGCTCCCTTTTTCAAGATTCCGGACGGTATTGTTCCAAGGCCACCTGCACTGTGCCAGGGATGCGGCCACCGGGATGTCTACATAGCACTCAATAAAGTATTGGCAGACTATCCCGCATCAAAAGTATTCGCCGACATCGGGTGCTATACATTGGGAGCACTGCCTCCTTTCTGCGCCATCGACACCTGCGTGGATATGGGAGCATCCATCACGATGGCCAAGGGAGCCGCCGATGCGGGACTGTTTCCGGCGGTAGCCGTAATCGGCGACTCAACCTTCACCCATAGCGGAATGACCGGCCTGCTCGATGCCGTAAACGACCACTCGAACATTACCGTCATCATCTCCGATAATCTGACCACGGCCATGACCGGAGGACAGGATTCGGCCGGCACCAATAAATTCGAAGCGATCTGTCTTGCCCTGGGAGTAGAAAAAGAACATGTAAAAGTGGTCGTTCCCCTACCCAAAAACATGGATGAGATCACGGCGACGATCCGGAAAGAGATCGAATATCAAGGAGTCTCCGTGATTATTCCTCGACGGGAATGTATGCAAACCCTGGCAAGAAAGAAACGCAAGGCATTGTCAAAACGCAATCAGGAGGGAACGAAATGAAAAAAGACATTATTCTTTCGGGTGTGGGAGGACAGGGTATCCTCTCCATAGCGACCATCATCGGGGATGCAGCCACCAGAGCCGGATTGAATCTGAAACAGGCAGAAGTACACGGCATGAGTCAGCGCGGCGGAGAGGTCGAATCGGGTTTGCGGCTATCCGATACCGAAATCCATTCGGATCTGGTGCCGTTGGGATCCGCAGACCTCATTCTGTCGATGGAACCGATGGAAGCACTCCGATATCTCCCGTTCCTTCAAAAAGAGGGCTATGTCATCACCTCCTCCTCACCGTTTCTAAATATCGCCGCCTACCCGGAAGAGGTGGTCCGGCGAGCACTTGCCGGACTCGAGCATGTGATCACCGTCGACCTCGACCAGATCATCCGGGAGCACTCGATTCCCAAATCGGCCAATGTTCTCCTGCTCGGCGTAGCGGCCGAATTCATTGGCATTCTGACACCGGAACAGCTTGAAGAGAGTATCCGGAATATTTTCTCACCGAAAGGAGAGGCGGTAGTCGAAATGAACATAAAGGCATTTAAACTCGGACGTGAATATGGCAAAAGACAATAAGGTATTTTCGAAAGAATTGGTAGCCGAGATCGTAGACCAATTCAAGATCGCAGACCTCGAAAATGCCACTATCGGAGAGGTACTGCTCGTTGCCTCTGCCCTCGAAGAGAAGACCGGCATTCCATTCATCCGAATGGATCAGGGTTCTCCGGGGCTTCCGCCCAACCGAATAGGTATAGAGGCCGAAAAAGCGGCGCTGGACAGTGGCGTAGTGTCGCAATATCCCGCTGCGGCCGGTGTAGCCGAACTGAAAACACAGGCCTCGAGATTCATCAGGGCTTTTCTCGATCTGCATATCAGTGCCCGAGCCTGCATTCCGACGACAGGCGGTGTGGCAGCTTCTTTCGCATCGTTCATCGCCTGTACACAGAGAATTGCAGGTAAAAACAAGATACTGTTCATCGATCCCGGATTTCCGATCCAGAAATCGCAGTTGAAGATTTTAGGTATCGAATGGTACTCGTTCGACATCTACCATTTTAGAGGGGAAAAACTGCGCGGCAAACTGGAATCGCTGATGAGTTCGGGCGAAATCGCCGCCATCGTATATTCCAATCCCAACAATCCGGCCTGGATCTGTCTGGAAGATTCCGAACTGCAAATCATCGGCGAACTGGCAGACAAATACGACACCGTCGTCATGGAAGACATGGCCTATTTCTGTATGGATTTCCGGCGAAACCTGGGACGACCGTTCGAACCGCCCTACCCTCCCACAGTCGCCAGATACACGGGCAATTATATCCTGATGCTCTCCTCATCGAAGATCTTCAGCTATGCCGGCCAACGGATGGCGCTTGCCTGTGTCTCGGACACACTGTTCGATAAATATTACCAGAATCTGGCCGACCGTTATGGAGATTCCGGAATCTTCGGACAGAGCTTCATCGCCTCCATTCTCTACATGATCACGAGCGGTTGCACAACATCGACCCAGTTTGCCTATGCCGAAATGTTGAAAGCTGCCTGCGAAGGCCGTATCGACTTTGTTGCGGACACGAAAGTCTATGCCGACCGGGCCGAAAAGATGAAGAAAATCTTTCAGGACAATGGATTCCGGATCGTCTATGATTACGACGTCAGCCAACCGGTAGGCGACGGATTCTTTTTCACCCTCGGCTACGGTAAAATGAGCGGTGGAGAATTGCTCAAAGAGTTGCTCTATTACGGCATAAGCAGCATCAATCTGGGAACGACCGGCAGTGAACAATGCGGCATACGAGCCTGCACCTCAAGAATGAGAGACGATCTCTATCCTGTACTCCGGCAAAGGATGGAATGGTTCAGAAAAGACCATCCCGTGGAGGAGCAACCGTCCGAGACATCGATATAGCCAGACTTATAAAACGAATGTAAACTGATCGAAACTTTCTATGGGAATGATTTGGAACAAGAGCAAGGAGTGCATGAGCAGGGATGAAATGTCGGATCTGCAGGGGAAACGGCTACACAAACTCGCAGAACTCGTCTATCATAACGTACCCTTTTACAGAGAAAAGATGCAGGCGCTGGATCTGACTCCGGAAGACATCAAAAGCATCGAAGACATAAAGAAACTGCCCTTTACCACCAAGCAGGACCTTCGCGACAATTATCCGACAGGACTCCAGGCGGCCAATCAGTCCGAAATCGTCCGGGTTCACGCATCGTCCGGCACTACGGGCAATCCCACCATCGTAGGCTACACCCGCCGCGACCTGGAGATCTGGCAGGAGTGTTCCGCACGGGCATTTACCTCCTACGGTGTAACCCGTAATGATGTCTTTTCTGTCGGCTACGGATATGGACTTTTCACCGGAGGGCTGGGAGCCCATTATGGCGTCGAATATGTGGGGGCCACCGTCATTCCCACCTCTACCGGCAACACGGACAAACACCTCCGCCTGCTGCGGGATCTCAAGATTACGGGAATTGCCTGCACGCCCTCTTATGCGCTCTACCTTGCCGAAGCGATGGAACGGAACGGAATGACCCGAGAGGATATCCACCTCAAGATCGGCGCATTCGGAGCCGAACCCTGGACCGAAAACATGCGGGATGAGATCGAATCGAGGCTTGGACTCCAGGCCTACAATCTGTACGGACTCAGCGAGATCATCGGCCCGGGCGTATCCTATGAATGCACGTGCAAAAACGGATCCCATATATCCGAAGATCATTTCTATCCCGAAATCATCAATCCCGACACCCTGGAACCGCAGCCCTACGGGACTACGGGAGAACTGGTATTCACCACTCTCACCAAAACCGGGATGCCTCTGCTTCGATACAGGACCAAGGATTTAACCTCTCTGATAAACGAGAAATGTGAATGCGGCAGGACAAACGTCCGAATGACACGAATCATCGGCCGAAGCGACGACATGTTGATCATACGGGGGATCAACGTATTCCCGTCACAAGTGGAAAGCGTCATTCTGGAAATGCCCGAATTCGAACCGAGATATATGTTGGTAGTCGACCGGATCAACAGTCTCGACACCCTTCAGGTACAGGTTGAGGTCCGACGCGACTATTTCAGCGACGAACTCGGCACCATGCTACGACTTCGGAAAAGACTGGCCGACAAGCTGAAGAGTGTTCTCTCCATCAGTGCCGATGTCAGACTCATGGAGCCCAATTCGATTCCTCGGTCCGAAGGGAAAAGTGTCCGAGTGATAGATAAAAGACAATTAAAATAACCTGATTATGACTATCAAGCAGATTTCCATTTTTTTGGAGAACAAGAGCGGCCGACTGAATGAAGTGGCCCGGGTTCTGGCTGCCAACAGCATCAACATGAAGGCCTTCTGTATTGCAGAAACGACAGATTTCGGCTTGATGAGACTGATTGTAGAAGAGGTGGATAAAGCGGTAAAAGTCTTACGTGACGCAGGTTTTGCGGTAATACTTACAGACGTACTGTCGATCCACTGTCCCAATCAGCCGGGAGCATTGTCTAAAATTCTGGAAAGTTTGGCTAAAGAACAGATTTTCATTGAATACATGTATGCATTTGCCCAATCAGAAAGAGCAGATGTTGTCATTAATCCCAACGACATGGAAAAATGCCTCAAGGTTATTAGAGAAAAACACCCGGACATATTATGAAGTTATTAGGGTGAATATCGATCCTGAACCATTTTTGATTTCACCTGGGGAGATTGTTTGTCTGCCGTGCCCCAAGGAGCTGTTGAAATAAGGAAGCGGAAAAACAGAACGGCACAGCCCGATGTGTCGTGACGGGGCTGTACCGGCAAAATATCTGACGGATGGCAAACCGTGTGTCAGGGATTCGCCGCTTCGGAAATAATCGTCGAGCAGGGTCTCGAAGCGGGTCAGCACATCCCGGTTCGATTTCTCGCTATCAACCGCTCGCTCAACCGGTCTGTCGGATGGTTGAGTTCTGTCTTTATTTTGGCCAGACAATCGAGGATGATGCTTTTTTCCTCTTCCGAAAGGAGCAGGGTTTCTGCGGAGTTATAGGAAAAGAAGGAATACGACCTGATCTCCTGTCCGAGCGACGTGCCTTTGATCAAGTCGGGATGAAACACGACGCCTTGTGCCGCAGGCTTCATGCCTTCCAATATTTCCGTTTCAGCCACCTGTCCCGGAGCGAAACCGGCAATCGTACCCTCCTGTTAATCGTATATCTGCCGTCCGTAACGGATGTCGCCGCACCGGGTCTGTTGGAAAAGCCACGCGACTTTGACCCTTTTGGCCAAGCAGGATTGTCCCCTTTGGCTACAATATGATTGACCTTTTTGGCCAAAATAGTATTGAGCACTTAGTTCACCTATTGTTATAGATTTTTTTGTGTAGATTTGAGTGCCCGAGTCCTGGTGTAACGGGGGTGATAAT
>CALVFY010000039.1 GCA_944326945.1 uncultured Rikenellaceae bacterium
GTGCCCGGAGAAGGGAGAGGAGGCGCATGGAACAGTGAGTTTTATGATTTTGGATATCCATCGACGGGGAAGCGTGCATATCACCGGTTTCGGAACACCGTTGTGTCTTTTGTTGCGAAGAGGAGCCGAAGTGCCGGTAGAGTATCGTACGGTCGATGAGAATGGTCAACGGGAGGGTGTGTGGTGTGGAGATTTCCAGGCAGAACCGGAGGACAGGATCGTGTTGATGAGTGGAGGTGTTGTGTCGTCGGGATTTCTTACCCGACGTATGCCCGAGGGGTGGAGACTGGAAGGAGTGAGGGAGTATTGTCGGGGTGAGATCGGAGTGCAACCGTTGATTTCGGCACGGGAATTGGCCCATAAGATAGTGGAAAGAGCTGAATTGAACGATTTGTTCGCTCCGAAGCACGATTTGACGTGTGCTGTGTTATATTTGCGACAGCCCCGTCGGATTTTAGTTTGTTCGGGGCCTCCGTTCAAGGAACAGAAGGATGAGATTTTGGCCGATATGGTGGCTCGTTATCCGGGTACGAAGTTGATCTGTGGAGGTACGACAGCTCAAATCATCTCCCGGGAGTTGGGACGTCCCGTGTCGGTGGTCCTGCGACGGGATCCGGCCGGATTGCCTCCTGTCTCCACGATGGAAGGCGTCGATCTGGTGACCGAGGGGGTGTTGACATTGAATCGGGTGCACAGTCTGCTGGAAAGGACCGCTTCCGATGGGGTGGTGAAAGAGAAAGGTACCGATGGAGTAGTGGCCCGTATGCTGCTCGATCATGATGTGATCGAGTTTGTGGTGGGGACCCGGATCAACCCCATGCACCAGGATCCGAATCTGCCGGTGGATCTGGAATTGAGACGGAACCTTGTCAAACGACTGGGGGAACTGCTGGAAAGTAAATACAGAAAAGAAGTACGCATACAATATATCTGAACAGATGGAAAAGAAACTGATCGTAAAAATTTGTACGGGCACGTTGTGCTACGTGATGGGTGGTGCCGAGCTCCAGTTGCTCGATGAACAGTTGCCTGCCGAACTGCTTGCGCAGGTGGAGATTCAGGGATCGCCCTGTCTGGATTGTTGCAACCGGGAGGATTCGCAGGGAGCCCCCTTCGTCAAGGTGGGCGACCGGATCATTGCCAGTGCGACGATCGAAAAGGTGATCGATGCGATTAAGAACGAATTAAATGCATAAGCGATGGCGGTAAATAATGCAGTACTGATGCGTCGGGAATTGTTGACCCGGCTGGCGAAACTGTATAACAAAGGTGAACTGGAACTGAAGATTGATCGGATTCCATTGGAATTGCGTCCGAAGGGTTCGCAGGCATCCCGCTGTTGTTTGTACAAGGACCGGGCAATGTTACGTTATAAGTTGATGGCGTTGCTGGGGTTCAATATTCGTGACGAAGAGGACGAACTGACTCCTCTGAGTGAATATGTACGTCGTGCTTTCGAACGTACCGAAGTGGAGCGTGAGCCGCTTACGGTGGTGGATGAGGTATGCAGTGCCTGCGTGAAGACCAATTATGTGGTGACCAATATGTGTCGGGGATGTTTGGCCCGTCCCTGTATGGCCAATTGTAACAAAGGGGCGATCAGTTTTGAGAACGGACAGGCACATATCGACCATACGAAGTGTGTAAACTGCGGCCTTTGTATGAAAAACTGTCCCTATCACGCGATTGTCTATATTCCCGTGCCGTGCGAGGAGTCTTGTCCTGTGGGGGCAATCTCCAAACGGGAAGACGGAACGGAGCAGATCGACTATTCGAAATGTATCTATTGCGGACGTTGTATCTCATCCTGTCCGTTCGGAGCGGTGATGGAGAAGTCCCATATCATGGATATTTTCAAGGCCTTTGCCGGGCCGAAAAAGGTGGTGGCTATGGTGGCTCCTGCTATTGCAGGACAGTTCAAGGCTCCGTTGCCTCAGATTTTGGGAGCTATCCGCGAGTTGGGTTTCGACGATGTGATCGAGGTGGCTCGCGGAGCCGATGAGACGACCGAAAACGAGGCTCGTGAATTTCTGCATAAAATGGCCGAAGGGCAGGCTTTCATGACTACCTCCTGCTGTCCGTCCTATATCGCTGCCGTGCAGAAGCACATGCCGGAGATCAAACCTTTTGTGTCGGATACTCTGACTCCGATGCAATACACCGCTCGGATCGCCCGTGAACGTTATCCGGATGCCGTGTTGGTCTTTGTGGGCCCTTGTCTGGCCAAGCGTTACGAAACCTATTGCGATCCCAATGCCGATCTGATGCTCAATTTCGAGGAGATCGGATCGATGTTCATCGCCAGGGGAATTGACGTGGCGACCAGTGCCAGCATGGAACTGGAGAAGGGGATCGACTCCACGAGCCGGGGTTATCCTGTTACCTCGGGTGTGATGAATGCCGTGAAGACGAAGATCGGTGATCGCTATGAGGTGCGTCCTGTGCTGGTGAATGGACTCAATAAACAGAGCATCCGCGAACTGAGAGGTTATGCCAAATCCTGTCCGGGCAACATGGTGGAGGTGATGGCCTGTGAGGGCGGATGTGTCAGCGGAGGTAATGTGATTGCCAATCCGAAGATCGCTACCCGACAGATTGCCGATGTGGTCCGTATGAGCGAACAAGAATAAAAAATCATAAAACATAAACGTATATGCAATACAGTGTGAATATCAGTGAAAAAATTCACTGGATCGGCGTGAATGACCGTCGTAAGAATCTATTCGAGAATTTGTGGCCTTTGCCCAATGGGGTTTCCTATAATTCCTATCTGTTTACCGACGAGAAGACTGCTCTGATCGATACGGTGGAGATGGGTAGCGACGGGGCTTATCTGGAACGGATCGAGATCCTGTTGAACGGTCGTGATTTGGATTACCTGGTGGTTAACCACATGGAACCCGACCATTCGGGCGAAATAGAGTCGATCGTAAGACGTTATCCGAATGTGCAGATCGTCGGTAATGCGAAAACCTTTAAGATTTTACAAAGCTATTACGGCGCTTTCTGCAATCATCTGCTCGAGGTGAAGGATGGCGATGAGTTGGAACTGGGCCATCATAAACTGAAATTTGTCTTTACGCCCTGGGTCCACTGGCCGGAGACGATGATGACCTATGATATGACCGAAAGGATCCTCTTCTCGGCCGATGCTTTCGGTACTTTTGGAACTCTCGACGGAGGAATCTTTGACGATCAGACCCATTTTTCTTTCTATGAAAGTGAGATGCGTCGTTACTACTCCAATATCGTGGGCAAGTACAGCGGCATGGTACAGAAGGCCTTTGTCAAACTGGCCAATGTTCCCGTGCGGACGATCTGCCCGTTGCATGGTCCCATTTGGCGTCAGAATACCGAGCGTGTACTCTCCCTTTACGATCGTTGGAGCCGTTACGAAGCCGAACCCGGCGTGGTGGTGATCTATGGTTCGATGTACGGAAATACGGCTCGTATGGCCGATTATATTGCCAATGGAATCGCTCAACGTGGTGTGCGCGATATCAAGGTGTTTGATGTCTCGAAAACTCATCTCTCCTATTTGATCAATGCCATTTGGGAGTATCAGGGGATAATCTTGGGCAGTTGTGCCTATAATGGCGAGATGTTCCCGTTGATGGATCTGCTTTGCCGGACTCTGGTGCACATGAATGTCAAGAATAAATCATTGGGTCTTTTCGGATCATACAGTTGGAATGGCGGTGGAGTACGCAATCTGCTTAAATTCTCCGAAGAGATCGGTTGGGAGCCGGTGTGCGCTCCGGCAGAGATCGCAGGTCGCCCGGCTATCGATAAATATGCCGATTGCGATGCTTTGGCCTCTGCCATGGCAGTGCGTTTGCTCGGTGAGGAAAAATAAAACGATATTGTTATGGAAACATTGAATATAGGTCTGACTTACACGGCAGAAACCTTGGTGACGGATCAGAATACGGCTGAAGCTTACGGATCGGGTAGTGTGGCGGTTTTCGCCACACCCGCCATGGTGGCTTTGATCGAAAATGCGGCACGTCATGCCGTGGCTCCTGCGCTTGAGGAGGGACAGAGTACCGTGGGAACGCTGATCGATGTGACGCATGTGAAAGCGACTCCGGTGGGGCGTAAAGTCTCCGCTACGGCAACCCTGACCGCTATCGAAGGTCGGGAACTGACTTTCCATGTGGTGGCAAAGGATCAGGATGGGGCCATTATTGGAGAGGGTGTCCATCGCCGCTTCATTATCAACGTGGAAAAATTCATGAAAAAGGCTTCGAATTTATAGATATATTAAAAGAATTTAAAAAATAAGTTGTAAATTTGGCAGGAACAATAGTGTGAATCGCTACGATTAATAACTTATAAATTCGAATCAGCAATGAAAGAGGCAATCGCAATTCTGACAGGAGGAGGTCCTGCTCCCGGTATGAACACAGTGGTCGGCAGTGTGGCCAAGACATTTTTGCAGAAAGGTTATCGGGTGATCGGTCTGCATGAAGGTTATACGGGACTTTTCAAGAAAAATCCCCGAATGGTGGATATCGACTATTTCCTGGCCGACGATATCTTCAATCGCGGAGGATCCTACTTGCAGATGAGTCGTTTCAAACCTACCAACGAGAATTTCGCCAACGATTTTAATCTCGAATTCTTCATGTCGAACAATGTGAAACTCTTGGTGACGGTGGGGGGTGACGATACCGCTTCGACTGCGAACCGTATCGCAAAATTCCTCGAGGAGAAAAAGTATCCTATTACCAATATCCATGTGCCGAAGACCATCGACAACGACCTTCCGTTGCCCGAGGGATCGCCTACGTTCGGTTATGAGTCGGCCAAAGACAAAGGTGCTATTATCGGTCGTACGGTATATGTGGATGCCCGTACCAGTGGAAACTGGTTTGTATTGGCCGCCATGGGACGTTCGGCTGGTCACTTGGCTTTCGGTATCGGAACGGCTTGCCACTATCCGATGATCGTGATCCCGGAGATGTTCAACAAGACCGAAATTACCGTGGATAAGATCGTCAATTTGGTGATCTCTTCGATCATCAAACGTAAGATCATGAACATGGATTATGGAGCAGCCATTATCTCCGAAGGTGTGTTCCATGCGTTGAGCAACGACGAGATCAAAAAGTCGGGTGTTCACTTCTCCTATGACGAACACGGTCATCCCGAATTGGGCAAGGTGTCTAAAGCCCATATTTTCAACGAAATGATCGAGAAGAAGTTGAAACAGATCAATATGAAAGTGAAGTCGCGTCCGGTGGAGATCGGCTACGAGGTCCGTTGTCAGACTCCGGTGGCTTTCGATTTGGTTTATTGCTCGATGCTGGGTATGGGTGTTTATAAACTCTTCTCGGAGGGTAAGACCGGCTGCATGGTCTATGTGGATCAACGTGGTCAGGTAAGTCAGCTCTATCTGAAAGATCTTCAGGATGACGTGACGGGTAAGATTCCACCTCGTTTGGTAGATATCAAGGGCGACAAGTTCCATGCCGTGGTAGATCATATCCTGTGCTATATCACGCCGGAGGATTATGACGCCGCTCGTCAATGGGTGGAACGTCCCGAAGAGTACGATTTCTTCCGGATTTTGAATTGGGATCCTGTCAATTACTAATTGATAGCAGCTTTTCATAAAAGCACCGACTCTTGCTGGGGCGACGGTATTGTTTCGGAAACCGCACGTTTTTCACAGGGCGTATAGGATAGAGCTCCGCTGGGACAATGCAGAATCGTTTCGGCAATTGTCCTGCTATCGGAGGCCTGTATGTCGATTTTAAATTCGTGTTTGGCGGCGAACACTTCCGGTAAGAGTGTAGAGCAAATTTTCGAATGTCTACATTTTTGTGGTTGCCAAAGAACGGTGATTATTCCGTTCGAGTAACTTCGGATGGTACGATGGCTCATGGCAGGTAGATAAAAAACGAAATGGTACGAATGCATAATCCGTACCATTTCGTTTTCTGATTTCTAAAAAGAATATTAATCGTCGTCTCCTTCGTCGGCGCTGTCGTCGATAATTTCGTCGGCCCCTTTGATCTCGTCGTCGAAGTATTCCTTATCTTCCTCCTCCTCCAATTGGCCATCTACTTTTACATCGATCTTGACCAGATAACTGGTATCTTCCGTCTCCAGGACAACGGCATAAAAAAAGTCTCCCGGGGCCTTGTCGATTCGGATCATACTATCGGTATACCCATTGGGATATTTTTTCTTCAATTCTTCTTGAAGTTCTATAGGCAAGTTGTGGTAGCTCACCACTAAACGTCTCTTTGATTTCGTGTCTGTTGCCATGCTTTTTGAAAATTTTTTGCAAGTATAAACAAAATTTGTATATCACGAATAGTCTGGAAAAATTTTTTCTGTTTTTTCTTTTGGAGGGTCTGTTTTTGATCTTATTTTCTCAGAGAGAAAGGCGTCGCTTCCGAACAAATTTAATACCTTTGAACAAAAATAACCGAATCATGTTGCAACGAATACTCGAACTCCGTAAAGCACTCAATGACCATAATTATCGATATTATGTACTGAATGATCCCGCCATCAGCGATTATGATTACGACCGTATGATGCGTGAACTGCAGGATCTGGAGGCTGCCTATCCTCAGTATGACGATCCTAATTCTCCTTCGCATAGGGTGGGGAGTGATTTGTCCGGAGAGTTTGCCACCGTGGCCCATCGTTATCCGATGCTTTCGCTTTCGAATACCTATTCATTGGAGGAACTTCACGAGTTTTGCGATCGGGTAACGCGTGAGGTGGGGCCGACCGAATATGTGTGCGAGTTGAAGTTCGACGGTACAGCTATCAGTGTCACTTATGAAAACGGCCGTCTGGTACGAGCCGTTACTCGCGGCGATGGTTCGACCGGCGACGATGTGACGGCGAATGTGCGTACGATTCGTAGTATTCCTTTGGAACTGCGAGGGAATGACTATCCCTCCTTTTTCGAGATACGGGGCGAGATTCTGATGCCTCGCGCTTCGTTTAATCGACTCAATGCCGAACGGGAGGAGGCCGGTGAGTCGCCATTTGCCAATCCGCGTAATGCGGCGGCCGGTACGCTCAAACAACAGAGTTCGGCGGTGGTGGCACGTCGTGGATTGGATAATTTCATGTATTATCTGGTGGGTGATGAATTGCCTTATACCTCTCACTGGGAGAGTTTGCGAAAGGCTAAAGAGTGGGGGTTCAAGATTTCGGAACACATGAAACTTTGCCGTAGTATCGACGCTATTGACGATTATATCCGGATGGTAGATAAATTGCGAGAGACGTTGCCATACGATACCGACGGGGTGGTGATCAAGGTCAACGACTATGTGCTGCAGCGCAAATTGGGTTATACGGCCAAATCGCCCCGATGGGCAGTTGCCTATAAGTTCAAGGCGGAACAAGCGTTGACCCGGCTCAATTCGGTCGATTTCCAGGTGGGCCGTACGGGAGCTATTACCCCCGTAGCCAATCTCGATCCCGTTCAGTTGGCGGGAACGACCGTGAAACGGGCTTCGTTGCATAATGCCGAACAGATCGCGTTGCTCGATATCCGGCTTCATGACATGGTCTATGTGGAGAAAGGCGGGGAGATCATACCGAAAATCGTGGGCGTCGAACTCTCCCGGCGTCCGGCCGACAGCGTGCCGTTCGAGTATATTACCCATTGTCCCGAATGCGGTACTCTGCTGGTCAAATATGAGGGTGAGGCGAAACACTATTGCCCGAACCAGAGTCATTGTCCGCCTCAGATATTGGGGCGTATCATCCATTTCATCGCACGTCGGGCGATGGATATCGAAGGACTGGGAGAGGAGACCGTGGCATTGCTGTATCAACAGGGATTGATTCGGGATATCGCCGATCTGTATGACCTTACTGCGGTACAGTTGGCACCTCTGCCTCGACTGGGGGACAAATCAGCGGAAAATATCGTGAAGAGTATTCGTCGTTCTACGGAGATTCCTTTCCCCCGGGTTCTTTTTGCATTGGGAATCCGATTCGTGGGCGAAACTACGGCCAAAAATCTGGCGGTTCATTTCGGCAGTCTGGATGCCATGATGGCTGCCTCGCGCGAAGAGTTGCTGGCAGCCGATGAGGTGGGGGAGAAGATAGCCGATAGTATTGTGCAGTATCTTGCCGACGAGGAGAATCAACGGATTGTTGCCCGACTGAGAGAGGCCGGAGTGCAGTTTAGCGGAAGGAAAAGAGAGGGGCTTTCCGAATCGTTGGAAGGGAAAACATTTGTTATTTCGGGTACGTTTGCTCGTCATAGCCGAGACCAACTCAAGGAACTGATTGAGCTGCACGGCGGGAAAAATTTGGCTGCCGTATCCTCGAATACCGATTTCCTGTTGGCAGGTGCGAATATGGGACCGGCCAAGCTCGCCAAAGCCCAGAAACTGGGTGTTGAGATCATCGACGAGGAACGATTTTTGACGATGATCGGCGAAGGAAATGCTTCTCGGCCCACTTCTGTTGCTGAACAAGAAAATAATCCCGTTCAGGGTTCGTTGTTTTAGAAAATTTATTACCTTTGCCATGAATTTATACAAAATGTATGAAAAATAACATTCAGGGAGTCGGTGTGGCATTGGTAACCCCTTTCGGCGAAGAGGGTGGTGTAGATTTTGGTGCACTCGAACGACTCGTGGATTATGTGACGGATAATGGTGCCGATTTTTTAGTGGCGTTGGGTACAACCGCAGAGACCCCTACACTCTCTGCGGAGGAAAAACGGGATATTCTGGCTTTTATCAAAGAGCGTAATCGGAAAGGTTTGCCTTTGATTGCAGGAATCGGCGGTTACGATACCCGGGGGGTTATCCGTCAAATCGGCGAAACCGATCTTTCGGGAGTGTCGGCCGTATTGAGTGTCACTCCTTATTATAACAAGCCTTCACAGCGGGGCCTTTTCGAACATTATAAGGCAATCGCAGGCGAGTCTCCCGTACCGGTTCTCCTCTATAATGTGCCTTCCCGTACAGGAGTCAATCTGAAAGCAGAGACAACCCTTCGTTTGGCGAATGAGGTGGAGAACCTGTTGGGCATTAAAGAGGCGTGCGGTTCGCTTTCGCAAATCAGTTATCTGCTGCGGGATCGGCCCCAAGGATTCAAGGTCTTTTCGGGCGACGACAATATGGCTTTGCCTTTGATCGCACTTGGTGGTGACGGTGTCATTTCCGTGGCTGCCAATGTTTTCCCTTCGGTATTTACCCGTATGGTAGAGGCTGTGTTTGCGGGTGATCGGGCCACGGCATCCGCACTGCAGCTCCGGCTGTTCGAGGCCGTAGAGGCACTTTTCGAAGAGGGTAATCCCACGGGAGTCAAAACGGCCCTGGCTGTTCGAGGAGTGATGGAAAACCGGTTGAGACTGCCGTTGGTGCCGGGTTCTGAAGCTTTGGCGGAGCGGTTGCGTAGGTTGATCGACAAATACGATCTGTAAGCAGAACCGATTGGAGAGACGGATATATTGGCTGGATCCACTGAATCCGGCCAATTTTTTGCTACATTTGTCGTTATACAGGAAAATTGGATTATGAAAAAGATATTTGCACTTCTTCTTTTATCGTTACCCTTATGGGCGATAGGACAACGGGTGCCCGATAACGATGCCATTTTACGGGCGGTGATCGACCAGGCATCACCCTATTATTATCCAGCCCTTTTTTCGCGTTATATGGCTGGCGATACTACGTTGACGGCAGACGACTATTATTATCTTTATTATGGTTTTCCCTATCAGGAGGCCTACAAACCCTTGGAGGCGAATCCTGCCGATGATAAGGTATTGGTGATTTTTTCGCAGAATAACGAACCCGATTCGGTGCAGTGTCGACGGATCATCGAATATGTAGGCGAATCGATGAAAGCCGATCCGTTCAGTCCGAGAAATATCAATTTTCTGATCTATGCCTACGAAAAACTGGGCGACAGAACACAGGCTGAGATTAATCGCGACCGATTGGACAAGATCGTTACGGCAATCAAATCGTCAGGGACAGGATTGAAACAGGACTCTCCGTGGCACGTACTTTTCTTCTCCCATTCGACCGATGTGTTGGCGATGATGGATCTGCAGCCCATGAAACGAATGGTGGTAACCAGTACGGTGGAGTATATCCCATTGTTGCAGCGTCAGGGAGATATCAAAGGGTATTATTTCGATTTCGGTCGAGTCTATTGGCGTAAGCCCGACAAGTTGCCCGAAAAACGGGTACAGGGCCTCGAATTCAACGGAATCCCTCTCTATAAGAAAAAGTAGATGATGAATTACGCAGGCAGATGTAGATTGATCTTACTTTTTTGGAGTTGTTTGTTCCTTTTTTCTGCTTGTGAAAAGGGCCATACTCCAGAGGTGCCTTGGGCCGAACGTACGTTGCTCGTCTATATGGTGGCGGATAATTCATTGGGATATAGCGGTTTCGATTCGGAGAATCTGGATATGCTGTTGGCAGCGGTTGCCGAAAGGGATCCTTCTCCGGGACGGGTCGTCGTTTATAGGGATGCTTCGGGGAGTGGGCCAAAATTGTTGGAGGTAGTGCGTAATGCTTCGGGACAGGGCGAATTACGTACTCTGAAAGAGTATGAGAGTCAGAATTCTTTGGATCCGGCGATCATGCGGCAGGTGTTCAGTGATGTGCGTTCATTGACTCCGGGAAATGATTACGGGCTGATTCTCTGGTCTCATGCCACGGGATGGCTCCCGAAGGGAAATCTCTATGCTCGGTCATCTCGGATACGGAAAAATGCAGTTTCGGGGGAACTTGCCGAACCTCTTACGAGAACTTTCGGAGAGGACGGTACTGCACAGATGGAACTTTCCGATCTGGCAACGGCCATACCCGAGGGAATGTTCGGGTATATCGTGATAGATGCTTGTTTTATGGGAGAAGCCGAGGTGGCGTACGCTTTGCGTGATAAGGCGGATTATTTAGTGGCGTCGCCGGCGGAGGTGTTGGCAAACGGTCTTCCTTATGACCAGATTGTCTCCGATCTGTTGGCTTCCGATGCCCGATTGGATGAGGTTTGCCGTAAGTATTATGAATACTATAATGTACAGTCGGGGGCTTATCGGACCGCCACGACGGCTCTTTATGATCTGAGGCAGATGGATCGACTGGCGGAGGTGATGGGTCGCATTGTGGAATATTATGGGGCTCAGATTCCTACGCTCGATTTGGATGAGATTCAATATTTTGATCGTTATTCCCGTCACACGATGTTCGATTTGGAGGATGTAGTTGCCCGGTTAGTTCCGGAAACCGATCCTTTACGGGCGGAATTTAATGCCGCTCTTGCTTCGGTCGTGCTGTATAAAAAAACGACGCCGAGTGTGATGGCATCGTTGCTGATCGACACTTATTGCGGAATGAGTGTATATGTACCGCATATCGATTATGCCGACTTGAATGAATCCTATCGTCAGACGGCATGGTATCATTCCGTGTACGGAGAGTCCTCGTTGTGAACAGGACATGTGCCGGTATGTACGGAAAACGTAAAGTAAAGTGGCTCATGGCCGGGTCCAACAGCCCATCCGGCGGATCCCGGCAAGTTGCAGTGTATCGTTTTTTCTGTGGTTTTATGCCGACTATTGTGTGTCGGTTCTCGATTCAGAGTATGCCTGTATGCTGAATGATACCTCTAAATTGATTTGGGTATCTCAACAATGAGGAGAAATCCGTTTATAAATTCGAAGTAAAACGGACTGTTTTTTGAGTTATTGTTTACAGATAGACTTTTCGACTTCTTTTTTGTAATCTTTCACGATTTTCCTGCTTTTTTCAGTGTTTATTTTCGATAAATTTTTTTAGCTTTGTTCAAAAGGGCCGTTGAATCGCCCGAATGAATGGATGAAGAAGCCGGGAAAATGGAGGAGAAAGGATTTGTAAAACTACTACACGAAGGAGACGAGGTTTGTTTTAAAGGTATTTATGAACGATATTTTGCCGCATTGAGCCTTTATGCGCAGGGAATCGTCGAGAGCGAACCCGTGTCGGCGGATATTGTTCAGGATGCTTTTGTCGCTTTGTGGCGGATGCGGCGAAATTTCTCTTCAGAGGCGGCTGTCCGTTCGTTCCTTTATGTGACGGTACGAAATCTTTCGCTCAATCATGTCAAACATGAGAATGTGAAACATCGACGTCTGGGAATCATGGAGCGGGAGATGAAGGAAGCCGATCGTGCCCGGAAAATCATTTCGACTGAAGTGGAGCGTCAGCTTGTCGACTCGTTGAATCAACTCCCCAGGGAGTGCCGGAATGTACTGAAAATGTCGATCGAAGGGAAGAGTTATCGGGAGATCGGCGAAATTCTCGATATTGCGGTCAGTACGGTGCGCAATCATCGCATTCGGGCTGTCAAACTGCTAAAATCTCGTTTTTGTAAAATTTCCTGAAATTTTTTGTTGTTCCGGTAGACCGATCGGAGGATTGAGTTGTTCTATTATTGCATGTATAGATTATAAAAATAGGAATAATCTTTACTTTTCAAACACAGAACGATGATATCCGAGCATTTGCATATAGCGGATCTGATCCGGAAGGAGTTGGATGGGACGATCTCCCATTCCGAACGAGCACGACTCGAACAGTGGTTGGAGGCCGATCCCTGCAATGCGGATTTTTATCGGCAACTTACGGAGGAAGCCGATTTTGGCCGTATGTTGAAAGAGTACGAGCGTGTATCTCGTTTATCCGATTTCGAGGGATTCGCACAGCGTACGGGAATGCGTCGCACGAATCGGCTGCGCCGTTTGAGGAGACGAATCGGCATGGTTGCCGCAGTTTTTCTCCCGTTGGCCATATTGATGACCTTTGTTTTCCAATTGGGTCATAAAAAGAGTGTATCCGAAGATCCTGTTCTGCATCATTCTTCCGTGGCGATGTTGATGCTGAGCGATGGCCGTTCCTTTACTCTCTGTGATACGACCGGTTATTTGCCGGAAGGGACCTCTCTGAAAAAAAGCGAAGAGAGTTCCGTGTTGTCTTACAATGATGAAATGTCGGAAGAGGCCCCTCTACCGGAAGAGGTGGTGACCAGCCGTTTGATTGTGCCCCGGGGAGCCGATTACAGACTTGAACTTTCGGATGGGACACAAGTTTGGCTGGGTGCTAATTCTGAAATCGAATATCCTGCATTTTTTACAGATTCTGTTCGTAAAGTCTCTCTGAAAGGATTGGCATATTTCAAGGTGACCCGAGACGAACAGCGGCCTTTTATTGTTCGGACTTCACAAGCCTCGGTTCGGGTATTGGGAACGGAATTTTGTGTGTCCGACCAGAATGGTGCCGTCAACCAGATTACTCTGGTCAGCGGACGCGTGGCCGTACGGGATATGCATGGTTCCGAATTGCTGCTATTGCCCGGACAACAAGCCAATATTTCGGCACAGGGAAGCAATGTGGCAGAAGTTGAAACACTCTATTATACGGCTTGGAAAGACGGATTTTTCATGTTCAGAGAAAAATCATTGGAGAAGATCATGGAAGAACTTTCTCAGTGGTATGATTTCGATTATATTTTCAATACGCCGGAATTGAGTCAGATTGCTATATCTGCCCGCATGAAGAAGTACGAAGACATTGATTCCATTTTGGAACTGTTGGGGCAGATGGACCAAATTGCTTTTGAGCGTAACGGACGTACGATCACTGTAATGGAGAAATAAAAATGGCAGGAGGGCGGCTCCACCCGCCTTCCCGCCAACATGTTAAATGTTGTGTTTAATTAATTCGGTAAATGTATGAAAAAAATCTCTACTCTGAACATTTCACCGGGTAAAAAGAGTGTGTGTGTCGGCCTGATGGTCAAACTTTCCTTTGTGCTGTTGCTTTTGATAGCCCATGAAACCGTGTGGGGACAAAGGCGTCCCCAACGATTCACGCTTACTATCCGGAACGCTTATTTGAGTGAATTATTCCTGCAGATCGAGAAAGTCAGCGATTATTCTTTTATTTATAATGTTGCTGATATTCAGGCACTTGGTAAGAAGAATTTTAACTGTCAAAATGTGGAGTTGCGACCGATTTTGGATCGTTGCCTGGGGGGAACTCCGCTTAAATATGAAATTACAGATAAACATGTTGTGATAAGTCGTCGAGACGGGAAAGTGACCGAGGCTCCGACTCCCAAGAAAAGAATTGTGATCGAGGGGCAGGTGACCGATATTGGTCGGGAGCCTTTGGTGGGGGTTACCGTGCGGATGAGAGGTACTACCAAAGGTGTTTCGACCGATGCCAATGGATCTTATCGGCTGTCTCTCGACGTGGCTGAGAATACCGATATTACATTGATGTTCTCTTTTGTGGGAATGGAGACCAAAGCGGTTAAATACACCGGTCAGTCCAAAATCAATGTTATTCTCAAAGAGAATGAGAGTATGATGGATGAAGTGGTTGTCCAGACGGGTTATCAGACTCTCGATAAGAGAAAGATTACCAGTGCGGTGACGACTCTGAAGATGAAAGATATCAATGTACCCAGTTTGGCTACGGTCGATCTGATGTTGGAGGGTCATGTGCCGGGTATGGTTTTCATGCAGAATTCGGCAACGATCGGAGCGACACCTCGGTTGCGAATTCGGGGAACATCCACGATTTTGGGAAACCAGGAACCTCTTTGGGTGGTGGATGGTATCGTCCAGACCGATCCGGTCAATGTGGATCCCAATCAGTTGAATGACTTGGATTTCGTGAACCTCTTGGGCAATGCCATTTCGGGAATCAATCCCGAAGACATCGAACAGATCGACATCTTGAAAGATGCTTCGGCTACGGCGATTTATGGCGCACGAGCTGCTAATGGTGTAATCGTCATCACCACCAAGAAGGGAAATCCAGGCCCTCCCTCGGTGAGCTATTCGTTTACGGGCAGTTTTAGCCGTCGTCCCCACTATGCCGACAAGTTCGTGAATATGATGAACTCAAAGGAGAGGATCGACTACTCCCGGGAACTGATGGAAAATCACCAGCCCTATGGTTTGATCAATTCCTGGGTGGGCTATGAAGGCGCCATGAAGGACTATTATGATGGAGTGATCGGCTACGACGAACTCTCTCGCCGGATCGGTTATTACGAGGGATTGAATACCGACTGGTTCGATATTCTCACCCAAAACTCGTTTACCCAGAAACATACGGTCAGTCTCTCGGGTGGATCTTCTACTATGCGTTATTACGCTTCGTTGGGTTTGAATAATGCCCAGGGTAATGTGAAACATGAGTTTAATAAGACCTACACGGCCAATATTAATCTTACGGCCAATTACAAACGTTTGTCGATGCGTTTCGGAGCCAATGCCAGCGTGCAGGATCGTAAGTACAATCCCACGGAACTGGATGTCCTTAACTATGCCTACGGGACCAGTCGGGCTATTCCGGCCTTCGACGAGAACGGTGAACCTTATTCCTATTTCAAGTATTACAGCCGTAACAGCTCTCTAAGTACGTGGGAAATACCATTCAATATCATCAACGAAATGGAGAACAGTTACAACAAATCCAAAGTCTACACGGCTACCATCACGGCCAGTCTGGACTATCGGATTATCGATCCTTTGAAATTCGGGTTGACGCTCTCCTATTCGATGAGTAATGCCGATCAGCAGAAATATTATGGCGACAACACCTATTACGCACAATGTTTGCGATACAACGAGGCAGGCGATAGCGAGAATCTGATGCCTTATGGCGGTGAATTGACCCAAACCAAGACCGATCGGCAGAACTATGTGATCCGGGGTCAATTCTCTTTCGACAAGGATCTTGACAAATCCGGCAAACATAACATTTCGGCCGCCTTGGGAGGTGAGATCTCTTCGACCGAGTACAATAATCTGAACCAGATCTATCGCGGATATATGCCGGACCGGGGGATGGGAATGAGTACGCTCGATCCGGCCCGGTATACCGGTTATTACGACTGGTACTATTCTACGCCGGCCGCTCGGGGTGTACGGTCGCTGGAGCTGACCAATCTGGTTTCGGGCTATGCAACCGTTTCCTATGACTACGACGGTCGTTACATGTTCAATGTCAATGCCCGGGCCGATGCATCCAACCAGTTCGGTTCCCGTGCCAACGAGAAGATTCTGCCTATTTGGTCGATTTCCGGTCGATGGAACATCAAACGCGATCTGATGCCGCATTCCAAACTGTTCAATTCGTTGTCGATACGTGCCTCACTTGGATTGCAGGGAAATATGCTTTCGAACCAGAGTTCGAAGTTGATTATCACGCGCGATGGTGAGGTAAATGCCGATAATCAGTATCTGGCTCATATTTACAGCTATCCGAATCCGGACCTCCGTTGGGAAAAGACTACTTCGACCAATGTGACATTGGATTTCGGTCTGTTGGATAATAAGATCACCGGATCGTTCTCCTATTATTACAAGAAGACGAAAGATGCTTTCCTGTCGAAACGGGTCTCTTCGATCAACGGTGTGAGCAACTATGTGGTCAATAAGGGAACGGTGGAGAACCAGGGAATCGAACTGGGTCTTAATTTTGTGATTATCAATCATCAGACGAAGGGTAATCCGGAAGGATTCCGCTGGACGATGACTCCGAATTTGGGCCAGACCTTAAACCGCCTTTTGAGCAAGGCCTCGAGCAAGACAATGCAGGATGCCTATACGTACAAGGATTTTCTGGACGGTAGTGTGGAGATCCCCGGGAAGGCTCTGAATTCGTTCTACTCCTACAAATTTACGGGTCTGAGTCACGAGGATGGTCGTCCTACTTTCTATGGATTGGACGAGGATGAGTTCTTGGAGAAGTATAAGAACATGAGCATGGAGGATATCTATTTTACGGTGATGGACTACTCCGGCAATCGTGTTCCCATATTTCAGGGCGGGTTTATGAATACATTCTCCTACAAACGCTTTACCCTTGGAGTCAACTTGACATGTAGCTTTGGTTCGAAGGTCCGGTTGCTCAAGATGTATCCCAATGTGGCTGCCGGCTATGGGACAATCGCTCCCCAGCCGGATAAAAATGCCCGTAAGGAGTTCCTGAACCGTTGGAGGAATCCCGGTGACGAGAAGTATACCAATATTCCGGGAACCCTTTCGGGTACGGAATTTACCAATACGCTCTCCTCGCTCACCACATGGTGGATGAAAGATTATCCTTTTGCGGCAAATATTTGGCAGATGTACGACAATTCCGATTTGCGGGTGGTCAGTGGTAACTATGTTAGATTGCAGTCGTTGTCGTTGCGCTATAACGTACCTTCGAAGATTACGAAAAAAGTGGCGATGAAATCTGCCTATGTTTCATTCTATGCCACCAACCTCTTTACGATTTGCAGCAAGGATCTGAAGGGGCAAGATCCGACCACACAGTCGGGTAGTGCCGAGACGATCAATATGTCGAATCGTCCCACCTATTCATTCAGTCTGAATGTTACTTTCTAAAAAAGTGAATTATGAAAAGAAAATATATGATGAAATATCTGGTAGTGGGAGTGGCTTTGATGGTATTGTCGTCTTGTGGCGATTTTCTGTCGAAAAATGCCACTAATCAGGTGTTCGTGACTTCAATAGAGGATATTAACGAGTTGATTTTGGGAGAGGGATATATGGATGCCTCGCGTCCCAGTCGGAGCAGTTCATTGAGTTCGAGCCATGTACAGGGAATTGCAATCGGGGGTTGGATTCATGTGATGGATGACGATTCGAAAGCGAATAACTATATGTCCGGTCCTCAGTATAACTTCTGGGTGACGGCCTTAGGTCCGTTCCATTATTGGCAAATGGATCCTTTCATCAATTACCAACAACCTTTTACCCCTTATGATGATTTGTGTTGGGAGCGTCTATATGATTTTATCAATTCGATGAATGTGATTATTTACGAATTGGACGAGAACTATGCCAATGAAAGACGTTATGCTGCGTTGAAAGGTGAAGCACTGTTTCTGAGAGCATTGTACTATTATTATCTGGTCAATGTCTACGCCGTGCCGTATCGGGTTTCGACCGCCTCTACCGATCCGGGTGTGCCGGTCAAACTTTCCGAAATGGTCGAAGACAAGAATTATCCGAGGAATTCGGTAGAGAGTGTCTATCAGACGATCGAAACCGATCTTTTGGAATCTATACGGTTGCTCGAAGGGGTAACCCAGGAGTCGATCTATCGTCCGAATCAGACAGCAGCCCGTTTGCTGCTTAGTCGGGTATATCTTTATATGAGCAAATATGCCGAGTGTGTCGAACAGTGTGACGAAATACTCCATGCGGGAGGTTATTCACTGCTTGACTATACGATCCTGGGTGAGGAAGACGATCGTATATCGTTCGACTCTCCGGAGACGATCTTTTCGAACGGGCAATACCGGATCGAGACTATTTTCCGTAGCAAATCCGCTAAAACGGGAGGATCCTCTACAGGAAGTTATCCTTCGATGGGTGGGGGCTATAACTTTAAGGCATCCGATGCCTTGATTGCCACGTTCGATCAGGAAAACGATACGCGATTCAAGATATTCGAGTATATTGACCGTTCGGGACTTTCCGTCTATCCGGGATTTAGCGGATATTATCCTACATTCAAGTGCTACGACAATACCAAACGGCCGATTTCCGACTGTTGTCTGTTGCGATGGCCGGAGGTGTTGTTGAACAAGGCCGAAGCGTTGGCATTGCAAGGCGGAAGCAACAATGAAAGTGAAGCTGCCGCTACGATCTCTTCGTTGAGGGCAAAACGTTTTGTGGCATCCTATAATTCGACCGTTACGGCAACGGGCGACGAACTGATCCGATTGATTCGCGACGAGCGTCGTAGGGAACTTTGTTTTGAAGGACATCGTTGGTTCGATTTGCGTCGATATGCGGTCAATGAAAGATTACCTTATGACGAACCCATTCATCACGAATACGATCGTGAACCGAGTGAAAGTATGCCGGATGGTTTCCCCGAAGGGTACTATATTCTGCCCCGTTTTTCTGAATCTCCCGATGGGGGGAATTGGGTGTTCTCGATTCCTCAGAGTGAAATCGTCATCAACAATGGCATACTGAAAGACAATAATCGCACTGGAGTGGAGATGCACGTGGGAATGGAGGATTTTTAACGAGAAAAATTGGATATTATGAAAAAATATAGATGGTTTTTGACATTGGCTGTGCTGGCACTGTGGGTCGGTTGTACCAAAGACGATGACGGCGATTTGACCCCTTCCTTGCTCGATAAGGATTGGTATCGGATCGAGGACAGTGCCGATCCTACCGATCACATCCGCTATCAGATCTATTCGGAATATAATCTGCCGGTGTATTATAACGACACGATTGGTTCTGATTTTCGAGGATATTCCATGGATGGATTGCCCGTGGTTCATTATGAGATAATCGACTTTTCTTACTGGATTACTTATGTGGATGCATCCCCCAAGATCACCTACGAGTTGAATGAAGCTTATCTGACGCGAGGGGATAAGACTCAGGTGAAAGCCGGTGTAGAGTTTGTTCGGGATTATGTGTTGCCTTCGTTGCCGAAACGGCTCTATCCGATGAGTATGTTACTGGTGGATGATCTGTATCGGAACTATGCATCGGATCCTCGCGGGTGTCATGAATTCCGGACGTATCAAGGCCTGACCTGTATGGCTGTCGGCAGAGTAGGTCAGATGGCGGAAATGTCTGAAGCGGATAAGAAATATCATGCCGGATATGTCCAGGCAACTCTTTATGCCGAAGATATTGTCGAGAATCGAGATTTTATGACAGAATTCGAGACATTTTTTGATGCAGCGGAGAAGACGCCGGAAGGGACCTCTTACTGTAATCTCCAACTTGTGGGACGTAGCAGTAACTATTCCGGACCTTCCTATATTCTTCAAAAACCGGATGAACCCGGCAAGAGGCTCCATTGGCTCAGTCTCGGATTTTTGAATTTCAGCATCGAAAATCTGGTGTATATGGCCTATGAAAATGGAGAGGTGAATAGGGATCTTTCCCAAGTGGATACCAAAACGGTGGGATACTATACACCCTCATATGAACAGGATATGAGAGATTACATTGCCGAGATATTGGTCGGTGACGATGCAGCCTTTGAGCAGAAATATGCAGAATATCCGATCGTGTTGGAGCGTTACCGGATCATGAAACAGTTGTTTGCCGAGTATAAAGCCAGTTTAGGAGAGTAATCAACCGAAATATCATCATTTTAAACCAACCAGTTAAATTTATCGTATGAAAAAGTGGATTGTACTGAGCCTTGCGACTCTCGTAGCCGTTTCGATGACGGTATCGGATGGTTCGGCGAGAGGGCTTTTCAAAAAGAAGAGTTCCAAAACGGAGCAGACTGTTGCGGATTCTACCAAGAAGAAACAGAAGGAAACTCCTTACGACAAGATCGTTAAGAAGCCCGGTTGTGTGACGGTGAAAAGTAATTTCATCACCATACACAAACTGGGTGGAAAACTTTATTTTGAGTATCCCCTCAAATATATGGGGCGGGAACTGTTGATCGGATCGAAGACGACCGAGACCTCTCAACCTGATGTGGCTATTGTAGGCTATATGGCCAACGATCCGCTCCATGTGCGTATGGAGATGCAGGACAGTATTGTCTACATGCGGGAGATTAACTGTTTCATGGGTTACGATCCGGATAACAAGGCTATGGCAAAGGCTGTCAAACAGAATTTCATGGATGTATCGATCAAAAAGTATCCGGTGAAAGCCTACACGCCCGATAGTTCTGCCGTGTTGCTTGACGTGACCGATCTTTTTACGGGCGACAGCAAGGCACTTTCACCCATTGGCGGTGGAGGGGGCGGCATTGTCCAGATTTCGACCCGCGTGCAGAGCGACCTGGCTCGTATAGAAAATGTCAAGGCTTTCGACGACAATGTGACGGTTATGTCGGAGTTGACCTACTCCTATACGATCAAGGCATTTATTTTCGTCTTGGGAAGTGGTCGCTTTTCGGCCAAGGTGACCCGAACCGTATTGCTGTTGCCGGAAGACAAGATGCATCCTCGGGTGGCAGATTCACGAGTGGGCATTTTCCTGGTAGGAAAAGGTAAGATCGACGATACTAAAGACCAGATGCAGCTCTATACTCTGGCTACGCGTTGGCGTCTGGAGCCGAAAGATACGGCAGCCTATCGTAGGGGTGAGTTGGTCGAGCCGGCTAAACCGATTGTTTATTACATCGACGATGCATTTCCCGAATCGTGGCGTGAACCGGTTAAGAAGGGTGTACTCCGTTGGAATAAGGCATTCGAGAAGATCGGATTCAAAAATGCCATCCGGGTGGTCGATTTTCCGAAAGACGATCCTAATTTTGATCCGGACAATCTGAAATATACTTGTGTCCGCTATATTCCGATCGACACGGAGAATGCGATGGGACCTTCCTGGACCGATCCTTCGACGGGAGAGATTCTCAATGCTTCGGTGTTGATCTACAACGACGTAGCTAATCTGATCAACAAATGGCGTTTTGTCCAGACCTCTCAGATCGATCCTCGGGTACGCGTGAGCAAAATGCCTAAAGATGTGATGGATGAGTCGATCGAATATGTCGTGGCGCATGAAGTGGGGCATACGTTGGGCTTGATGCATAATATGGCAGCTTCGAATGCCGTGCCGGTCGATTCGTTGCGCAGTGTCAGCTATACGCAGAAATATGGGACCACTCCTTCGATCATGGACTACGCCCGGTTCAATTATGTGGCTCAGCCGGAAGACAAAGGGGTAAAACTTACGCCTCCCGATCTGGGTCCGTATGACTATTATGCGATCAAATGGCTCTATACTCCGATTTTCGACAAGACTCCGAAGGAGGAGGAAGCAGTGCTTGAGAGTTGGGTAGATGCCAGGGCGGGCGATCCGATCTATCGTTACGGACACCAACAGATTCTGAGCCGTTACGATCCTACGGCTCTGGAGGAGGATTTGGGCGACGACCCGATGAAAGCCGGCGACTATGCCATCAGGAATCTGAAATATATTCTGCCTCATTTGAGCGAGTGGATTACGGACGATCCTTCGGGGGCACATCGCAAGGAGTTGTACAATACGATTGCCAACACCTATTTCCGCTATATGCGTAACGTGATGATGAATATCGGTGGTATCGAACTTACCCAGGTGAAAGACGGTACACCCGGCGATCGTTTCAAACCGATTCCCAAGGACGTACAGAAGAGATCCATGCGCTGGGTAGTGAATGAGATTCGCAACTGTGATTGGATTGACGATCCGGAACTCACCTCCAAATTCGGGTTGGCACTTCGCATGTCCTCCAATATGAAGAATGTGGCGGGTAAGGCATTGCTCGCTACGGCAGAAAATGTGATGCTCTCTTCACACCTGTCGGACGATCCATATACAATTCAGGAGTATTTTGATGATTTGTATAACTGTATCTTCGAAAGCACGATCCGGGGACGCAAACTTACCGAAGGCGATAAGATTCTGCAACGATTGGCGGTGGTCCGGATTCGGGCTGCGGCTCAGAGTCAGTGGAATCGTGTTCAGATAGCCGGAGAGAATCCGATGGCCACGGTTCGCATGACGGACAGTTATGCCTATATGCCTTCGATTGACGATATCATTGCTTACGGTCTGGACGAGACGGGACTGGTGAATCGTTATTCCGATCAGTTGCGTGCTATCGAGGCACAATATGGTGAGGGATTCCTGGCCAGCCAGG
>CALVFY010000040.1 GCA_944326945.1 uncultured Rikenellaceae bacterium
GGTAATGGCGGCCAGCCGGTCGCCGGGCCGGGTGCCGTCGGCGATCTCGCAGATCTCGCGCGGTTCCAGACCGTGATCCGGATTACCCGTTAATTCTCCGTATACCCGTTTTACGGCGCGGATGCTCGCACCGTCTTCCACGAGAAAGTCGGGGTGTTTCTTGTTGCGGAGGCAGAATGTCTCCACGCAGGAGTTGTCGCCGATGTGGAGTTTGCCGTCGGCCACGAATCCGAATCCGAACCCGGTGCCGAAGGTGTAACCGATCAAGTTTTTGTAGCGTTTGGCGCTGCCGGCCGCCTCGAGCTGCGCGTTGATCGAAGGCAGGGCTCCGGCCAAGGCTTCGCCGTAGGCATAAAGGTCGGCGTCGTTATTGATGAAGACGGGGATGCCGAACCTCTCCTCGAGGAAGGGGCCGATCGCCACTCCGTCGCGGAACGACGGGAAGTTGGGCAGGTAACCGCCTACGATGCCGTTGGGGTAGTCGGCAGGCCCGGGAAAGGCAAAACTGATGGCGACGGGTTTTTCGGGCAGACGTTCGATGATCATCTTGAAACCCCGTTCGAGATTTCCCATACAGGTGTCCAGATTATCCGAAAGAGAGGGCAAGGTGATGGGATCTACTACGAATTCGTTGCCCTGGATAGCGCTGAATACGAAATTGGTTCCTCCGGCATCGAGCGTGACTACGGTTCTTTTATCGTTATTGTACATTGTATGTTAGTTTTTAGAAGTTTTCAGTTTCAGTGAGCAGAAGATCAGGTAACATACACACAGGGTGATGATGGCCAGCGATCCTCCCTGGTGTCCGATGGTATCGGTAGCGGCACCCATCAGGGGAGGAACGACACCTCCGCCGAATACGCCCGTGATCATCAGTCCGGATACTTCGTTTGCCTTGTCTGGACGGGCTTTCAGTGCTTGCGAATAGATCACCGAGAAGATGCTCGAGCAGGTAAAGCCGACCAGACCGACCATGGTCAGGATAGCGATTTCTCCCTGGACGAAGAACAGTGCCACCAGGAATACCAGAGCGGCGAGGATATGGATCCGGAAATATTTGACGTCGCTCATCCGGGCCAACAGGAAGGTTCCGATGAATGCACCGGCCGTACGGCAGATGAAATAGACGCTCGAACCCAGACCCGCATCGGAGAGCTGCATGCCGCAACGTTCCATGAGCAGTTTCGGGGTGACGGTGTTCATCCCCACATCGACACCCACTACGAAGACGATGCCCAGGAAGAGGAACAGAATCGTCGTGTCTTTCAGCAGGCCGAATGTAGCCCCTAACGAAGAGCTCTGTTCCGTAACGGTTTCTTTCGGAATTTTCGTCATCTGCAGCCACAGACCCGACAGCAGGGTAATCAGGGCGAAGATCGGAAACAGATAGTGCCAGTTACCGAGCGAGGTGAGGGCGAATGCGGCGATAATCGGGCCGCAGAGCGAAGAGATGGCTTTTACCACCTGCCCGGCGTTGAGGGCACTGGTGAGCGATTCGCCTCTTACGACGTTGGTCAGCAGCGGGTTGAGCGACACCTGAAGAATGGTGTTTCCGATACCCAGCAAGGCAAAGCCGATCATACAGGTAACCGGATTAAACATGATGAATGGGATCACCATACCCAGGATCGTGATCAGATTACTGATCTGCACCATGTTTTTACGTCCGATTTTGTTCATGATGATGGCCGAAGGAACCGACAGCAGCAGGAACCATATGAAGACCATCGAAGGCAATAATCCGGCCATGGTTTCACTCCAGCCGAAATCGTTTTTGACGTAACTGGTAGCGATACCGACCACGTCGCAGAATCCCATTACGAAGAATCCGAAGAGGATAGGCAACATTTTGGCCATGCTGCCCGAAGAGGTTTTTTTCATTACAGTTGGTTTTTCGGTTAAAACAGAGGTTCCGGGACAGCTGTTGGGCAATCCCTGACACAATATTACTAAAAATTTTTCAAAACACACAGACTCTTTGTGAACATTTGTGTTGTTTCGGAATAAATATTGTCATATCCCGAAAGTTGGCTATCTTTGTACCCTTAATTAATAAATAGAGTCTATGGCATTAGTGGCAATCGTCGGACGCCCCAATGTGGGTAAGAGTACGCTTTTCAACCGTCTGGTAGGGATGCGGAAGGCCATTGTGGACGATACGGCGGGAACTACCCGCGACCGGCATTACGGTAAAACGGATTGGGATGGACGCGAATTTTCGGTGATCGACACCGGCGGTTATTCGGTCAACAGCGACGATATTTTCGAAGAGGAGATCCGTAAACAGGTCCTGTTGGCCATTGACGAGGCCGATGTGATTCTCTTTTTGGTGGAGGTCTCTACCGGTATCACCGATCTGGATATGTTGATGGCCGATGTACTGCGCCGCTCTTCTAAGAAAGTGATTCTGGTGGTGAACAAGGTGGATAATAACGAACAGCTCTATCTGGCTCATGAATTTTATGGGTTGGGCTTGGGAGATCCGTTGTGTATCAGTTCGATGAGCGGAAGCGGAACGGGGGATCTGATGGATGCCGTATGTGCGGCGCTTCCCGAGGATGCAATGGCCGAAGAGGAGGCCGATCTGCCGAAGATCACGATCGTGGGCCGTCCGAATGTGGGAAAATCCTCGTTGACCAACGCCTTGTTGGGTACCGAACGCAACATAGTGACTCCGGTGGCGGGAACCACCCGCGATTCGATCCATACCCGCTATAATAAATATGGTATGGATTTCTATCTGATCGATACGGCCGGATTGCGCAAAAAAGGAAAAGTGACCGAAGATCTGGAATTTTATTCGGTGATGCGGTCGATTCGTTCCATCGAAAATTCGGATGTGTGTGTACTGATGCTCGACGCTTCGCAGGGAGTGGAGTCGCAGGACATGAATATTTTCAATCTGATCGTCAAGAATAAGAAGGGATGTGTCATCGTGGTCAACAAGTGGGACCTGGTGGAGAAGGATACCAATACGATGAAGACATATAGGGAGTTTATCGAGAAGAAGTTGTCTCCGTTTGACGATGTCCCCGTGATCTTCACCTCCGTGCTGAACAAACAGCGTATCATGGATGTGTTGCAGACGGCTATTCGGGTCTATTATTCGCGCCGCAGGCGGATTCCGACCTCGGAGTTCAACGATTATATATTGCCGATCGTGGAGGAGACGCCCCCGCCTTCGACCAAAGGTAAATATATCCGGATCAAATATGCCATGCAACTTCCTTCGGCGACACCGGCTTTTGCCTTTTTCGTGAACTTGCCTCAATATATAAAGGAGCCTTACCGTCGCTTTCTGGAAAATAAAATTCGTGCACATTGGGATTTTTCCGGGGTGCCGATTCAGATTTTCTTTCGGCAGAAATAATTTTATATTCAGATATTTGGAGTTCGACAGACCAAACTATTGGTCTGTCGAACCTGTTTTTTTGCCGGAGCGAAAGAATATTATTTATGAATATAATGTATTTATATAAAAAAATAATCTTATTTTTGTCTATACAAAAAATTTAAATTGTGTGCGGAATGGTTGCTTCTGTGCACAATAGATTGTTTCGAGAAGTTCTTTTCAAGTTGACATGATAGGCAGATACCTACCTTAAAGAATTCTGTGAGAAATCAATATAAACCCCTAAATTACTAACTTTAATATGCCTATGAGAAGAGTTCGACTCGAGAGGTTTTTTCAAAACTTTTCGAAGAGAGTAGTGTCTTGTATGACACTGGCTGTGCTATGCTTGTTGTGGAGTGTGGCCTCGGCCCAGAACATCAAGGTGAGTGGTCGTGTAATCGATGCCGACACGAACGAACCCTTGGTGGGAGTCACTATCGTAATACAAGGTTCCACGAAAGGAACGACAACCGGACCTGACGGTAAGTATACGATTTCGGCTCCGAAAAATGCAACATTGAATTTTAGTTTCGTCGGCTACGAAACGACAGCTGTTTCGGTAAACGGCAAGACACTGGTGAATGTGACCATGAAACCCAGTGCTACCGATTTGGACGAAGTGGTGGTGATCGGTTACGGTACGGCTCGCAAGAGCGAAGTGACCGGTTCTATCGCCTCTGTCGGTACCAAGGACATTAGCAAGTCGATGATCACTTCGGTCGACCAGGCGCTCCAGGGAAATGCCTCGGGTGTGTTGGTGATCAACACTTCGGCCGAACCAGGAGGAGAGGTTACGATCCGTATTCGGGGAGGCAGCTCCATTTCCGGCGAAAATGAACCGTTGGTGGTGGTCGATGGATTCCCTACCGATAAGTCGGTTCTTTCACTGCTCAGCCCCAATGACATCAAATCGATGGAGGTGCTTAAGGATGCCGCGGCTACGGCCATCTACGGTTCGCAGGGAGCCAATGGTGTGATCATGATCACGACCAAGAGCGGTCAGGAAGGTAAAGTATCCGTGACTTTAGATATCAAACAGGGTATCTCTACGCCTCGTCGATATATCCCGATGATGGATGGACCCCAATTTGCCAAATATTCGCAGTCGGGTCTGATCAATGCCGGACAGAATATGTTGGGTAGAAGCGGTAATGCTTCGTATACATATATGCCCGATACGCTCGGTACGTTCGATGCACAGCGTATGATTATCAAGGATATGGCCAACCGGGGCGACTACAGTGTACAGGTGTCCGGAGGTAAGCGCGGATTGACCTATTATCTTTCCGGCGGTTATTTGCGGGAAGAGGGATTGCTTAACGATTCGTCGAACGATCGTCTTTCGTTCCGGTCGAAATTCAATATCGATCTGACCAGCAATGTAAAACTTACGGTCAATGCTTCGGTGAGTCAGAATACGGTTAAATCGATTGTTGGCGGTAGCGACGGTGGCGCGATCATGCGTACTCTGCTTATCAAACCCAATACCACGACCAAAGGCGACTTTATCGACGGTGTGTTCTACGATCCGGAGACGGGCGAGCCGACCAGTATCTCTACCGAGGTGGCAATCGCCATGAACAACAACAGAGTGCGGAAAACTTTCTATACCGACATCAACGGTTTGATGCGATGGACGATCAATAAGTATTTTTCACTGTCGGTGAGTGCGGGATATCGTTATACGGAGACCAATAACTACGGTTATGTACCGGCCGATATTTTCCAGCAACAGGCCCATATCAATCGGTATGTGAGTGCCAATCGCGATACGCGGGGAACCGGTAAGTGGATCAATGAAAACGTGCTCAATTGGAACAGAAAATTCGGTAAACACAGTTTCAACGCTATTTTGGGACAAAGTTGGGAGCAGACGAAAAACGAATCGTTCGGAGTCAAGGTCTACGGATTCGATTACGATTTCGGTTGGGATAATCTGGGCTCATCGACTTTTACTTCGACTACGGAGCCCACTTCCAACTACTATGGAAACCAGTTGATCTCGTTCTTTACCCGTGTCATGTACAATTGGAATCAGCGTTACCATGTGACTCTCTCGATGCGTGCCGATGGATCGTCTCGTTTCGGTCCTGGCAAACGGTTTGGCTATTTCCCCTCGGCATCGTTTATGTGGAATGTGACCAATGAGGATTTTGCCAAAAACTGGAAAACCATTTCTATGTTGAAGTTGCGTGCCAGCTATGGAGTGACGGGTAACCAGAGTATCTCCAACTATCTGTCGCAATCGTTGCTGTCGCAAACTCGGGTGATTATAGATAACGTGGCTCGGGGTGGCGTGCAAACCAACACGATCGGTAACGACGATCTGCAATGGGAAACCACGGTGCAGTATAACGTCGGTGCGGATATGGAGTTGTGGGACGGCCGGATCTCCATGGCCCTGGATGCCTATTATAAGAAGACTTATAACTTGCTTTATTCCTATCGTATTCCGGGTTTGAGCGGTTATTCCACGGTGATGAAAAATATCGGAAATATCGACAACAAGGGTATCGAGTTCGAATTTACATCGCGAAACATTCAAACCAAGAATTTCTCCTGGACAACCAGTTTCAATCTCGGTTACAACAAAAACACGGTGACCGATTTGGGCGGTAACGACAATGTGGTGCTCTATCGTATGTCGGGTGTCATGACCAACGACATTACCTATCTGAAGATCGGAGAGCCGCTGGGGACGATTATGGGACACAAGACGACGATCTTCAAGGATTGGAACGAGGTCTACTCTTCCGATGCCTTCTGGGTGGAGGACCCCAATAACATTCCTACTACGCCGGGTATGATTCGTTACTATGATCGCAACGGCGATGGAATTATCGACGATAACGACCGTGTTAAACTCGGTCAGGTTCAGCCCTATCTGATGGGGGGATTTACCTCTACGTTCACGTTCAAGAACTTCGATTTCACTCTCTTCTTCAACGGAGCCTACGGAAATAGTATCGTAGATGGCAATACGGGCCGTCTGGATCGTTGGATGGCCAACCAGTACGGCCAAACCCGTAAAGGACTCAATTCGTTCCGTCCCTATAACTTCTATACGGGCGAGATCGGATATTCCGTACATGCCAAATATCCTGTGCCGACCCGGTATACTCAAAGTTCTTCATCGAAAGAGTATCAGGCGATGTTCAATAACTATTGGGTACAAGATGGTTCGTACCTGCGTCTGAAGACCATCACCCTCGGCTATACCTTCCCGGAGAAAATATCGCGGAAGATCGGAATGAAAGGTCTGAGAATCGCTTTCAGCGGAACTAACCTGTTTACGTTCACCAATTATTTGGGCATGGACCCCGAGATGAGTAGTTCGGTGGGATCGTCCAACTCCAAATTGGGTATCGACCAGAGTAGTTATCCCGCAGCCAAACTCTATACGCTGAATGTGAACTTTAAATTTTAAAAATCGTCTGAACCATGAAATTTTTATATAGAATATTGCTTGCTTCGGCGCTCGCTTTTCCATGCCTCTTCTGCACCTCCTGTGAGTGGTTTCTGGAAGAGGATATAGAGAGCAGTATTCCTCAAAGTTCTTATTACTCCACAGAGGAAGAGGCCGTGAAAGGACTTTATGGTGCATACGCTTCGGTTCGAAAGACCGTTTTTGGCCCCGAGTTTTTCTTGATGACCGATTGTATGACCGATGACATGGAGTATCGTATCAGTACCAATTATACCTACAAGGCGATATCTTCCTTGCTCCATGACAAACAGCTCGCTACGTTTTATACCGTGTGGAACAATCTGTATAAGGTGGTCAATGAATGCAATATTCTTATCGACCGGACGCAAGCGTTGCGGAACGACAAGAATGTCACTTATAATTCCGGAAACTTGATCGAAGCCGAATCTCGTTTCATACGGGCATGGGCCTATCTGAATTTGGTGCAGCTATGGGGGGATGTGCCTCTGCAAACCATTCCTACCTACAATATCAAGGAGGACAATTTGCTGCCCAAACGGGCTCCGGTGGCATCGGTGTATGCGCAGATTTTTGCCGATCTTAATTTTGCGTTCGAAAATCTGAGCGATAAACCCGGTTCGATCATTATCCGCACGGATATCACCTATCCGCTTACCATCGGGAAGGGTGCCGTACGGGTATTGTTGGCCCGGGCTTATCTGATCCATAAACAATATTCGGAGGTGGTGGAATATCTTCAGCCGATGATCGACAACAGTGGTGACGGTGCCGAGGGCGAAGGAAAATTGTATGGACTGATGGCCAGTCATGAAGATGTATTCGACCAGAGAAAAGTGACGGAGAATGTCGAAGAGCGCAAACGGGAGATTCTCTGGACGATGGAAGCCAGCAAGGATAATGCGATCTACAATAGATGGCATTCACAAATTGCTACCAACACAAAGACCAATTATAATGGTATTGCCTACACGGATGAAGAACTTCCGTGTCCTACCACCAGTGCTTCGGGTGGATTCGCCCCGACCGAGGATCTGATCCTCTCGTACGATGCACAGAAAGATAAGCGTTATCAGTGGCAATATAAGATGTATGCTCAGTCGCCCTATTCCTATTTCTTGCCGATGAAGGGATACGATATGGGGGCTACGGTTAACAATCAGGCCGGTTGCAATCAGATTCTGATCCGTTTTGCCGATGCTCTGTTGATGTATGCTGAGGCTAAAAACGAATTGGACGATCCCGGGACAGCTGTAACGGCACTGAATCGGGTAAGGGTACGTGCCGGACTCGATCCGATCGAATTGGCCGATCTGACTGACGTCAAGCAGGAGTTGAGAGATCTGATCATGTTGGAACGCCGTCATGAATTCGCTCATGAATGTTACCGTATTTTCGATTTGCGCCGTACGGGGACCTATATTTCCGAGATGGAGCGTTTCAATCGTAAAATCTCCGAATTGACTCAACAGGGATTGTTCCGGGTATATGTACCTCAATATGCTTCCCGGGGCGATTTCACGGACGTGTACATCTGGTGCAGCAGCAACAAGTATCCGCAGCCTCATCATGTGCTTCATCCGATTCCTTATCAGGAGATTATTGCCAACAAAAATTTGACTCAGAATCCGGGTTATTAATATTGTCAAAAGAGAAAAGAGAGATATGAATAAGATAGTATTGTACAGCAAATACCTTTTTCTGGTGGCGGCGGCGTTGTTGACTGTCCGATGCGAGGATGATCCTACGGATTTCGGCCATGATGCCATTCCTGATCCGGGTCCCGATATCTATGTGACGCCGATCTCCCCGCAGGAGCGTGCGGAGATCATTCCCGATGATCAGATTGCCGAATACGGTTCGACCGAAGAGATGATTCAGCGAAGTGCTGGTCAGGTTTCGGGTGCTATCGAGATAGGATATACGGGAACGTCCAATGGGTACCCGGACGATCAACGTCCGCAGCATTACGTGGGACTCAAAGCCCTTAAAGTGATGCGATTCGAGGTTACAGTAGCTCAATTTCGCAAATTCGTTGAGGCTAATCCCGGAAAAGTTCAGATGCCTCCCGAACCCTATTGGGGATGGACCGACCATGAGGGAAATTCGAGAGAGAATTTCCCGGTGGTGAATGTGACCTGGAAAGAGGCCAAAGCCTTTGCCGAATGGGTGGGAGGCCGCCTCCCGACCGAAGCCGAATGGGAATGGGTGGCTGGTAATTTGTGGCGTGACCGTAAGACATATAGTGTGGGTAATACTATCACTAATTGCTCATGGTACTACCAGAATTCGTTCCAATTGGTTAAAGTCATCACCGATCCGCAAGGCAAACAGGTCGAACGTTGGGGATATATGCCCCATCCCGTGGGGACCTATAAACAGCCTACTTATGTGTTGAATACAACGACAGGTTGGGGCTCGACGGCTGGCCGAACCACTTGTTTGGGATCGTTGTCGTCGCCGACTAGCATCGACAGTAGCGACGGCATTTGCGATGCGAGCGGCAATGTCATGGAGTGGTGCAGCGACTGGTTCAGTCCGACCTATTATCAGGAGTGTTACGACGGGGTGGCAAATGTGACCTATGTGCCCGAGGAGATTACGGGAAGTGACGAGAATGTGGCATTCGATCCGCAAGGTCCCGAAACGGGAGAGATGAAAGTATTGCGTGGAGGCAGTTTCCTGATGGGTAATGAGGATAACTCTCCGCTCGGTTTGCGGGTTACCTATCGTCAACGGGCCTATCCCGGCGTGAGAGATGTACAAGTCGGATTCCGGGTAGTATGGGATGTGGAGTAGATCTTATTGTGAAACATTGATAAATATTGTTCTCGATATGAAGAAATTATGGTGGATCGGATGTGTGGTTATGCTTTTCGCCGGCTGTGAGAAGGATAATCTGAGTCTGAACGAAAAATATATTCCCGTGACGGGAGTTCAGATCAATAAAAGCGAACTGGATCTGGTGCGCAAAGACAATCGTACGCTTTTCGCATCGGTGGTCCCGGGCGATGCAACCGTGAAAGATATCAGCTGGGAGAGTTCAGATCCCGAGTCGGTATCGGTAGACGAAACGGGAAAGATCTCGGCTATTAAAAGTACGACCGATGGGCTTCCTGTGACGATTACAGCTATTTCGAAAGAGGGCGGTTTCCGTGCAGAATGTCAGGTTTCGGTCAAGGATTACGGTATTATTATCCGGGATCAGAACGGCAACTCTGTCTCGGAATTGAATCTGCCGCTGACGGTGGGCGAGTCAAGTACGTATAACTTTACGGGAGAGGCCGTGTTGCCGAATTCCACGGGACAGGCTCTGACCTGGGTGCCGGAGGATCCGTCCGTGGTGACTTGTACCAACGACGGAGCCATTACTGTCGTGGCACAGACTCCTGCCGAGACCAAGATAACGGTTACTTCGGCGGTCAATTCGGAGATTTCCACTACGCTCGATGTGAGTATTTCGATGGTGCTGCTTAATTCGATGAAACTCAGCATTGATGATGTATTGCTCCCGGTGAGCATTCCTGATACGGTGTTGGAATGCCAGCGTTCGAGTGTCGTTACCCATTGGTTCTCGGGCGATCAACTTGTGGATGTGTCGGCAGATGCCAGCAAAGTGAAGGATCGTCATGCCTATGTGTTGATGGAGCGTCCGGAGGTGAAGAAAGAGATCGAGGTGATGTTTGATCCGGCCATTCCCAGCTATTCGGATGTGACCTGGGAGTTGGATGATCAGGCTCAGCGGTGGAACCTGAAGATCGAACAGAAACTCGATTCTCAAGGTCAACCAGTAAAGTCGTCAGCAGGAAACTTTATATATGTGCTGACCTGTCCCAAAGGCGGAGACATGCTTCCCGACGGAGGATGGGACAGCTGGAGCCCGGAGAATCCGGCCATTGCTACCGTTACGGCGCATGCTACGGAGCCTGGATCGAGTATATCGGCAGCATGTAAAGTAGAGGTTTATTGTTTTGCTTCGGCCTATAATATTTCGGCAGATCTTTCATCGAGCAATTATGTCCGGAACAAGATGGGTGATCTGGAGTTGGAGTATCTGGTCGACGGAGAGTATCAGCCGGTACAACTCTATTATAATGGGGATACGCAGGATAAGACACAGCCTTCCATTACGCTTAAAGTGGGTGAGATGTATCATTTCCGATACAAAACAGTCAATCGTTATGCCATGCCCTATATCCATACTCAGCGTAGTGGAAAGAAATTCCTGCAGGTGGATATGTTTGAATACGATCCTTCGCTTCCCATTTCCGAGCAGAATTGTTTCTACAACAAGAACAATGCAAATGGGTCGATGATTACGCTTTCGGCTCCGGTGGGACCCGATGAGGGTTTCTGGCTGTATGCCAACGAGGCAACGTCTTCTGATACCTGGTTGAGAATCCGAAGTTATAAATTGAATAAAAAAGGGAATAATTCGGGGTATTATGCCGATGGGAATATTTTCCCATATTATACCTATAATTCTCAATCAAGTTGTACTTGGGCGATGTGTAATGTGAAGGTTGTCAAGTAGGCTTGAGTTTGGACGATGAAAAAAGACGTCGGTTTTTCCGACGTCTTTTTTTCGTTCATTCTGAGAAAACTCCGATAAGTTATTTTGTGAATCAGGTCTATTTGCCGAGTCGTTCCAGAGCCCGATCGATACGGGCCAATGTTTCCTCTTTGCCGAGCAGTTCGCAAACGTCGAACATACCGGGACCTTTCCCTGCCCCGACAAGAGCCAGACGCAGGCTATTCATGATCTGACCCATATTCAATCCATTGGCCTCAATCCAGTCTCTTGTGGCTTTTTCGGTGTTTTCTACCGTGAAATCGCCGACCGCGGCCAACACCTCTTTCAGTTCGGCGATCCGGGCCGGATTTTCGCCTTTCCAATATTTGGCGGCTACTTTTTCATCGTAATGTTCCGGTGCGAAGAAGAAGTAGGAGGTCAGATCCCAGAAGTCACTCATGAATTTGGCCCGTTCCTTCATCAGGCCTGCGATTTTCGTGGCCAGGAAAATGCAACAGTTCCGTACGCCATGTTCGCGGAGAATGGGCAACAATAGAGCACCTAATTCTTCGTCGCTTTTGGCTCTGAGATATTGGGCATTGAACCATTTGGCCTTTTCGGGGTCGAAACGGGCTCCGGCTTTGCCGACACGTTCCAGCGAGAAGAGTTTGATCAGCTCATCCATCGAGAATATCTCCTGTTCTCCGCCGGGATTCCAGCCCAACAAGGCCAGCATGTTGATGAATGCTTCGGGAAAATAGCCATCTTCACGGTATCCGCGGGATACTTCCCCCTCGGGAGAGGTCCATTGCAGAGGGAATACCGGAAATCCCATTTTATCGCCGTCCCGTTTGCTGAGTTTGCCTTTGCCGGTGGGTTTGAGCAACAGGGGCAGGTGGGCGAACAGGGGTTGTGTATCGCTCCACCCGAAGGCTCTGTACAGCAGGTAGTGCAGGGGTAACGAGGGCAGCCACTCCTCACCGCGGATTACGTGGGTGATCTCCATCAGATGGTCGTCCACGATGTTTGCCAGATGATAAGTAGGCAGGTTGTCAGCCGATTTATAGAGCACCTTGTCGTCCAGCGTGGCACTGTTTACCGTCACCTCACCCCTGATCAGATCTTTCATGTGAACCAACTTGTTTTCCGGCATTTTGAATCGGATAACCCATTGGTCTCCCCGGGCGATACGTTCCTGTACCTCCTGAGGAGAGAGACGCAGCGAGGTTTCGAGTTTTTCTCTTACGGTATGGTTGTAGGAGAAAGTCTCTCCCCGGGCTTCTGCTTCGGCTCGCATGGCATTCAGCGATTCGGAGGAGTCGAAAGCGTAGTAGGCGTCGCCCGATTCTACGAGTTGAAGGGCATATTTCAGATAGATCTCTTTCCGTTCGCTTTGACGGTAAGGGGCATGGGGTCCGCCCTGTTCAATGCCTTCGTCCACGTTGATGCCACACCATTTGAGCGATTCGATGATGTACTGTTCGGCTCCGGGCACGAATCGATGGGAGTCGGTATCTTCGATTCGGAGAATAAAGTCGCCACCATGATGACGAGCGAAAAGATAGTTGTAGAGTGCCGTGCGTACGCCACCCATGTGTAACGGTCCCGTGGGACTGGGTGCAAAGCGCACCCGTACACGTCTTTCTGTTGCCATATTTTGTTCGTGTTTTGGAATCGGTTACGAAAAACGCTACAAAAATAGCGAATTAACGGAGATTTATCCCACATGTCGCCAGGAAAATAACAGCAGGGGACGATATGGGGTGATATGGGGGCGGTGGTTACGGATTTCTTTCAGAAGAATATTTGTTCCGCAGAGGTGAGCGATCGAGATTTTCGATGCCTTTATTTCCTGGCGGTGCATTCCTTGCACACTCCTTTCACCAGGTAGTTGATCGAACTCATGGAAAATCCTTCGGGCAGAGAGACCATCGGAATGTCGATCGAGCGGAAACAGAAGGTCCGGTGGCACTCCTCGCAGTAGAAGTGAATGTGCATATCCGAGATGGAACATTCGTTTTTTCCGTCGCATACTTCATATTTCAGGGAACCGCTTCCGTCTTCGATGGCGTGGATGAGATGTTGTTTGAGAAAAAGGGTCAGGGTTCTGAATATACTGGATTTGTCGATGGTGTCGAGCATGGATTCCAATTCGGAAAGAGATACGGCTCGTGCAGCCGTCAGCATGGCGTGCAGAATCAGAATGCGATTTGCGGTGGGTTTAACGCCTTTTCGTTCCAGTCTTTCTTCACAGTTGCGTGTGTCCATAAAGATTGATTTTTATGTGATTACATACACTCTTTGTGACAGCAGTGAGTTCCCGTACACTCTGTTTCGAGTGTGGCGTGTGTGATTCCGATCTGAGCGAGTTGCTGTTTGATCTGTTTTTTGAGTGGTTCCATCTCCGCCAGAGAATACAATACGAGATGAGCCGTCAGTGCTGTGTCCGTGGTGCTGATTGCCCATACATGGATATGATGAGCTTCTGCCACTGCCGGGTTCTCTTCGAGAATTTTGCGAACCTTCTCCATATCCACATTTGCAGGAATGCCGTCGAGCGACAGTCGCAGACTTTCGGAGAGCAGACGCCAGGTCGATACTAAAATAACCGCTGCAATCATCAGACTGACGATCGGGTCGATGATGTAATGGCCGGTCAGAGTGATGGCCACTCCGGAAATGACTACTCCGATCGAGACTAATGTGTCGGCGGCCATATGCAGGAAAGCGCCTCTTACGTTGAGGTCGTTTTTTTGACTTTTCATAAGCAGCCAGGCTGTCAGTCCATTGACGAGAATCCCTACGCCGGCTGTCCATGAAACGGCAGATCCGTCGACAGGCATCGGGTGACTGAATTTGTGGAGGCTTTCCAGAAGAATGGCTCCCACGGCACCCAACAGAATGATGGCATTGAGCAACGATACCAGTACGGTACTTTTCTTGTAGCCGTATGTGAATCGTTTCGTCGAGTGAATCCGGGCCAGTTTGAAGGCGAGCAGGGCCAATAGCAGACTGAATACGTCGCTCAGATTATGTCCCGCATCGGAGAGCAGTCCCAACGAGTTTTCGTGGAAGCCGACACCCGCCTCTACGATGACGAACAGCAGATTCAGAATGATCGAAATGATGAATACCCCGTTCAATGATTCGATTCGATGAGTATGTTCGTGGTGATGATCTTTGTGTTTTTGTTCCATGGCAGGATTCCTTTATCAGGACAAAGATAGCGAAAGAATCGCGCAACTCGGTTGCAATGAGTAGTTCTTTTCGGGCGATATCGGGTTTTGTTTTGCGGGTGAGGTTTTATAAGGAAACGGCGTGAAAAATTCATTTTTCACGCCGTTTCCTGTAGTTGACATTTTTTATTATTGAATGCGGTATTCCAATCGCATGGTGATTCGGGCGATTTTGTTTTTGCTGGAGGTATTGAACGTGCCTCCTGCCGTGAATGCTTCGTTGGAATTGGGGCTGGTGATTTGGAAAACCCCCATCCGGGCCGTACGTAATTTTTTCAGTCTACAGCCGGCCTCCTTGGCGATCTTTTGGGCGCGCATTCGGGCATCTTCGGTGGCTTTGGCGATCAGGTCCATCTTCACGTCGGACAATTTCGTATAGTAATACTCCGGCTGCCACGATTCGAGCTGAACACCTTGGGCGATCAACGACGAGATCTCACGCGAAACCGTCTCCACGAGAGCGATCTCCTTGGATTCTATCGAAAACTCCTGTCGCAGTTCGTATCCCGTATTGCGTTGTCCGATATATTGTCCGTTGGCGTAGATCGGTTCGGTTGTACGGTTCACGTTTACGAACTGGAAAACCACACTGCTGTCTGCGATGCCTTTGCTGCGAATGAATGCCTGTACTTTTTGTTTGGCCTCCTCCAGTTGGGCGTAACCCGATTCGGCGGTAGGACTTTGCTGGACGATCCAACCTCGCCATACGATCAGATCCGACGTGAACTCCTTTTCACCCAAACCGGTTACCACGATTGTGTCTTGAGTCCGGTACTTGTACTTGTAGGCCCCGCCCAGAATGGAGGCGGTAATGATAATGCAAATGCCCATCAGAGCCCATCCCAGATTGTTTTTCATACGCAATATCTTTTATACGTTAAACAGGAAATGCATGATGTCGCCATCCTGGACTACGTATTCCTTGCCTTCGATTCCTATTTTGCCTGCCTCCCGACAAGCCTTCTCGGAGCCCAGCCGTACGTAGTCGTCGTATTTTATTACTTCTGCCCGGATGAATCCCCGTTCGAAATCGGTGTGAATGATACCTGCCGCCTGAGGAGCTTTGGTTCCTTTCGTGTAGGTCCATGCACGGGTTTCGTCGGGGCCCGTGGTGAAGTAGGTTTCCAGATTCAACAAGTTGTATGCCGATTTGATCAGCCGGTTCACTCCCGATTCCTTAAGACCGATCTCCTCCAGGAACATTTGCCGTTCTTCGTAATCCTCCAGTTCTGCAATGTCGGCTTCCGTGGCGGCCGCAACCACCAGCAGTTCGGCATTTTCGTCGGCGATGGCAGCTCTCACGGCCTCCACATAGGCATTGCCCGTAGCGGCCGAGGCTTCGTCCACGTTGCAGACATAGAGCACCGGTTTGGTGGTGAGCAGACCGAGCTCTTTGACCAGCTTGGCATCATCCTTGTCGATCTCCACGGTACGGGCCGAACGTCCCTGCTCCAGCGCCGTTTTATATTGCACGAGGATTTCATAGAGGCGTTTGGCATTTTTATCTCCGCCCGACTGTCCCTGTTTCTGTACTTTCCCGATCCGGTTTTCAACCGTCTCGAGGTCTTTCAACTGAAGTTCCGTGTCGATGATCTCTTTATCCCTCACCGGATTTACGCTGCCGTCCACGTGGGTGATGTTTCCGTTTTCGAAACAACGCAGTACGTGAATGATCGCGTCTGTATTGCGAATGTTGGCCAGGAATTTGTTGCCGAGACCTTCTCCTTTGGACGCTCCTTTCACCAGACCGGCGATGTCGACGATCTCGATGGTCGTCGGGATCACTTTCTTGGGGTTGTCGATTCGTGCCAGATTCACCAGTCGTTCGTCGGGCACGGTAATGACGCCCACATTGGGTTCGATGGTACAGAACGGAAAATTGGCCGCCTGCGCCTTGGCGTTGGAGAGACAGTTGAAAAGGGTCGATTTGCCCACATTGGGCAATCCGACTATGCCGCATTGAAGTGCCATGTCTGTGTTTTTTTATCAGTAAGTCCGCAAAGATAGGAAATTTAGCCGAAATTGGTCGTCTCGGGGACGATTACATTTCGTATAGTCCGGGAAACTCTTCCTTCGAGTCGACTTCCGGGTCGGAGGAGGCCGGGTAGAGTTTGCGCACGTTTTTGGCCACATCCTGTTGTTTCTGGGGATTCCGTTCGATGGTGAATTCCACCGTATCGTCGGGGGCCAGTTCTGCGAAATCTCCGATCACGTCTTTGCTGTGGAAATAGAGATTGTTGTTGGGGTATTTTATAAATCCGTAACCGTCTTTCAGGCTCAGAATTTCGCTGATCTCCTTTTCCTGTTCTCCGGCGAGGTTGTTGTCATTGCCGACGAAGAGGGCCGAAATTTTCGGATCGTTTCTTTTCAATCCGTGTTCTATGATCTCGTGCATGGCAAGGGGGTAGGTGGCCAACTGAAGCAGTTCATGGGACGTGCGGGTGACTACTTTGGTCCCTTCGTCGTTTTGATAGTCGAATTCCCAACTCAGCAACATGGTTCTCACACCCAGCGAACAGAGTTTGCGGAGCAGGGGAGCGTAGTCTGTGTCCGAGAGAATCAGCACGGCCACGTCGATACGATGAGAGATGGCCAGTTCGAATACCTCCAGAGAGAGCCATACATCAATTCCCCGTTCCTCCTTGCGACCCGAAAAGTTGCGCAGAGGCAGATAATGGGTCTGAATTCCTTCGGCCATGAGGATGTCTTCGAACACCCGGTCATTGTAGAGTTGATTTCCGCGTTGCGAGGCTTCTGCGGCATTGATCCTTCCCCGGAAGTAATGGGCTTCGGCGATTTGGCAACGGGATGTCGGACAACCTTCTTCCTGTGCGGCCTGAGTGCGGATGAAATCGTGCAGCCCGCTGATACTCAGGCGTGTATGAAGCGGGTGTATGTAATTGTAATAATTGGATGCGTGAAGCAGGAAATTGCCATCATAAAAAACGCCGAGTCGCAGTGGCATAATACTGTTAGTCATGGTGTATTTGATGAAATATTAAATCGCTTTAAATTAAGCATATAATCATGCAAATGTAATCAAAAAATTTCATATATGATAATTTTTGTCAATTTTATAATAGTTTTGTGCCGCAAATAATTCGTAAAAAATTATGAGAAAATTATTTACCATTTTGGGAGTTTTCCTTTCGGCCACGGTTTTTGCCGAGGGGTATCAGGTGAATCTTCAGAGTACGCGTCAGGCCGGTATGGGACATGTAGGTACGGCCATGAAACTTGGAGCGGAGAGTATGCATTTCAATCCGGCCGGATTGATCTACATGGACGATAAGGTGGATCTCTCTTTCGGAGCTTCTGCCGTGGCTACCGACGTGACATATCGTGGCGAGGGCGGTTATCATGCCAATACCGATAATTCGATCAGTACGCCGATGTATTTTTATGCCGGTTTCAACGTATGGAAGGATATGATCGCGGCCGGATTGTCTGTGACCACTCCTTATGGGAGTTCGTTGAGTTGGGGCAATAATTGGAAGGGTGCTGCGGCCGTGCAGAATATTGCGCTTAAATCGTTCGTCTTCCAGCCTACGATCTCTTTGGAGTTGGTCGAGGGATTGAGTATCGGAGCAGGATTGATGGTGGCTACCGGTAATTTTTCGTTGTCGAAAGCGGTGCTTCCGGCCGGTTATATGGTTCAGTATCCAACTTTCGGGGAGGACTACAAGGATGTCGTACCGGTGTCGGTGCATTTGAAAGGAAGTTCCAATGTGCGGGTAGGTTATAATGTGGGAGTCATGTGGCAGCCCTGCAAAAAGATCATTTTGGGGGCTTCGTATCGTTCGAAAATCCGCATGACGGTCGATAACGGAGAGGCTGCATTGGAATATGCCAACAGCAAGATTCAGTCGACCATTTCGGAGATTGTTTCCCTGTTGGACAACGGGACTTTTGCGGCGTCGCTTCCCCTGCCTTCGAACTGGAATTTCGGAGTCAGCTATATGCCGACCGACCGCTGGGTCGTTGCGTTCGATCTGCAATATGTGGGATGGAAGGCCTATGATCGTCTGGTGGTTGATTTTAAGGAGAATATGCTCAACGACAATGATCAGGATCTGAAGAAAGACTACAAGAATACGTTCGTGTATCGTTTGGGAGCCCAATGGCAGGCTTCGAAAGCATTACAGGTGCGCCTGGGAGCCTATTTCGACGAAACTCCCGTGCGATGCGACTATTACAATCCCGAGACACCGGGGGCCAACAAACTGGGTGTGTCGGCCGGATTGAGCTACGAGCCTGTGAGTAACATGACCCTCGATTTGGCATTTACGTTTATCAAGGGATTCAAACGTGAGGGATCGTATGAGTATTTGCCTCCTATGACCGGAAGCTTCTCCGGAGAGTACGAATCTACGGCCTATGTCCCGTCGCTGGGAGTAAGTGTGCGCTTCTAATCCGTAGTAAACAGGCTTTGAAAGCGGCGTATCTCGAGAGATATGCCGCTTTTTCTTTGCTCCATATTTGTATTATATGATGAGAAAATGTACCTTTGAACCAAATATTTTTTCTAAAATGAGTTTGAACCGAATTCAGGAAGAGTTGTCGAAAATCGAGCGGATTACGGCCCGGTGGAACGATGCTCCGGTAAGCGATATAGAACGTCAGTTGGTGCTCGACAAGTTGAAAAGTCTCTACGAGCAGGTCCTGTTTTTCGGACAGGAATTTCCCGGAGAGGCGGTGACGGATGCCGTGAAAAACGATGTCGTGGCAGGACCTTCCGCCGAAGAGTTGGGGGTACAGGCCGAGGAGATGCTTCGGGAATTCGATCGGGAGCTGGCCGAATCGACTCCGGCAGAGCCCATTGCTGATGTCAAAGAGGATGCTTCGGCAGAGATTTCGGTGGAGGCTCCATCTGATTCCTCTGCTGAGAAGTCTGCACCGGCCGTGTCGGAAGAGCCGGAAAAATCGGCTACGGCCGGAATGGGTACCGACCAGCCTTTGTTTGATATGGATGAGATCGTGGTGCGTCGGCGGCTTGACCATCGGACCATTCTCTCGTTGTATGGCGAGAATTGCAAAGTGATAAAGAACGAATCTGGTCGGACTGAGGTTCGGTGTGAACGATTTGTGGAGGAGACTCATCTCGAAGAGCCCCATTCCAGATCCGATGAGGAACTTTCTGAAGAGGCGGAAACTCCTGTCGAGGCGACTGCTCCCGTAGCGGAACCGATTCCTGCTGCCGAGCCGGTTCAGGATGAGATACGGAATCAGGATACGGAGTTCGAAGACGAACCGGAAGAATCGAATCATTCTTTTGTGGTCGGAAAATCCGGAGCCGTATTGGGCGAGGTGATTGCTCATGGGGAGACGCTCGGGGATGCATTGGCTCGTAATGCGACTCACGACGATCTGGCTTCTCGTGTGGCGGCTACCCGGACAGACGGATTGCGTGGCTCGATCGGAATCAATGATAAATTTTTGTTGATTCGAGATCTGTTCGGAGGAGATTCCCAGGCCTACGAGGAGGCGGTCTCCGCATTGGAACAGTTTACCGACCTGGACGAAGCGATGCTTTATCTGCATGACCATTATGCGTGGAATCCCGACAGCGAAGGGGTGAAATTATTGGTCGAACTGTTGGTTCGAAAACTCTCTTGAGTGTTTAATAATCGGATTCCATGGCAAAGTTGTACGTAGTCCCCACACCGATCGGAAATCTGGACGATATTACGCTCCGGGCGGTGAAGGTTCTCTCGGAGGCGGATACGATTTTAGCCGAGGATACCCGTACTACCGGTTTTTTGCTTCAGCATCTGGGTATTGAAAAACCGAGAATCTATTCGCACCACAAATTCAATGAACATGCTACCGTAGAGTTGGTGGCTGAACGTATTGCTGCGGGTGAAAATGTGGCTCTTGTGTCGGATGCCGGTACTCCCGGCATTTCCGATCCCGGTTTTCTTTTGGCACGTACGTGTATCGAAGCCGGCGTGGAAGTGGAGACCCTGCCGGGAGCAACGGCTTGTATTCCCGCATTGATACAGAGCGGATTCCCCTGTGACAGGTTTTGTTTCGAAGGATTCCTGCCACAGAAAAAAGGCCGTTCCAAACGTTTGCAGCAGTTGGCCGAGGAGGAACGAACGATGGTGTTTTATGAGTCGCCATATCGGGTGGTGAAGTGTCTGGACCAGATGGCCGAAGTGTTTGGGAGGGATCGGGAGGTGTCGGTCTCGCGTGAATTGACCAAAAAATTCGAGCAGACCGTTCGGGGCAGCTTGGCGGAGGTGGCTGGCTATTTCCGGGAGCATGAACCTCGCGGAGAATTCGTAGTCGTGGTGACCGGTAAGAACAGGAAAAATAAATTGACGTTTGCGGAAACGGAAGAAGAGTAAGAATGAAGACAGGACAGAAAAAATATTGGCTCAGAGCGTTTGACCGTTATTTGCGGAGTAAGTTCGACCTGGATTCAGATAAGGCTTTGCCGTGTGAAGTGGTCGAAAATATCTCACAAGGGGACGAGTTTAGGGACACTGATCTGTGGATGTTGATTTTCGCTGCTTTTATTGCGTCGGTGGGACTGAGTGTCAATTCGGCTGCCGTGATTGTCGGTGCGTTTTACCTGTTCTTTATCAATGCGGTTTTCATCGCTTTTGCGACGTTTTTTATTGTCCGTTGTTCGATGGCCTTTATTATGGTGGACAGCATCGATCGCGTGTCGATGTCTCGGGCAGAGGTTTGTTTGATAAAACCGATCTTTTCGGGAAAAGGTATCGATAAA
>CALVFY010000041.1 GCA_944326945.1 uncultured Rikenellaceae bacterium
CATAACCTTGCTGAATGACATAGGCGGCCTTACTGAAATCAAGCGTTGTGACATCGTCAAACACCCTGCGAATCATCACACCCCGATCAGCCGGCAAATCATAGTCCGTGTGCATGGTGGTCAATGCAAAGATCTGATCGGTCAGGTTATTCTTTTCCGGATCAGACTGCCCTTCGGCACACGAACTGCCGATCAACACATCGGGATGGAATTCGGCATCCATCACCCGCCACGGAAAATTATCGTACAGCCCCCCATCGTAAAGTACGGCAGAATCCATCCGAATCGGCTTGTAAAGCAACGGAATCGTCATCGACGTACGAATTGCCTTTCCCAAATCCCCACTGCGATGGATCACCTCCCGATGGTTTGCCGCATCGGTTGCCACACAACGAAACGGAACGAACAGCCGATCGAAATCTCCCTCACAACCGGCCGTAGCCGACGAAAAAAAATCGACACAGGCCAAATCTATCTGACTCGAAGAGACAAAATTAGTCGGAATGGGCGAAATTTTTTTCCTGGACTTGGGATCGAATCGCAAGGTGATCATGGCCGCATTAGGTCTCATCCGCTTGAAATAGTAGATATAAGCCGGTTCGATCCGACCCGTCAACCAATAGACAATCTGTTCGGACATGAACTCGTCGGCCATACGCTGAGGAGTGATTCCCGTGGCATAAAGGCCGCCTATGATAGCACCCATGGAGGTTCCCGCCACATAATCGATCGGAATTCCATTCTCTTCCAACGCACGAATCACACCGATATGATAAAGTCCCTTAGCACCTCCTCCACTAAGTACCAGCCCCACTCGTTGGGCCTGCAATCCCACTACGGAAAACAAAAACAAAAGGATTAATGCTATTTTGATGCGTATCATCCGCAAATTTTCTTAACTTTGCCTGTTAAACTGGGATAAAAGTAGGTATAAAGCTCAAAATAACAAAAAATGATCGAAAAAATAAACGACCTGCTCCGCCGTGTAGAGGAGTTCAAACCGAAAGCATCGGCCGAAATCGAAGAGTTCCGGATCAAGGTGCTCGGTAAAAAAGGCGAACTCAATGCCCTGCTGGAAGAGTTCAAAGCCGTAGCTCCCGAAATGAAGCGGGAATTGGGACAAAAACTCAACCAGCTCAAAACGCGTGCATTGGAACGAGTGAACGAGCTTAAACAACAGGCTGAACAGCAACCTGAAAATCAGAAAACCGTGGAAGACATGACACGTCCCGGATCGAATGATCCGCTGGGTACGCGTCATCCTATCTCACTGGTAAGAAACGAGATTGTCAGCATTTTTTCGAGATTGGGCTATACCGTAGCCGAAGGACCGGAAATCGAAGACGATTGGCATGTCTTCTCGGCACTGAATTTCCCGCCCGAACACCCCGCTCGCGATATGCAAGACACATTCTTTATCGAAAAGAATCCCGATATACTGCTTCGAACCCATACCAGTTCCATTCAGGTCCGCACGATGGAGAATCAAAAACCTCCTATCCGCGTGATCTGTCCGGGACGCGTATTCCGAAATGAAGCCATCTCTGCCCGGGCCCACTGTATCTTCCATCAGGTAGAAGGACTCTATATCGACGAACATGTTTCATTTGCCGATCTGAAACAGTCGATCCTCTACTTTGCAAAGGAGTGTTTCGGAGAGAATGCCCGTATCCGTCTGCGTCCGTCCTACTTCCCCTTCACGGAACCGTCGGCCGAAGTGGACGTGTCGTGTAACCTGTGCGGTGGCAAAGGATGCAATGTCTGCAAAGGAACCGGATGGTTGGAGATCATGGGTTGCGGAATGGTCGACCCGAATGTACTCGAAGCCTCGGGAATCGACAGCCATAAATATAGCGGATTCGCTTTCGGTATGGGTGTCGAACGAATCGCCATGCTCAAATTCGGAGTGAAAGACCTGAGACTTTATTTCGAAAACGACATACGTTTCCTGCAACAGTTCGAATCGGTTCTTTAAAACCGGAAAACAAAAAAGAGGAGGAGGATGAGGGGTCTGAAGGCGCTTTATATCATAATAGTTGGCATGTCGGTACTCTCTTGTGGTCTCCGGCCGCAAAAGAGTGTTCCCGACCGATTCACTCCCGAAGAGGCTGGATATAGCGGAAAGTTGTTGCCCACTTTCTACTACACGGAGGGAATGAAAAGAGGCATGCTTTATGGCGATGCAGAAGGTGCCGTAAAGATCTTCGACAAAGCCATCGCCGCCGACTCCACACACGCTCCATCTTACTACGAAGCCGCCAATGCATTGATCGGCATCGACCCGGCACGAGCCTTAACATATAGTTTGCAAGCCAATCGGCTGGATACGACAAATTTGTGGTACCAAAGCCAGTTGGGCCGACTGATGGTGGTCAACAAGGAGTATGGAAAAGCACAGGATATCTACGAACGGCTTACCCAAGAAGCTCCCCATAATCCGGAAAATTACCGGATGTTGGCTGCCCTTTACGAACAGAATCGCCAACCCTTCACGGCTATTTCCCTGCTCGATTCGGCAGAAAACCGACTGGGTAGAGTGGAGGAATTGGCTGACATGAAGCTCCAACTGCTCATCCAAGTCAAACTCTACGACAAAGCTATCGCCGAAAGCAAGGCTCTGATTCGGGATTTTCCCTATAAGGAGGAAAACTATCTGGTATTGGCCGAACTATATGCCGCCAAGGGAAAAGATTCGTTAGCCTCCGTATGCTACGACAAGGCTTTGGCTCTCAATCCAACCAGCGCCAATGTACTGGGAGCCATGAATAACTACTACAAGCAAAAAGGCGATAATATCAATTTCATGGCCACAGCCAAACAACTGTTCAACTTGGATGATGTCCCCGTTGAAACTAAAATCGCCTTTTTCGAGGAGTTGACCAGCGACATACCTTTCTATCGGGATCATTATTTCCAGATGAACGATCTGGCATCTACTTTACTGATTAAATATCCGAAAGACTATCGCATACTCAAATTATATGCAGACCATCTGATCGCTTCGGGCAGTACGGAGGAAGCTCTGAAGCTCTACAAAACACACATCAAAGATTCGGTCAATCTGGACGCCTACAATATCATCCTCGATATCGAAGCCTATCTGCAACGTCCCGATTCAGTATCGAAATATGCAGCAGAAGCCTTGAGCCATTTTCCGAAGAACGCGGAACTATACATTCGTCACGGTTCGATTCTCGCCTTTCTCAAACAGGAGACCCAAGCAATGAAATCCTATGAAAACGCACTGAAACATACCACCGACGACTCGCTCCGTAGTGTTGTGTACGGAATCATGGGCGATACTTTTCATCAGAAAAATCAGACAAAAAAGAGTTATACCTACTACGAAAAAGCTCTTCGGGCCGACAGTACCAATTCCATGGTATTAAACAATTACAGTTATTTCCTCAGCACCAGTGATCAGCAACTGGAAAAAGCATTGGAGATGGCTCGTCGGGCTACGGAACTCTCCCCGGGAAACCCTACCTATCTGGATACCTATGCCTGGGCCTGTTATAAACTCGGACAATACGCCGAAGCCAAAAAAATCATGCAACAGGCCATCTCTTTAGACCGGAGCAACAGTGCCGAACTATTGATCCATTATGGCGATATCCTCTATGAATTGAAAGACTATTTTATGGCTTCAGTCTACTGGAAAAAGGCTCTCGAAAGAGGATATAATGCCGAACAAATCGCTGAAAGATTTAAACTGATCGAAGGAAAATGATCAAACGACTCTGCATACTGTTGTGTTTGGTGTTGGGAGCCGGAAACGTCGCAGCACAAAACATAGAATCACTACGGGAACAAATACGTCGGGCCGAAGAGGAGATCCGAATCAATACCCAATTGCTGAATAAAACCCGCAAGGATCAGCAAATGACCCAAAGTCAACTGAAACTGATCCAATCGCGTATCCGTAACCGAAAAAACATCATCAGTTCTCTCGAAAAACAGATCGATCTGATCAACAACGATATCTCAGGGAAAAACGATACGGTAAAGATACTCACCGCCCAACTCGACAAACTCAAGGCGGATTATGCCGCCATGATCTACTCCGCCTACAAGAACTATAAACTCAATAATTTTCTGGTCTTTCTCTTCGCCTCAAAAGACTTTAACGACGCCACCCGCAGAATCGCCTTCATGCGACGATACAACCATATGCGCGAAGTCAAGGCCGCAGAGATCGATTCCGTATCGAAATACCTCTCCAATGAAATATCGGCTCTCGACACCCAACGTGCTCAACTCGACCAAACACGCAACAGTCGCACAAAAGAACTCGCCTCGTTAGGAAAAGATGAAAGCCAATATCGGGGTGCAGTCACCCAATTAAAGGCAAAAGAGAGCAAGATTTCACGCGAATTACGTACGAAAAAAGCCCAGATCGAACGGGCCCAGCAACAAATCCAACGAATCATTGCCGAAGAAGCCCGTAAATCAAAAACAACACCACGAAGTGCCGCCCAAAAACAGGCAGATTTCGAACTTTCGGGACGTTTCGACCAAAACATGGGACGTTTGCCTTATCCCATACGGGGAGGCGTGATCATCGACCGCCACGGCATACATACCCATCCCACCCAAAAAGGGCTTACGATCAATAATAAGGGGGTGAATATCGCCGGAGAAAGAGGTGCTGCCGTCCATTGTGTTTTCGAAGGTACCGTATCCCGCATATTCTTCTTCCAAGGGCTAAATAACAACGTCATGGTCCGTCATGGCAACTTCATTACGGTCTACTCCAATTTAGCCTCTGTACAGGTTAAAACGGGCGATAAAGTGACAACTGGGCAGATCATCGGACATATTCCGGATAGCGATAACGACGACGATTGTATGTTGCACTTCGAAATCTGGAAAGAAACCCAGAACCTGAATCCGGAATCCTGGTTAAGACGCTGATTTACTGAATTATATGGCTATAAATTATTACACACAAGGATGTTCATACCGTTATACAGGTAAGCGAATCACCTCGCAATGGATCAAGCAAACCATTGAAAACGAAGGACTTAAACCAGGAAACATATCCATTATCTTCTGTTCGGATCCCTGTCTGCTGGAAGTGAACAGACAATACCTGAACCACGACTATTATACCGATATCATCACCTTTGACTACGACGACAAGGAACAGGGTATCGTGAGTGGCGATCTGTTTATCAGCGTAGATACCGTTGCCGATAACGCATCCCGATACGAAGTCACCCCTCGCGAAGAGATGCAACGTGTCATTATACACGGTGTATTACATCTGTGTGGCTATGGAGATAAAAGCGAATCAGAAGCAAAAATAATGCGCGGAAAGGAGAATTTCTACCTGGCTCGTCGTCCGGAAATAATTAAAACAAAATGAAACTCGAATATGATATTATCGTCGTAGGGGGAGGACATGCCGGATGTGAAGCGGCAGCAGCAGCAGCCAATTTGGGTTCTTCCACCCTATTGGTGACGATGGATATGACCAAATTTGCCAGCATGTCCTGCAACCCGGCTGTGGGAGGAGTCGCCAAAGGACAAATCGTACGGGAAATCGATGCCATGGGAGGATATATGGGAATCGTCACTGATCGGACAACTCTCCAATTCCGGATGCTGAACCGATCGAAAGGTCCGGCCATGTGGAGTCCACGGGCACAATGCGACAAACAAAAATTTTGCGAAGAATGGCGACAAATTCTCGAAAATATCGATAATCTATATCTCTGGCAAGATGCCGTAACCGAATTATTGACGGAAAAAACAGATAAAAACAACTCTTTCAATCGTCAAGAAACGGAAAAATACCAATACCAGGTATATGGAGTCCGAACCAGAATGGGAGTCGAATTTAAAGCAAAAGCGGTCATTTTAACGAATGGCACCTTTCTGAATGGACTGATGCACATAGGCAGAACACATGCAGAAGGAGGTAGATCGGGAGATGCCAGTTCACACGGATTGACAGAATCACTGGTTGCCTTAGGATTCGAAGCGGGAAGAATGAAAACCGGAACCCCCTCTCGACTCGACGCAAGAAGTATTGATTTCGATCAATTGGAACCTCAATTCGGAGATTCAGAACCCTCCAAATTCTCTTTTTTACCGGAAATAGAGCCTGTAAAAGATCAACTGCCTTGTTATTTAGTCTATACATCGCCCGAAGTACACGAAACATTACGCAAAGGCTTCGGCGATTCTCCGCTTTTTCAAGGCATTATTCAAGGAATCGGACCACGCTATTGCCCCAGTATCGAGGACAAATTACGTACTTTTGCCGAAAAAGAGAGTCATCAACTTTTTCTTGAACCAGAAGGAACAACCACTCATGAATACTATCTGAACGGATTTTCCTCCTCTCTCCCCTGGCAAATTCAGATCGAAGCCTTACAAAAAATCAAAGGTCTGGAGCATGTCCAGCTCTATCGCCCCGGCTACGCCATCGAATACGACTATTTTCCTCCCACACAACTCTACCATACACTTGAAACCAAACGGGTAGAAAATCTCTATTTTGCCGGGCAAATCAATGGTACCACCGGCTATGAAGAGGCCGGCGCACAGGGTTTAATGGCAGGTATCAACGCTCATCTAAAATTAAATCAAAAAGAAGCATTGGTACTTCGTCGGGATGAATCCTATATTGGCGTCTTGATCGATGATCTCGTCACTAAAGGAGTAGACGAACCATACAGAATGTTTACAAGTCGAGCAGAATATCGTATTTTACTAAGACAAGACAATGCAGATTTGCGATTAACACCCATTTCATACAAAATAGGCTTAGCAAATCAAAAAAGATATGATATTTTCAGGCAAAAAAAATCGCTCGTAGAATCGCTCAAAAACTACATTCACGAATTAAGTATCACTCCAGCCGATTTACAGGACTATTTAAAATCGATCAATTCCACACCCCTAACACAAGGACGTAAGCTGTACGACATCCTTCTAAGAAACGAAGTCACCTTAAAAGGACTAATCAAAACTCTTCCATCTACTCTCGGAACATTCATCCAAAGCAATGCATTCACGGATGAAATTATAGAAGAGGCCGAAATTCAAATCAAATACAAAGGCTACATCGAACGGGAACGATTTGTCGCCGACAAATTATTACGTCTGGAAAACATACGCATTCCAGACGGGTTTGATTTTCATACACTCACTTCGTTATCTATTGAGTCCAGACAAAAATTGACCCGGATCCGTCCCGCCACCATTGGCCAAGCATCCCGAATCCCCGGAGTCTCTCCATCCGACATCAACGTCCTTTTAATATATTTCGGAAGATAACAACAAATTTGTTCCACGTGGAACAAAAAATACAAACACAAAAAAGGACGACTAAATTAGTCGTCCTTTTTTAGGATCCTTAGAAAACTTTTATTTCCCCTGCATCTTAGCCCACGAATCCTTTAACCCTACCGTACGATTAAAGACCAGTAAAGATGAAGTGGAATCTTTATCCATACAAAAATACCCGACTCGTTCAAATTGGAACTTATCACCAACCTTTGCTTCTTTCAAAGAAGGTTCCAGATATCCTGTTTTAATAATCATGGAATTGGGATTCAGATAATCAATAAAAGTCTTGCCTTCTTCTACATCGTCAGGATCCTCTTTAGTGAAGAGGGTATCGAAAAGACGAAGTTCAACTTTTTCGGCATGAGGAACCGATACCCAATGAATCACCCCCTTCACCTTACGTCCGTCCGAAGAGGATCCATCTCCGGACATCGGATCGTAAGTACAACGAAGTTCCACGATCTCCCCCTTACCATCTTTTATAACTTCCTCACATTTAATCAGATAAGCATAACGCAGGCGAACTTCTTTTCCTGGAGAAAGTCTATAATATTTTTTAGGCGGTTCTTCCATAAAGTCATCCCGTTCGATATAGATCTCTCGAGAAAACGGAACCAAACGAGTACCTGCATCTGGATTTTCCGGATTATTGATACATTGTCTCTGTTCTGTTTTTCCTTCCGGATAGTTCGTAATCACCACCTTCAGGGGATTAACCACTGCCATACGGCGTTCGGCCACCTTATTCAAATCCTCACGTACACAGAATTCCAACAGACTCAAATCAATCACATTATCGCGCTTGGCAACTCCGACTCGTTCAGCAAAAGCACGTACCGATTCGGGAGTATACCCCTTACGGCGCAGAGCGCAAATAGTCGGCATACGAGGATCATCCCAACCCATAACGACCTTATTCTGAACAAGTTGCAGTAGTTTACGCTTACTCATCATCGTATAGGTCAGATTCAGCCGTGCAAATTCATACTGATGGCTGGGGAAAATGCCCAATTCCTGAATAAACCAATCATACAAGGGACGGTGAACATCAAATTCCAGAGTACAGATCGAATGAGTAATTTTTTCAATCGAGTCGCTCTGTCCGTGAGCATAATCATACATAGGATAGATACACCATTTGTTTCCCGTTCGATGGTGTTCCGTATGGATGATTCGATACATGATCGGGTCACGCATCAACATGTTGGGATGGGCCATGTCGATCTTGGCACGCAATACTTTTGCTCCATCGGGGAACTCTCCGGCCCGCATCCGACGAAACAGATCGAGATTCTCCTCAACCGAACGGTCACGCCAGGGACTGGGAGTACCAGGAACTGTAACCGTTCCGCGGCCCTGACGAATCTCCTCCTGAGTCTGATCATCCACGTAGGCTTTACCTTTACGAATCAACTCTTCAGCCCATTCATAAAGTTGATCGAAATAGTCTGAAGCATAGTGTTCTCCAGCCCAATCGAAGCCTAACCAATGTACATCTTCCTTAATGGAATCGACATATTCCACATCTTCCTTAACGGGATTCGTATCATCGAAACGCAAATTTGTCGCTCCACCATATTTTCTTGCCAAACCGAAATTCAAGCAAATACTCTTGGCATGACCTATATGCAGATAGCCGTTGGGTTCAGGCGGGAAACGAGTCAAAATCCGTTTCTCCCCCTTTTTAATCGACTCCTCGATAATCTCTTCCAAAAAGTTCAAGGACTTTTCTTCGCCCGTCACTCTATTAATTAACTCACTCATAAACAGTGGTTTATAATTAAAATAATCTATTTTTTCAGGGTCATTTCATCAATCAAATATCCAGCTCCGGCATATTTATCAATAATGAACAACACATACCGAATATCGACACTAATCGTTCTCTGTAATTCCGGTTCAAAAGCAATATCCCCACTCATTGCCTCCCAGTTTCCATCGAAGGCAAGTCCGATCAGTTCTCCTTTGGCATTCATAATGGGACTCCCGGAATTTCCCCCCGTAATATCATTGTTACTCAGGAAAGCCACATGCAGTACCCCATTTTCAGCATAGGGACCGAAGTCTTTCTTGGCATTGAGTTCTTTCAATCGAGGTTGTACCGTAAATTCATAAGGATTCTTGGGATCCTCCTTGGCAATCACCCCATCCAAGGTCGTATAATAGTCATAAATCACCCCATCTTGAGGACGATAGGGCAACACCTGTCCATAGGTCAGACGCATCGTGAAATTGGCATCCGGATAGAACTTCTTATCCGGATCCATCTCCATCAACCCGGCAATAAAAAGACGATGACCACGCCCAAATTTTTCAGCAGCTTTCACCACAATCGGAGCCGTTTTATTATAGGCATCGATCACAGAACCTGCCAATATGAAAGCCGGATCCTTCTTTAAAGTTTCCATATCAGGATTGGCCAGAAAGGACTCAAATTTACCTTGAGTAGCAAAGAGCGACTGATCATACAGATAATCCACATACTGCTCTATATCGGCCGGAATTTCACCTTGATTGGCAGCCGAAGAGGCAAAATGATCCTCGATATAGCCATACACGGAAGGCAAATCTTCCTTGGCAAGCGAATCACGTACCAAGGCAAACATCTTTTTGGCCACTTTGCGATCAGTAGGCATATTATAGTCCTTATAAATCTCAGCACTCTCTTTCTTCAATTCTTCGAGCATTTTTGCATCGAGTTTCGTACTGTCGGCCCGCAACAAAGAACGTCCGATACGAGCCAAACCGACAATCTCTGTCCCCCGCAAAAAAGCCTCTGAAAGATACTGGCGCGTCTTCATGGCCGGAATACGCTCCCTTACGGCCTCCTCGATCAGAGGAAGAGCCTCACCATATTTTGCCTTACGGGCAGGATCAGCCCCAATCCATTCACGGAAACGGCTTTCAATCTCCACCTTCTTGGCACGTACATTCAGTTTGGCCAACCCACGATTCATGCCGATCGAATTTTTCCAATAATTCGACGAAGAAGCATACTTGGATGCATACTGAATCCTCACCTTATCACTGGCCATCATATCCTCCATGAGCAGTTTCTGCCGCTCACCGCGAATCAAAATCCGATTCGGATTATCCACCTGCATCGTCTGATCGATCTCATAAGAGGTCATATAACGCTCCGTGGAACCGGGAAAGCCGATAATCATGGCGAAATCACCGGGTTTATACCCCTTGAGAGAAATATCCAAATGTTTCGGAGCTTTATAAGGCACATTATCCTTTGAATATTCGGCCGGACGACCTTCGGCATCGGAATAGACCCGAAACATCGAGAAATCGCCCGTATGACGCGGCCACATCCAGTTATCCGTATCCCCGCCGAATTTACCGATCGACATGGGAGGAGCTCCCACCAGACGCACATCAGGATAGACCTCGACCACAAACATCAAATATTGATTTCCTCCGAAAAAATCTTTCACGATCGCCTCTCGCGTCGAACCTTCGGGTACCTTCTCCTTAACAATAGCCTTGCTTAACTCCTCGATCTTATTTTTACGCTCCTTTTCCGTCATCTTGTCATTGAGTTGAGGAAGAATCCGATCGGAAACATCCACGATCTCACGAATGAAAGTCACCGTCAATCCCGGCGTAGGAATCTCCTCGTCCCGGTTCATAGCCCAGAAACCGTTCTTCAAATAGTCGTGTTCCACGGAACTGTGTTGTTGGATGGCACCAAAACCGCAGTGGTGATTGGTCAGCAACAATCCCTCCGGCGAAACGATCTCTCCCGTACATCCACGCCCGAAAATAACAATCGCATCTTTGATCGCATTGCCATTCAGGTTATAAATATCCTGAGCCGAAAGCTTCAAACCTTTAGCCTTCATATCCTTGATATTCATCTTTTGCAGATAGGGTAATAACCACATTCCCTCGTCGGCGCTCACACGGCCCCCCCACAACAAAAGAGCAGCCGTCACAGATAACAGTAGTTTTCTCATATAAAGTTTTCGATGTTAAAAATCAAACAAAAAATAATTCAAACACAATCAGTTGATTGTGTTCTACCTTTTCCAGTCAGATCTTACAAAAGTAACTAAATTTCCCAAAATATCTTCCTACTCCGTTTTATTTTGAACAGGAGCATCATATGACTATTTGGAAAGATCAAGCATGGCTCGAATCGAACGTTCGGCTTGCTTTCTGACCTCTTCGTCGATCACGATTTCCGGCAATTCGTACTTCAATGTAAGGTAGATCTTACGCAAATTTACCAGTTTCATAAAAGCACAATCGTTACATCCGCAAGAAGCATCCATCGGAGGAGCCGGAATGAAAGTGCAGTCGGGATATTGCTGCTTCATTTTATGTAAAATACCCGATTCCGTCACTACAATATACTCCCGAGCGTCGTCGCGTCCGCAAAAGTTTAACAGAGCGGCCGTACTTCCCACAAAATCGGCCAAAAGCAATACAGGAGCCTTACATTCCGGATGAGCCAACACTTTAGCTTGAGGATGTTCCCGTTTCAACGCAGCCAGACGTTCCACGGAAAACTCTTCGTGGACATGGCAAGCCCCATCCCACAACACCATATTTTCTCTTCCGGTTACACTTTTAATGTAATTGCCCAGGTTGCGGTCCGGGGCAAAAATCAATTTTTGCTCCTTAGGAAAAGAGTTTACGATATCTACGGCATTGGATGAGGTGCAGGTCACATCGGTCAGTGCTTTCATTTCCACCGTCGTATTCACATAAGCGACCACCTTGTGATCCGGATAGGCTGCACGAAAGGCAGCAAAACGATCGGCCGGACAAGATTCGGCCAACGAACAACCGGCATTAAGATCTGGGATCAATACCTTTTTTTCGGGAGAGAGCACTTTGGCAGTTTCGGCCATGAAATGAACGCCTGCAAACAGAATGATTTCGGCATCCGTACGAGCCGCCTGTTGTGAAAGGGCCAATGAATCACCGACGAAATCGGCGATATCCTGAACGTCACCCGTAGTATAATAGTGCGCCAATATAACCGCTTTTTTCTCCTGTTTCAGGCGTTGTATCTCCTGAACCAGATCGAGCGTCGGATCGACCTCCTGATCGACAAACCCTTTTTGGATATCCACACTCATTTTTTCTTTTTGTTTTTTATCTTTTGAAATTTTTCAGAAAAAAAGAATAATAATAGTCGTCAATAATGTTAGCAACTTTGGCAGGACGTCAATCAAAGATAGTTATATTTTTTTATCAACCGTGTTATAAATCCTTTTTTCTTTGATTGCTAATTGTTTGGTGTGGTTGTTAACATCTAATGATAACTGTTATCAACATATTGACATGGTAAATTTTGTTGACAATTCCGCTGGTTTTTCAGTCGATATCCAGCTGATTCTTTTTCATTTTTTCTGTTAGGATTTTTCTTTCGCTTGCTTATACCGTTTTCGTTTTCTCTTCTCCAAACAAAAATCATGTGAATCTTTCTTTTTTTATCGACACCTTTTGACTCGGTTATCAACATCATTCTTCCTCTTTCCTTGTCCAATTATCAACACTTCCTGTTTTACAATCCGCTTTTCTGTGCGGTCTCTCTTGCCGCTTCCAGATAGTAACTGCTTGATAAAGAATCTTCTGATGCCACGGGTTGCCCGTTTTCCGACCCCTCCATCACGGATTGAATAATTGGAATTTGTCCTAACAGGGTGATTCCCTCCCGGGCTGCCAGTGCCTGTGCTCCGCCTTTACCAAAGAGGTAATATCGGTTTTCGGGCAGTTCGGCCGGAGTGAACCAGGCCATATTTTCAATAATACCCAAGATAGGTATTTCGATTTTGGGCGCCCGGAACATCTGAATTCCCCGTACCACATCAGCCAATGCCACCTGTTGAGGGGTGCTGACAATGATCGCACCGTTTACTTTCAACTCCTGTAGGATGGTCAGGTGTACGTCGCCCGTACCGGGAGGAAGGTCTATCAGCAGAAAATCCAATGCTCCCCAACGAGTCTGATGGATCATCTGTCTCAGTGCATTGGTTGCCATCGGTCCTCGCCAGATCAGTGCATCGGTCGGTGCAATGAAGAATCCGATCGACATGATCTCTACGCCATAGGCTTCGGCCGGAATCATCAACTCTTCCTCTCCCTCTTTGACGGCAGGAGGCATATACCCCTCTACTCCGAACATCTGCGGCTGGGACGGACCGTAGATATCCGCATCCAGTACTCCCACTTTGTATCCGAGACGAGTCAGCGCCACTGCCAGATTGGCCGTAACGGTCGATTTGCCTACCCCTCCCTTTCCGGAGGCGATGGCAATTACGCGTTTGATTTGGTCGGCCGCATTCTTTTTTTCGGGAGCGGGGCTCGGTTTTTTCGGTGCGGCTTCCTTGACGATTACTGTAATTTTACCTTCGAGAGAGGGATCGCGGTTCGTGATTTGCTCCAGGATCTGTCGTTTGATCGAGGCTGCAAACGGGTCGCGTCCTTTTGGAAAGGCCAGCGTGATCGATATTTTATCCGATGAGGCCTCCGCACGCTCTACCATACCCGAGGATACGATATCCGTACCCGTTTCGGGATGTACGATTGTACGCAATAGTTCCGTTACTTGTTGTTGTGTCATGTGTGTGGCGATTTGGTTTTGTGTGCAAAGATACGTTTTTCGTTTTATAATATGTATGTAAGAGAGGGTTCACGTCGGGAAAAGAGGAAATCCTCGAAAAAATGGTTAATTTTGTTTTTTGATCATTACAGGAGTGTGAAAGTGAAAAAACAGATAAAAAACGATTGATTATGAATTTTTTCAAAACATTTCTCGCCTCGTTGTTAGCATTTGTCGTAGCCAATGTTCTGGTGTGGATGTTGGGTATGATTGTGATGATGGGCTTTATGATAGGATTGGCCTCCGGAGGCAGTGGTCCCGTGATTGGATCGGGAACCGTATTGAAGATAGATCTGGCGGAAGCGATCACCGATGCTCCGGTGGTGTCTCCGCTGGGATCGATCGATTTCGGTAATTTTCGCATGAAAACTTCCAACACGATTCTTCAATGTGTCGATGCGATCGATAATGCGGCCGTGGACGACAATATCGAAGGAATCTACTTGAATCCCGGCTGGGGGGCGGTCTCTTTGGCCAATATCGAGGAGTTGCGGGCGGCTTTGTTGCGGTTTAAGGAGTCGGGCAAATTTATTGTCAGTTATAATGAGGTCTACACTCAGCGCGACTATTATCTTTGTTCGGTGGCCGACAAGATCTATATGAATCCCGAAGGAGGGATCATGTGGCAGGGTATGGCTTCCAATGTGATGTTCTATAAGGGATTGCTCGATAAGTTGGGAGTGCAACCCGAGGTGTTGCGTCATGGTACATTCAAGGCCGCCGTGGAGCCTTTTATCATGGACCGGATGAGTTCCGAGAATCGTCTGCAGATGGAGCGGCTCACGGGTAGTATTTGGGGGGAATTGGTCGGAGAGATCGCCGCTTCTCGTGGAATTGATTCGTCCGATTTGCAACGATATGCTTCTGAATTGATGCTGCGTACGCCCGAAATAGCCCTTGAAAAGGGAGTGGTGGACAGTCTGGTGTATATGGATCAGATGATATCGGTTTTGAACGAGTTGACAGGGAATGATCCCGAATCGGATGAGGTTCCCAATTTGGTGACTCTCTCCGAATATATCGGGGCCATGAAGCCGATGTCACATAAAGTATCGGATAACGTGGTAGCGATTGTGTATGCCGATGGAGAGATTATTGACGGAGAGAGTGTCGATGATAAGATCGGTGGGGCTACGATTGCCGCCAAATTGGCCCGGGTACGTCAGGACGATGATGTGAAAGCTGTGGTTTTGAGGGTGAATTCGCCCGGGGGGAGCGCTTTGGCCGCTGAGGTGATGTGGCGTGAGGTGGAGTTGCTCCGCCAGGAGAAGCCGGTTATCGTTTCGATGGGAGGTACGGCTGCCTCCGGAGGATATTATCTCTCCTGTCCGGCCGATATTGTTCTGGCCGACAAGAGTACCATTACCGGTTCGATCGGCGTGTTCGGTTTGTTGTTCAATGCGGAGAAGGGTTTGCGTGAGAAGTTGGGTATTACGGTGGATGTGGTCAAGACCAATCCTTCGGCCGATATGGGAATGCCTTTCCGGGGATTGAGTCTGGGAGAACGCCTCTATATGATGGATCAGATCGAAAAAGTGTACAATACGTTTGTGGGACATGTGGCCGCAGGACGTAACCTCTCTGTAGAGGAGGTGGATAAGATTGCCGAAGGACGTGTATGGTCGGGTGTCGATGCCTTGAGGATCGGGTTGATCGACGGTTTCGGCGGATTGAAGGATGCTATTCTGCTGGCTGCCGACAGGGCCGGTGTGGGCGAGGATTTCCGGGTGGTTCAGGAGCTGGATCGGGAGGATTCGTTTATGGTGCTTCTCCGTTCATTGAGTAATATTCGTCAGTCGCGGATGGAGAGTGAAATGGGTGATACGTTCCGTCAGTACAGTTATTTGAAGACCATGCTTTCTCAACAGGGTGTGCAGGCTCGTATGCCTTATATCATCGAATTCGAATAGAAACTGGCTCGAGAAGATATGAAAAGAGTGGGGAAAATAGCTTCCCCACTCTTTTCATATCTTGCGTCGTGTTTTATTTGCAGGAAGAGATTATCGAATGATCTTTTTCAATTTTCCGACCTGTTCGTAATTGGTCAGATCGACCTGTATGGGCACGACTGAAATATAATTATGAGCCAGAGCCCATTCGTCGGTGTCGGTTGCCTCGGGTTCTTCGTTAAAGAAGTTTCCCGTCAACCAGAAATAGTCGCGGCCCCGGGGATCCTGACGGCAGAAGAACTCCTCTTTCCAGTATCCTCGGTTCTGACGACAAACCCGAATTCCCTGGATTTGGTCTTTCGGAACGGCCGGGATATTTACATTCAGACAGAGTGGTAATTCCATATTGGATTTCAGCACCTCTGTTACGATCTGTTCTCCGTAATGGGCGGCTGCTTCGAAATCGGCCTGGGGATCGGGATCTATCAGGGAGAGTCCGATGGAAGGGGCTCCATAGAAACTGGCTTCGATGGCGGCCCCCATGGTTCCTGAGTAGATGACACTGATGGCAGAATTGGATCCGTGGTTGATTCCGGAAATAGTAAGTATCGGTTTTTCTTCGGCAAACAGGTAATCGAATCCCATCTTCACGCAATCTACCGGGGTTCCGTCGCACGCATATACGATCAAATCTTCGGCCTCTTTCACCTTGCGCAAATATAATGGACGCGACATGGTGATGGCATGGGCCATACCCGATTGCGGACGTTCCGGGGCGATTACGACAACCCGTCCGAATTTGAGTGCTATCTGTTCGGCATAGCGAAGCCCTTTGGCGCCCACTCCGTCGTCGTTTGTTACAAAAATCAACGGTTTTTTCATTTTCTGATTCAATAAGTGGTGTGATTCCACCTCCGCAAGAGGCGGCATATGCGTGCAAAGATACGAAAGAATCGCTCGAAAATTAAAAAATGTTTGGTTTTCTTAAAATTAGGTCTTACCTTTGCATCCCACGTGTAGGAATCTCTTATGAGAACGCAGGAGTCCGTAATATTCCGCACTTTAATTTAATCAATGAATCATGAATAAGGAGAATTTAATCAGGATCGCCGAGGCTTCCATGTGGCCCGAAAAAGAGGTTCCCTCTTTCAAGAGTGGCGATACGATCACTGTTACCTACAAGATCGTCGAGGGTAACAAGGAGCGCTTGCAGAGTTTCCGCGGCGTCGTGATCCAGATCAAAGGTCGGGGTGTGACCAAGATGTTCACTATCCGCAAAGTGTCTAATGGTGTAGGTGTAGAACGTATTTTCCCGCTCTACTCGCCTCATATCGACCACATCGAAGTGAATAAAGTGGGTGTTGTGCGTCGTGCACGTATCTACTATCTGCGTGACCTGACCGGTAAGAAAGCACGTATCAAAGAGAAACGTTTCGGCGGTTCCGTTAAATAATGTTCGGTGAAATACCGATCTGGCTATGGTAAAAAAAGCTGTCTGTAAAAAGACGGCTTTTTTTATGGATCGGTTAATGATTATATTATGTTTTTGATACTCTCGATTATGTTTTGTGGCGTGGCATTGGGTTCTCTGATGCGTGGCCGTCGGTTTCCGATTCGGATGGTGGGACATTTGATTTTACCGGTCATCTGTCTGTTGCTATTTTGTATGGGTTTTTCGGTAGGGAGTAATCGGGAGGTGATCGAAAATTTTCCTGCTTTGGGTCTGGAGGCATTTGTCATTGCCGCAGGGGCGCTGTTGGGTAGTTTGTTTGGGGCGAAGATCGTTTATTCCCGTTTTTTTGGAGAGAAAGGACAGGGAATGGAGACGATTGATGACAATGATGCGGAAAAGGCAGTTAAATCGGGTGGGTCGGGCGATAGTCTGAAGATAGTCCTCTCTTTTTTATTCGGAATTTTGGTAGGAGTCGTTGTCGTTTATGTGGCGGCGGAACCGGAAGGAAGTACTGTTTTGCCCTTTTTGACGAGGCTTGCCGATCGGGGGTCTGTGTGGGTTCTCTATCTGTTGATGTTTTTGGTGGGTATTTCGGTGGGTGATGAAGGAGACATACTTCGTCGATTGCGTACAGGAGGATTGAAAATATTATGGGTTCCGGTCGCTACTGTTTTAGGGACCTGGGTGGGGGTTGCTTTGTTGAGTCCCTGTGTGGGAGATCGCACTCTGACTCAGTGCCTGATGGTTGGATCGGGATTCGGATACTATTCTCTTTCGAGTATTTTGATCAGTCAGAGCAGTGGAGTCGCATTGGGTACGATCTCTCTGATATCAAATATACTGCGGGAATTGGTCGCCTTGACATTGGCTCCGGTTTTGGTTCGCTTATTCGGACCGTTGGCTCCGATTTGCGCCGGAGGTGCTACGACCATGGATACAACTTTGCCGGTGATCGCACAGTTTTCGGGAAAAAATTTTATCTTTGTTGCTATCATTCACGGCATCGTTGTTGATTTTTCAGTACCGGTATCCGTAACGTTTTTTTCCTTGTTATGAGCCTTTTAAAACGCTGAAATTATGGTATTGCAAATCCTGTTGATTATCTCTGTCATCCTTCAGTTGTTGGCTGCTGGAACCGCTATCCGATTGACTCGGATCACTAAATACAACTTTTCCTGGATTCTCTTTACCATAGCCCTTACGGTGATGGCTTTTACGAGGTTCGGAGAGTATTATCAGGTGGTGGCCGATAAGGAGTTGCGTCTGCCTCAGGATTTTTTTATTTGGCTGGGGGTTTTGACTTCGCTCTGTTTTGCAGTGGGAGTTTTCTATGTCAAAAAGATCTTTAATTATATCAATAAGCTCGATTTTCAACGCCGATTGACTGAGAAACGAATTCTCAATACGGTATTGCGTACCGAAGAGAAAGAACGATTGCGTTTTTCGAAAGAGTTGCACGACGGATTGGGTCCGCTGCTTTCCTCGGCCCGGATGTCTCTTTCGGCTCTCAGCAAGAGCAGCGAACAGTCGAAAGCCGACCGGGAGATTATCGACAATACGAATTATGTGATTGAAGAGGCGATCCGCAGTTTGCGTGAAATATCAAACAATCTGAGTCCTCATATTCTGAAAGATTTCGGACTGGCTCGCGGAATCAATAATTTTATTGCCAAATCGACCGGACTCAGTAAGATCAAGATCAATTTTACGACCAATCTGAAAACCGAACGGTTCGATACCGATGTGGAGGTGATTCTCTATCGGGTGATTTGTGAGTTGATCAATAACAGTATCAAACATTCGGAAGGTACGCAAATTAATTTGATTTTGCTTTATAATAATCAGATTCTTTCCTTGGAATATACGGACAACGGAAAAGGCTTTAATCTGCCTGCAGTTCTCGATGTGGGAATGGGTTTGTCGAATATCACTTCGCGAATCAATTCGTTAAAGGGGACTTGTGACATTTCCAGTTCCAAAGGTAAGGGTATGCGTGCTTCGATCCGTATAGACTTATCCAAAACGCAGCCATGGAGGTAGTTTATAACATTGTGTTGGTGGATGATCACACCCTTTTTCGGAATGGTCTGAAAGGGCTGTTGGAGCATTACTGTGGATGTCGGGTGGTGGCGGAAGCTTCCGATGGCGAGGAGTTTTTGGAGATATTGCCCCGGTTACAGGTTGATGTCGTGTTGTTGGATATCGATATGCCTCGTATGAATGGATTCGAAGCGGCTGCCAAGGCATTGGCTAAATATCCTGATTTGAAAATCATCACTTTGTCGATGCATGGAGATGAGGATTACTATTTCAAGATGGTTTCGATCGGAGTGAAAGGATTTCTTTTGAAAAGTTCCGACATCGACGAGGTCTCTACTGCGATTCAAACAGTGGTCAAGGGAGGAAGTTATTTTTCTCAGGAATTGTTGAGGACGCTGGTCGGCAGTTTGAAGTCGGCTCCCTCTTCTGAATTTGTCCATGAGAGTCTCTCTCAGCGAGAATTGGAGATTCTGTTGTTGATTTGTAAGGGATTATCCAATCAGGAGATTGCGGATACTCTCTTTATTTCGAAACGAACGGTGGATAAGCACCGGGCCAATATTCTCGACAAGACGAATTGTAAGAACACGGCGAATTTGGTGGTTTACGCGATAAAACATGCGTTGGTAGAGATATAAGGTATCGGATTGAACACTACCACCCCGGAAAATATTCTCGGGGTGGTAGCTGCGACAAATCTGCGAGGTAAGGGACGATCTGTCGCATGAGGTGTGTCGCTTGATATTTTTTTCGTATTTTTGAGGCAAAAGCAACAGTTTGTTATATTACAAACATAGGCAAAATATTTTGACTAAACAAGAAAATAGGCAAATAAAATTGCTTATCAAGCAAAGAATATTGGAATATGTCCAGTCTCAGGGCATATCGTTATACTCTTTTTATAAAAATTCGGGTATTACGCGTAATACGTTCAGTACTCAGAGTGGAATTTCCGAGTCGAATCTGATGAAGTTTAGGCAGTATGCGCCCGAAGTCTCGCTGCATTGGTTGGTGGAGGGAGAAGGGGGAATGTTCGAACAGTGGACTCCTGTAGGTAAGGTAGATCCGGAGATGATTCGGGATCTGGAGAATATTCACTATGAACCGGGAGCTCATTTGCAGATGGCCAGTGATGTAAATCTCAACTATCAGGTTTCGTGTGAATGTGAAAAGGATGTTTGTCTCGGGTCGAAAGGTATTCCATTGTATGAATTGGAGTATAAGGAAAATTTGATAGAGTTTTTTTCCCGACGGGCGAGAATTAAATCCACAGAGCAATTGATCATACCGGGAGCTCCCGCTTGTGACGGGGCTATTCGTATTCAAAAGGAGATGTTGTCGCCATTGAAAAGAGGGGATATTCTGTTTTATAGGAAATGCGACATGAGTGATGCTCCGGATTATGATAGAATGTATCTTCTTTTATGCGAAAAAGAGAGGAAAAAGGAACTGGTCGTCGGGAAATTGTTACCGGGAAGCATGTCGGAGTGGGAAAAGGTCGGTGAGGA
>CALVFY010000042.1 GCA_944326945.1 uncultured Rikenellaceae bacterium
ATGGTGTAATTGGTAGCCACGTCAGACTTAGGATCTGATGCCGAAAGGCGTGGGGGTTCGAGTCCCTTTATCCGCACCGACTGACAAGAGAGGACAAATCCGGAAATTTGTCCTCTCTTGTGTGTAAAAAGAGGTGTTTTGTGTAAGCCCACCATGCTGAAAATGAAAAAATTTGCAGTATCGGTGAAAAACACTATCTTTGTGGGCTCGATTGGTGTTCCGAAACATACGAAAATAATATATAGATCAAGATAAATATATAGATCAAGCAAAATGAATATCGTAAGAGAAAACCTGGACGATCTGACTTCCCTGCTCAAAGTGACCGTGGGTGAGGCCGATTACAACGATGCGGTAGATAAAACCTTGCGTCAGTACAAGAAAAAAGCCAATATCCCGGGTTTCCGGCCGGGAATGGTACCCATGGGGATAATCAATAAAATGTATCGTCGGAGTGTGGTGGCCGAAGAGGCCTACAAGATGGCTTCGAATGCCTGTTTCGACTATCTCGAAAAGGAGAAGATCAACCATATCGGCGATTTGCTTCCCAGCGATCGGCAGCAGCCGCTCGATTTCGAGAACAATACGGAGCATGAGTTTGTTTTCGAATTCGGTGTTTCTCCCGAGGTGAAGATCGAACTGAGTGCCAAGGATAAGTTGACTCACTATACGATCGAGGTGAGCGAGCAGATGCGCGAGGGATATCGCAAAAGTTTCCTCGGCAAGTTCGGCCGTCTGGTCGATGTGGAGAAGGTGGAAGGCGAAGAGGCACTGACCGTGACGCTCGACAGCGAAGCCATGAAGGTCGAGGAGGCTTATGTAGGTTTGGTGAGCATGGGCGAAGAGGAGCGTAAACCGTTCCTGGGAAAGAAGGTCGGCGACCAGATGGATGTCAATATCAACGAACTGTATAAGAATCCTGCGCAACGGGCTGCTATCCTCCATGTAAAGGAGGAGGAGTTGGCCGGGATCGCTCCCGAGTTCAAGCTTACCATTACCAAGATTCGTAAATTCGCCGAACCGGAGTTGAACGAAGAGTTCTTCAAGATGGCCTTCCCGGAAGGGAATGTGAAGGACGAGAAGGAGCTGGATGCGTGGATCGATGCCCAGATCTCGAAAGACCTGGCTCGCGAGAGCGACTACCTGTTCCTGCTCGAAATGCGCGATATGCTGGTGAAAAAAGCGAATCTGACGCTCCCGGAGGCATTCCTCAAACGTTGGCTCTACACGATCAACGAAGGAAAATTCTCCATGGAGGATATCGAGAAGGATTTCGCCGGATTCGTGGAGATGATGAAATGGAACATTATTCAGAAACACTATATCCAGACGTTGGAGCTGAACGTGACCAAAGAGGAAGCATTGGAAGAGGCCAAGGCCCTTACACGGATGCAGTTTGCTCAGTACGGTATGGGAACGGTGGCCGACGATATGCTGGCCAACTACGCCAACTCTATTCTGGAGAACAAGGAAGAATCTCGTAAGATTTACGAAAAACTCTACGAACGCAAGGTGGTCGAGGCTTTGACCCCGATGATCAAAGTAAGTGAAAAGAGCGTGAGTGTGGAAGAGTTCGGCAAACTGACCGAGAAATACCGCGGATAGAAGGAGGTTTTCCGTATTATTCGTATATTTGACTCCACGGGGATTGATTTTGTCTATAATCGTCTTCCCGTGGAGTTAACTGTTTAATTCGCGAATGTTATGAAAAAGACTGAATTTGAGAAATATGCGCTGGGTCGAGGGATCAGTTCGCTGAAACTTCATCGTTTCCAGTCGATAGCCGATTCCTATATTTCGCCGACGATCATCGAGGAACGTCAGATGAATGTGGCCACGATGGATGTGTTTTCGCGTCTGATGATGGATCGTATCATCTTTCTCGGAGTGCCCATCTACGACGATGCGGCCAATATCATTCAGGCACAGTTGCTTTTTCTGGAGTCGGTGGATCCGGAGAAGGATATTCAGATCTATATCAACTCTCCCGGAGGATCTGTTTCGGCCGGATTGGGCATCTACGATACGATGCAGTTGGTGGCTTCGGACGTGGCGACCATCTGTACCGGTTTGGCGGCCAGTATGGGAGCCGTGTTGTTGACGGCCGGAACGAAAGGGAAACGTTCGGCCTTGCCTCATTCCCGGGTGATGATCCATCAACCGCTCGGAGGAGCTGAGGGTCAGGCTTCGGATATCGAAATCACGGCCCGTCAGATTTTGCAAACCAAAAAAGAGTTGTACGAAATTATTTCTGAACATAGCGGAGTACCTTATAAGAAGATCGAGAAGGATGCCGATCGGGATTATTGGATGACGGCTCCCGCGGCCGTGAAATATGGTCTGATCGATGAAGTGCTCACCAAACGGGATGTCAAATAGCGAAAAAAATCATGGGAAAGAAGGAGAATAACGGCAACATGGATTGTTGTTCGTTCTGTGGCCTGCCTCGCAGCGAAGTGGAGATATTGTTCGGAGGAATGGACGGAGCTAATATCTGTGACCGGTGTATCGAACACGGCCACGAACTGCTGTTGGAGAGCAAACCGGCTCGGCGTTCGGCCCGGGCACCTAAAATACGGAAGGAAGAGTTGCTCAAACCGGTTGAAATCAAGGCATTTCTCGATCAATATGTGATCGGTCAGGATGCGGCCAAACGTTACATGTCGGTGGCCGTTTACAACCATTATAAGCGGCTTTTGCACACAGAAGAGGGGGAGGCCGACCAAATTGAGATCGATAAGTCGAATATCGTGATGGTGGGGGCAACGGGTACGGGAAAGACGCTGTTGGCCCGTACGATTGCCCGGTTGTTGAAAGTGCCCTTTACGATTGTGGATGCTACGGTGCTGACCGAAGCGGGTTATGTGGGGGAGGATGTGGAGAGTATTCTCTCGCGTCTGTTGCAGGTGGCCGACTACGATGTGGCTTTGGCCGAACGGGGCATTGTCTTCATTGACGAGATAGACAAGATCGCACGTAAGGGAGATAACCCTTCGATTACCCGCGATGTTTCGGGCGAGGGGGTTCAGCAGGCATTGTTGAAGATTTTGGAGGGAACCGTAGTGAATGTGCCTCCCCAGGGAGGCCGTAAACATCCCGAACAGAAATATATTCAGGTCAATACATCGAACATTCTCTTTATTTGTGGAGGAGCGTTCGACGGTATTGAAAAACGGATCGCCCAACGACTTAATACCCGCGCAATGGGTTATGGCAAGCTGAACGAACGGCGGATCGATCGCGACAATCTGATGCAGTATATCATGCCGCAGGATCTGAAGTCATTCGGATTGATTCCCGAGTTGATAGGCCGTTTGCCGGTGCTTACCTATCTGGAGCCTCTGGGCCGTGATGCGTTGCGTTCGATTCTGACCGAACCCAAGAATGCGATTATCAAACAATATGTGAGTCTGTTCAAGTTGGATGGAATAGATCTGTCGTTCGACGAAGAGGTGCTGGATTACATTGTAGACAAGGCGATCGAGTTCAAATTGGGTGCTCGGGGATTGCGTTCGATTTGCGAGGCGATCATGATGGATACGATGTTCGATCTGCCTTCGCAGGAGGGATGCCGGAGTTTCCGGGTGACTTTGCCCTATGCTCAAAGCAAGGTGGAGAAGGCTACTTTCACTCGACTCAAACAGGTCGGATAACCCGATAGATGAGAATATGTGATTTGTAATAAGCACGGTATCAATACCGTGCTTATTTTCGTGCTTTTTTTCGCTCTATATTGGGGCGGTTGTATAAAGAAATGTTATTTTTGTAAGAAAATCCCAATTTAATCAAACTATATGGCAGACATGACAAACAAGGCGGCGGACAATATCCGAATATTGGCGGCTGCGATGGTGGAAAAAGCCAAGTCGGGACATCCCGGCGGTGCGATGGGCGGAGCCGATTTTGTAAATGTGCTCTTTTCCGAATTTTTGAACTACGATCCCGAGCGTCCGGACTATCCTTTCCGCGATCGGTTCTTTCTGGATCCGGGCCATATGTCTCCGATGCTTTACAGTGTGTTGTGTTTGGCCGGATTCTATTCGACAGAGGATCTGAAACAGTTCCGTCAATGGGGTTCCGTAACGCCCGGGCATCCCGAACGCGATCTGGCTCATGGCGTGGAGAATACTTCGGGACCTCTGGGTCAGGGCCATGCCATGGCACTGGGCGCTGCGATTGCCGAACGTTTTCTGGTGGCTCGATTCGGCGAGTGGATGGCCCATAAGACCTATGCTTATATTTCTGACGGAGGTATTCAGGAGGAGATTTCGCAGGGAGTGGGCCGAATTGCCGGTCATCTGGGGCTGTCGAATCTCATCATGTTCTATGATTCGAATAACATACAGCTTTCGACCAAAGTAGAGGAGGTGGACACGGAAGATGTGGCTGCCAAATATCAGGCTTGGGGATGGCATGTGCTGACTATTGACGGACAGGATGCCGGTCAGATTCGGGGTGCGTTGCGCACGGCTCAGCAGTCGACGGATGCTCCTACGCTGATTATCGGTCGGACGATCATGGGTAAAGGTGCCGTGGGTCCCGAAGGTGTGAATTATGAAAATAAAGTATCCACTCACGGACAGCCTCTTTCGGCTGCCGGGGGCGATTTTGCGGCGACGGTAGCCAATCTGGGGGGGGATCCGGAAGATCCGTTCCGGGTATTTCCCGAAAGTGCGGAACTCTATGCCCGTCGTCGTGAGGAGTTGAAAAAGTGGAGCGAGGCGATTCGTTCGACCGAAAAAAAATGGGCGGCCGATCACGAAGAATTGGCTGCCAAACTGAAGATGTTCCTCGATGGCAGAATTCCGGAGTTGGACTATTCGCAGGTGACCTATGGAGCCGATGTGGCTACACGGGCTGCGTCGGCTGCCGTATTGTCGTACTATGCGGGTAAGATCGAAAATATGGTGGTGGCGTCGGCCGACTTGAGTAATTCAGACAAGACGGATGGTTTCCTGAAGAAGACAAAGGCTTTCAGCAAGGGTGATTTCAGCGGACAGTTTCTGCAGGCAGGCGTGAGTGAGTTGACCATGGCCTGCGTGATGAACGGAATGGCACTTCATGGTGGAGTGATTCCGGCGTGCGGAACGTTCTTCGTTTTCTCGGATTATATGAAACCCGCCGTACGACTGGCTGCTTTGATGCGTCTGCCGGTTACTTATATCTGGACTCACGATTCGTTCCGGGTGGGCGAGGATGGCCCTACGCATCAGCCTGTGGAACACGAGGCTCAACTTCGATTGATGGAGCATTTGCGGAATCACGAAGATCAACGGTCGATGGTGGTATTGCGTCCTGCCGATGCAGCTGAAACGGTGGCTGCCTGGGATCTGGCCGTGCACAACGATCGTCCTACGGCGTTGATTCTTTCCCGTCAGAATATCAAGGCTCTGCCTGCCGTGAGCGGCGATCGGGCAAAAGAGGCCCGTCAGCTCGGAAAGGGAGCATACGTGGTGATGGATTGCGAGGGCACACCCGACGTGGTGATGATTGCCAGCGGGTCGGAGGTTTCAACCTTGGCCGATGGAGCCGAATTGCTTCGTGAAGAGGGTATCAAAGTACGGATCGTTTCCGCTCCTTCCGAAGGGTTGTTCCGTGACCAGAGCAAAGAGTATCAGGAGAGCGTGTTGCCGGAGGGTGTAGTACGTTACGGACTTACTTCGGGACTGTCGGTGACGTTGGCCGGATTGGTGGGAGAACATGGATTCATTCATGGAATGAACCACTTCGGTTATTCGGCACCATATAAGGTGTTGGACGAGAAGTTCGGTTTCTCCGGACCGAGTGTTTGTGCCGATGTGAAGAAGTTATTGAACAGATAATCATTCTTGTTGCAGATAAGGAGAGTCCGCATATCCTCCAGATATGCGGACTCTCCTTATTATGGAAGGAACGGTGCGATTATAGCAGTTCTGCGATTTTTTCCAATCCGATACCATGCGATCCCTTGATGAGGATCAGCCGGTCGATAAGGGGATGTTTTTTCAGCCAGGCGACCAATGTCTCCCGGTCAGGGAATAGTTGCAGATTCGGGTCTTGTTCTGCATGGAGAGAAGCTGCAGCCTGGGCGAACTCTTTCCCAACCAGCAGGATTTCATCCGGAGCGATCCGCTGTAGGTGCCGAAGCACTGTTTCGTGTTCTGAGGCCGACCATTCGCCTAACTCCAACATGTCTCCGAGAACGACCGTACGACGTTGGGCCTCGGCGGTTTCTTTGGCAAAATTATCCAATGCCGCTGCCATACTCGATGGATTGGCGTTATAGCAGTCGAGTATTAGGGTGTTGCGGGCTGTTTTTACCCGTTGCGAACGGTAGTTGTCGGGATAGTATTCTTCTACGGTTTCCTTTATTTCCCGGATGTGAACCCCGAAATACTCTCCGATAGCAGCGGCCGCGGCGATATTCATTTGATTGTACTCGCCTTCCAGATGATTCGGCATCTCTCCCTGTGCCGTCGAATAGGATTTGGCCAGCAGGTGAGGGCGTCTATTCACCATTTCGCATAGTACCGGATCTTCCTTTCTGTAAAAGGCCAATCCATGATGACGTTCGAGGTAGTCGTACAGTTCTCCCTTGCCACGGATGATTCCTTCTGGACCACCAAATCCTGCCAGATGCGATCGGCCGATATTGGTGATGAGTCCATAGTTCGGAGCAGCGATTTCGCACAAAGCAGCAATCTCTCCCTGCGCACTGGCCCCCATCTCTACGACGCCGATTTCCGTCCTGCGATTCATGGCGAGCAGTGTCAGTGGAACTCCGATGTGGTTATTCAGATTCCCTTGCGTGACCGAGACATTGAACCTCGTAGCCAATATGCGAGCCGTAAGTTCTTTTGTCGTGGTTTTCCCGTTGGATCCGGTGATGGCCAAGATAGGGATATTCAATAGTTTCCGATGATAGGCGGCCAGTTGTTGCAGGGTGGACAATACGTCACGTACGACGATGAAACGGTCGTCGAGGGTTTTGCCGGCCAGAGAATGGGCTGCTACGGCAGAATTGTCCACCACTGCCAGCGATGCACCTTGTTCCAATGCGGCATAGGCAAACCGGTTACCGTCGAACGAAGGACCTTTCAGTGCGAAAAAAAGGCAACCCGGTGTGATCCGGCGGCTGTCGGTCGAGACGGTCTGATGGATTAGAAAATGTTGGTAGAGCGTCTCGATTGCCTTATCTTGGGTTTTCATGATTGGTTTAGGGTTTAAAGTGGATGGTTGTAATGTCGGGGGGGCGGATTATTTTCCCATTTGGATAATCTCTTTTACCAGGTAGACTCCGGCATAGTCGGCGGCAAAACCTTCCTCGGATTTTCCGATATCTTGTATCTGCAGTTTTACATGGACCGGGATACCGTTTTTCACGCCACCGGTGAGTGTGTCGTAGGTCGGATATAACTTATTGGTCCGGTCCACGATCCAATAAGCCGTAGAATCGCCGTCAGCGACGAACGAACGTATTTCATGCCCGATGGTCAGGGTCCCTTCAACGGTTTTCAGCGAGTCGACATGGTTTTCGACCTGAAACTCATCAGAGATCACGATACTCTTTTCATCGAACAGCGGTGCCTCTTGTCCGATTTCGACGAACAGAGCCAGATCGGGTCTGTTGTCGTGGATTTCGAAATAACGCATTCCGCTATTTCCTACGCCCCATCCGCCGCAAGTGGAGGGTATGGGTTCCCGACTGCTGAGTTCATGTATTTTCTGTGCATAAGCTCCGGCAGGTGTAAGTACATAACGTTTCACTCCCGGTCGATCGGTCGGTTTTTCCAGAAAAGAGCATTCGATAGAGTCGTTCCATTCGAGCGAAGCCGGCAGTATGTCCAACAGATCTTCGATCTTTCCGTTTTTGAGCGGAAAGAGTCGCAAAACAGCATAATGACTCTCTTTTTGTCCCGATCGTTCTATTTTGGCCCCGGGAATGGATTCGTCCGTGACGATTCGGATCCGGTCGTTGTGTTGTCCCCAGAATTTGAGTCCGGCTCCGGAAACGGTATCCCATTGAAATCCTTCGAAAGCCTCTCTGGAGGGGTGGTCCGGAAATTCGGGAATGGTGTTCTTTCCGGATGACTGACATCCAATCATCCAGATAGCTGTCAATAAGAGACAGCCTGCTGTTGCAATTTTATTCATCGTACTATCTGTTCGAAGAGGCTGTTTCGGCGATTACGCCTTGATTTTTTCAGCTTGGATTAGATGTATTTGTCGCCTTTGTTGAATCGGGTGTCGTCGATAAATTTTTTGATGTTCTGTTCATTCGATTTCGGACAGATCATCAGTACATTGTCGTTCTCCACGATGATATAGTCCGAAAGACCTTCTACGACAGCCAATTTCCCCTCCGGCATTTTGACTATACAATTGTGTGTATCGTACAGAGCCGTGTCGCCTCCGGTGACGTTGCCGTTTTCGTCTTTGGGCGAATATTGGTACAGCGATCCCCAGGTACCGATATCCGACCAGCCGAAATTGCTGCATCGTACACAGACATTGTCCGCTTTCTCCATGATGCCGAAGTCGATCGAGATGGCTCTGCACTGCGAGTAGACTTGAGCCACGTGTTCAGCTTCGGAGGGGGTGTTGTAGTATTGTCCGATCGAGGCGAAAAGTTGTTCTGTTTCGAGCAGGTAACGGCGCAGGGCATGTAGAATATCTTGTACTTTCCAAATGAAAATTCCTGCATTCCAGAAGAATTCGCCGCTTTCCACGAAAACTTTCGCCATTTCGAGATTTGGTTTTTCGGTGAATGTTTTGACTTTCTGGATCGGATTGTGTTTTCCTTTTCCGGGTTCGATCTGGATGTAGCCATACCCGGTGTCGGGACGACTGGGTTTGATGCCGATGGTCATCAGTACGGAGTGCTCTTGGACATAGTCGGAAGCCTCGTTGATAGCCCGGCAGAATTCATCTTCGTTGAGAATAAGGTGGTCCGAGGGGGTGACAATCATTTGGGCATCGGGATTGACCGCCAGTAGCCGGAATGCTGCATAGGCGATACAGGGAGCAGTATTGCGTCCGAGCGGTTCTCCCAGTACCTGATTGGGTTTTAGTTCCGGAATTTCCTTCAGGACCAGATCGGTGTAGGTTTGATTGGTCACTACGAGAAAATTTTCTGTCGGAATGATTTTTGCGAAACGTTCGTAGGTATGGCGGATAAAGGATTTGCCGGTGCCCAGAATGTCCAGGAACTGTTTGGGACGAGAGGTGCGACTGATGGGCCAGAATCGGCTGCCGATGCCTCCCGCCATGATCACGCAATATTTGTTTGAATCCATATGTTCGTCATGTTTGATTGTTCTACAAATTAAGCACAATTTTTCGGGGACGCAAAATTTAACAGGGTTAAAGAGCGTTTATAAACTGTTTTTCCTACCTTTGTGGCGAATGATCCGTAGGATTCGCGATATAGAAAAGATACGTATATGAAAATCCGATTGATTACCCTGCCCAATATTGTTACCTTGTGTAATTTGCTTTGCGGTGCGGCGGCAGTGGTGTATGCATTGGCGTTGTCTGATCTTCAGACGGCTTTCTGGTTGGTGGTTGCGGCTGCCGTGTTCGATTTTTTAGACGGTTTTACGGCACGGCTCACCGGCTCGTTTTCTCCCGTGGGAAAGGAGCTCGATTCGCTTTCAGATATGGTGAGTTTCGGGGTGGCGCCTTCGTGTGTGCTGTTTGTGATGTATCAGACACAAAGCGGAGCCTTGCTGAGTGGGGAAATGGATCCGTGGGGATTTGCTGTTTTTCTGGTGGCAGCCTTTTCTGCCTTGCGATTGGCCAAGTTCAATATCGACGAGAGCCAGAGTTATGAATTTGAAGGATTGCCGACTCCAGCCGCAGCTTTGTTTATCTGTTCTGCGGGGTATCTGTTTGCCGAGGGACTCTATGCGGTGAGGCCCTATTATATTTTGTTGTGTGCACTCTGTATTTCCTATTTTTTAGTGAGTCCCGTGCGGATGTTCGCCCTCAAGTTCCACGGTTACGGATGGCGTGATTCCCAGAATATGATGCGCTATCTGTTTTTGTTGCTGTCGCTTGCGGCGCTTGTCTTTTTCCGGATCAAGGCGATACCATTTATTATCATGGTATACATTTTGGTGTCGCTGGTGCGCAATATTGTGATGGCATTGCGCAGATAATGAGGGTGTTGGGTGCCTGAAGACGGGGTTCCGATATTTTTATTATCTTTGCCGCAAATTTTTGATTGAAAAGTAATGATATGCAAGGAGTACTGCGACTGCTGAGCCGGGTTTTGCTTTTAGGAGCGCTTCTCGCCGGATTTTATCCGGAGAGGGTGGGCGCACAGCAGCCTCAGGACGGGATTACGGGAGGATATGGTTCTCCGGGAGTGGGTAATGCCAATCCGTTTCTTGTGGAGGATCCCAATAATCCGAACACTCCTGCCAATCAGAACGGAAGCGATACGACCAAGAAGAAGATTCGTAAACCACTCGAGTCTTATTTCTTCGATGATTCTACACGTAAAAGACCCAATTTTGCGTGGAATACCAGTCTCTCTCGAAACGAGGTCCGGATGGTGGATATCGACACGATGCTCAATCTGTTTCAGATAGATTTTCCCTTTTTGCGAGAGGGCGTGGGTAGTGCCTATCTGGGAAATTTAGGAGGAGCGGCCATCCCGTTGAACTATTTCCGTCGTCCGGAAGATTACAACTTCGCTTTCGCCAGCGCTTACGATTCCTATTTCTATTCGCCGGAGAACGCTCCGTTCTACAATGTGAAGAAGCCGTTCACCCATCTGTCATACTATTGGGCCGGGCAGAAAAAACGTCAGGAGGAGCGGTTGGAGTTGACCCATGCCCAGAACATCTCGCCTTCGTCGGGCTTCAATGCCAACTATAAGAGTCGGGGAACGAGAGGCATCTATACCTGGCAGAAAGCCCGTGACAAGAATCTTTCGTTGGCTTTTTCTCACACGGGTAAAAAGTATTCGGCTCACGGAGGATATATCTACAATTCGGTGGACGCCCAGGAAAACGGTGGTGTACAGAACGATCGCGATGTGACCGATACCGTATTCGAGATGTCCGAAAACATTCCGGTCCGATTGACAGATGCTCGTAACGTGCTGAAAAATAATATTTTCTATGCGGTTCAATCGTATGGAATTCCTCTGCGGAAGTTGACCGACGAGGATTTTTCGATTGCCGGTCGTTCATCGATTTTTATAGGCCACTCGATCGTGTACAGCCGTTTTTATAAGAAATATACCGACACCAAATCGGGGAGCGGAGACTATTACGAAAACTGGTATATCAATTCGACTTCCTCTTGCGACTCCATTTTCGAATCGCTGCTCTCCAACAAGATCTTCGTACAGATCCAACCCTGGGACCGGGATGGGGTGATAGGAACCATCGACGCGGGAGTGGGGCTGGATAATCATCATTACTACCAGTTCAATATGGATCAATATCTCACGGGTAATACCGAGGGGGTGAATCGCAATAGTTTTTATGTCTACGGGGCGATTGCGGGCAAACTGAAAAAATATTTGAATTGGGGTGCCGATCTGACCTATCATCCTCTCGGATGCCAGAGCCAGGATCTGAGCCTGGGGGGCGAATTGTCGATCAGCGCATTCATTAAGGATCAGCCTATTACTCTGTCCGGACGTTTCCGTTACGAACGCCGTTCGCCGGATTACTGGACAGAGAATTACTACTCGAACCACTACATTTGGTCGAACTCCTTCGCGAAGGAGAATGAGACCCGGTTCGACGTTACGCTGCAAATTCCCTATATAGGATTGTCGGCGGGACTATGGCAGAGTGTCATCGGAAATAAAATCTATTACGATGCCAACTCCCTGCCGGCCCAGGCCGACGGAAGCGTAAGCGTCACGGGTCTGTATGCTCAAAAGGATTTCCGCGCCGGCGGATTTCACTTCAACAACAGGGTATTGCTGCAATGGAGTACGTCACAGGAAGTTGTCCCGGTGCCGTTGGCCAGTGCCTATCTCTCCTATTTCTTCGAATTCAACGTGGTGAAAGACGTCCTGCGCATGCAGGTGGGTCTGGACGGACGGTATAACACAAAGTATTACGCTTTCGGTTACAATCCGGCGTTGGCCAAATTTTATAATCAGAGGGAAAAGGAGTTGGGGAACTATCCGATGATCGATGCGTTTATCAATGCCAAGTGGAAACGAATGCGCATCTTTCTCAAATGCCAGCATCTTAATGAGGATCTGATCGGAAATCGCAACTATTTTCAGGTGTTGCACTATCCGCTCAACAAGCGGATATTCAAGATTGGATTCTCGTGGGGTTTCTATGATTAGCTTCTGCGCGGCGGGAAGCAGCCCGCTAAACAGTTGTTATGTTTAAACGGAAAGTATTATTTTTAGTATCGGTTCTTTTTCTTTTTATTTTTTCCGAATGTGGCCATCGAAGCGGAATATCTTCTCTGATCGGGAAAGGGGATACGTTACGGGTGGCTATGGATGTGGATATGCCCGGCTATTTTGTGCTGGGTGGCGAGGGATACGGATATCAGTACGACCTGCTGAAGGCTTATGCCGATGAGTTGGGTGTCGAACTGAAAGTGGTGCCGCAGAGTGCCCCCGATTCGTGTGCCCGATTGCTCGCCGCGGGGAATGTGGATGTTGTAGCCACGCTTTCCTCTCACGTGAGGGGAGGATGGCAGGAGCGTTCGTTGCCCGTCTATACCACATCTTATGTGATGTTGGCCCGGAAGAGTGTGGCTGACGAATTTTTACGGAAAGGGGACTCTTTCTCCGGAAAATTACTCGAAGGCCGTCGGCTGATGGTGCCAGAGGTGTTCCGTAAGACGGAAGATTATGCAAAATTGCTCGATTCGTTACGAGGCAGTAATCTGTTTCTCTCTTCGCGTAACAGTTTCGACCTGATGGAGGAGCTCAGTGCAGGGAAATACGATTTACTGATCTGCGAGAAAAGCGAAGCTCAGCTCGGCTGTGCTCTGGTGCGCAATATCGAACAGGTGTTTGCCTTTTCCGAACCGGTTGCCATGAGTGTGGTGCTTGGCGGAGAAGGATCGGCATTGAAAGATCATTTTGCGGCCTGGTTGGAGGGTTATCGCGATGGAGAGGAGTATGCCATGCTCAACGAACTCTATTTCGAAAAGGGAATCGTAGGGCAGTTCATTGGCGATGGGAGCCGGGTGCAGGGAGGTATTTCGGCGTGGGACGATCTGATCCGTAATGTGGCCCGGGAAGAGGGATACGATTGGCGTTTGCTTTCGGCCATTGCCTACAATGAATCTCGTTTCAATGCCTATGTTGTCTCTCGACGTGGAGCCCGGGGGCTGATGCAGATCATGCCGATTGTGGCCCGTCAGTTCGGGGTGCACGAGAGCGAAATCATGAAACCCGAGATCAACGTGCGACTGGCTGCACGGCTGCTGAACAAGATCGAACGTACCTTGAAACTGCCCTGTCAGATGCCTTTTGAAGATCGGATGAGTATGATATTGGCCTGTTATAATGGAGGTATCGGTCATGTGATGGATGCACGAAGCCTTGCTGCCAAACATGGTGGCGATCCGAACTCATGGGCCGATGTTTCGTTCTTTCTCCAATGTAAGGCCGATCCGGCTTATGTGAAGGACGAGGTGGTCCGTCATGGCCGTTTCACGGGAAGCGGTGAGACGCTCGCTTTTGTGGACCATGTGATGGGTAAGTATCACAGCTATTGCCGAGTGGTCAACTGACCGTCGGGAAAAAGAGAGATTAAGGACGCTTTATTGGCGTCCTTTTTTATTGCAGACGGTTATTGGGCCGGCCAAATCCAATAGTAGAGTACGGCCCAAGCCACGAAACGGGCACCTTTGCCGATTAACATGAAGAGAGCCGTTTTCTTGAAATCCGTTTTGTAAAATCCCAAGGCTACGGCCATGACATCGCCTACGAATGGGAACCATGTCATCAATGCCAGCCAGCTGCCCCAACGATCCACACGCGATTTCTGACGTTCCAATGTTTCTTGCTTAACCTTCAGCCATCGCTCGATCCACTCCCATCGGCCGAGCCATCCCAGCCAATAAGAGGTCAGTCCTCCCAGCCAATTCCCGACCGTGGCTACGGGAATGGCAATGTAGGGGTTGCCTCCGGCTGCCAGCAGTCCCACCAGCATGACATCAGACGAAAAGGGAACCACAGTTGCTGCCAGAAAGGCTCCCACGAACAGGCCTGTATAGCCTAAACTCATCAACCACTCCATGAGATTCGATTTTCGGATTGTATGGTTCCAAAAGTAAGCATTTCTGTTGGAAAGTGAGGATTGTTGATAAAAAGATGATAGATTTCTTCGGGAAGATAGAGCCTGTGACGGCAAATATATCTATTTTTACACTGTTTTCGGTGACGGGGTTAAGGCCTCGTTCCGCAAGAGGGAACACCGTGTGAATCGGTGACAGTACCCGCTGCTGTAATTCTCGACGAGCCCGGGACAGAATGCCACTGCAAGTTTTGTGGGAAGGCGTCTCGGGGGAGGAGATAAGTCAGAAGACCTGCCGGAAACATCCAGCGAAAAAATCCTGCTTTCGGGAGTTAGGGCGACAGGAGTGGACCGGGATGTATTGTCATCGAGGTGTTTCTTTTGGGAGTTTCCGTCTTTTTTCCGTATCGGGATTTGTCGCGGGAGCGGCGAGACAGATTCGTCTGCCGGGGTTTGAATGTGTAACCAGATAAAATACGGAAAACGATGAACGTGTCGGGATTTACGATCGTGAAACGGGATGGGACGCGAGAGCCCTTCTCGATGGACAAGATTACGGCGGCAATTGCCAAGGCATTCCGGTCGGTGGGTAAGGAACCCACCGAAGAGGTGCTCGAAAAGTTGACATCCAGTCTCTATATCAGTGCGGGGACTACCGTAGAGGAGATTCAGAATCAGGTGGAACTGGCGCTGATGAGCCACGGCTATTACGGGGTCGCCAAATCTTTCATTATCTATCGCCAGCAACATTTCGAGGATCGTGAGGTGCGCGACAAGCTGGCTTTTCTGATCGACTATTGTGACGCCGAGAATCCTGCTACGGGCAGTAAGTACGATGCTAATGCCAATGTCGAAAACAAGAATATCGCCACGTTGATTGGCGAGTTGCCCAAATCTAATTTCATCCGACTGAACCGGCGTCTGCTTTGCGACCGGATCAAACAGATGTATGGCAAGGAGACAGCCGACCGCTATCTGGAACTGCTCAACGGTCATTTCATCTACAAGAACGACGAGACCAGTATGGCCAACTACTGTGCCAGCATCACCATGTATCCCTGGCTGATCGGCGGTACGGCCTCTATCGGGGGCAATTCCTCGAAACCGACCAATCTCAAGTCATTCTGCGGCGGTTTCGTGAATATGGTCTTTATTGTGAGCAGTATGCTTAGCGGAGCTTGTGCCACGCCGGAATTTCTGATGTATCTGGACTATTTCATCCGGAAGGAGTACGGCGACGATTACATTGCCGATACCGGACGCGTGGTCGATCTGTCGCTCAAACAGCGGACACTGGACAAGGTCATTACGGACTGTTTCGAACAGATTGTCTATTCGATCAACCAGCCCACCGGAGCACGTAATTTTCAGGCTGTTTTCTGGAATATTGCCTATTATGATCGGTTCTATTTCGAGAGTCTGTTCGGCAATTTCTTTTTCCCGGACGGATCGCGTCCCCGTTGGGAGACGCTCGACTGGTTGCAGCGGCGGTTCATGCGCTGGTTCAATGCCGAACGGACGAAAACCGTGTTGACATTCCCGGTGGAGACCATGGCTCTGCTCTCGGAGGATGGCGACGTGAAGGATAAGGCGTATGGTGACTTTACCGCACAGATGTATGCCGAGGGTCATTCGTTTTTTACCTACATGAGCGACAATGCCGATTCGCTCAGCAGCTGCTGCCGGTTGCGCAACGAGATTCAGGACAACGGATTCAGCTATACGTTGGGGGCCGGAGGTGTTTCGACCGGTTCGAAGAGTGTGATGACGATCAATCTGAATCGTTGCATTCAGTATGCCGTCCGGCAGGGGCTCTCCTATACCGATTTTCTTTCGGAGGTGGTAGATCTGGTGCACAAATTCCAGTTGGCCTACAACGAGAATCTGAAAGTCCTCCAAAGCAAGGGAATGCTTCCGTTGTTCGATGCCGGGTATATCAACATGGCTCGTCAATATCTGACGGTCGGGGTGAACGGTCTGGTTGAGGCGGCCGAATTTTTGGGTATTCCCATCAATGACAACGGGCAGTATCGGACTTTCGTACAGGATGTGCTGGGAATCATCGAGCGTTTCAACAAACAGTATCGGACCAGGGAGGTGTTGTTCAACTGCGAGATGATACCGGCCGAAAATGTGGGCGTAAAACATGCCAAGTGGGATCGTGAGGACGGATATGTGGTGCCGCGCGACTGTTATAACAGCTATTTTTATGTGGTGGAGGACGATTCGCTCAATGTGTTGGATCGTTTCCGGCTGCACGGTCGCCACTATGTGGAACATCTGACCGGAGGATCGGCCCTCCACATGAATCTGGACGAACATTTGAGCGCTCCGCAGTATCGCCAACTGTTGCGAGTCGCCGCTCGCGAGGGTACGAACTATTTCACGTTCAACATACCCAATACGGTGTGCAACGATTGCGGACACATCGATAAACGTTATCTGCAGGAGTGTCCCGTGTGTCACAGTCGTAATACGGACTATCTGACCCGGGTGATCGGCTATCTGAAACGGGTGAGTAATTTCTCCCGGGCGCGACAGAAAGAGGCCGCTCGGCGTTATTATGCTCACGGTACGGAACAGGTGTGAGGATTCCAGGGAGAGATGTAAGCCGTGTTCCGGAGAGGGGCGGGCAGAAAACAATGTGGGTTCGTCCCTTTCCTCAAAAACAATAGAGGTATGCTGAAATTCGTGAGTTATGATGTCGTGTTCCAGGAGATTCCGGATGAGGTGACGCTTGCCGTCAATATTTCGGGTTGTCCGAATGGTTGCCCAGGTTGTCACAGTCCCTATTTGCAACAGGATGGGGGACGTCCATTGACTTGCGAGGCATTGGAGTCATTGCTGGAGGAGTATCGGGGGGCGATCACTTGTCTTTGTTTTATGGGCGGCGACGGGGCTCCGGGAGAAGTGGCTTCGTTGGCAGGTTGGCTCAGGGAATACGATCCTCAGATACGTCGTGCGTGGTATTCGGGACGGAGTCGTCTGGCGGAGGGGGTGAATCCCGGTTTGTTCGATTATTTGAAACTGGGACCTTATAAGGCGGAGTGTGGGGGACTTCGCAGTCGGACGACCAATCAACGGTTCTTCGGATATGTGCCGACGGAGAAGAGATTCGGCTGGAGGATCAGACTGCTCGATTTTGGCTTACAGAGAAAAGCTAAGTGCAATTGACCCTTTGAAGTCCTGGTGATAGGGGGCAATTTTTTAGATGTTCAATCATTTTTTAGCCCTTAATTTGCGCATGCTTTCACCATACAGCTCTATCATACCAGTTCCGCCTGCGGTAGAAACGGATGTCGGACGGGTTGTCATACTGCCGTTTGAAGTTGGAGAAGAAGGCTTCGAGGACGAATTCGCTGCGGTCGGTTTTCTGGAAATCGCCGTCGGGTTTGGCCTTTGCCAGCGGCACGAAAGTAAATATGGAATAAACACGCATCTTCAAAATTTCCACAAACTTGCGCTTTAACTTTATGGCCATAACATCAATAAGTATCGACTTATGGCTTTGCAAGAAGAACTGGATGTGCAAGGCAACTGGCTGTTCCGCTACCGGAGCCTGTTGCCGCTGATTGTTTTGTTTGTGGGTATAGGGGCGCAATGCCTTGCCGTCCATATATCAGGGGTGCTTTTTACGATTGTATTCCCGTATTGGGAGGTGTACGAATACCTGTGTTTGACGATAAGTTTGGTGGGTACATTTGTCCGTGTCTATACGGTGGGACACACGCCTGCAGGCACTTCGGGGAGGAACACTGTCGGACAAGTGGCGGACAGCCTGAACACCACAGGCATCTATTCCGTGGTAAGGCATCCGCTATACTTAGGCAATTTCCTTATGTGGCTGTGCATCGCCTTACTCACCTGCAACATCAGTTTCATCACCGGCTTCGTGTTCGTCTATTGGATTTACTACGAGCGCATCATGTATGCCGAAGAACAATTCCTGCGCCGAAAGTTCGGAAGCCTTTACATGGACTGGTCGGCACAAACCCCGGCATTTATTCCCCGCATTGGCCGCTTCAGACCTTCCTCCCTTCCGTTTTCATGGAAGAAGGTCGTGAAGAAGGAAAAGAACGGCGTGTTCGTCCTCTTTCTGCTGTTCAGCTTGTTCGATGGCATGGTCGTATGGCAGACGGAAACCTTTTCGGTCAATCGGGTATTGTTGGCGATGACCTTGCTGAGCGGTATGGCATATGTGATGTTGAAATACATCAAGAAGCATACACGTCTATTGGATGAGGAAGGACGATAAAACGGATAATAGCAACTGAGACACAATACAGCTTTATAAGGTAAAGAGATAGGGTGTTTACCTGAATTTTTGCAAAAAAGCATGCAAGCGAATTTTACTTGCACTCATCCATCCGTATAGTTGGACGTGGATGGGAATATCCGAAATGTTATATTCGCTTTTCAGGAACTCTATCATCCGCTGCTTGGTCCGCTCATGGCGTGAGTAGGTCTTTTGCGTGGCGGTCTTGCCGACTTTTTTGGCATACTGTTCGTTATGCTGGGCAAAGTGGCTTTTATCAGCGTCTTTTCCTTTTCCTCCAATCCCCAAAGGCATTGCGGATTTTTTCGGGCAGGGCATAGCTGTCCGGATTTCATCGAGTGTCTTGTTCAGTGAGGATACTCTGTGGTTTTCTTTTTTCTCCGCACTCTGCTTATGGACAACTGCCCGCCCGAGTTTCGTATCCCAGTTGTCGGGATGAACATCCAGCTTGCTGCTGAACTGCACTTGGTCGCCGTCTGTCGTGATGCGTGCCATGATAACCACATGACCGTTTTTCTATGGTAAGAAAAGCTCCCTAATCTTTTGGATTAGAGAGCTTTGTCTTTGTTTGTCGGGAGTTTGTCTTTACTCCCCAGTGATCCCGTTGGGATTCGAACCCAAGACCCACAGCTTAGAAGGCTGTTGCTCTATCCAACTGAGCTACGGAACCTTTGTTTCGGAGCACAA
>CALVFY010000043.1 GCA_944326945.1 uncultured Rikenellaceae bacterium
GGACGATCCTTCGGGTGCGCATCGCAAGGAGTTGTACAATACGATTGCCAACACCTATTTCCGTTATATGCGTAATGTGATGATGAATATCGGAGGTATTGAACTTACCCAGGTGAAGGACGGTACGCCCGGTGATCGTTTCAAACCGATCCCCAAGGACATACAGAAGAAATCCATGCGTTGGGTGGTCAATGAGATCCGGAACTGCGACTGGATCGACGATCCGAAGCTCACTTCCAAGTTTGGTTTGGCATTGCGGATGTCTTCCAATATGCGGAATGTGGCCGGTAAGGCACTGCTCGCCACGGCGGAAAATGTGATGCTTTCTTCGCATCTGTCGGAAGATCCCTATACGATTCAGGAGTACTTCGATGATTTGTATAACTGCATTTTCGAAAGTACGATTCGTGGACGCAAACTTACCGATGGAGATAAGATCCTGCAACGTCTGGCCGTGTTGCGGATTCGGGCTGCGGCTCAGAGTCAGTGGAACCGGGTTCAGATTGCAGGAGAGAATCCGATGGTTACGACTCGTATGACGGACAACTATGCCTATATGCCTTCGATCGACGATATCATTACCTACGGACTGGACGAGACGGGTCTGGTAAATCGTTATGCCGATCAGTTGCGCGCCATCGAGGCAAAGTATGGAGAGGGATTTCTGGCCAGTCAGGCGGCTCAGACCAGTTTCGGGTATAGCTACGGCTATGGATTCCAACCTGAGATCAAGATTGACCGCATCGACGAAGTGACCGGACTGTATGTGGCCATGTTGGACAAGGCACACACTCTGGTACGTAGCCGGCTTGCATCGTGCCATCCCGACGACAAGGGACATTACACCTCGTTGCTCTATTTCTTTGAATCCATCAAATCGAAATATTAATCGACTCCATGAAAAAGATTCTAATTATTTGCTGTATAGTGACTCTGGGCGGATTTCTTTCGCTCAGGGCGCAGACGGATTCCTCGGAAGAGTATCGGTTTACTGACACGAAAGTGATGCCTTGTACTCCGGTCAAGGATCAGGGGATGAGTGGAACGTGTTGGGCTTTCTCCGGATTGAGTTTCCTGGAGAGCGAGGCCATGCGTATAGGAAAAGAGGCGGTCGATTTGGCTCCGATGTGGGTGGTGCGTAATGCCTATATCGAGAAAGCGGTCAAATATGTCCGTATGTGCGGGACCATTACGTTCAGTCCCGGCGGGGCCGTATTGGATGTGTTCGATATAGTCAAAAAGTATGGCATTGTACCTATGGAGGTCTATCCCGGACTTAATTATGGAACGACGGATCATCGTCATTCCGAATTGCACAGTGCTCTGAAGGGGTATGTGTCTGCCATTGCTCGGAATCCCAATAAAAGTATCTCTACGGCTTGGTTGAACGGGTTTATCTCCATTCTGGATGCATATTTGGGAGCGGCACCCGAGAAGTTTGTCTACAAGGGGAGGGAATATACGCCGCAGACGTTCGCCGCTTCGCTGGGATTGAATATGGATGACTATATCTCTCTGACCTCTTTCACACACCATCCTTTCTATACGACCTTTCCGATCGAAGTGGAGGATAACTGGTCATGGGGATACTCCTATAATTTGCCGCTGGATGAATTTGTATCGGTGCTTTCGGGTGTGATTGACCGGGGGTATACGATCTATTGGGATTCTGATGCCACAGAGAGCGGATTTGCTTCTACCAAGGGATACGCCGTGGTACGTGCCATTACGATCGATAATGTGAAAGAGAAAGATCGTGAAAAGTGGTTGGCCATGAATCCGGTGGAGCAGCGGATGTTTATCTCTAATCAGGGACGTCGTCCGTGGAAAGAGGTCGAGATAACTCAGGAGATGCGTCAGAAGGCATTCGACAGCCAGGCGACCTCCGACGATCATGGGATGCATATTATCGGTAAGGGTGTGGACCAGACCGGAAGTGAATTCTTCAAGGTGAAGAACTCCTGGGGAACTAACGGCCAGGATTATGGCGGTTATTTCTATGCATCCCGTCCATATGTGGCCTATAAGACGATTTGTGCGGTGGTCAATCGGAATGCAGTTCCCAAGGCTGTTTGGGCAAAATTCGATAAGAGAAAATAATCTTGTCGGGATTTTATGGAAAAGAAAGAGGTGTCCTTCGTTGAGGAACACCTCTTTCCTTATTGGAAGAAGCTGATGAGCAGCATGATATTCAGTATGGTGACGACAATGCCGATTCCGTAGAGAAGATATTTCGTAAAGGCCGAGTTTTTGTATTTGCCCATTACCTTTTCCGACGAAGTGAGATAGACCTGCAGAAAGACGGTGAACGGAAGTTGGATGCTGAGAATCATCTGAGAGTAGATTAGCCCCTGGAATGGATCGTCGATGATCAGAATGATCAGAAAGGCCATCACCAGAGAGATAATCACACCCAGTCGGGAGTGGGAGTCTTTGATGTCGTAAGGTTCTTTGTATATGCCGGCGAAGATCGAGCCGGCAGCCATACCGGAGGTGATTGTCGAGGCGATTCCGGCGAAAAGCAGGGCGACGGCGAAGATCACCGTGGCATTGTTCCCCAACAGAGGACGTAACAGGGAATCGGCTTGTTGTAACTCCTCGATGGGGGTGCCCGACACGAAGAAGGTAGAGGCTGCCAACAGAATCATGGCACTGTTGATGGCCCAGCCGATCAACATGGAGAAGATTGTGTCGAAATATTCGTATCGGAGTTGTTTTTTGATGACTTTTTCGTCATTCAGGTTCCATTGTCGGCTTTGGATCACCTCCGAGTGGAGGAAAAGGTTGTGAGGCATGACCACTGCGCCCAATACGCTCATGATGATGACCATCGAGCCTGGCGGAAATGATGGGGTGACCCATGCACGGACAGCCTCCGGCCAGTCGATGGTAGCCAGCGAGAGTTCGTAGATGAACGAGAGACCGATGATCGATACGAAGGCGATGATCCACTTTTCGATGAGTCGGTAACTGTTCGTAAAGAGCATGATGAGTACGAAGATCAGCACCAACAGTGCTCCGATCCGAACCGGGACGCCGAAAAGCATCTGCAATGCGATGGCCCCGCCCAGAATTTCGGCCAGTGAGGTGGAGATCGAAGCCAGTACGGCCGATCCGAGGATGGTTTTCGATGCTGCCGGACGCAGGTAGATGCTGGCTGCTTCCGAAAGACATAAACCTGTGGCAATACCCAGATGGGCCACATTGTGCTGGAGGATGATCAGCATGATGGTCGAGAGGGTGACCATCCATAGCAGTGAATAGCCGAATTCGCCGCCTGCGGCCAGATTCGAAGCCCAGTTGCCCGGGTCGATGAATCCGACGGTGACCAGCAGCCCCGGGCCGATATAACGCAGAATTTCCAGTCCGCCCAATCGGGGATGGTGGCCCGAACGGTCGAATTTGTCCTGTAGATTTTTCAGAAAAGATGCCATAACGATGGTTTGATGATAAGTGAGGTTTGAGGTCTTTTACGACCGCATCGTTTTAGTAGCGATTATCGTGCCGGTTACCATGAGCCTCCGGCTCCTCCGCCACCGGTGAATCCTCCTCCGAAACCTCCGAAACCTCCGCCACCGCCAGTGAAACCTCCGAATCCGCCTCCCGACCGGTGATGCCCCGAGGAGAGAATGCTTCCCCAAAGAATGGCTCGAGCCACGTCGCCGTCAGAGGTGATCGTATGTCCGGAATTTCTTTTCGAACCTCCTGTCAGCAGTGCCAACAGAAGCAGAAAACCAAGTAGGGCCCAAAGACCGCCCCGTCCCGATCCTTGTTCGTGGCGTGCGAGATATTGGTCGGCCGTAAATTCGCCCCGCGTGAGTCCCATCAGCGTCGAGACGGCTTGATTGACGCCTCCGAAGTAGTCGCCCTGACGGAAGTGAGGAAGCAGGTCATAATCCACGATTCTGCCAGCCAAAGCATCCGGAACGGCTCCTTCCAGCCCGTATCCCGTGCTGATGAACACCTCCCCGCGAGAAGAGAGCGTTTTGGGTTTTATGAGGATCAGAATACCGTTGTTTTTGTCCGCACCTCCACCGATGCCCCATTTGTCGAACAGACGGGCTGCGTAGTCCGATATGGCGGCTCCATCCAGGTCATTGACCGATACGACGGCAATCTGTGTGGATGTCGAGTCGGCGAAAGCCACGAGCCTGCGCTCCAGTGTCTGGCGTTGCGAGGGGGTGAAAATATCTGCGAAATCGTTCACCAATCGGGCCGGTTTCATCGGTTCGGGCAGATTGAGCGCCGTTGCCGAGAAAATGCCTAAAGCCCAGAGAATGAGTGTACCGAATATTTTTTTTGTCATAACAGTTTCGTTGAGGGAATCTTAACCGAAGGATATCTCATCCGGAAGTTCATTTACGTCGTTGCTCTGATGCGGAAAATGTTCGCGCAGTTCGTCGGGCAGCAGTTTGATGGCCGCACAAAGTCCGCCGGCAAAGTCTCCGCTGGCAAAATGACTGCTCAGAGCCTTGTAACAGATGTTCCAGAATTCACGGTGGACATAGCGATTGATGCCTTGGTCACCGATAATGGCCGTTTTGCGGTCCTTGACAGCCACATAGATCAGTACGCCGTTACGTAATTCGGTTCGATCCATTTTCAAGTAGGAAAATACCTCGGCAGCCCGATCCAGAACATCCCCTTTGCAGTGATTTTCGATGTGGACACGGATTTCGGCCGACGTGGCTTTTTCTGCGGCCCGGATGGCCTCCACAACCAGAGTCTGTTCCTGGGCGGTCAACAGTTTCGATGCGCTTGGCATGGTGATATTCGATTAGAATTCCACTTTGGGAGCCTGTTCAGACCCTTCCTGCGCAGCGAAATAGGGCGTCTCCTTGAATCCGAACATGGAGGCGAACAGATTGCGCGGGAACTGCATGATGTATCGGTTGTAATTTTGAGCCGATTCGTTGAATTTGCGTCGTTCCACCGAAATACGGTTTTCCGTTCCTTCCAATTGCACCTGCAGGTCGCGGAAATTCTGGTTGGCTTTCAGATCGGGATAACTCTCCGAGATGGCCATCAGTCGGCTCAATACGGAAGATACCTCGCCTTGGGCCTGGTTGTATTTCTGAAGGGTTTGTTCATCCAGTTGATCGAAATTGATCTGGGTCTGAGTGGCTTTGCTACGGGCCGCGGTTACGGCTTCCAGCGTGGAGGATTCATGGGCGGCATACCCTTTGACAGTGTTTACCAGATTGGGAATCAGATCCGAACGGCGTTGATACTGATTCTCTACGTTGGCCCATTGGGCTTTCACGCCTTCGCGCATATTAATCATGCCGTTGTAGGTGTTTTTCATCCAGAAAAAGAGAATGACGACTACGACCGCAATGACGATTAAAGTGATGGTTCCTTTTTTCATGGTTATAATATCGTTTAATTCGTTCGTGGACAAAGATAATGTATTCCTCCGATTTTATACTACCTGAAAGGGGTGATTTTATTCATATGCTTGGTCGTTGCGAATCCGATACTTCGAATTTCGGATCGGGATTTCCGGAACGGATTATTTCTGAACAGAATAGCTCCGGAGCCTCTTAGACGGTCGATTTTTTTTTGCGAAAATCCGGTGGCAGAGGGTGGTAATGTCGGATAAAATTGTGTATTTTTCCGGCATGAAAGAGGGGGTATTCGAAAAATTGAAGATACTGGCCGAATCGGCCAAATACGATGTTTCCTGCGCTTCGAGCGGGACCACTCGCCGCAACCGGCCCGGGACGTTGGGCAATACGGCGGGGTGGGGCATTTGTCATAGCTTCACCGAGGACGGTCGTTGTGTTTCGCTGCTTAAGATCATGCTCACCAACTACTGTATCTACGACTGTGCCTATTGCATCAATCGCCGTAGCAACGATATCCGCCGGGCCACGTTTTCGGTGTCGGAGTTGGTGGAACTGACCATCGAGTTTTATCGTCGCAACTATATTGAAGGGTTGTTTCTCAGTTCGGGAGTGGTGCGTAATCCGGACTACACGATGGAGCGGATGGTGCGGGTGGCCCGAGATCTGCGTACGGTACATCGTTTCGGCGGATATATCCACTTGAAGAGTATTCCCGGAGCCAGTCGCGAACTGGTAGACGAGGCGGGGCGTTATGCCGACCGGCTCAGTGTGAACGTGGAGATTCCCACCGAGCGGAATCTGAAATTGCTTGCACCGGAAAAGGATCATCAGAGCGTTTTTCGTCCGATGCTGTTCATTCAGCAGGGGGTTTCGGCCAGTGCCGAGGAGCGTCGTAAATTCCGTCATGCGCCCCGGTTTGCTCCGGCCGGTCAGAGTACGCAAATGATCGTGGGGGCGACTGACGAGACCGATCGGCAGATTTTGACCCTCTCGTCCGATCTCTATACCCGTCCCAGCATGAAACGGGTATACTATTCGGGGTTCATTCCCGTGAACAGTTATGATTCGCGTCTGCCCTCTGTGGGTCAGGTGCCGCTGGTCAGGGAACACCGCCTCTATCAGGCCGATTGGCTCATGCGTTTTTATGGTTTCCGGGTCGATGAGATTGTGGACGACGCTGCTCCCCAACTCGACCTGGAGATCGATCCCAAACTGGCCTGGGCATTGCGTCATCCGGAGCTGTTTCCCGTGGATGTGAATCGGGCGGATTATGGGATGATCCTGCGTGTGCCGGGTATCGGTGTGAAGTCGGCTGCATTGATCGTCTCCTCGCGCCGTCACAGCCGGGTGACCGCCACCGCTCTGAAAAAGATGGGCGTAGTGATGAAAAAGGCGCAGTATTTTATCACTTGTGGAGAGCTTTCCGTGGCCGGGGTACAGGATGTGAAACCGGAGTATGTCCGTCGGGTGCTGACGGCTCGTAAACCGGAACGCCGTCTGCCCGATGAGAATCAACTTTCGTTGCTTTTCCCCGAACAGTCATGAAGGTGTTTCGTTACGACAGGAGTTTCGAAGGGCTGCTTACGGCTCTGTTCGACGTCTATGTACGTCGGACATTCCCTGAGGCATTGATCGGGGAGGGAGAACCCGTGCCGATGTTTGCCACGGAGGTATTTGAGGTATATACCGACTCGGGGAAAGCGGCACGAGTATGGACCGGATTGCAAAAGAGGGTATCACGGGAGGTGTGTAATATGCTGATGTATGTCTGGTTTTCGGAAGAGAAGGGGAGCGATCTGTTGTTGATGCGCTATCTGCGCAAGGTGTTCGATTCGAAAGACGGGGTGGTCTCCGATTTCACGGACGGGGATATGTTGCAGGCCCGTCAGATTGCCAGACGGGTGGCGAAGGAGCGGGAACGCCTGTTGCAGTTTGTCCGATTTCAGAAGGCCGCCGATGGGACTTTTTATGCTCCGGTATCTCCTGCTTGCAATGCTCTGCCCTTGGCCATCGGCCATTTCCGCGATCGGTTTGCCGACCAGAAGTGGTTGATTTACGATCTGAAGCGTCGCTATGGCTATTATTATGATCTGGAGACGGTGACCGAGGTTTCCCTTACGGATGTCGATACTTTGCCCGGCATCCGTCTCGACGACCGGTTGATGGCCGGGGACGAAAAACTGTTTCAGCGTCTTTGGAAGGGGTATTTTGACGCCATGACTATTCGTGAGAGGGTCAATCCCCGCCTGCAGCGGCAGATGATGCCCAAACGTTATTGGCGGTTTCTGACGGAAAAACAATAGGCCGGGACAGATCTGTTTTTTCGTGTTCATTTTCAGTATTCCGACTTCGGCCAGGAGAAACAAACCCGAGAGGTGCCGATTTTTTGGGTGAAATGACTTATGTTTGCCGGAGAATACCGATTTGGCAATAATAATGCATGAGTAAGGCAATATTTGTCTATTTTTTCAAAATGTATTCTTTCCTAATTTTGTGTAACACAAAAAAAAGAAAGGTGCTATGACTGATTTACATGCATTGTACGAAGCCATTTTGGGCGGAAAACTCGAACCGGCCGTAGAGGTTACTAACCAGGCTATTGCAGAGGGCATCGAGCCTCAGAAGATCATTAATGAGTACATGATTCCAGCCATGGAGGAGATCGGAGCTCGTTTTGAAGCGGGACAGGCCTTTGTCCCCAATTTGTTGATGAGTGCTCGGGCAATGAAAGGCTCGCTCGACATTGTCAAACCCTTGTTGCGGGGCGACAGTACGACCACTGTCGGTAAAGTGGTTATCGGGACTGTCAAAGGCGATTTGCATGACATCGGAAAGAATCTGGTGGCTTCGATGCTCGAAGGGTGCGGTTTTGAGGTGATCAATCTGGGGGTGGATGTCTCCAGCGACAAGTTTATTGAGGCAGTCAAAGCTAACAATGCCAATATTATATGTATGTCCGCTTTGTTGACCACGACGATGAACTACATGAAAGAGGTGATAGCCGCCGTTGAGGCCGCCCAACTCAAGGGAAAAGTGAAGGTCATGGTCGGTGGAGCGCCGCTTACGGAGGGATTTGCACGCAGTATCGGAGCGGATGGCTACAGCTCTAATGCCAATGCTGCCGTGGCTTTGGCCCGGAATCTGATGGAGTCGTAATACGATGGTGGTATTCAATCCTCTCTTTTCCGATATTTCGCTCGATTTGAAGGAGATATATCGGGGAATGGGATATGGGGATGCAAAACCCGAAGAGAATATCCGACAATACGTGGCGGAGATGATTGCACGTATTGGCGAGGTGTGTGAACCCTGTTTCGGATATGAGATATTGCCTGTCGAATCGGTCGGTACACACGATCTGAAGATCGGGGGCCGGACCATGGTGACAGGAAGTATCATTACGCCCTTTTTTCGGAAAGCGGAATCTGTGGCGTTGTTTGTCGCCACGGCGGGGCATCGTTTCGACGAGTGGTTGCATCGCCTGAGATCCGAGGGGGACATTATGGAAGAGTTTGTTGCCGATGCGATCGGATCGGAGATAGCCGAGGCTACGGCTCGTAAGATGTCCGAACAGTTGGCCGCTGATGTGGGGCCGAAGGGGATGAAGATCGGTAATTCATACAGTCCGGGGTATTGTGGGTGGCACGTCAATCAGCAACAGGTGTTGTTCGCTCTATTGCCGGAGAAGCCCTGCGGCGTTACGTTGAACGCTTCGAGTCTGATGACCCCGATCAAATCGGTCAGCGGATTGATTGCCGTGGGACCCGAGGTGGAGTCGACTCCCTATGGATGTGCCCTGTGCGGACGGGCCGATTGTTATAAAAATCGTTTAAAACAAAAAAAGCAGACAGAATCATGAATACAACTCAATGGATTCAATCTTTGATAGCGGAACGTCGTTGTCCGGTGATTCCGATCATGACCCATCCCGGTATCGAGTTGTTGGGTAAGAAGGTGATCGATGCGGTGACCGATGGACAGATCCATTTCGAGGCTATCGATGCACTGAACCGACGTTTTCCTCAATCCGATGCCTGCACGGTGATCATGGATCTGACGGTGGAGGCCGAGGCATTCGGAGCTCAATTGCATATGGACGATAACGAAGTGCCCAGTGTGGTAGGTCGGTTGGTATCCAATAAAGCCGAGGTCGAAGCATTGACAGTGCCGGGTCTCGATCGGGGGCGGGTTCCGGAGTATTTGAAGGCGAATCGTTTGGCTGCCGGGCGGATTGACAAGCCGGTATTCGGAGGGTGTATCGGACCGTATTCGTTGGCGGGTCGATTGTTCGACATGACGGAGATCATGATGGCGATTTACACGGAACCGGAGACCGTCAATCTGTTGTTGGAAAAGTGTACCGAGTTTCTGATCCGCTATTGTCAGGCCATCAAGGAGGCGGGAGTCGCCGGAGTGATTCTGGCCGAACCGGCTGCGGGATTGTTGCCGGACGATCTGTGTCGGGAATACTCTTCGATATATGTCCGACGAATTATTGAGGCTGTACAGGACGATTCGTTTGCCGTGATTCTGCACAATTGTGGTAATACGGGATATTGTACTCCGGCTATGGTGTACACCGGAGCCAAGGGGTATCATTTCGGGAATAAGATGGATATGAAAACCGCATTGGCCGACTGTCCGGCCGATACGCTGGTGATGGGCAATCTCGATCCGGTGGGCGTTTTCAAGATGGCAACGCCCCAAGAGGTGGAACAGGCCACTCAGGCTTTGCTGGAATCGTGTGGGGATTATGCCAATTTTGTTATCTCTTCGGGATGTGATACTCCGCCTGAGATCCCTTTCGAGAATATAGAAGCGTTTTATCGTACAGTAGATCGTTATAATCAGGCACGAAAGATTTAAATTAGAACGGAAATTATTCGTAAATCCGGATTATATTTGCTTAATTTGCAAATATAGTCCGGATTTTTGTATGGCACGTATTGAAACAGGATTCCCCGGGGAACGATTTGTGGTGTTGCCCCAGCCATTTCTCGATCTGATGGAGGACGATCCTCTGACCGGAGATCTTTATATCCATTCGTTGGGACATATTGCCCATGCTTTGCATCACCATGTGTCGCGACCGGACGGCTGTCCTCAATATGTGTTTCTCTATTGTACGTGGGGACGCGGCGAAGTGGTGGTCGATCAACGGCGATTTGCTCTCTCTGCTAATCAGTATATGATACTGCCGGCCGGGGTGCCACATGTATATCGGGCGGATGACAATGATCCCTGGACGCTCTATTGGGTGCTGTTTGCCGGAGCGAAAGCCGCTATCTATGCGAAAGGAATGGCTGAGCCACGCGAAGTGTTGCCATCGGTTCAGTCACGTATAGAGCAACGTACGGATCTTTTCGAAACGATCTATTCCGTGCTGTGCGGCGGTTTTTCCATCGACAAACTGGATTATGCCAATATTGTGTTGGCACATTTTCTGGCGTCGTTTCTGTATGTCGATCTGTTTAGGGAATCTACGTCGCCGGCCGCGTCGGTTAAATATGTGGATAATATGGTGGGCAGGGTGACCCATTTTATGGCGGAAAACGTAGAAAGCAATCTGACTTTGCATCAGATCGCTTCCTATGCGGGTTATTCCGAGTCCTATTTCTATCGGCGGTTCATCAAGGAGACGGGCTATGCACCGATCGACTATTTTATTCATCTGAAGATCAATAAGGCTTCGATTTTTTTGATCAAGACGTCGATGACCGTGGCACAGATTGCCGCCAAACTCGGATTCAATAGCCCCGACTATTTTTCCCGTACATTTCGTCGTATTGTGGGCATTTCCGCGACGGAATTCCGCCGACAGAACTTCAGGCTTTAAACGAGAATATCCGGAAGTGATTTTGGGTCGGGAGACTATTTTTTCAGAAAATCGCTTCTTTGCGGAGTGAATACATCGAGCAGGGTACCTGCTTCCAGGCAGACCACACCATGAGTACTGTCCGGTTCCACATAAAAACCGTCGCCGGGACCCAGAACTCGGGTCTCTCCGTTCGATGTAACCTCGAATCGACCGCTTGCCACATAGCTGACTTGAGTGTGATAGTGTTCGTGAAGGGCGCCTACGGCTCCTTTTTCGAAACTCACCTTTACCATCATGATCTGGCCGTCGTAACCGAGAATTTGCCGTTTGGCGCCTTCCCCGGCCGGTTCCCAAGGAAGTTCATTTTCGATGAGGAATGTTTTGCTGCGCGTTTTCATTTTCTGTTTTTTCGGGTTGTAATCACATAATGGCACGAAATTAATCATTTCCCGGCGTAACACAAGCACATTCCGCGTATCTTTGTGCGCTCAATCGAAAGAAAACGTATGGTTGTTATGAGAAGTATGAAGGGAATGTTGTGGGCCATTCTCTCCTCGGCATCGTTCGGACTTGTCCCGTTGTTTTCTCTGCCCTTGTTGCGGGCCGGAGTGGGGACACCTACCATTTTGTTCTACCGGATGGGAATTGCCGCACTATGTATGGGGCTGGTGGCATGGACTACGCGTCGCGATCTGAAGATCGGATTCAAGGACATGATGATGTTTCTTTCGCTGGGGGGACTCTATGCGGCTACTTCGCTTTGGCTGTTGATGTCCTATTCCTGTATTCCCAGCGGGATGGCGACCACCGTTCATTTTCTGTATCCGTTGGTGGTTTCGTTGATTATGACAATGTTTTTCAGGGAAAAACGTTCTTGGCGATTGCTTGCGGCGGCTCTGCTGTCGGTCGTAGGTGTGGCCATGTTGAGCTGGGGCGAGGAGGATGCGACCTCTACAGCCAAGGGGATTGCCATGGTGCTCGTTACGGTTGTGACTTATGCCTGTTATATTGTGGGGGTGAATAAAACCCGGGTTGCCCGATTCGATTCGGTTGTGCTCACTTTTTATGTGCTGCTTTCGGGATCGGCGATGTTTTTTGTCTATGGAATCACCACTACGGGGATCGAACGTTTGCCCAGTTTGTATCTGGTAGGTGATGCCGTTCTGCTGGCCTTGGTGCCCACGGTGGTCTCCAACCTGACATTGGTGCTGGCGGTGAAACATATCGGATCGACCATGACGGCCATTCTGGGGTCGATGGAACCTTTGACTGCCGTGTTGGTAGGTGTATTCTGTTTCGGTGAGCAGTTCGGCATACTTTCTGCCATGGGACTTTGTGTGATTGTGGCAGCGGTTATCATTGTCATTTTACAAGCACGCTCGCAGAGGTCGACGGATTGATTGGGCGAGTTGTCGCTTGTAAACCTTTTTACGATTTGTATATTTGTGTAATTGGATGCTGGGTTTTCGCAGGAAAAATGATGTATATGGAATGGATTGCTGCACATAATCTTACAGGATTGGTTATCGGTATCTCTACGTTTTTGATTATCGGACTTTTTCATCCGTTGGTCATTAAGGCCGAATATTATTTGGGAACCCGTTCCTGGTGGTTGTTTCTGGTGTTGGGATTGATGGGGATAGTGGCTTCGGTGTCCTGTTCCCAAGTGATATGGTCCACGCTTTTCGGAGTAGTTGCCTTTTCTTCGTTTTGGTCCATTATGGAGGTTTTCGAGCAGGAGAAGCGAGTGAAAAAAGGTTGGTTCCCCCGCAATCCGAAACGGCGATACCCTTGGGATGTGGATTGAATCGATATTTTTTTAAGCAAAAAAGGATGCGAAATGTTTTCGCATCCTTTTTTGTTGACCTACCAGGATTCGAACCTGGAACGACAGAACCAAAATCTGCTGTGTTACCATTACACCATAGGTCAATTCCTTTTCGGGTGTGCAAATATAGAAACTAATTTTTATCCGTGCAAGCCATAAGCGTCGATCTGTGCATATTTTTCGTGGGTCTTATTGAAGAATATGAAAATCTTTCTTCGGAATGGATGAGAATTGTATAGATTTTGTAAATGATGAGATAGTTTGTATCTGTTTGATTTATGATCGAGAGGACCATATCTTTGTCCTCAGAAAGAAACAATTAAAAAATAGATGATTATGGAAAACGAAGTGAATGTAATGCCGCGTATCGGAGAGAAGGCTCCGGCATTTGAAGCAGTAACCACACAAGGTAAGATTAATTTTCCGTCGGATTTCAAGGGAAAATGGAAAATTTTGTTCAGTCACCCGGCCGATTTCACACCGGTCTGCACCTCCGAGTTCATGACTTTCGGGAAGATGGCCGCCGAATTTGAGGCGCTGAATTGCCAACTGATCGGGCTTTCGGTGGATGGGTTGTACAGCCATATAGCCTGGCTGCGTACGATCAAGGACAAGATCGAATATAAGGGGATGAAGAACGTGGAGATTCATTTCCCGTTGATCGACGACGTTTCGATGAAGGTGGCCAAACTCTACGGGATGATTCAACCCGGAGAGAGTGAGACCTCGGCCGTACGGGCGGTATTCTTTATTGATCCGAAGGATACGATCCGGACTATTATGTACTATCCGTTGGCTTTGGGGCGCAATTTCGATGAAATCAAACGGGTATTGGTTGGTTTGCAGACGGTGGATAATTTCGGAGTGGCTTTGCCGGCAGACTGGCGTCCGGGCGATGAGGTGATCGTACCTACTGCCGGAAGTTGCGGAGTGGCCAAGGAACGGGTCGAGGACAAAAGCGGAGCGATTCGTTGCTACGATTGGTTCTTCTGCACGCGTCAGCTCTCAAAAGAGGAAGTTGAAAACAAGCTGGGTATTTCGAAGGAATAATAATGTAAAACGATTCGGTAGCGACTGAAAAGAGAAAAGTCGCTACCGATTAAAAAAAGGAAAACGATGGCAATCAAACATTTGAATAAGGCAGAGTTTGCAGAAAAGGTGGCTGATCCGGCAGGATATCCTGCGTCGTGGAAATTTGTTGGACCACGTCCGGCTGTAATTGATTTTTATGCGTCGTGGTGTGGTCCGTGTCGGGCTCTTTCGCCTGTGTTGGAGGAGCTTGCGGATGAGTATGACGGAAAATTGGATGTATATAAGGTAGACGTAGATGAGAATCAGGATTTGGCTGCTGCATTTGGTATTCGGTCCATCCCCACGTTACTTTTTGTGACGGGGGAGGGTAAACCGATGATTTCGGTCGGAGGAGCGCCCAAGGCTCAGTTGAAGGAGGTTTTTGAAAAACTTTTACAGAAATAGAGCGTTATGGCAGTACTGGTAGATCCCGGAAAGTGTCCTCAGAATCATCGTTGTCCGCTGATTGCGATGTGTCCTGCCGAGGCAATTTCGCAGGAAGGATACAATTTGCCGGTTATCGATACGGATCGTTGCGTGGAGTGTGGATTGTGTGTGGCACAGTGTCCGAAAGGGGCGATGCAGATGGTGGAGTAGCCGGTAACGGAATAAAAGGCGGGCCGCATGAAATTTCATGCGGCCCGCCTTTTATTATCGGGGAGGATTTATTCGGCGGCCAGAGCTCCCGGGTCAATGTTTTTCTTTTGCCAATAGGGAAACATCGAGATGCGTAATTGGGTACTGCCGTAGGGAACCAGATCGACCTCTCGGGGTTTAAGCCGTCGGGTAGAGAACATCATGGCACCTCGGGTGGGCAGAGCCGGTGTGAGAGGATAGTACTCCTCGGGGGAGGTTCCCGATCGGAAATAGGTCGTCCGCCAGGAGTAGTCGCGCTCCATGGGAACTCTCAGTCGTAGCGGCTGGGGCGATTCCACCCAGGGATTTTCCGGATGGTCGATTGGTTCTTTGATGACCCGGATCAGTGAATTGTCCTCTCCGTTCACACACAGGAAATAGTTCCACTGTGAGGCGGGATTCATCCGGTAGCCCATGAAGGGCATGTCGTATGGAGCTTCCAAAGAGTAGTTGGCCCGAGTGGTTTCGGCTTCCACATTCAAGGCGAACAGCAGTGGCCCGTAGTTTACCACCATGGCATCGAATCCGTTCCATTTCAGGAATTCGGCCTCTTTGGGCAGAGACAGGACGATACTGTCGCCCGGAGCGAAACTGCGGTCGATGCAAACGAATGATCCGCTTCCGACGCCGGGAACAGCGGTTCCGTTCACCGCTACGGCGGGAGTGCGGCACCATCCCGGAATACGGACATAAAGCGGGAAATCGCCTTGTCCCGATACGACTTTCAGTACCACCGTATCCGAGTAGGGGTAGACCGATCTCTCTTCGATGACGATCTCCGAGTCTCCGATGCGATGGGTGACGGATCCCGGTCCGTAAAGGGTTTTGTAGAGGGCCTTTCCGTCGGTCATCCATTGAGACCCGACATAGATCGGGAACATACGGTTGACGTTCCCCGTGCAGCAGGGCGGTTTATGGAATTGCCGGTAAGCCATCCGACTTCCGTCGTAGGCGGCTACCAGGCTGGAATGATCGTCGCAGAAGACCTGATTGGGGCAGGATTGGTACTGATGAGCATCGAAATTTTTGGTGATGGCTCCCAGTCCTGCATTGAAAATGGCCCGTTCAATGCGGTCGGCCCATTGTGTTTCGCGGGTGAGTTTCAGCATATAGGAGCAGGTCCACGAGTAATCTACAATGTCGCATGTTTCGTGGGTATTGGTACTGCTGTTGCCCGAGAGAGCCTCTTCGCTGCTGTTCACTCCGTCTGGGAGCAGATGCCATTTGTCTATCTTGGCGAAACCGTTCCGGACGGCATCCAGGGCTTGTTTGTCTCCGGTGATTGTGTAATACATCAGGGGGACTTTGAGCATTTCCAGATAGGTGACACCGTGAATCTCCTGTTTCTTATCCGAAGCGTAATCGCCGTCGTTTTCGGGGATGAGAGCTTCGTACAGCGAGACGATTTTGTCGTAGAGTTGTTTGTTGCCGGTTTTGCGATAGAGCCAGGTCATAGCTTCGGCATTGCAGAGGTCGCGCCAACGGTATTGGACGGTGTCGTTCAGGTAGTGCCGCTCCATACCCTCTATAATGGCCGGATTGGTCGTTGCCTCGTATTCTGCCATCCAGGCACGGAAGAAGATCGAATGAGGCCAGCGGGCACCTCGTTCATTGTGTAGTTCGGGGGCGATCATCCCTTCCGGTGAGGCTGTCTTGATACTTCCATAGATTGCCCGGGTTCCTTTCCGGATCAGAAAATCGTCGTCCAACAGGTAGCCGCATCGGATCACTCCGTCCAGGTAGTAGGCGGTTTGTTCGTAGGGTTCCCAGGTCACTTTTCTTTCGCCGTTTTTCATGTAGTAGAACGGTTCGGTTCCCCAGCCTCCATGAGTGAAAGGGTAGGCGATCGTGTCGAGATATCCTGTCAGATGGTTTCGTTGGTTGATGAGCATGGTCCGCAACCAACCTTCGGGATGGATCGAACGAAGACTCACATTTTCCAACGGAAGCGGAGTCTTTTGCTCGTGGGTCGTGCACGACAGCAGTAGAGATAGGAGAAACATAACGAGAGTTCCTCTCCAGTATTGCAAGATAAATTTCATGTGACAATAAATATATTGAGTGGAAGAATAGTGCAAATATAATGATAGTTTCCCGAAAAGAGTATGATATATGCGGGGGGTGCGGACGGGATTTGGGTGGAACGGACGAAATGGAAAAAATAAAGAGGTTACAAATTTGTTGTAACCTCTTGTTTTTCAGTGTGGTGCCAACGGGAATCGAACCAGTGACACAAGGATTTTCAGTAATAAATTAATATGCAATAAAATTGTTGTATATCAATTAGATACTTAAATCCAACCTCTTATGGTTAATACATGGGAGAAAACAGAGAGTGTTTTCAGATTAATACTAAAATTATTTATTACATTATATGGAAGTGCTTATGTAGTACTAAGTTATTTATTTCTTCTTCATAACTATTTTTGATTAAAGATGCTTGTTTATTATTATAGGCACATTTAAATTCTTGTCAAGAAGAAATGTAAAACCAACTTCTTTCATATAGATAAATATCTGATTTATTCTGAATCATTAGTGCTGATAATTAGTTTATCAAAATTGATTATCCATTTGTTTTGTATTAAAAAGTAGGTACTTAGTATACCATGAATTTGCACCCCTGTTTCTTCTTGTATCTGTGCAACTGCATTTGTAGCATCCAAAACTGTGAAAGTTGAAGTGTAATCAATCCCTTCAAA
>CALVFY010000044.1 GCA_944326945.1 uncultured Rikenellaceae bacterium
TAAATTTAATACTTTTATCGCTATGTTTCTAATTATCAGAAAAATATATTTGCTCTTATGTCGAATTCACGTTAGTTTAGAATTTTGAGAAATCGTTCGTAGGCTTCGTCCCAGGGACGGGTTTGTGCGGGTAGATAGGTCTCGGTCTCCACGGCTTTGGCGATGATATTGCGCATTTGTTGCAGTGAGTCGGCCATGCCGGCACTTCGGGCCTGGATCATGATGTTGCCGATGGCGGTGGCTTCGGAGGGTCCTGCAATGACGGGGATTCCGATCGAATCGGCCGTGAAGCGATTGAGCAGCCGATTTTTCGAACCGCCTCCGATGACGTGCAGTTTTTCGATCGGGAACGGAGCCAGTTCGCGGAACAGTCCGAGTATTTTCCTGTATTTGAGTGCCAGGCTTTCGAAGATGCAACGGATCGTCTCTCCGTGATTCTGAGGAGGACGTTGTCCTGTGCGGAGACAGAATTCATGGATGGCGGTTGTCATGCTCGGGGGATTGGCGAAGGAGGGATCGTCCGGGTCGATGAATGCCCCGAATGCCGGAGAGGCCTCGGCCAGGGCCACCATTTCCGGATAGTTGTAATCATGTCCCTCTTTTTTCCATTCGGCCAGACAACGTTCCGCGAGCCACATGCCGGTAATGTTTTTCAGCAGACGGGTGGTCCCTTCCACTCCTCCCTCGTTGGTGATGTTCAGAGCTGCTGTCCGTTCCGTAATGACCGGTTCCTTTACTTCGATCCCCATGAGCGACCATGTGCCCGAACTGAGGTAGGCAAAACGCTCGTCGGAAGCCGGTATGGCGGCTACGGCCGAAGCCGTATCGTGGCCGGCGACTGCAATCACCGGAATCCGATCCATCCCCGTCTCGGCGGCAACCGATTCGCAGAGTCGGCCTACCGTGTGTCCCGGCAGAACCACCTTGCAGAAGAGCGAGGGGGAGAGTTGCAGGGTGTTCAACAGTTTTTCCTCTATCTTTTTCGTGTGAGGATTCAGCAGTTGAGAGGTGGAGGCAATCGTATATTCCGTTACCATATGGCCGGTGAGCAGATAGCTCAATGCGTCGGGCATGAACAGCAGACGGTGGCTGGCGGCTAATTGGCTGCAATCGTTTTTCCGCATCGTGTAGAGTTGGAACAGGGAGTTGAAATTCATGACCTGAATGCCTGTGAGCCGGTAAACTTCCTCGCGGGGAAGCAGACTGGCAAAGTATTTGTCGGGAGCGCCGAATGTGTGAGGATCCCGATAGGCATAGGGCAGCCCCATCAGTGAACCGTCTGCACCTACAAAGGCAAAATCTACCCCCCAGGTGTCGATCCCGGCCGAGGTGATCTCGACTCCCTCTTGGGCTGCAGCGGACAGTCCCTCTTTCAACTGTTCGTATAGCGAAAAGATGTTCCAATGGAAGTGGCCGTTCAACTCGAGCATTTTGTTCGGGAAACGGGTCAACTCTTTCAGAGTCAACTGGTCGCCTTCCAAAGAACCGAGTAAGGTGCGTCCGCTGGTGGCACCCAGGTCGAAGGCGATGAAATTTTTTCGGATCATGACAAGCTGTGTTTTCAGTTAGCAGTGTTACAAATATAGGTGATGGAAAATAGAGCCATATGCTCTTTTTGATGTAGTAATTCTTGTTTTTGGCACTGAAGTCTCTTTTTTGACCGAGACGGATCTTGCCTCGATTGGCGGGTGTATGATGTGAATTTTTGGGAAAAGTTATTGGATTACGTTTGTCGTGCACGTGCACGAATTTCGGACTCGGAGGTTTTGTAATCACCAACTTTTTACTACCTTTGCCCCGTCAACAATATGGAAAATTATGGCATACAATCTTTTGAAAGGAAAAAAAGGACTGATCTTCGGAGCGCTCAATGAGCAATCCATCGCTTGGAAAGTGGCTCAACGGGCCGTCGAAGAGGGGGCTGAGATCGTCTTGACCAATACGGCTGTTTCAATCCGTATGGGGACGATCAGTCAATTGGCTGAACAATGCGGTACGATTGTCATTCCTGCCGATGCAACCTCTGTGTCCGATCTGGAGAATCTGATTGACAAAACCATGGAACATTTCGGTGGGAAGTTCGACTTTATTCTTCATTCGATCGGAATGTCGCCCAATGTTCGTAAGGGGCGTACTTATGACGATCTGGATTACGATTTCCTGACTAAAACTCTCGATATATCGGCAATTTCGTTTCATAAGGTCATTCAGGTGGCTCGTAAGAAAGATGCTCTGAACGACTGGGGGTCGATTGTGGCTCTCTCCTATATCGCCGCACAGCGTACGCTTTACGGGTATAACGATATGGCTGATGCCAAGGCTCTGTTGGAGAGTATTGCCCGTAGTTTCGGGTATATTTACGGGCGGGAGAAAAAAATCCGTATCAATACCATATCGCAGTCGCCTACCCCGACCACGGCCGGTAACGGTGTGCTCGGTTTGGGAGATTTGATGGATTTTGCCGAACGGATGTCGCCGTTGGGTAATGCTACGGCCGATGATTGCGCAGGATATGTCATCACGCTCTTCTCCGATCTGACCCGGAAGGTGACGATGCAGAATCTGTTCCACGACGGAGGTTTTTCGAGTATGGGTATGAGCCGTCGAGCCATGCGGACCTACGAAAAAGGACTCGCTTTTCAGGATGTATATCAGAACCAATATCCTTTCGGTCGCGAGTAGAGAATTATATTATGTGAAAAGAGAGGGCGCAGATTTTTTATCTGCGCCCTCTCTTTTAGAATGGGTGATGGAATGGTTACTTGACGTCGTCCCATGTGTCACTGCGGAAGGGGAAGGCCGGGAAACTGTAATTGTTTTCCAGGGTCAATCCATCCATGTAGTTCCGGAATGCGTAGCGTACGGCAACCGGTTCGGGTACCTCCTTGCAGGAGACTTCGACGGAATTTCTGGATTTGGAGACCTTGCCGGTAGCCGGATAGAATACTTTGTCGGCTCCGGCCAATTCGAATCCTTCGATTGGACGGTTGATCGGAGAGAGCCCGTTAGGTGCATAGTCGAACGTTACGATCGCTTTCCCTTTTTCGAATTTAACCTCTTTCATAATGGGGCCAGTGGCCGGAACAGAGGTGAATCCATAGGTGTCGACCAGTGCCAGATTGGCCAGTCTCAATCCTACGATATCCTTTTGTGCGGGGTGGATACAGAATTCATTGCCGATGTCAGTGGTGGGGATCATGCCCGAATGGGGGATCATTTTGAGTGCTTTGAGCTGGGCCTCGATCAACAGTGGACCGGAGATGTCGTTACGCCCTTCGTTGCGATAGGGGGCGATCTGTACGTAGTAGAATGGCATTTCGGGAGCATTCCAAATCTGACGCCACAAGTTGACCATCGCGGTCATGAGGGTCGGATATTGCTGGTAATTGCTCCGATTCGATTCGCCTTGATACCAGAGAAAGCCTTTTGCCGTGAAATTCTTGATCGGCCAGATCAATCCGTTGTAGAGTTGGGCAATGCGTTGTTTTGCCGGACGCGAAGGATCCGTGCGGGTCGCCATGTCGAGTCCCTCGATCGTGGAGGCTGTTTTCATATCCATCCATGGTTCGATTCTCGATCCACCCCAGCTTGACGTGATGATTCCTACGGGAACGCCCAATATGTCGGTCAGATTTTTTGCGAAAAAGTAGGCCGTGGCGCTACATTCGGGTGTGGTTGCCGGCGATGCAATCATCCATTGGGCCTCCATGTCTGTTTCCGGTTTGTCGCTTGGCCGTCTGGGGGCAGTGATGAAACGGATTTTGTTGCTGTATTTGCCGCTCTCCAGAATCGAGATCAGCCCTTGGTCGGTGGGTTGTCCCGGATAACCTTTTACGGGCATCTCCATATTCGATTGGCCGGAGCAGACCCATACCTCGCCGACCAATACGTTTTCGATAGTCAGGGGTTCTCCGTCACTCACCGTGATCGTATAGGGACCTCCGGCCTTGGGCGTATTGACCTTGACCATCCAGTTCCCTTTGTTGTCTGCAGTGGCCGAATAGTTTTTTTGGTCCCACGACGGAGTCACGGTTACCGTTTTGCCGGGATCGGTCCAACCCCATAAATTGGCGGCGCATTGCTGTTGCAACACCATGTTGTCGCCCACCACGGCCGGCAGGCGTACTTTCCCGTTGGTCTGTATGGCAATAGCTGCCATAGCTAACAGGAGAATGCAGAAGTTTTTCTTCATTTTGTTTCGGTTTATGGATTATTGATTCAATGGTCGTGTTTATTGTCGGGCATTTCGCACAGTGCCTCGGCCAATCATAGAAGACGAATTACTTCGCGGAGCAGTTTCCAGAATTTATCGACTGTGGCGATCTCAAGTCGTTCATCCGGTGAGTGGACTCCGCGTAAAGTAGGACCGAAAGAGACCATCTCGAGATCGGGATATTTCTCGAGGAAAAGACCGCATTCCAATCCGGCATGGATGGCCCTCACTTTGGGTTGGATGCCGAACAGGGCGAGATAGGCTGCCTGGGTTACTTCCAGCAGATGGGACGTGGGGTCGGGAGCCCATCCCGGATAACCGTCTGAATGGGTTACTTCGGCTCCGGCCAGACGATAGACGGCCTCCACGGATGAGGCTGCGGCCCGTTTGGCACTCTCGACCGAGGAGCGTTGCGAGGAGGTGACGACGATCGTGTGATCTGTGCCGAATTTTACCGATGCAAGGTTCGTGGAGGTCTCCACCAGCCCCTCTACGGCATGACTCATGGCCAATACGCCATTGGGTACACCTGACAGTGCTCCGATCAGGCCTGTTTGTGTCAGGGGATCGAGCACCTCTTCTGTGGCAGGCATTTCGGATATGGTGGTTGTGATGCCGGGATCGGTAAGCCGGAATTCGTCGGTAATGTCACGAGTGAACTCTTCGAAGATCTCGAAAAGGCGTCGGACGCTTTTGACCGGCACGCCGAACAGTGCATAGGCCTCTCTGGGGATGGCATTCCGCAGGTTGCCTCCGTCGAAATAACCCAGGCAGAGTTCCATCTCCTGGCTGAGTTGCCAGAGCAGACGAGCCATCAGTTTATTGGAGTTGGCCAGACCGTCGTTGATGTTGTCGCCCGAGTGACCCCCTTTCAGCCCCGAGATGTCTACCCGGAAAAAAACCATGCCCCGAGGCGGTTCCTGAGGTGTATATCGGAAAGTGGCCAGTGTGTCGACTCCTCCGGCGCATCCGATGAAGATCTCCCCTTCATCTTCCGAATCGAGATTGATCAGGTAGTTGCCTGAGAGCATATCTGCCCCCAAATTGAAGGCTCCTGTCAGACCAGTCTCTTCGTCCACGGTGAAAAGAGCCTCCAGAGGTCCGTGTTCCGACTCCCCGTCGAGCAACAGGGCCAATGCGGCGGCCATTCCGATACCGCAATCGGCTCCGAGTGTGGTGCCGGTGGCTTTAACCCAATCGCCGTCGATGCGGGGGACAATCGGGTCGTTTTCGAAATCGAACGAGACATCGGCATTCTTTTCGCACACCATATCCATGTGGCTTTGCAACACAACCGTAGGATGGTCTTCCCGGCCAGGAGTGGCCGCTTTGCGGATGACGACATTACCTGCGTCGTCTTTCCGATAGTCGAGTCCGTGTTTTTCTGCGAAATCTGTGAGGTAGCGGATGATTTTCCCCTCTTTCTTCGAGGGCCTCGGAACCCGGGTGATCTCTTCGAATATCTCCCACACCGGGCGTGGTTCTAATTGGGTAAGTATAGACATGGTTTCGTGTAGTTTGTCTGTAAAGATAACAAAATTAATGTAAAGTTGGGTCCTTGTATAGATCTCCAAGAAAGAGATCCTGTGCTGTATGTCTATTTATGTGTATTTTCGATTGGTAAATCGGCACTATATTCGTACATTTACCCTGCAAAAGGAAACCTGGATATGGAAGATTTTCGGATCGGGCACGGTTTTGACGTGCATGTGCTCCGCGAGGGGCTGCCGCTGGTGATCGGCGGAGTGCGGATTCCGCACGAGAAGGGGTGTGTGGCGCATTCGGATGGTGATGTGTTGGTGCATGCCTTGTGCGATGCTTTGCTGGGTGCCGTGGCTTTGGGTGATATTGGGTTCCATTTTCCCGATACCTCGGAGGAGTTTCGGGGTATCGACAGTCTGGTGTTGCTCCGTCGAACGGTGGAGTTGCTCGCCGAGAAAGGTTATCGGGTGGCCAATGTGGATACGACAATCGTGATGCAGAGACCCAAATTACGACCCCATATAGATGAAATGCGCCGCACCCTGGCCCGGGTGATGGGCGTGGAGTGCGACGCGGTTTCGGTAAAAGCGACCACTTCCGAAAAACTGGGCTACGAGGGACGTGAAGAGGGTGTGTCGGCCTATGCCGTAGCTCTTGTCCGACGAGGTTAGTCTTTCGACGGGGATTGTATGTAGCCCACGTAGCGGATGGTGTTGCTGAGCGTGAGCAGATTAAGTACGGTCTCTCCGGTCAGGGTGTAGACCATCAGGTTGACCGTGTAGTGTTGTCCGGAGTTGATGATATTGAAGGAGACATTCCAGCCGTATTGAACTTTCGATACCTGATAATTCTCTATTGCAAAAGTGTCGAAATTGAGGATTTCGATATATTCCATCATGTTGCCCCTGATCATGGGCATGTGGACCTCCACGTGGTCGGAGAAAATGCCTACGAAATAGAGTTCGTTATAGATCAACTGGGTCCAGCCGCCCGGTAGTTCCTGCATGCTGTTGGGCAGAAACCGGAAGTTGTGTGACTGTACCAGAGAATCAAGCCGTGCGGCGAATCGTTCCGCTTTGAGACGTCGACGTTCGGTGCGTGGCAGTTTCGCCGTCTCTTTGTCGGGTACGGGTTGTACTTCGGGGGGGATCGTACGAGGCAGGGCTGCGGGGGTATTCTGTGGCTGGGAGGTTGGAACAGACGGTGTTGGTGTTGCCGGAGAGGAGGCCTGAGAGGGTGTTTGAGCGGCCGTGGTCTGAGCCGGGGCCGGGGCGGTTGAGGATAATGCCGTCGCACGGGAGGCGGTTTCCGAGGCGGATGACCCGGAAAATGTATCCGTAGTCGTTGGCCCCTGAGTGCTCGTATGCTCTGTGACGGATTGCTCCCCGAGAAAGCCCGGGGAGTAGTCCGTTTGTTGCTGGGCCTGGAGGGCCGCACAACCGCAGAGCAGAAGTATCGGAAAGTAAAACATTCCTTTCATCGCTAATAATTGCCCATGATGGTTCCGTTGTAGGTCACCGTGTTGAACATCTCGGATGAGATGTTGAGAATGGCCTCTCCGGTTGTGCCATAGATATTGAGTGTGAATGTGTAGGTGTTGGCGCTGAAAAGACTCGAACTGAACGTAATGGTCCACCCCTCGGAGGTCTGTTTGGCTACGTAATTGTTTAGATTTGTGATCGTGTAATTGAATACCGTGATGTAGTAGGGAGGGGTGATGCCCTTGATATAGGGCAGGTAGATGTCCGTATAATCCGGATAGATTCCCAGCTGGAAATTGGGGTTGTAGATCATTCGGGTCATGCCGGCCGGTTGCAGAGAGAAGGTGCTAGGCATGAACCGGTAGTTGTGGGTCAATATGATCGAATCCATGTGCTGTTTGAATTCGGCCGTTTTGATCTCTCGTTCCTGTACCCGTGCCTGATGACGTTCTTCGGATGCATGTTTACGGAGTTCCTCGGGGGACAGTTGGGCCATTGCCGCGTAGCTGCACATAGCAGCCAGACATAATAAAAGATATCTCATAGTCGTAAAAGTTTACGCTATGAGATATCAAATTCTCTGCCCAAAATGCGGGCTATAAGTTGTTTAGACTTTTCGTGGTATAGATGGGGCCCTTCATTGAACCCCTCTGCTGACTTTCGGATGTCCCGACCGGTGAATCGTTATCGGTCGGATACGCAGGAAAGCCTTAGTCGATGGGGGAGAATACCTCTTTCCCCTCCTGGCACAATGGGCATACCCAGTCCTCTGGAAGGTCTTCGAATGCTGTACCCGGATCGATTCCGTTTTCGGGATCTCCCACTGCGGGATCATAGATGTAGCCGCAGATTTCGCATTTGTACTTTTTCATGACGTTTAGTTTTTGGTGATAAAATGGAATAATATTATATGGTGATATTAGTAAATTCCGGTGTAAGTCTGTGGAGTCAGACGACGCAATTCCTCCTTGACACTCGGTTTGACATCCAGTTGGTCGATGAACTGGCGAATGTCTTCCTTGGTGACTGGCTTGTTGGTGCGCGTCAAGGCTTTGAGAGCCTCATACGGCGAAGGATACTGTTCTCTGCGCAGAATGGTCTGGATTCCTTCTGCCACCACGGCCCAGTTGCGATCCAGATCCTGGCTGATCGCTTCGGTGTTGATGATCAGTTTGCCGAGACCTTTGAGAATTGACTTGAAGGCGATCAGCGTATGGGCTACGGGGACTCCGATATTGCGCAGGGTGGTCGAATCGGTCAGGTCTCGCTGCATACGCGAAACGGGCAGTTTGGCCGACAGATGTTGGAAAATGGCATTGGCCATCCCCAGATTGCCCTCGGCGTTCTCGAAGTCGATCGGGTTGACCTTGTGCGGCATGGCCGACGAGCCTACTTCGCCCGCTTTGATCTTCTGTTTGAAGTATTCCATCGAAATGTAGGTCCATATGTCTCGGCAGAAGTCGATAAGGATCGTGTTGATCCGTTTGAATCCGTCGAAAATGGCTGCCATATTGTCGTAGTGTTCGATCTGAGTGGTGGTCTGTGAACGGTCCAGATGGAGCGTGTCGTTGACGAACCGATTGGCGAAGGCCACCCAGTCGATCTCTGGATAGGCTGCCATGTGGGCGTTGAAATTACCCGTAGCACCTCCGAATTTGGCAGGGGCCGGGATCCGACGCAGCAGGGTCATCTGTTTCTCGAGACGTTCTACGAATACCTTGATCTCCTTACCCAATTTGGTAGGGGAGGCCGGTTGTCCGTGGGTGTGGGCCAGGAGAGGAATATTTTCCCACTCGGAAGCCATCGATGAAAGTTTGGCAATCAGTTCTTCCAGTTGGGGATAATAGACCCGGTGAGTGGCGTCTTTCAGCGAGAGAGGAATGGCCGTATTGTTGATGTCCTGGGAGGTGAGCCCGAAATGAACGAATTCCTTCACGGTAGAAAGACCCAGCCCGTCCATCTTCTCTTTGATGAAATACTCCACGGCTTTGACGTCGTGATTGGTGGTTTTTTCGATCTCTTTGATCCGCAGGGCCTCCTCGATCGTGAAGTCGCGGTAGATGTCACGCAGTTTTTCGAATAGTGCGGGATCCACCTCCTGAAGTTGGGGAAGAGGAATATCGCACAGGGCGATGAAATATTCGATCTCGACCAATACTCGATAGCGGATCAGGGCGAATTCCGAAAAATAGTTGTCCAACGGTTCCGCACTGTTACGATAACGGCCGTCTACGGGAGATATGGCAGTGATTTTGCTTAGTTCCATGTGGTTTTATAATTGGTTTGGAATGCAAAGATACAATATTATATCGGACGAAACATAAGAATCTTTCTGCTTTGCTGCAAAATTATTACCAAACTATTTTGAAGGGGTGGTAGACAATAAATCGGAAAATTGTCGTTATCTTTGCAGAGTTTATCGTGGTACGCAGAATTTTATGGAGGCATTTCTTTCGTTTCTCTTTTTTGTGATCGTGGGCTTTTACGTGGTAGGAGCAGTGAGTCGATGGTTGTTGCGTCGGTGGATAGGAAGGAAACAGCAGGAGTTCGCCGAGCGTTTCGGTGGCGGTCAGGGGGGAGGATTCCGAGGTTATTCGTGGAATTCGGGGGCCCGTACCCGTTCCTCTTCCAGGGAAGGGGAGGTGACCGTGCAGCAGACGGCTCAGACTCCGAAAAAACGAGTGAGCGGTACAGTAGGAGATTATGTGGAATTCGAGGAAATTTCGGCCAGGGAGCCGGATCGGGCAGAATCTTCGCACTCCTCTTAGAGATATAATTCGCTTATGAAACTTTTCGCTCTCTTTGGAAACTATTGTATTCTGATGTCGAAGGTCTTTTCGAGACCCGAGAAACGGAGTATCTATCGCCAGCGGATCCTCTTCGAGATAGAGGCGTTGGGGCTTAATTCGATCGGTATTGCAGCCTTGATCTCTATTTTTATGGGGGCTGTGATCACTCTGCAGATGTCTATCAATCTCGAATCGCCGTTCATTCCCCGCTATCTGATAGGTTATGCTACTCGCGAGTCGATGATTCTCGAGTTCAGTTCTACGGTGGTAGCGCTTATTCTGGCCGGTAAGGTGGGATCGAACATCGCTTCGGAAATCGGAACCATGCGTATTACTGAACAGATCGACGCTCTGGAGATAATGGGCGTTAATTCGGCCAGCTATCTGATTCTGCCCAAGATCGTGGCAACGGTCTTTTTCTTCCCGTTTCTGACGATTCTCAGTATCTTGATCGGTACGGCCGGTGGTTATCTGATCGCTATCTTTACCGGAGTGATGAATCCCGGGGACTATATCGAAGGACTGATGTACAGTTTCAAGCCTTTTTCGATCTGGTATTCATTGATAAAGATAGCTGTATATGCCTTTTTGATCACTTCTATTTCTGGGTTTTACGGCTATTTCGCCCAGGGTAACTCGCTGGAAGTGGGGCGCGCCAGTACGAAGGCCGTGGTCGTCAGCTCGGTGACGATCCTTATTTTCAACCTGATCCTTACTCAACTCCTTTTGATATGATACGTACGGAACATTTGGTCAAGTCTTTCGACGGCAGGATCGTGCTCAACGATATCAGTGTGGAGTTCGATCAGGGGAAAACCAATCTGATTATCGGACAGAGCGGTTCGGGGAAGACCGTATTGCTGAAATCCATCGTGGGACTCCACATGATTGACAGCGGTGAGATCTATTATGACGATGTGTTGTTCTCGGGTCTGGACTTCAAGGCTCGCAAATTGATTCGTCGCGATGTGGGAATGATTTTTCAGGGAGGGGCTTTGCTCGACTCCTCGACCGTGGAAGAGAATGTAAAGTTGCCGTTGGATCTGTTTACCAAACAGAGCGAGGAGGAGAAACTCGAACGGGTGAACTTCTGCCTGCGGCGTGTGAACCTGCAGGATGCCAATGGACTCTATCCGGCGGAATTGAGCGGAGGAATGGTGAAACGGGTGGCTATTGCTCGGGCCATAGTGATGAATCCCAGGTATCTGTTTTGTGATGAGCCCAATTCGGGACTCGATCCGAAAACTTCGGTGGTGATCGATAATCTGATTCATGAGATCACGGTCGAATATGGCATGACAACCATTATTAACACCCATGACATGAACTCCGTAATGGAGATTGGCGAAAAAATCGTATTCCTCCATCAAGGCCGGAAATGGTGGGAGGGGACCAAACAGGATATTTTCCATACGGATAATCGCGAACTCAATGACTTTGTCTTTGCATCGGCTATGGCCAAACGGGCTAAAAAGGTGACCGCGATCGATTAATAAAAATATTTAAAAATTTTTTGGTTGCGATTTTAAAATTGTTTATTTTTGCCGTGCGTTGAAACGCGATAATTTTCAAGAGCAAGTTTAAACCTAATAATAACAGATTATGTCAAAGATTAAAATTGGTATCAACGGTTTCGGACGTATCGGCCGTTTGGTGTTCCGCGCTGCTATGGACAAGGCAGACAAAATCGAGGTTGTAGGTATCAACGACCTGATCGATGTTGATTATATGGCCTATATGCTTCGTTATGACACGATGCATGGTCAATTCAAAGGCTCGATCGAGGTAAAAGACGGTAAACTGGTCGTTAATGGCCACGCTATCCGCGTTACCGCAGAGAAGGATCCCGCTAACCTGAAGTGGAACGAGGTAGGTGCCGAGTATGTGGTTGAATCCACCGGTCTGTTCCTCACCAAGGAGAAAGCCGAGGCTCACATCAAGGCCGGTGCAAAACGCGTAGTGATGTCGGCTCCTTCGAAAGACGATACTCCGATGTTCGTTATGGGTGTAAACAATACGACTTATGCCGGTCAGCCCATCGTTTCGAACGCATCCTGCACCACCAACTGTCTGGCCCCTATCGCTAAGGTGCTCAACGACAAGTTCGGTATGGTGGAAGGTTTGATGACCACCGTTCACTCGACCACCGCTACTCAGAAAACCGTAGACGGTCCTTCGATGAAAGACTGGAGAGGCGGTCGTGCTGCCAGCGGCAACATTATCCCTTCGTCGACCGGTGCAGCCAAGGCCGTAGGTAAAGTGATTCCCGCCCTGAACGGCAAACTGACGGGTATGTCGCTGCGTGTCCCCACCCTCGATGTATCGGTTGTCGACCTGACCTGTACGCTGGCCAAGGAGACCACCTACGATGAGATCTGCAAGGCTATGAAAGAGGCTTCGGAAGGCGAATTGAAAGGTATTCTGGGTTACACCGAGGATGCTGTCGTATCGAGCGATTTCCTGGGCGATCCCCGGACCTCGATCTTCGATGCAAAAGCCGGTATTCAGCTCTCTCCCAAATTCGTGAAAGTCGTGTCTTGGTATGACAACGAGTGGGGTTACTCGAACAAGGTACTCGAACTGATCGAGTATATGGCTACTGTGAAATAGTTTTTGCCTAATTATAGTCGAAACCGACATCCAGTCATGGATGTCGGTTTTTTGTTTCCAGAGAAGGCCGTCTTTACTGAAAGGGACGAGGCTGGCATGAAACGGAGAATACGAAAGGTGATGTATATGATTTTTTATCTTCAGGGAAAAGGCTTACATTTGTCACAAAGATTTTTGAGTGATGAACATCTCTTCCGCACAATTCAAATGCAGCAGTCAGCGATTGTCTCAGATGCCGGATGATCGAGAGGAATTCGCCTTTATAGGCAGAAGTAATGTGGGGAAATCATCGCTTATCAATATGCTGTGCGATCGGCCAGGGTTGGCTAAGGTCTCCAGTCAGCCGGGCAAGACCCGTTTGGTGAATCATTTTTTGATTAATGGATCCTGGTATCTGGTCGATCTGCCCGGATATGGTTATGCCCGGGTGGCCAAAACTCAACGCGAAGAGTTTGCCAGACTGATCCACGATTATGTGACCAAGAGCAGGAGACTTCATTTCCTTTTTGTATTGGTGGATGCCCGGCTGGATCCTCAAAGAATCGATCTCGAGTTTATTCGGATGTTGGGTATGGAGGGCGTCCCGTTTGGTATTGTCTTTACCAAAGGTGATAAATTGTCTTCGGACCAACTCGCTTCGAAGGTGGCTCGTTATCGTCGGGTATTGCTCCAGGAGTGGGAAGAATTGCCTCCGATTTTCCTTACATCGTCAGAAAAGAGACGAGGACGCAATGAAATTCTCTCCTTTATTGAGGAATGTTTAAAGGAATGTTAATAAAAAAGCATTTTTCAGATACGAATTTCATTCCTAAACATTACTTTTGTGGTCGAAACAGACCAAATCCTAAAACGATGGCGATACATAAACTCAAATTTTTTGCCTGCCGGGAATCCCGTTACCTGGCGGAGAAGATAGCCAAAAGCTACGGAACGGAGTTGGGCGACTCTTCGGTATTGGAGTTCAGCGATGGCGAATTTCAGCCTGCCTATAACGAAAGTATCCGTGGTTGCACGGTCTTTATCGTGGCCTCTACGTTTCCGCCTACGGACAATCTGATGGAACTTTTGCTGATGATTGATGCTGCTCACCGTGCATCGGCTCATCGAGTGATCGCCGTGATGCCCTATTTCGGATGGGCTCGTCAGGATCGGAAAGATCGTCCTCGGGTCTCGATCGGAGCCAAATTGGTGGCTAATTTGTTGCGTGCTGCCGGGGTCGATCGGATCATGACAATGGATTTGCATGCCGATCAGATTCAGGGATTTTTTGATATTCCGGTCGATCATCTGTATGCAAGCGGTATATTCGTTCCTTATATCAATGGACTGAATATGGAGAATCTTTCCATTGCAGCTCCGGACATGGGTGGGGCCAAACGGGCTCATGCCTATTCGCAGTATCTTCATGCCCCGATGATTATCAGCCATAAGCAGCGGGAAAAGGCTAATGTGGTGGGCAGTATGACAGCAATCGGTGATGTCGAAGGTCGGAATATCATTATTCTGGATGATATGATCGACACGGCGGGAACTATTACCAAGGCTGCCGATATGTTGATGGAGAAGGGTGCAAAGAGTGTTCGGGCAGCTGCTACACATGCTGTACTTTCCGGGCCGGCTTACGAACGGATTAATAACAGTTCGCTCAGCGAGGTCATCGTGACCGATACGATTCCTTTGCGTAAGGATAAAGATACTTCGAAATTTACGGTTCTTTCGGTGGCGGATATCTTTGCCGATGTGATCGAACGGGTACATAATTATAAAGAAATTAGTTCCCGGTTTATTTTTTAGCTGGAGGAGTAGAAATATTTCCGACAGAGTGGAGGAAAAGTGGCGGTTCTGTTTGTTTTATCGCAGAAAATACGTTACATTTGCACCACGATTAACGAAACATAGGCCAGGAGAGGTGGGTGAGTGGCTGAAACCAGCAGTTTGCTAAACTGCCGTACGGGTAACCGTACCACGGGTTCGAATCCCGTCCTCTCCGCCAGGAGTGACGACACGAGAGGTCGCGCCGAAGCCAAAGCCTTCAAGTTCATGAACTTGAAGGCTTTTTTTCTTGTGCTCTCAGAAGCACAGCAAGGTAGTCTCCGTGCTACTCAAAATCTTTCAGGAAGTAATCCGAAAGCCTTGTTACCGGTTGCTCCTCCGAAGCAAGGCAATCTGTCCCGTAGTGATCCGTGTCTTATCCCTTGTGTTTGATGCCGTACATTTTAGTGCCACTTTCAGATTTTAAAAGGTTTATGTGGAATTAGGCTAAAGCATTAACTGCTCTAACTTTAGTCTTACAATATGATAGGGAGGTTTCCTTAAATCTTTTCCCCGTTGAATCCCGCCAGGCGGTTCCATTGTCCCAGTGTGACATAACGCCAACCGTCGGACGTGACAAACATCCCGTCGGTCCGTCCCAAAAATGGAGATCGGATGAGCGTATGGAGATTGCCATCGGGACTGCGTTTGACCAGTGCCATCTGTTCGTAAGCTGAAAAATAGATATTCCCATCGGCATCCTCTGCCAGCCCGTCACAGGCAGAACGGTCGGACGGACAAGTCATCTCCATATTGGGGAATGGGATGAGTTTGCCGTCCTTTAATTCCGCCAGTGCACATCTCCCGTGGTTGTCCGCATGACGCGAAAGCCAAGGAAAACGCGTCCATCAGATGTGACGGCTATGCCCGACATATCCGGTTCGGGCGGCATGATGCTGGCTGCTATTTCAAGTTGCTGGGCTGACACATGGCTTGTCATCAGCCCGGCCAGCACCGATATTGATAACATATTTCATCTTCATTTTTTGAAATGACGTGCTTTTAGTCCTGAAATCATGTTCTCATTGGTCTTGGATGGACTGAAATATCGAGCTTTCACAGGTATGGAATCCTGCCCCTTGCCTCCCCAATCCAATTCTCCGGAATAGATGACCCTGCTTTTCCAATACAATGTACCTTCGATGAAAAAAATATATTTTCCTGGAGAAACACGGTTGCCGTTATTGTCCGTTCCGTCCCATTGATAGGTCACCACACCGTTCCGTGGCGTTGCGCCCGTTATGGCATCTGTCTGTGCGGCAGACAGGGTTTGGGGCTTTGCTTTGCTTACCCAAACGGGTAGGGCATCTTCCCTGTATTCATATCCGCCTTCTGCCGTAAACGAGGTGGCATACAAGGTACGTACCAACTGTCCCGTTTTGTCTTCTATCCAAATGGCATATTGGCTGGAAGCAATGCCGCCACGTTGGAAACGGAAAGCAATCTCCAACCGTTCTCCTGCGGCATTTTCTTTCGCATCTTCTCTGTCTTTCGCATACGAGGCGCAACCTGGCAGGCAGACGCCGGCTGCAACCAGAATAGCATAAAATAATCTTGTTTTCATAGGTTTTATTCGTCCAATTTATAGCAGTTCAATCCTGTTTCGTTCTTCGCAGAAAGTGTTCAGTGCTTTGACAATTTCCTCGCGGTTTTGGATGCTGACAACATATTTGCTGCCTATTTGTTGATAGGAGTACATATCTTGTTGATTTTGTGCACTTGCCGGAATGAACAGCCATCCGCGAAGCAGCAGGATGAATAAAAGTTTCAATTTCATAAAAATCTGTGTTAAAACAGTTGAGACGAGAGTTCCGGGCGTTGGTCTTGGTGCCAGTAGGGATAAGGCTTCTCCGTTTTGCTGGCGGCATCAAGGCGTTTCACTTGTTCTGCCGTAAGCTTCCAATCCACCGCTCCGAGGTTTTGCCGAAGCTGTTCCTCGGAACTGGCTCCGATGACAAGACTGCACACCGTGGGGCGTTGCAGCAGCCAGTTCAACGCAACTTGTGCCACGGTCTTCCCCGTTTCCGCAGCCACTTCGTCCAATACATCTATTATATTATACAGACGGTCGTAGGAAACGACGTTATCTCTCACGGGCGCACCGCCCCGCGCCACCCTTCCGTCTTGCGGCACAGGGTTATTCCGGCGGTAGCGTCCTCCCAGACGTCCGGCAGCCAACGGACTCCAGATGATGCTGCCCACCTGCTGGTCTATGCCGAGCGGCATCAGTTC
>CALVFY010000045.1 GCA_944326945.1 uncultured Rikenellaceae bacterium
TTTTAATTTCGCTTTTTGTCTACCTATGTAAACCATTGTCAACACATGTTGTTGACTACTTCAGTGTGACATCGGGGTAAATCCCGAAAATGTTCCGCGGTAGAAATACGGTAGAAAAATATGGCGGATAACTATCTCCGACTGCACATAGCCGGATTTTGGATAAATAAAAAAGCCGCTGAAAATCAGCGACTTCATTATAGTTGGTTCTAATTCGTTGCAGTTGATTACAATATCCTACTTGCCGATGCAGAATTTTGAAAAGATTTCGCCAAGAATATCGTCTGTAGCGATCTTGCCTGTAATGGTCTCTAAATGGTAGAGGACTTCTCGCATATCCTGAGAAAGTAAATCCGATGATAATCCGTTCTTTAAGCCTTCTTGAGCTCGGATGAGCGCTTCCGATGCATGAAGTAATGCTTCATAATGACGCGTATTGGAGACCACCGTTGTCCCATCATACAAAGGATCGGTGTCGATGCTTTGCGACAATAGTGCGGTCAGCCGATCAAGATTCGTGCCTTGTTTGGCAGATATGGCCAGTGTCGGATAACCGAATTGGCGATTGATTTGATCGGTCAGTGTCGCCGGGTTATCACTCTCTGTTTTATCTGTCTTATTGAGTATAATGTACAGTCGTTGTTCTGGCTGGAGGGTGATTTCTTGTAGCGAATGGGCAATCTTTTCGATGATAGTATTGTTCGGATCCGTTCCATCGGCCAGTAGCAGGATGATTTTTGCTTTCTCTATCGACGAAAATGTTCGTTGAATGCCCATTCGTTCCAGGGTGTCGTCTGTTGTTCGGATACCTGCCGTGTCGATAAATCGGAAGTGAACGCCGTCGATACAGATCGTCTCCTCGATCACATCCCGTGTTGTCCCTGCAATATCGGAGACCATAGCCCGGTCTTCTCGTAACAGAGCGTTCAACAAGGTCGATTTCCCTACGTTCGGAGCACCTACGATGGCTACTCCGATTCCTGTTTTTACGGCATTACCCAGATTGAACGACTGAAGAAGTGTTTTGATTTGCTCCGAGATCTTCTCGAGCAGATCTTCCAACTGGTGCCGGTCGGCGAATGTGACATCTTCTTCGCTGAAATCCAGTTCAAGTTCCATTAGCGAGACCAGATGAAGCAACTCTTCGCGCAATGTGTCGAAGGCCTGGGAGTACCCCCCGCGCATCTGATTCAGAGCCATTGCGTGAGTGGCCCTGTCGGACGAGGCGATCATGTCGGCCACGGCTTCGGCCTGCGATAAATCTATTTTCCCGTTGAGAAAAGCTCTGACGGTGAATTCTCCCGGACCGGCTTGACGGGCACCGGCTTCAATGAGCCGTTTCATGATCTCCTGCCGGATATAGGCGGAGCCGTGGCAGGAGATTTCTATCATGTCTTCGCCCGTATAGGAGCGAGGATTCCGGAAGAGAGAGACGAGTACCTCGTCAATAGTTTCATCGGTTTGCGGTGTGATGATGCGTCCGAAATGGATCGTGTAACCGGGTTGTTCGGCCAGTTTCCGACCGGAGGCGGCACGGAATATTCGGTCGCACACGGCAATGGCCTCCCCGCCGCTTACCCGGATGATGGACAGAGCCCCGCCGGGTCCGGTTGCTATGGCGGCAATGGTTCCTTCGGTGGTCATTTTAACGGTAGATTTCGAGACGTTGGCCGATACGGAGAATCGATTTGGAACTCTTCAGATGGTTCCATTTTACCAGTTGGGAGACTGTCACTCCATAACGACGGGCGATCCCTCCCAGGGTGTCTCCTTTTTTGACCCGATAGGTCTGGGAGTTGAGCGAGAACTCTTTTTTCGTAGGATCGAGATTCGACGGTTTCAGATATTGAGCCAAATAGAGAGTATCCTTACCGAGAATTTCGGCTTCCCGATCCAGATAACGGGCTACGTCGTATTGAGGAAGGGTCAACGTATAGGTCTTATCCTGTGCGGGAATAATGTCCAGCTTGTATTGCGGATTGAGTGCCCGAAGAACGTCGATCGGGGTTTCGAGTGTGGAAGTGATCTGCTCCAGGTGCATGACGCGACTGATATGGATCGTGTCGGTGGAGAGGGGAATAGGCGGAGCTACGGGTTCCATCTGGTGTTGTTTATGGAACGTGTAGGCATACGTGGCAGCAATGAAAGAGGGAATATATCCTCTCGTTTCGCGTGGCAGGTAGGGATAGATGTCCCAATAGCTTTTGGCCTCTCCTCCGGCCCTCTTCAGTGCTTTGTTGATGTTTCCCGGTCCGCAATTGTAGGCGGCAATGGCCAAGGTCCAGTCGTTGTACAGGTCGTAGAGGTCTTTCAAGTACCGGCAAGCGGCCTGGGTGGCGACTACCGGATCGCGTCGCTGGTCGACGAACGAGGTGATTTCCAGTCCGTAGGTTTTGCCGGTGCCGTACATGAATTGCCATAGTCCGGTGGCTCCTGCTCGGGAGACGGCTGTGGGACAGAGAGCCGATTCGATGACCGGCAACATTCTCAGTTCAAGAGGCAGACCTGCCCGGCAGAGCTCTTCTTCGATCATCGGGAAATAGTATTGCGACAGACCGAGAATACGTTCCATCGTACTTTTTCGTGTAGTGGTGTAGACCACCAAATAGCGCTTGATGATCTGATTATAGGGGAGTTGGATCGGTGAGAGCAACATTTTGAGTCGGGTGCTGTATACCGAATCGGGTACGTCGCTCACCACGGCGGTCGAATCGTCGCTCAGGTCGATGAATTCATTGAAGAACGTGTCGAACGAGGAGACTATGTTGCGTGAATACCATGTTGATACCAGTGAATCGTAGATTTCGGGGGTATATTTGGCGAGCGATTCGTTTTTGTCTTCTTCTGCCCGTACTCCTATTGTTGTCAGCAAGCAGGGCAGGAGTACAATACAGATGGTCCGGGTTATTTTCATGGTCAGAAAGAGAATTTGATACTGAAGCCTACCAGATTGTTTTGGCTTTGTTGCATGGAGTAGAAGTTGGAGATGACCGGTTCGACCGTCACGGCCAGGTCATCGCTGATGTCATAGTCCTTGAGCTGGGCATCCACATGGGCATCGATGATGTTTAGCAGGTAGAATGCTCCGGTCAGGATAATACAGAGGTCGCGGTTACGGCGGTAGTTGTTCCGCAGGTTGCGAAGGAAGTCGGCCGAATAACGACCGTTGAATTCGTCTACGGTCAACTCGTTGTTGTCCGTCACCAGATCATAGGCGAGTTTGAACCGTTTGTATCCCCGGTTATTCCAGTCGATCATATAGGCCATTGTAGCGAAACCTCCCAATACAATGGGGACTTTCCAATAGCTGCGATTATAGAACTGACCGGCTCCGGGACAGATTGTAGATAGGGTGGTGGCTTTTTTTACCGAACTGGCATATCCCGGATAGTTGACCGCACCGTCACCGATGAAATAGATATAGGAGGCAAGTGCTCCTGCAAACAGCAACTGTCGGTAGGTGTTGTGACGGATCATTTTCGACTGTACGGGATTGAGCTCTTCCTGCGAGGCATTTCGCATCTGCATGGCTTCATACTCACCCTTGTAACTTTGGTATTTTTTGTTTTGTTTGATTCCGAAATAGAGCGATGTGCCGAGAGTGGTCCATGCGATGGGGATTTTCCAATATTGTTCGTTGTAGAGCTGACCGAATCCGGGAACAGCCATCGATATGGCGCATACACGGGAGATGGGCATCGAATCTCGGAAGATGACGCTGTAGCGTTGTCCGGTAGAGTCGATGTAGGCTTTGTGTTGCCGACGTTGTTCGCGACGCGAGAGCACCGTGGAATCGGTCGCATTACGGATCGAATCGGTGACCACCACTTCTCGGGTGAGGGAGTCGGAGACTTTCTCCACTTTCACCTCGCGCAGGATACCGCCTTCTACCTTGTAGCGCTTGGGTTCGGGAACCTCCTGCGGCACGTTTTTGGATTTTTTATCTTTCTTGTCTTGCTTGTCCTGGGCATAACCACCCACTGCCAACAGGATGAAGATGCCCGTCAGCCATATTGCTATACCTTTTCTGCGCCGCAATTGCATGATATTATTCGATCTGTTCGAACCTGTGCAGGAATCGCTCGATGTCCTCGTCAGAAGAGAATCCGATTGTGATCTTTCCTCCTCCGTTGTTGCCCCGGCGAATACTTATGTCTTCCGTAAAGAGTCGTTCGAGTTGCTCCACCAGGCGTGTATAGCTCTCGGGGAATTCCTCTTCCGTACTCTCTTTCTTGCGTTTCGACTCCTCGTCGGTCATCTTGCGGACCAGCTCTTCGGTCTGACGTACCGACAGACTCTTCTTGAGCGTACGGCGCAACAAGTGGAGTTGGGCCTCCGGTGTGGGAAGCGAAGCGATTGCCTTGGCGTGTCCCATCGAGATGAGGTCTTCCCTCAAGGCAAGTTGTACTTCCACGGGCAGTTTGAGCAGACGCATGTAATTGGCCACCGTCGAACGTTTCTTGCCCACCCGTGAGGCCAGCGTATCCTGGGTGAGGTTGCATTCGTCCACCAGTCGTTGCAAACTCAGTGCCACCTCTATGGCGTTGAGGTCCTGCCGTTGGATATTTTCTACCAGAGCCATTTCATGAAGGGTCTGGTCGTCCACTTCGCGTACGTAAGCCGGTACGGTATTCAGTCCTGCCAATTGACTGGCTCGCCAACGCCGTTCACCGCTGATGATGGTGAAGCGTCCCGTCGGCTCTTTTTTGACCGTAATGGGTTGGATCACACCGAGTGTCTTGATCGAGTCGGCCAACTCCTCCAGTGCGTCTTCGTCGAAGCGGGTACGCGGTTGTTTGGGATTGGGGTCGATGAGCGAGAGCTCTATCTCCTCCATACTCTTTACGGTATGTTTCCCCGGAACCGTGGTTCCTTCCAATTCGAAAATGGCGCCCAGACCGCGGCCCAGACCTTTATTTTTGGTATTCATATTCAACTATTTGTTTCTCTTTATCAATTCCTTGGCCAGGTTGAGGTAGTTGATGCTGCCCGTGGAGGCTGCGTCGTACAACAGGGCCGGTTTCCCATAGCTGGGGGCTTCGCTCAGACGGATGTTCCGTTGGACAATCGTCTCGAAAGCCAGATGTCCGAAATGTTCCCTTACCTCGTGGGTTACCTGATTGGCCAGACGGGTGCGGGCATACATCGTCAGGACGAATCCTTCGATTTCCAGTGAGGGATTTAATTGTCCCTTTACCATTTTGATCGTATTGAGCAGTTTGCCCAATCCTTCCAAGGCAAAATATTCGCATTGAACCGGAATCAGTACGCTGTCGGCCGCTACCAGGGCATTGACCGTCGTGAACCCTAACGAGGGAGAGCAGTCGATTAGTATGTAGTTGTATTTTTCCCGGACCGGTTCCAGCGTTTTACGCATCCGAAAGTGACCGTCCTGCAGATTGGAAAGTTCGGTCTCGGCACCCACCAGATTGATATTGGAGGGGAGAATGTCCAGTCGTTTCACTTCGGGACTCTTTACGATCACCTCTTCCACGGGAGTCTCACCCACGATACATTCGTAGATACCCGGTCCGTTGATGTCCAGCCCCAATCCGGAAGTGGCGTTGGCTTGTGGATCGGCGTCCACGAGCAACACTTTTTTCCCCAGTACGGCCAGGCTTGCGGCCAGATTGATCGCCGTGGTAGTTTTCCCGACGCCGCCTTTCTGATTGGCTAGGGCGATGATTTTCCCCATAATATCTCTCTTTAATCCGTTTGGTTAACCCGACAAAATTAATGAAAAATCCCGAAACCCTCCTACCTTGTCTTTCATATTTTCTCCGTGGAGTGCGATTAGTGGCGGAGGATGTGTCGTAATTCCGTGGAAAATATGTACATTTGAAGCGATTTAACGATTAATACAGAAAAAAATGGCGGATTTGAAAAGACGCAGTTTTCTGAAACTGCTCGACTTCTCGGCGGAGGAGATTATGGGATTGGTAGCATTGGCAGCCCGGCTTAAGGCGGAAAAAAAAGCCGGAAAGGAGCGACGCAGACTAGAAGGTAAGAATATCGTGCTGCTTTTCGAAAAGGATTCGACCCGTACGCGGTGTGCTTTCGAGGTGGGGGCTCATGATCAAGGGGCTCAGGTCACCTATCTTGGTCCGACCGGTTCGCAGATGGGTAAGAAGGAGAGCATTGAGGATACGGCCCGGGTACTGGGACGGATGTATGACGGAATAGAGTATCGGGGTTATGCACAGGAGGTGGTGGAGACTCTGGCCCGTTATTCCGGTGTGCCGGTGTGGAATGGATTGACCACGGAGTTCCATCCCACGCAAATCCTGGCCGATCTGCTTACGATGCAGGAACACTGTAAAAAGCCTTTTTCTGAAATGAAATTCTGCTTTTTGGGCGATGCCCGCAATAATGTGGCCAATTCGCTGATGGTGTGTGCGGCCAAGTTGGGAATGGATTATCGGGCCATATCGCCTGCTTCGTGCGCTCCGGATGCCGAATTGGAGTCTGTTTGTCGGGGATTGGCAGTAGAATCCGGAGCCCGGATTACAGTGACCGAAAATGTGGCAGAGGGAGTGAAGGGATGCGATTTTGTCTATACCGACGTGTGGGTGTCGATGGGGGAGCCCGATTCCGTATGGGAAGAGCGAATCCGTCTGTTGTCGCCCTATCAGGTGAACCGGGCCGTGATGGAGGCTACGGGAAATCCTCGGGTGAAGTTTCTTCATTGTCTGCCTGCTTTTCATGATCTGAAAACGAAAGTCGGTGCGGAGATCGGTGCCCGATTCGGATTGAGGGAGATGGAGGTGACCGACGAGGTGTTTGAATCGTCTGCTTCCGTGGTGTTCGATGAGGCGGAAAACAGGATGCATACGATCAAGGCGGTGATGGTGGCTACATTGGCCGGGGAGGAGTAAGACGATGTGGCGTGAGGGAAAACTGACCGTGGATGTGGCGATTGCGGCCGGAGAGGTGACTCCAGAGATGGTGTTTCAGCGTAGTGTGGCGGTGATCGATGTGTTCCGGGCTACGTCGGTGATCGTGGAGGCGATCCATAACGGGGCCGCGCGGGTGATTCCCGTAGTGACGATCGAGGATGCGTTGGCCATGAAGGAACGATATGCGGGAGAGAGGGTGTTGTTGGGCGGCGAACGCAATACGGTAAAAATCGAGGGGTTCGACAAGGATAATTCGCCATTGGCCTACACTCGCTCCGATGTGGAAAGGGCTACGATTGTTTTCACCACGACCAATGGTACGAGAGCCATTTATAATTCCCGTGATGCACACAGTATTTATGTGGCGGCATTTATCAATATGAGTGCCGTGTGTGAGGCATTGGCCGCTACGGGACGTGATGTGGTGTTGGTTTGCTCGGGACGGGAAGATCATTTTACGGCCGAAGACGGTCTTTGTGCCGGAGCCATGGCCGATGTGCTGGCAACCCGATTCGGGTACGGAACGACCGATATTGCGGAGGTGTTGCAACGCATGTGGCTCGATGCCCGGAACGATGTGAAAGGGCGCCTCTCGACGACGTATCATTATAACGATATTGTGCGTCGGGGATATTTCGCGGATATAGATTTCTGTCTGCAACGGGATATTTACGATACGGTTCCCTGTTATAATACCAGAGGAGAGATTATAAATAATGGAAATACAGATGGAAAACGGTAATCGGGAGAAACAAAGCACTTATCCGTCGTGGGGCGATCTGTTGGCGTTGGTGGGAATGTTGTTGCTGGGAACGCTCGCCGGGGCGCTGTTGGCGGGTCTGCTGCTCCGTACGGAAGTCGCTTCGCAGGGTTTGGCCACCTTTATCGGATATGTCGTACAGTTTTCGACGGCCATCGTGTTTGCTCTTTGTCAGAAGATTGCCCGGGGAGGGGGACGTCCCCTGTTGCGTTTTTCGGTGAAGGGTAGTTCTCCGATTATCGTGTTGTGGGGGGTAATCCTTACATTTTCGGTGTCGGTGGTGATCGAACCATTGTTGGAGTTATTCCCGGAGGAACAGTTCGCTCCGTTGCAGCAACTGGTCGATATGGGCGGCTGGATGATGCTGACCTCCGTGGTGGCGGCTCCGATAATGGAGGAGGTGTTTTTCAGGGGGATTATTCAAGAGTCGGTCACCCGAAAAAGGGGACCTCTGGCAGGAATATTGGTGGCTTCAGTGATCTTTGCAGCGGCACACTATTCCGTGCCTCCTCAGGCGTTGAATGCTTTCTGTATTTCGTTGGTGCTCGGATATGTCTATGCCCATGACAATTCGTTGGTGCCGGTGATTCTGATGCACGCAATCAATAATGCGATAGCCTGGTTTACGATGGTGCTCGGAAATGGACGCATCGAGACAACCAGAACACTGATCGGAGATGTTTCTACGTATTGGATTGTTTATGCGGTTGCCGGAACAATCCTGTTGGGAACATCTCTTTGGCTTTTGATCTCGTGGAGAAGAAAGAAATCGACGGCAGATAATAAACTGAATGCGTGAAGCGTTGTTAAGAGAAAGTTTTCGCGGTTTTCCGCGAAAAAGTGTATCTTTGCATTCTCGGTATGGTGAAGCCTGTAAATAAAATAGTCCTCGGATGCCTGTGTGTGCTGCTGGCGGGTTGTAAGGAGTTTTCCAATCCGTTTGCGGGCGATAGGGTATTGGCTCGTGTGGGAGAAAGAGCGTTGTTGAGAGGGGAGGTCGAATCCATATTTACTCCCGGGCTGACTCCTGCCGACAGCGTGAAACTGTTGGAGTCTTATGTGGATATGTGGGTGAAAAAACAACTTAAGGTCCAGGAGGCGGAAAGAGTGCTCAGCGGTGCACAGCAGGATGTAGATCGTATGGTGGAGGATTATCGGAATTCGTTGCTGAGTTTCAAGATAGATCAGTATTACGTGGACCGGGAACTGGATACGTTGTTTACGGATAAGGATATACAGCAATATTATGAGGATCATCGGTCGGATTTCGTACTCGACAGGCCTATTGTGCAGGGTGTTGTTGTACGGATTCCCTCCTCCTATCGGCAACAGGCTAAATTGAAGGAGTTGATGCGTTCGCACCGGGAGAACGATTATCAGGATTTTCTGGATATTTGCCTTAAGAATGATTTTGAACTGAAGGAATTTCCCGGTTGGACCGAATGGGCGGAATTCGTGTCTTCGTTGCCGGCCAGCAGACGGACCGGAGGTGTGGAGCCTCGAAAAGGAGAGATTGTCGAGTATTCGGAGGGTGGAGTGCGTTATCTGGTGCTGGTGACCGACTACAGAGGCGTGGGACAGCCCAATCCGGTGGAACGGGTCAGAGAGGTAATTCGTCGGGTGTTGTTCAACCAACGTAAATCGGAGATCATCCGGCGTTATGAAGACAGTATATACCGGGCTGCCGTGGAGGATGACCGGATTGTGATAAATATTGGAAATGATTAGAAACCGTGAAAATAATAACGATTCGCATATGGTGAAGAGAACCGTGATTGCAGCCCTGTCGGCTTTTGTGCTGTGGGGTGCGGGTGTACAAGAGGGCTGTGCCCAGCAAAAGTTTATTGCCGATCAGGTGGTGGCGGTGGTCGGTAATTCGGCCATTCTCTATTCGGAATTGGAAGAGGTCGGCCGTCAGTTGGTGGAACAGCGTCGTCAGCAGGGATACACTTCCGATCGTGATCCGAAAAACGAGGCTCTGGAACAGCTTTTGCTTCAAAAATTACTTTACAATCAGGCTCTGATCGACTCCGTGCAGATACAGACCGATGATATCGCTCAGACCGTAGAGGAGAATGTCCAGCAGATGATCAAGAATCGGGGCGGGGTGACTGCGCTGGAAGCATTCTATCATAAACCTGTTTTCGATATCAAGGAGGATCTGAAGCAGCGTTACGAGGAGATGCGTTATGCCCAGGGTATGCAGAGCGAAGTGGAGAGCAAGGTGACCATCACGCCGGGAGAGGTGGAACGTTTCTATCGTTCGATCGACAAGGACAGTCTGCCACTGATTCCCGAACAATATATCTATGCCCAGATCACGAAATTTCCATCCTCGACCCAGGAGGCAAAACAACGGGTGAGAGAGCGTCTGCTGGGAATGCGGGAGCGGATCCTCAACGGAGCGCGTTTCGATATGTTGGCCCGGATGTATTCGGTGGATGGTTCGGCTATCCGTGGAGGAGAGATGGATCCTACTCCGGCAGAGGGTTTCGTGAAACCGTTTGCCGATGCAATGGTGAAACTTAAACCGGGGCAGATCTCCGAGGTGGTGGAGACCGAATATGGTTTCCACTTGATTGAAATGATTAAAAAGGACGGCAATCTCTACACCGTGCGTCACATCTTGTTGCGTCCGATCTTTACCGATGAGGAGTTGATGGAGACGGACCGGGTGTTGGACAGTCTGGTGACGTTGATTCGCAAGGGGGATCTGACTTTCGAAAAGGCGGCTCTGGAAAATTCGGACGACAAATATTCCCGGCTTAACGGAGGATTGGTCAGCAACCACGATATGCTGGAGATGTATAACGCCTACGATGCCAAACTGACTTCGACCCGTTTCATGAAGGACGAGTTGCCCGTAAGCGATTATAACGTGCTCAAGGATATGAAGCCGGGAGAGGTGTCTGATGCCTTTCAGGCACAGGATATGCGTGGAAATGTGCAGAGCAAGGTGATCAAACTGTTGCGGATCATCCCTGCACATCCGGCCGGACTGAAAGAGGATTATCTGCGGTTGGAGAGCCTGGCTCTGGAGAAGAAAAAAGAGGAAGAGTTCCAAAAGTGGCTCAAGAAGAAGATCGAAGGAATGTATATTCGGATCGAACCCGAGTTCCGTAGCGGGGAATTCGAAAACAAAGCTTGGTTGAAATAGCGATCGGAAGAATTTGGCATTGAAAAAGAAACGGACAGCATGATGTCGGTACGCGGTTTTTTTGCAGGGGTGTTCGGATGTATGGTTTTGGGAAGCATGGCTCTGCCCCAGCAACCGGTGATCAGTAGCGGGGAGAAAGAGTCCCCCCCCAAGGATGTACAGACGGAGGTGTCCGCTGAAGAGACGATCCGTAGATCTTCGGTCGACACTCTCGGCAGACCGGCGCGGACTTCGGGGCGGAAACCGACAGGAAAAGAGTCGCAAATCTCATCCTCGTCGGGGGAAACTCAACGGGTGGTCGATTTTGTGGCCGATGTGATGCGTCCGGTTAAGATGGGTGACTCTTCGGTGTTGAATCTGCTGGGGAATGTGATTTTTTATCATAACGGCGCCGTGATCACTTGCGACAGTGCGATCCGCTACAATGCCAAGCGGATGGAGTGTTTCAAAAATGTGGTGATCAACAAGGATTCTACCTATATTTACGGCGATCGGGCCGATTATAACGGCGATCTGAATATTGCCCGCGTGTACGGTCCCATTATCAAGATGGTGGATGGCGACGCTACGCTCTATACCTACAATTTTTCGTTTAATACGCTCGACAATATCGGCCAATACAGTGGCGGAGGAACGATGTCTCAGAAGGATAACCTGCTGGAATCGAAAAAGGGGTATTACTATGCAGATACGCGCGATATGATCTGTGTGGATCAGGTGGAGATACGCAATCCGGACTACCGGATCAAATCGGATTCTGCCGGCTACAACATGGATACGCAGATCGCCAGGTTCTATCTCAAGACCTACATTTGGAATGCAAAGGGAGAGATTCTCAGTGCCAATCGGGGGTCTTATGATCGGAAGACGGCCGATTATCGGTTCACTTCCGATGCGTATATTCTGACCCGGAACCAGGAGTTGTGGGCCGATAGTCTCGATTACAACAGTACGACTGAAGATGCGATCTTGCGTCGGAACATTCAGTTGCGCGACGAGGAACATAAGGTGATCGCTTTTGGTGACTACGGTCTTTATTGGGGTGGAAAGCAGGAGGCTATGTTGACCAAGGAGCCGGCTTTGGTCAATTACGATCCCAAACAGGATACGCTGTATATGCGCTCCGATTCGATGTTTCTCTATACGGTGCCTCACGGAGAGGGCCGGATTGTCGATTCGGTGGTTACGGAATCGACCGATGAGGAGTTGATCGAATCTGTGGTGCCCGATACGACGGCACTGTCTGCGGATAGTGTGGCCAATAGTCAAATAGCAGACAGTTTGGCGGGGAAAGATAAGAAAGTGGAGCTGGACGACAAGGACAAGAAAAAAGAGTCCTCGCTAAAGGCGGAACGAAGACGGTTGAAAGCCGAAGAGAAACGATTGAAGAGAGAGGCAAAAGAGGCGGCGCGTGCAGCTCGCAGAAGTCGGAAGAATGTGGTGAAGAAAGCCAATGACCGGAACAGCGGAGGCCGGGTCGAGGAGCGGGAAAGAAGTGCCGATTCACTGGATAGAGCCCGGTTGGTGGCCGATAGTTCGGCTGTGGCAGATACGCTGAAACACTCTGCACTTCAGCCGTCGGATTCATCATTGGTGGCCGCTCCGGCCGATACGACTGCTCAGGATTCACTCGATCGTATCATAAGAGCCTACCATAATGTGCGTATTTTCAGATCCGATTTTCAGGCCGTGTGCGACTCTTCGGTGGTATTTTCCTATGATTCCACCGCCCATCTCTATATCGAACCCGTGTTGTGGAACGAAAACAATCAGGTCATTTCGGAAATTATCGATATCTATTCCCGTAATCAACAGATCGAAAAGGCTGTCTTCGTGGGAGAACCGATCATGATCTCGCAAGTCGATTCCGCTCATTTCAATCAGGTGAAGGGAAAGGTGATCGAGGCGTTATTCCGTAATAACGAGATTTATCGTACGGATGTCAACGGCAACGGACAGACCTACTACTACATGACAGAGGAGGATCGACCGGATGATATCATCGGTTTTTTGGTGGCAGAGTGTGCCGATATCTCTTTCTTTATGGAGGAGAAGAAGGTGACGAGCATCGTGTATCGAGGCAGTCCGGTCTATTCGATTTATCCGATGGACAAGATTCCGGAAGATCTGGAACAGTTTTTACCCGGATTCAAATGGCTGCCCGAACGGCGTCCGTCGTTGAAGGATGTCTTTACGCGTACTATCCGTCCTTCCGTGCGAGCACAGTATGAGCGTATGCCTCAGCCTGCTTTCCCGTTGACCGAGGCAATCATGCGGCATAAGGAGCAGATGATTCGTGATGGAATATGGATCGAACGGAACGATCAGATCAGTGAAGATACGCAGAACTTCATTCGGAGCCTGGGTTATTGATCATGGTCGGTCGCGGAAGCATTGACCGATCCTCTGAGGAAGAGGCCGAAAAGATGAGAAAATCGTGGCCTTTCGCTGGAAACCTGATCAATTGCGGATTGAACGGCAGCAGGGTTAGATGAGTCCCGCTTCGTAGAGAAGAATGATCTGTTCGATGATTTTATCTTCGCCCTCCTTGTCGTAGTGATCTTTAAGATTGGCTCCGAAAATGCGGGCTACTCCCTGCCAGAAAAAAGCACTGAAATTACCCCGAAGTTGTTTGACCAGTTCGTATGAGGTACGATCGGTCTCCCGGTCGATCAGTTTGATCAGTATTTTCCCTTGAGAAAAGGTCATGCGTTTGAGCACAGGCGTATATTCTGCCTTGAGTTCCTTTTCGACCTGTTTTATGTATTCTTGTTGGGCCCGTTTGCTTTTGAGCGAGAGCAGATGTTCTTCTGTCTCACGAAGTTTCTCCCGGGCTGCAATGGCGATCGGATAGACCTTCTTGACATTGTAGATCAGACGGGCATAACGGCGCATGTCGGCCGGACGTTTGAATACATACACCGGCCACATGTCGATTACGGGAATCGTGTCGCCTCCCTGAATTTCAATTCTTTGGTTGTAGTATCCCTTGCCGTGCTTCTGTGCAGAAGCGCCGGGAAGCAGATAAAACAGAAGAACGATAAGCAGGAGTAGCCGTTGTTTCATAAATATTTCGTAAATATTCCTAACTTTGCAAAGTTAATAAATAATGTAATATGGCCGACTTGACGAGTCTTTATATAGAACGGAACGACTGTGGAAATTGTTATCGTTGTGCCAGGGAGTGTGTCGTCAAGGCCATCTCGAGAACCGAGCAGGGAACGGCGATTGATGCGGCTCGTTGTGTGGAGTGCGGAGCTTGTCTGGCATGGTGCCATGATGGGGCTATTCGGCTCAGAGACGATGTGTTTCTGGCTCGTAAGTTCATTAAAAATTATACGATCAAGGTGGCTTCCCTTTCGCCCCAATGGGTGACGGAGTTTCCTGGAATGGATGCCGGCCGCATGGTGGAGGCGCTCAAATTGCTGGGATTTACTCATGTATCGGAGAGTGCCCTGGGGGGCGAGGCCGTTCTGCAACGGGAAAAAGAGTTGTTGGCAGAACGGGAAGGAGTCAGTATCTCGGCCCGTTGTCCGGCTATTGCCGACTATATTCGGAAATACAAACCTCGGTTGGCGGCAAATCTGTTGCCTGTGGCTACTCCTATGTTGGCTCATGCTCGTATGATCCGCAGTTGGTGGGGACACGAAGCACGAATCATTCACATATCGTCGTGTGTGGCGGCAAAATCGGAGGCGGCACGTAATCCGGAGTTGGTGGAACTGGCTCTGACATTCACCGAATTGAGACGATGGCTGACGGAAGAGGGGGTCGACTTCGACCATATTATGGGTGGGGACGGTTATCAGTTCGAACCTTTTACTGCCCGGGCCGGATTACTCTATCCGTTGGCTGGAGGAGGCGTCGGGGAACGTCGACTGGCCGATCTGGCTGCTTCGGGTGCCGTCCACGTGGTGCGTTCGTCGTTGGATCAGGTGAAGGAACTGCTCGACGGGATGACCGGTCGGGAGACAGACCGCATCTATCTCGATATGATGGCTTGCCCGAACGGATGTCTCGGATCGAATGGGGCTACGGCCGGCAGGGATTCCTATGTGGCTCAGTGCGGTCGTTTGAATCGGGCTGCGGCATCGCGCCGCATGATCGACGAGTCGTATAATTTGCCTTATATTTCGCTCGAATCTACTCCTGTGGAGGATGAAGCCGTGAACAGTTTTGTGGCCGAGAGCGATACGCTGCGGGCTCTCGATTCGCTCGGGTTGTCTTTGGAAAATGCACAGATCGATTGTAATGGTTGTGGGTACGGAACTTGTCGCCGATTTGCCAAGGCTTTGAGTCGAGGGGTCGTGTGTCGTCAGATGTGTACGCATTATGTGCAGACCGAGTTGAGCAGCCGATTTACGACATTGGTGAATAAATTGGCTACCGGAGTGGCTGTGGTGGCTCTGGAAGATGGAGCATTGAGAGTTGTTGAAGCCAATCGTCGGCTGGCTTCGATGTTGGGACCAGATGCGGAGTCGTTGTACGATGCCTCTTCTGGATGGAGAGGAACAGAGGCGGAGAGTGTATTGCCGTTCGTGCGTTTGGTGAGTGAACTGGCCGAGAGTGGCGACGAAAGTCTGGTGAGGGATATTCAGGTGCATGAACGGATTCTGACCGTTTCGGTACATGTGGTGCAACGGAGCAAGGTATATCTGTTGATTTGTCGCAATATGCTCTTTTCGCAGGTGAGAAACGAAGAGATCGTGGCCCGGACGCAACGTGTGATTCGGGAAAATCTCGAGACCGTTCAGAAGATAGCCTATTTGCTCGGGGAGAATGCTTCGCGTACGGAAGCGGTTCTTAATTCGATTCTTGATGCCCGTGGGGGGGTGAAAAACGAATAAACAATGGAGACTTCCGGATTTTTTATCGAAGCGGAGAGTTTTCAGATAGGCCGCAAGGGAGAGACGGTGCCCGGTGAGATTTGTATTCAACAAAGACACGGTAACCGGACTATTGTGGTGATGGCTGCAGGAGCAGAGGATGGAGTGCGGGGAAGAATCACGTCGGAGGTGATCGGGTCGATGGCACTTCACTACGCACTCGACGGAGGACAGGTCGAACGGGGTACCCGAACGATCGTCCGAACCTTTATGACGGGCGAAAAATCGTGCCCGGAGAAGGGAGAGGAGGCGCATGGAACAGTGAGTTTTATGATTTTGGATATCCATCGACGGGGAAGCGTGC
>CALVFY010000046.1 GCA_944326945.1 uncultured Rikenellaceae bacterium
ATAAATTTAATACTTTTATCGCTATGTTTCTAATTATCAGAAAAATATATTTGCTCTTATGTCGAATTCACGTTAAAATAGGCTCCGTTTCTACGAAATTCAGTAAATCGTTTTGGAAATCGAACCTTTTGCGTTAACTTTGGAAATTACAGGTTGTATCGGATGTTCAAAGCACTTCTTTCCCCATTTGCCTTTCTCTATGGGCTTGTGATAACGATTCGTCATAAGCTCTACGACTGGGGTGTGCTTCACTCCGAGGAGTTCGATATTCCGATCGTGTGTGTGGGCAATCTCACTGTCGGAGGCACCGGAAAAACTCCTGTGGCTGAGATGCTGATCGAACATCTGAGTCAATCCTATCGGGTGGCGCTGCTCTCCCGGGGCTATCGTCGTCGGACAAAAGGCTATGTCGAGGCTTCGTTGCATGCCTCATTCCGTGAGGTGGGCGACGAACCCAAACAAATTAAACTGAAATTTCCGGATATCGTGGTGGCCGTATGTGAAAAGCGGGTCGAAGGGATTCGCCGTATCCGGGAAGAACATCCGGAGGTCAATCTGATCATTTTAGACGATGGATTCCAACATCGGCAGGTGGAGCCTTGGGTCAATATTCTGTTGATGGACTATTCGCGTCCTATTTATCGAGATCATCTGCTGCCGTGGGGCTCGTTGCGCGATCGCACCAATCAGCTCTATCGGGCTCATTTCGTGATCGTCACCAAATGTCCGCCAGAGATGAATCCGCTTGATATGCGGATCGTTACCAAATCGTTGGCTCTGTTTCCCTATCAGGGACTCTATTTCTCTTCGCTGGCTACGGGTAGTATTACCCCGTTGTTCGGAGATATGGCCTCCGGACAGGTGCTGGCCGGGAGTCCTGTCATTGTGATGGCCGGCATAGGAAACCCCGAACCAATGATTCGGTCTCTTCGCGAAAACTATCAGGTGGTGGATACGTTGATCTTCCCCGATCATCATTCCTATCGGATGCGCGATCTGGAAAAGATGAAAAAGGCATTGGATGCCGCTCCTGCAGGTACGGTTATCGTGACGACCGAAAAGGATGCGGTGAAATTGACCAATCGCAAGCGTATTCCGGAGCAGATTCAGCGTGCACTCTATTTTCTTCCGATAAAAGTTTCACTGGCAGAGGATTCCCGACAGAATTTTCTGCGCAAACTGGATTACGATGTTAGATCAAATCAAAAGTACGGCCTCCTTCATTCGCAGTAAGGTCGCCTTCGAACCCGAAGTGGGTATTATTTTGGGTACCGGTCTGGGCGGACTGGCTGACGGTATCGATGCGGTTGCTTCGCTCGACTATCATGACATTCCCAATTTCCCTGTCTCTACGGTGGAGGGACACAAGGGACGCCTGATTTTCGGCATGCTCGGGGGTAAGAAGGTAGTGGCCATGCAGGGCCGATTCCACTACTATGAGGGATATACGCCTCAGCAGGTGGTATTTCCCGTGCGGGTGATGAAAATGCTTGGTATTCGGTATCTTTTCGTATCAAACGCCAGCGGTGGTGTGAATGAAACATTTCATACGGGCGACCTGATGATTATTACGGATCATATCAATTTGATCCCCAATCCATTGATTGGACCTAATATGGCTGAATTGGGCCCGCGATTCCCGGATATGAGTGATGCCTACAATCATGAATTGATCGAAAAGGCAACGAAAGTGGCGGCTCGCGAACAGATCCCTCTGCAATTCGGTTGTTATGTGGGCGGTACGGGGCCGACCTATGAAACACAGAAAGAGTATGGCTATTTCAAAGCTATCGGGGGTGATGCGGTGGGAATGTCCACTACGCCTGAGGTGATCGCCGCCCGTCATATGGGTGTTACGGTGTTCGGTGTTTCGGTTATCACCAATATGGGACTTGCTGGTCTTAAATCCACTCATGAAGAGGTGCAAGAGGAGGGGATAAAGGCCGGCAAACGGATGACCCGACTCTTTATTGAATTGTTGAAAGAGTTATAGGAAGAATGAAAACATTGTTGCAGATATTTTGTGTCGGAGCGGCGGCTCTGATGACTTTGTCCGCTTGCAAAAAAGAGTATTATGATACGAATGAGCCTGATTTGAAGGTGATTCGTATGGAGGCGGTAGGGGCCCTCTTTGAAAGTATATCTCGTCAGCCGGATATGGCTGATCAGTTGATTCAGACGGCAACTCAGACGATCTATGCAAGTTATACCGCATTGCTTCCTCTGAACGACGCTGCTGTCAATGAGAGGGGGGTGGCCCGGGGGAATGCTGTCGGGTCGTTGCTGGATGCTATTGCACGGCAACCTGAGGCTCAGGCTTCTTTGGAAGCGGCGGCAGAACAGTTTCTGGGAACTTATGAGGCTGTCAATATCACTCCTGAGATGAATAAATATGTTAAGGCGACTGCTTCGTCCTATTTGTCCAGTTCGATGGCCCGAAATCCTGATATGGCAGACGAACTGATGAGGGTGGCTGCGAAGTATTTGGGACCTGATATTGCTGTGGATTAGTTGAATATAAAATAACGATCAATGATTAACAAAGTAATTTTGATAGGAAACGTAGGCGCGGATCCGGAAGTACGTGCACTGGAAGGTGGTGTGAAGGTGGCCCGGATTCGTGTCGCTACCACCGAACGGATCTATAATCGTCAGACACAGGAGGCTCGGGATCATACCGAATGGCATAGTGTGACGTTGTGGCGTAGCCTGGCGGATGTGGCAGACCGGTTTGTTCGCAAAGGAAGTCAGGTGTATGTGGAAGGACGTATCCGCTCGCGTGACTGGACCGATGAGGCGGGAAACAAACGTTTTGCCATTGAGATTTTGGCAGACGATCTGAAATTGCTGGGACGCAAGCAGGAGGGTACGGGCGCTCCTTTGAGTGGAACTACCTATGGGACCGCGCCTGCAGGTGCTCCTGCTCAAGCTCAATACGGCGCTCCGCAAACGGCTTCTCAACCGGCCTATGGTGCTCCTGCGGCTCCGCAGCAACCGGCTGCACCTGCAACTCCGATGGAAGATCCGGATGATCTGCCCTTCTGATCTGGTGTGGAAAGATGAAAAAAGAGGCTTTTGCGAAAAGAGCCTCTTTTTTCGTTTATGAATCGGATAGTGATCAGAAGAATTTCTTTTTCGATTCGGTGACCACAAAGTCTTTCAGATAGAAAGGTTCGAAATAGGCGATATCTTCGAATCGTCCTGCATCGAATGCTTCCTGGGCCAAGGAGACCAGACCTCGTGCGGAAGGGGTCACATCCACCCATTTGACTCGTTCTTTAGGCAGTACGTCAATACATTTGGCGGCTCCTCCACCGAAAATGACAAACTCGCCCGGTTTAGTGATAAATTCTGAAAAACTTTCCGGAGTCACAATGTTGGCAGCTACTTCCGTGAGCGGATGCAATTGTCCGTCGAACACTTGGGCATAGACCTCCATGCGTCGGGCATCGATCATCGGACAGAGACGGGCCGACGCAAAGTCGTCGATGTCCAGAATCCCCGCTTCGTTGTCTTCGGCGGCTACCCGAACCAAAGCTTCCAGCGATCCGATGGCGATCAATGGAATCTGCAATGCATAACACATCCCTTTCGCCAGCGAAACACCGATGCGCAGACCTGTATAGGATCCGGGACCTTTTCCTACGGCCACGGCATCCAGTTCGTCGGGTCGTATGTCGTTCTCATGCAGCAGTTCTTCGATATATACGCCCAGTTGACGAGCATGATCGCGTCCCAACATGCTCTCTCGCAGGGAGATCAGTCGGCCGTTCCGGGCCAGAGCCACGGAACAGATGTCGGTTCCTGTTTCAATACAAAGTATAAGTGCCATATCGTCTGTTCGATCTTCGTTACAAAAGTAGGCAATTATAGGGATTAATCGGCTAAAAGCACTATTTTTGTCAGGGAAAAAACGAAAAAGTATGAAAAAAGTCATCGGTATCGGGAATGCTCTCACGGATATTCTGATCAATTTGCCTTCGGACGAAATCTTGAAACGGTTTGGCCTGCCCAGGGGAAGCATGAGTCTGGTGGACGCCGACCTGCAACGAAAAATCTCGGAAAGTACGGCCGATTTGCCTCGTACGTTATCGCTCGGAGGTTCCGCCGGCAACACCATTCGTGCCATGGCTCGACTGGGGGCTCAAGTCGGTTTTGTGGGGAAAGTGGGAAAGGATACCACCGGAGACTTTTTTGAAAAGGCGCTGGAAAATCTTGGAGTGAAACCCACCATTTTCCGGGGATCCTTACATTCGGGACGTTGTGTGTCATTGGTTTCGAACGACGGAGAACGGACTATGGCTACCTATCTGGGGGCCGCTCTGGAGATGAGGGGCAGTGAGATCTCTCCTGCCATCTTCGAAGGATTCGATTGTCTCTATATAGAAGGTTATCTGGTACAGGATCACGACCTGATTCGTACGGCAGTGACTACGGCCAAACAGTGCGGCATGAAAGTGGCTATTGATTTGGCCAGTTTCAATATCGTGGAAGAGAATCTTGATTTCCTGCGTGGGTTGGTACAGGAGTATGTCGATATCCTGTTTGCCAATGAGGAGGAGGCCCGGGCCTTTACCGGAGAGGTGAAACCGCTTCGGGCTCTGGAGGTGATCTCTCGAGCGTGTGAATTGACTGTCGTAAAGGTCGGTATTAAGGGAGCTTATATCAAACGCCAGGGTGAAGAGGTGATCCATGTGGGAATCCTGACAGCCGCCAATCGGGTGGATACCACCGGCGCCGGCGATTTCTATGCGGGAGGTTTCCTGGCCGGTTTATGTCAAGGGCTCACTCTGCAGCAATGTGGTACGATAGGGGCTATCGTGGCCGGAAAGGTGATCGAAGTGGTCGGAACCACCTTTGACGAAGAGTCGTGGACGGAAATCTTCCAATTGGTTCATAAGGTGAAAACCGAAAAGTATCTGTTCTAAAACGAAATGCCATGCGAACGCTTATCGAACTCGAAAATATGGAATTTAAGGCCTTTCATGGCTGCTACGATCTGGAAAAAAAAGTGGGAAACCTGTTCCGGGTGGATGTGACGATCGAGGCGGAGATTGGAGAGGCGGCACGTAATGATTCGGTGGAACAGACGGTCAATTATCTTACGGTTTTCGAACTGGTGCAGCAGCAGATGGCCATCACTTCCAATATTATCGAAAATGTGGCCGAACGGATAATAGATGCTGTTCATGCCCGTTTTCCTTCGGCTTTACGCGTTACGGCCAAAGTGTCGAAACTGGCTCCTCCGCTCGGCGGCAAAATCGAACGGGTCTCTGTAACCCTAACAAAATAAGGAGCTGACGGAAAGTGTTGATAACTTCTTGATAAGTTGTCCGGCGAGGGGTACATTCTCCCGAAAAGAGTCCGTAAACTTGTATTGCGGCTTTCGGCCCGTCAATGCGGCAAAGATCTGAATATAACAACAATATAATATAAACATGTCTGGTAACAAGGAAAATAAGGGTGCCGAGGGTGCTCTGAAAGAGTACGACTACTCCGAGGCGGTGGAGAAAGCCAAAGCCTATTTCCGTGGAGACGAATTGGCAGCTACGGTATGGGTGAGTAAGTATGCACTGAAGGACTCGTTGGGAAAACTCTATGAGAACTCTCCCGAACAGATGCATTGGCGAATCGCTAATGAGATTGCCCGTATCGAGGAGAAGTATCCTAATCCGATGAGTGCATCGGAGATTTACGGTCTGCTGAAGGATTTTCGCTATGTGATTCCGCAGGGAGGCCCGATGACCGGTATCGGTAACAATCTTCAGGTGGCTTCATTGTCGAACTGTTTCGTGATCGGTCATAAGAATCCGGCCGACTCTTACGGAGGTATCATCCGGATCGATGAGGAACAGGTTCAGCTGATGAAACGCCGCGGTGGTGTGGGGCACGATCTGTCGCATATTCGTCCCACGGGAAGTCCTGTGCTCAACAGTGCGCTCACCTCGACGGGTATCGTCCCCTTTATGGAACGTTATTCGAATTCGACCCGGGAAGTGGCGCAGGATGGACGTCGTGGAGCTTTGATGCTCTCTCTGTCGATCAAACATCCCGATGCCGAAAATTTCATCGATGCCAAGGTCGAAACGGGAAAAGTGACCGGCGCGAATGTCTCGATTAAGATCGACGATGAATTCATGCGTTGTGTGCAGGAGGGCAGGAAGTATCATCAGCAGTTCCCGATCAAAGGCGATCATCCGATGTATGAGAAGGATATAGATGCAAAAGCTTTGTGGAACAAGATTGTTCACAATGCATGGAAATCGGCTGAACCGGGAGTGCTGTTCTGGGATACGATCATTCGGGAATCGGTGCCCGATTGTTATGCCGACCAGGGTTTCACTACCGTGTCGACCAATCCTTGCGGCGAGATTCCGCTTTGCCCGTACGATAGCTGTCGTTTGCTGGCGCTTAATCTGTACAGCTACGTGGACGATCCTTTCACGAAGGATGCCAAATTCAATTTCGACAAGTTCAAAGTCCACGTCGCCAAGGCAATGCGGATGATGGATGATATTATCGATCTGGAGTTGGAGAAGATTCAACTGATTATCGACAAAATCAGCAAGGATCCTGAGGATGAAGATATCCGTCATGTGGAACTCAGCCTGTGGGAGAAGATTCGCGAAAAAGCCTTGATGGGACGTCGTACGGGACTGGGTATCACGGCAGAGGGCGATATGCTTGCGGCATTGGGCCTGCGCTATGGTACGGATGAGGCAATCAATTTTGCCGTTGAGGTGCAGAAGACGTTGGCATTGGGCGCTTATCGCGCTTCGGTGGAGATGGCTAAAGAACGGGGTGCTTTCCCGATCTATGATGCGAAAAAAGAAGAAAACAATCCGATGATTGCCCGTGTTCGCGAGGCCGATCCGGAACTCTATAAAGAGATGGTCAAGAGCGGTCGGCGCAATATCGCCATGTTGACTATCGCGCCTACGGGAACGACTTCGCTGATGTCGCAGACTACTTCGGGTATCGAACCGGTCTTCCGTCCTGTCTATAAACGTCGTCGTAAGGTGAATCCCAATGACAAGGATGTGAAGATTACTTTCGTGGATGAAGTGGGCGATTCTTGGGAAGAGTATAATGTTTATCATCATAAGTTCCTTACCTGGCTGGAGGTTAACGGTTACTCGATCGATATGCTCGATAAGATCACCGATGAGGAACTCGATAAGCTGGTTGAAAAATCGCCTTATTACAAGGCTACGGCCAATGATATAGACTGGGTGGCCAAAGTGAAGATGCAGGGTGCCATTCAGAAATGGGTGGATCACTCGATCTCCGTGACGGTTAACTTACCCAATGATGTGACCGAAGAGTTGGTCGGCAATGTTTATCTGACAGCTTGGGAATCCGGATGTAAAGGCGTGACGGTTTATCGCGATGGTTCGCGTGCCGGTGTATTGGTCGACAATAAGAAGAAGCAAAAATCTGAAAGCGGAAACGGAGAATATAAACCGCCCTTGCACCGGCCGAAAGAACTGGCTGCCGATATCGTGCGCTTCAAAAACGGCGAGGAGGATTGGATTGCATTCGTCGGCATCTACAACAGCCGTCCTTACGAAATCTTTACCGGTAAATTGGAGGAAGATGCCATGTTTATTCCCAAGAAGGTGACCAAGGGTGTGATCCTGAAGGTGGTAGATCCGGAGGGGAACAAACGTTATGATTTCCAGTATACCGATAAATATGGTTATACCAATACGATCGGCGGTATTTCCCGTCTGTTCGACGAAGAGTTCTGGAACTATGCCAAGTTGATCTCCGGAGTGTTGCGTAACGGAATGCCTATTCTCGATGTGGTGACGCTGATCGAATCGCTTCACCTGAACAGTGCCTCGATCAATACGTGGAAAAACGGAGTGGCTCGTGCGTTGAAACAGTATATATCGAACGGAACCAAAGCCAAGGAGAAGTGTCCCAACTGTGGTCAGGAGACCCTCGTTTACCAGAACGGCTGTCCGGTCTGCATGAGTTGCGGCCACTCAAAATGCGGTTGATACCTTTCTTTACCAATCATAATTCCGAAACGAAAGAGCGGTTTCCTTTCGGGAACCGCTCTTCGTGATTTAAGCAGACTTTGCCCGAAAGCAAGGAGACTACTTTTCGGAGCGTTGTTGATCGACTTTTGTTTCGTCGTCGGGGAAGCTGACCGTATAGATCAGGTGTTCCAACTGACGGAGATAATTTCTTTTTGGCTTCTTGGGCGAGTAGACATACATGTCGATCGTGATGACCTGATTGGTGGAGAGGTTCAGTGTGGAGTAGCTGACGAAGGGACCTCCCATGAAGTCTCTGTGTACGTCCCAGAATCCACGCATTTCGGCCCAATAACGTCCATTGACCCGGATGTGTTTCAAGTCGGGTAAGGCTTCGGGATAGGTGGTCATATAGGAACTGTCCGAGGGTCCGGGAATTCGGGCGGCAAATTCGTTGCGTCGGGCCAGCAGGGCTTCGACGGTAAAGTTTTCTTTGCCGGTGTAGGGATAGCTATAGATGAAGAAACCCTGGCTTGCCAGTGGCAATTCGTAGGATATCCACAGAAAATGGTCGCTCTCTTGTCTGAGTTTGTACCCTCGGGGAACTTGCATCTGCATGTCGAATTTATTGAGAATCAACTTGCCGAGTTCCAGGTCGTAATACTTTTTATTGAGGGCGATGGCCCGTTCGCGTTCGGCCATCTCGAAAATGGTTTGTAACTCGTAGCGGTGTTCCGACATATATGAGATTACCGTGGAATCGGCTGGTCCTGTTACCGAAACGATGATTTGAGGAGCGGCTTCCACATCGTAAGCGGCTGTCATCGACGGAGTATTATACTCTTCACCGGTCTTTATCACCAGCAGATTGCGGTGGTGCATCACCAATCCCGTGTAGTTGGGAACATAGAACAGGTCGAAACAGGGTTCGAGCTGGTTGATCATCGGTACGGGTTCCTGGAGGATGGAGCGAATGGTGTCGCCCATACGTCCGTCCCATTTATCTTTGGGGCAGACTACGAAAATTTCGTATAATCCGCCGTTCGAAGTGATGTGTGTGTTACGGGAACTGCATCCTGCCAACAGCAACGCAAGCAGCCCGAAGCAGAGAATTTTTTGCCTATTTTTCATAATTCGGTCGGTTTTATTCAAACAAAAGTAGCTCTTTTTTAGAATATGTTGATAAATGATGGAAATGATTTTAACTTTGCACCGTTTTTGAAAAACATAAATCCTGTCAACGTAAGTTTATAATACACGATGTTTGCCGGAGCCACAAAAATTCTCACCAGGATGTTTCCTTCGCTCAGATGGAACATTCCGGGCGACGAGCACGTTTTCCTGACTTTCGACGACGGACCTACTCCGGGTATTACGGAGTGGATTCTGGAACAGTTGTCCAACTACAATGCCAAAGCCACATTCTTCTGTCTGGGAAAAAATGCGGAACAGTGTCCGGATCTGTTTCAAAAGATCGTGGAGGGAGGACATCGCATCGGAAACCATACGTACAGTCATCAGAAAGGATGGAGAATGAGTCTGGAACGTTATGTGGAAGATGTGGATTTTGCCAATCAGATTCTGAAAACCGATCTCTTCAGGCCTCCTTACGGCCAGATCAAGCCCGTACAGTTGAGAGTGCTCTCCGAACGGTATAATATTATCATGTGGAATGTGTTGAGCCGTGATTACAGTCGAGTGGTCTCTCCCCGTCAGTGTCTGAGGAATGTGACTGAACATGTCGGTCCGGGATCGATCGTAGTATTCCATGATTCTCATAAGGCATTCCGAAATTTGCGTTATGCGCTGCCCCGTACGTTGGATTATCTGCAAAAACAGGGCCTCGAGTGTGCCTCTATCGATTTGTAGCCGGGCGTGGATTTTGAACGGTTACTCTTCTCGTTGAAAGCAGGAAAGAGAGTGGAAATTTTCATTTTCCGGTTTTTATTACTAATTTTGCGCGCGTGAATCCGGCAAAGTTTCTTTTCGAGGCCTCTTCTCTGAGTGATAACGAAACTTTCGAACAAATCAGATAAAACCGAAATACAATGGCAACAACCGCTGATCTTAAAAACGGCATGTGCATCGAGCTGAATGGCAAGACCTATATGGTGGTTGAATTTCAGCATGTGAAACCGGGCAAAGGTCCCGCTTTCGTCCGCACGAAACTCAAAAATCTGGAAAATGGTCGTACTATCGACAATACGTTTACGGCCGGTGTCAATATCGAACCTGTACGCGTGGAGCGTCGCCCGTATCAATATCTTTACGAGGATGACATGGGCTGCAACTTTATGCATACGGAGACTTTCGAGCAGATTCAGATTCCGCGTGAGATGATCGAGAATTCCGATCTGATGCGTGAAGGACAAATCGTAGAGGTGATGTTCCATACGGAGAAGGAGACGGTTCTCTCTGCCGAACTTCCTCCGATTGTGGATATGGAGGTAACCTATACCGAACCGGGAGTGAAGGGTGATACGGCTTCGACCAACTCTCTCAAGCCGGCTACGGTGGATACCGGTGCTACGATTCGGGTTCCGTTGTTTATCAACACTGGCGAAAAGATTCGTGTGGATACCCGTACCCGTGAGTATTACGAACGTATCAAGTAAGAGATAAGTTCGAGAGTGTTTTTTTCGAGGGAGAATAACTTTCTCGTAAGGACGCAGATAGCAGGTTAATCACTTAACCTGCTATTTTTTTGTGAGATCCGGATTTTTGATTTGAGTGTCACGATGATTGGAAATCATTTGTGGATTTTCGAAAGTCGGGGGGATTCTTCCTGTGTGGTTGTAAAATTGGATTGGCCGTTGGCTGCCGAAGGTGTTTATTGCCACATGCCGATCTGGTTCTCCGGAAGTTGGGAGATATCGGAGGAGTGGTTTTCTGAAAGAGATCTTCGGTTCCGGATGCCACTCGTTTGTGGCTACGGCCCGTTAAAATCGGATTTGAGTGGTCGAAAACCGAGTGTGGGATTATTTCAGCGAGGCGATGTATCGTTCGATGTCCTGCTCCAGTTTGCGATAGAGAAAACACTCTTTGTATTTCTCGTTGTCAAGCAGGATGTCGCGTACGCTGCGCAGCGAGTTGTTGTAATTGCTCAATTCGTTACGCAGGGCGGTACCTCTTTTCTGTGAAGTGGTGATTTTTTCGTTGGTCATGTCCTTGAGATACTCGCACACGGCATGGAGCATGACGATCACTACGTTGTCCATCAGGGTATGTCCCTGCATGAAAAGATAGACATTGTCGGGTGTGACGCCTCTGCGGGAGAGCGCTTTGCTGAATGCTTCCAGGTCGGGACCCCAGCCAGGATGGTGGAGGTGGAGGGAAGTGACTCGCTTTTCGACCTGACGACCCAGCCATTCCAAGGTGCCGCGACCATTCTCCTCCACTTCCAGATAGTTCAGCTTGACACTGCTTTTGAAGTCGAGCAGGGTAAATACGTTTTCCGAACTGAGTTGAGCCGAATAGGCATACCACAGAAACAGGGGATAGATCGTTTTTGAATAGGCTGTCAAAAAAGATTCGAAATCGAAGATTCGGGTATCGTTTTTGGTGGCCTTTACGCATACGCTGTGCAGGGAGGGCGCATAGCACAGAAAATTTTCGGTGGCATAGGCGTAGGTATGGAACATATAGGGCGAGTGATTGACCAGAATCGACTGGGAAGTACGGTCCGAGAAGAGATAGTCGAAATCGCTGTCCACGCACAACAACAACTCCTGATTGCTTTCCGGGATCATTTCCAGCAGGACTTTTTTCCCCTTGGCCAGATCCTCGCGGGGCGGCACGCTGATCTCGAAACGCAATTCCGGCGTCTCATAATGGTCGAAGATTCCTCTCCAGAAAGCCACATCTTCGTAACCTTCTACAAAAACCTGTACCAGTCGGGTGTTTGCGTCCAAGGGCAGACGCGTAGGTCTGAAGGCAGACTTTGGTTCATGGTTCCACCCTTCCGGACGTTCGGTACGCTCTCTTTTTTTGTATCGCTTGCTCATCGAAACAAATTTACGAATTTTAGACAAATCCTGTTATCTTTGTCACCGATAACATGATTATTTATGAGTAATAACGATTGGAAATCGAGATTGAATATGGTCTATTCCACCAATCCCGATTTTGTGTACGATACCGGGGAGACCCAAACGGAGACTTTACCCCCTTCGAAGCAGGATTTACGGGTATGGCTCGATCGGCGTCAAAGAGCAGGGAAACAGGTGACGTTGGTCAAGGGATTCGTAGGCCGGGAGGAAGATCTGAAAGAATTGGCGGCATTGCTCAAGAATAAATGCGGGACCGGAGGTTCGGCCAAGGAGGGAGAAATCATCATCCAGGGTGATTTCCGTGATCGTGTGGTTGACATATTGATAAGGGCTGGTTATAAGGTTAAAAAGGCAGGTGGATGAGAGCTCTTTGGAGGAATGTGATTTTGGGGACCCTGTTGTTGGGGCCCTGTTCTGTGGTGGCTCAATATTATGATCTGGGACAATCTCCGGCATCGATTCGTTGGAAACAGATCCGTACGTCATGGAATCGCCTTGTTTTTCCCGAGAATTATCAGGGACAGGCCATACGTCTGATGAAGTATCTGGATACGATCCGTCCGATTATCGGTTATGGATTTCGCTATGGACCGATGCGGATGCCGGTGGTGATGCATACCCAGAATTTCTCCTCGAACGGATTGGTCATGTGGGCTCCGAAACGGATGGAATTGATCGTTCCTCCGAATATAGAGACCTTTGCCGAGCCCTGGCTCAAGCAGTTGGCTACTCATGAATACCGTCATTCGGTGCAGTTCAACAACACCAATCGTCATTTTATCAGGGGTTTGAGTTATGTGATCGGTCAACAGGGATCATTGATAGGTGCTGCGCTGCTTCCTTTATGGCTCATGGAGGGCGATGCCGTGATGGCTGAGACGGAACTGGCCTCTTTCGGTCGGGGGCTTCAACCCTCCTTTTCGATCGACTACCGGGGATTGGCCGGAGAAAAGAGTGATTTCCTGCGGGAGCATCCCGATGGAAAAATAACCGGAAGAGAATACCGTCGGGCAGTGGCAGAGGGTCTGCCGGTGAATCGATGGGACCGGTTTGCGATCGACAAATGGTTCTGCGGCTCGTATAAGGATTACATTCCGGATCACTATCACGTAGGGTATCAGATTGCCACCTACTCTTTCACTCGATATGGAGAGAATATTTGGGATAAGGTGGCCGACTATGGTTCGCGCTATCCTTTTCTGATCTTTACCACCAAGATAGCCCTGCATCGTAATTATCGCACCTCGACCAATAAGTTGTTCCGGGCTGCGTTCGACGATTTGGAGCGTTTTTGGGACTCATTACCCTCTCGGCAAGACAATACCCGTATCATCGCAACACCTCGTACCAGTTTTACGACCTATTCCTCGCCGATTCCCTCCGCTCCGCATACATTGGTGGCATTGAAGAGTGATCTGGACCGTTATTCGCGGATCGTGGAGATCGATACTCGCACGGGAACCGAACGGACGATCCGTCATACGGGAGTGGTCAGTACGCCGTTAACCATGTCTCGGGGACGTCTTTTGTGGACCGAGTATCGTCCCAGTACCCTCTGGGATCAACGGGTCAACTCCCAACTCTGCTATCTGGATCTGGCGACGGGGAAGAGCGGAGTCGTACGAGGAGAACGTCGGGTACTCTTCCCTGTCTCGTTGCCGGGAGGAGAGGTGGCGCGGGTTGAATACAACTATGATGGTACGTACACGATCCGCGGAAAGAAGTTGGCTTGCAGGCTCCCGGATACAATTTCGGTACATGGGCTGGCATGGGACGATGCGACAGCCCGGCTCTATTTTATCGGGTTGAGCGATGGTGGAATGTGGATCGGTTCCGTGGATGACTCTGCAGAAGGGTTTTCCGTGGTGAAGTCGCCCGCATACAGTACCCTTTCCAATTTGCGGGCTGCCGGGGGAAAACTCTATTTCGGATCTATTCAGTCGGGGCGCGACGAGGCCCACCTCTACGATCTGGTCACGAATCGGGAATATCGTATCACCTCGTCGCGATATGGTTCTTTTTCGCCGGCACCTTTTCCCGGCGGAGGATCGGTGGCGACGACTACCTATACGCCGCAAGGCTATCTGGTGGCTACCCGAACCGTTCGTGCGGATTCTCTCGTGAGGGTCGAAGATCCTCGTCCCCGGAGTGTGGTCAATCCTTCCCGGAGGCATTGGGAAGTGGATTTCGATATTGATTCGGTGCAGGTCGATACGACCAGTGGTGTCGAAATCAGGCGTTTCAGGAAAGCTGCCAATATGTTCAATGTTCACAGTTGGGCTCCATTGGGATTTGATCCGGATGGTGTGGTGGGTGAGCAGAGTCTGAATATCCATCTGGGGGCATCGCTCATTTCGCAAAGTCTGCTTAACAGTACGTTTGCCCACTTGATGTATGCCTGGACCGAGAAGGGATCCCTGTTGGCGGGTCGGATACGGTATTATGGATTGGCGCCGAAAATAGAGGTGGAGGCCCACTATGGCGGAGGGGATCAGTTGGCTTATCTGCCTACGGTCATCACCTCGGTGCCGGGCGATCCGGACACTTCGCCCGACAACTCTTCCGGATCGGAACAGATACCTACCCCGCCGGGAATCCACCGGCCATCGGCCGTCCTGCCGACGGTCCCCGCCCTAAAGGACTATTTTGATGTCTCCCTGCGTCTGTTTATGCCTATTCTGCTCGATGCGGGCTATCATGTCCGGTATCTCACCCCCGATGTGGAACTCTCTCATAACAATGCGTTGCTTTATGACCCGATCGGGAAAGATTACGACCATGGCAT
>CALVFY010000047.1 GCA_944326945.1 uncultured Rikenellaceae bacterium
ACACATCCGTGTCCCGTAAAATCAATCATGACGGGCTTATCCACCTTCCGGGCGTAGGCCATTCCCTCCTCGAAATCGAAAAAGCCCTGTAATCCATGAGGCAAATGGAGAAAATCACTGTATTTCGGACCGTTCGTCCCGGAAGCAACCGCAGCGGACGACTGAGCAGACTGCGCCGTGCCGGCTCCCAATACGAAATCCTGCGTATGCATCGGAGGCAGATAACCGGCCAACCCCTTAAGCGGAGCACCGAACATGCCAGGGATGAGATAGACTACAAAACTGAACGTAACGATCGCCAGAAAGAGTCGGAACACCCCGATATGTTTCACTTCGCTGTCGTGTGCAAACCGTAATTTCCCCAACAGATAGAAGCCCAACAACGCAAAAACCACAATCCAGATCGCCAGATAGACCTCCCGATCGAGAATCCCCCAGTGATAGGTCTGATCGGCTACGCTGAGGAACTTGAGCCCCAGCGCCACCTCCACGAAACCCAGTACCACCTTCACGGAATTGAGCCAGCCACCGCTCTTGGGCAGGTTTTTCAACAACGACGGGAAGAATGCGAAAAGCGTGAACGGCAAGGCAAAAGCAATCGAAAAAGCCAACATCGTGACAATCGGTTCCCAGAACTCCCCGGCTGTCGATTTGATAAGCACCGATCCCACAATCGGCCCCGTGCAGGAGAACGACACCAGTACCAGTGTCAACGCCATAAAGAAGAGGCCTCCCAATCCTCCCCGATCTACACCGCGATCGCTCTTATTAACCAACCGGCTGGGCATCGTGATCTCGAAGGCCCCAAAGAACGAAGCTGCAAAGATCATGAACACCAGGAAGAAAATCACGTTGGGTAACCAGTGGGTGGCCAGCCAATTGAAGATGTCGGCCGTCACAGTTTCGCCACCCACGATCCGCGTAATGAGAATGATCGCGGCAATCGGCAACGTATAAAGCGCCACGATGAAAACCCCGTACATCAACGCCTTGAAGCGTCCTCGACGCCTGTTCTCCTCCCCCTTCATAAAGAAGGATACCGTCATGGGCACCATCGGGAAAACACACGGAGTGAACAACGCCGCCAGTCCCCAAAGGATCGCCTCGACAATGGTTCCCCACAAACTTCCCGAATCTCCCGGAGCATGAGCCGCCGTAATCCCACTCTTGTCGGGAGCCCCGATCCGTATCGAAAAATCCTGATCGGTCGGAGGCAAACATGAGGTCTCATCACATACCATCCACTCTACACTTCCTCTCAACACAGCAGATGCCGTGGTCAATCGTACCCTCTGTCCGAACCGTGCCTTGTCGGCATAATACCCGATCTGCATACCAAAAACGGGATCATCCACCCGCTGCGGCTCTATCAGAGGATAAACCGTCCCCTCAAGCGACAATCCCTCCGAGGGTTCAAAAACAAAGGTCGTCGCATTGGGTCCGAATTCCTCGTAAGGACCCAGATCATACATATGATAGGGAGATTGAATGGATGCCTCGAAGACCACCTCATACTGATCGGCCTCGAGATGACGTGTCGAAAATTTCCATGACACGGGACTATCCTGTGCTGTGGCCACACCCGACAGGCCGATCGTCAAAAAAGTCAAAAAGGCAACAATGATTCTCTTATTCATTGATTTCAAATATAAATTCATCCGGTTCGGTCGCTAAAATACAACAAATTATCGGTTTACTGACAAGGATTTGACAAATTTCAAATTTTGTCATACAAAACCAAATGTCCACTTTGCTATTTCCGATTATTTTCGTTAAATTTGTTTCGCTTTTTATACGTATTTTTCAAACTCAAATCTACCCTGCATGAAAAACCTTCAAAAATTGGTCGTCCTGGCAAGCCTCCTGTGGATAGGGATGATTACGGCTACGGCTCAAATCAAAATAGGAGTCTGCACCAACATCCAAAACGCACAAAAAGCCAAAGATGCCGGCGCTCAATTCATTGAAGAGAGTGTTGGCCGTTTTCTGATGCCCGACAAATCGGATGCCGAATTCGCATCCAATCTTGCCGCCGCAAAAGCCTCCCCGCTACCCATTCTTTCGTGCAACGGATTCATGCCCGGTTCAATCAAGGTGACCGGTCCCAATGCAGACCATGAAGCCGCTTTGAAATGGGCCGAAACGGCATTCCGCCGCGCCCAGCAGGCAGGCATCTCCCGTATAGTATTCGGCAGTGACAGGGCCCGCCAAATTCCCGAGGGATTCTCTTACAAGGAAGCAACCAAACAATTCGTATCCCTGCTGAAAAAAATGGGCCCCATTGCGGCCAAATACAACGTAATTGTGGTATTGGAACCTCTCCGTAGTGCAGAATGCAACTTCCTCAATACGGTAGGCGAAGGTGTCCAGATCGTCAAAAAAGTCAATCATCCCAATATCCAATGTCTGGCCGACATCTATCATATGATGCAGGAAAACGAAGGTCCCGAAGCTATCCTGAAAGGAGGCAAATATCTGAAACATTGCCATGTGGCAGAAAAGATGGACAGAGCCGCTCCCGGCACCAACGGAGAAGATCTCACTCCTTATTACAATGCACTCCACCAGATCGGTTATCAAGGGGGGCTTTCGATCGAATGTTCCTGGAAGGACTTTGACAAACAACTCGCTCCGGCATTGGCCAATCTGAAAAAATACGCGGTACAAAAAAAATAACGCTCTAAATTTTTACGTTTAATACCAAAAATCACAACCAAATCATGAATTTGAAACCGATGGCGGTCGTTACTTTGTGCACATTGCTGTGTGCCGGAGTATCGGCAAAGGGCAAGGGAGCCGACAATACGCTGACTCCGAAAGAACAAAAACAAGGATGGAAGCTCCTTTGGGACGGTAAAACCAAAAACGGATGGAAAAGCATCAAAGGAGGTCCGGTTCCCGCTACGGGATGGACCATCGCAAACGGAACTCTTTCCATCGCCGACAACAATAACAAACCTTCGGGGGGAGATATCATCACCGATCGCAAATACAAGAACTTCGAATTATCGGTCGATTTTCTCTACACGGACGGAGCCAATAGCGGTATCAAATACTTCATCACCGAAGACCAAAGCGGTAAAACAACGAATATCGGTTGCGAATATCAAATTCTGGACAATCTGCTCCATCCTGATGCAAAAAGCAATCGGCAGTTGGGTGCATTGTACGACATATTCCCAGCCAACATCAAAACTCCGGCCAAGGCAGGAGAATGGAACACGGCCCGGATCGTGGTCAATGGCAATCATGTAACCCACTATCTCAACGGGAAGAAAATCCTGGAATACGAAAGAGGTAACGACCAATGGAAAGAGGGCGTAGCCCGCAGCAAATTCAACAAACGCACCGGCTTCGGTATGGCCCGGGAAGGTTACATCCTGCTGCAGGAGCATGGCAAAAAGGTATCATTTAAAAATATCAAGATCAAAGAGCTTTAAATAGTTAACTAACCGTAAGGACATGGACAAGATTTCAAGAAGAGACTTCATCAAACAGGCAGGCCTTGCTTCTGCCGGATTGATGCTGGGGGGTGTTGCATTGAGCAACAAAAGCTATGCACGAATCAAAGGCGCCAACGACCGTGTAAACGTAGGTATCGTGGGATTCTCCGATCGTTTCCGCACCACGTTGCTGCCGTGTTTCCTCAACCACAAGGATAAACTGAACTTCGACATCGTCGGCGTATCGGATATCTGGAGACTGCGTCGCGAAGAGGGCGGCAAATATCTCGAAAACAAACTGGGTCACTCGATGCGTCAGTATGTCAACAACGACGAACTCTACAAGGATAAGGATATCGACGCAGTCATCATCTCTACGGCCGACTTCCAACACGCCGTACATGCTATCGAAGCCGCTGAAGCAGGTCGCGACATGTACGTCGAGAAACCCTTTGCAGAAACGATGGAAGACAACCGCGCCGCACGCAAAGCCGTAGAAAAGGCAGGCGTTATCTTCCAGATGGGTTCGCAACGTCGTAGCGGTCCGAACTATCATGCTGCCAACGATTTCATTCGCAGCGGCAAATTCGGCGATATCGTGATGTGCGAAATGACATGGAACGTTAACCAACCCGACCGCTGGAGAAGACCTAATCTCGTTCCCAAATGCAAGAAGGAGGATCTGGATTGGACCCGTTATCTGTGCAACCGTCCCTATGAGGATTTCGATCCGCGTAAATATCTGGAATATCGTCTGTTCTGGCCCTACTCGTCGGGCATTCCCGGCCAGTGGATGGCTCACCAGATCGACACCGTACACTGGTTCACCGGTCTGCACCACCCGCGTAGCGTAACGGCTAACGGTAACATATATCTCTGGAAAGACGGCCGTACCAACTACGATACCATGACCGCCGTAATGGACTATGGTCCGTCGGACGATCCCAATTCAGGATTCCAGGTACTCTACTCCTCCCGCTTCACCAACTCGGCCGGAGGGACGAAAGAGATCTACTTCTCGAACGGAGGCGAATTGAATCTCGACACCAATATGATTACCCCGAACGGCTACCTGACTAAATATCACGCCGAAAAAATGGGTATGAAAGAGAACAAACTTCCCGAAGTAAAACTCGAAGGAATCAAAGTTTCGACCGATGCCAATATGGGTGGAGATCCATTGACTTCGCTCCACATGAAAAACTGGATGGAATGCGTACGTAGCCGCAAACAGCCGAATGCTCCTGTCAGTGCCGCTTACGACCACTCGACCGCCTGTATCATGGTTAACGCCGCTCTGCGCACGAAACAGTACGTGGAATTCGATGAGGAACATCAGGAAGTTATCGCCGGAGGTAAAATCTTCAAATACTAAACAACTTCCGGTCAATAAAAAAGAGCGTCTTTCGGGACGCTCTTTTTTATTTCAACGATTTCTCATATTCCGATCATTTCCACTCCAACGATGCTCGACAAAGCGCCACACCCTCCGTATTGCGAATCTCAAAAAGAGAAGCCGTTGCATCCTCAAAACAAACCTCCAACTGATCGCCATACCGAGCTTCGTGCATGAAATTGAGCGTATAGCGACGACAAGCCCGCTCGGTATGCCACTCCACAGGCAGCATATCTACCATCCACTCCAGATATTTCATACTGTTGGCATGACGATTAAAATCCACATCGCTGTACACCACCCGATGCGGTTCGATCCGCACAGGATTGACCCGAGCAATACGTCCCGGTTTTTCGATCGGCGAAGGCTCCTCGTAGACAGCTTTCAAATACTCCGGATTGCTCCGTAAATCGAGCGGTTGACGAGAGGTAAGGTCTATCATGGCCCAATAGCTGACCGCCGCACCAATCTGCTTTCCGTTCTCATCCGATACCCGGAAATTACGCGTAGTCATCAGCCGACTCACCTCGCCCACCCACGTTTCCACACACAATTTCTCATATTGAACAGGACGACGTTCCATCTCCACCGCAAAACGCGACAATACCCAAGAGGCATTATTCGCACTCAGTACGCGCAAACCGAATCCATTCCGATCGGCATCCTCTCCTGCAGCATGAAGAATATTATCGCCCACGGCCATCAGAGTCACTTGTCGAGTAAAATCCACATCCCGAGGTTCCACTCGATAGATATATTTTCCTATTCCTCCCATATCAATCTGTTTTAGAATAGAACAAATTTACATTTTTTCTTGCGTTGTCCAATACGTCCCTTCAATATCTCCCTCCAAATAGAAAAAGAGAGCAGACAACCATTTCTACCTTTTCTCTTTGTAGTAACGATCCATCTGCAGGCAGGCAAAAACAAACGGCAACAATCCATGCGTGTCGCTTTTCACAAATTTCACCCGTTCGTAATCCATCGGATCGGTACTGAAATTGGTTCCGGCTTTCACGCCATTGAAATCCCCATTTCCATCGACAAAAGTTGTCAGGGCAGCCCATGCCTTCTCCACCACCGGACCGTATTCCCTACGCGAAAGCCATCCGTTGTTCACGCCCCGGGCCAGATTCATCGTGAAAATGGCTGCTCCGGAAGACTCCCGTACCGACCCTTCCATATCGAGCACATTACGCCAAAAACCGTCACTATCCTGACAACGGACCAACCCCTCTACATGTTTTTTATAGATCGCCATGATAGCCTTATAGTTCTTATGATTCCGTGGCAATGCCTCCAGTACCTCACTCGTGGCCCAGAGAGCCCAACCGTTTCCTCTCGACCAGAAGGGAACCTTATCCTCAGGCCGAGAGGGATAACAAGCCTGTCGGTAAAGACCCGCCGAAGGTTCAAACAGATAACGATTAAAGGTCAATACCTGCGACGAAGCATCGTCCAGCAAAGCCTCTCGTTCTACCGGATCGTCCGTATACTTGGCCCAATAGACCAGATAAGGCAAGCCCATGAACATATCGTCCACCCAAATCGAAGGAATCCGAGTATAAGTCCGGGCAAAAACCCCGTCGATCCTGAACTGACGCTGTTTGAGATACTCCACCACCTTGCGGGCACGCTCTACGTAGATCTCCTTCTCCGGAAAATCGGAATCGATCGTCAGACGAGTCACATAAGGCATGGCCGGTGCCGAGAAATAGTCGAGCATCGGGCGATCGGCCTGACCGAAATTCATCGAACGTACGGCATGCAATTCACGGGTCTGATAGTTAACCAATGGCACCGTTTCAAGTGCATAATCACACCACCGTGCAGCATACTCTCCGTATTTGGGGTCACCCGTAGCCACACCCAGTCGCTGAAGCGACCATACGAAACAACCCACATGGTAGCTCCAACTGAAAAACTTGCCTCCGTCACGATTGTCGATCAACAAGTTAATCCGAGGAATATTCCATCCGAACTGGCGTCCCCCGCTCTGATATACCCGATAGAAACCATTCTCCCTTTCCGGCGGACAAGGCGTGTCAATATCACCTTCGAAGGTTCCAAGTACCAACCAATTGGCATGGGTCACTTTAGGTGCATAATTTTTCAGCGAACAGGTAATCTTCCTTCCCTTTTCGGCATAACGGGACATATTGGGTCCCTGCAACAGGAACAACCACTTTCCCTGTCCCGTGCTCTCCGACTTGACCAGAATCCGATGATCTCCCTCACCGAGCCGAACCGTGAAGCTCTCCGGCAATTCATAGGTCCGTTCGTCGAATATGATAGGCAGTTCACGGGCTCCGCGTCCTTCAAACACCAGCTCGTCGTCGATCCATATTTTCAGTCCCGCCGTCCGTCCCACGGCAAAGGTATGTTCCTGATCAGCCTCACTATGCATGGTCGAGAGTCCGTAAGCCACCCCTTTTACCGGCGTACAGCTGATTCCGAAGTCAATAAACTCCACATCGGGATAGGTAGGTTGCATCACATATTCGAATCCGGGCGTCACCCGATCCACCACGTTGTCTGCCACCAGTCGGGCCCACTCCAAGGGCTTACGAGAAGGCGCCGCACTTACCACGACAACCACCGCTACGCCCAATAACATCAATATGCCTCTTTTCATCTCTCTCTATCTGATCTCCACATTTTTCACAAAACGAGGCTCCGCCATTCCCAGATCGGAGAGCGAACGGACCGGTTTCCCTGCAACGGTTACCCCATCGAACACCACTCCGTCAATACAATGTTCGGCATCAAGCCCCCCCATCGAAGCCCCGTTCGGGAACCTGATTCCGAAAGCACAATCCTTGATCAGCACATTCCGGATATATCCCTTTCCTGAACGGTTCAAAATCTGGAAATGAATCGCCTTGCGTTGATTGTCCGGGAAATTGCGCTCAATCCGGTTATTCACGAACCGAATATTCTCAAAACTGGCTCCATCGTAACAATAAAGTGCCAATCCCCGGTCGCACTCCACGATATCGTTATCCTCGAACAGGATATCACTCATACGACGAGCCTTGGTCTCCGTACCCACCTTGAGCGACGACTTTCGGGTAATGAACACGCATCCGCGCACGGTCACCCGTTCCAAATCCTGCAACAGATTCATGTTATTGGTCGTCTTAATGGCGATATTATCGTCATTACAGTAGGCAAAACACTTCTCGATCAACACATCGCGAGAAGCATCGGGATCGAATCCGTCGGTATTAGGTACGGCGAAATCATTAAGTACCTTAACGCCACGAACGGTCACCCGTTCCGAATGGAGAATATGGGTATTCCACGCAGCCGGATCACGCAATATGATCCCTTCGATCAGTACATCTTTCGAATTGCGGATACGAAGCAAATTGGCCGGTTTTCCCTGCGCACGCACCACGGTTCCACTTCCGTCGATGATACCCCGTCCCCAGATATGAACCTTCTCGGCATTATCGACCAGTATCAAACGGCTGAAGGTCATGAATTCGCCGTTATCCGAATAGTTGGCCTTGTTGTTGATATGATCGGCCTCGGCACGTCCTCCGTCCGAAGGATAGTCGTCCCGGTTCTCGGAGCCCTTGACAAGTGCACCTTCAGCCAGATAAATATTGCTGTTGCTTCCCACGGTAAGGGTCCCCGTACGGTACACCCCACGCGGAAATACCAGCGTTTTACCCGTCCGCGAAGCCTCGTCCAACGCCCTCTGCAGTGCTTCCGTCTGCAAAGTATCCTCAGCATCGGCCTTTACATAATCCAATACGGAGATCACATTCGCATCTCCGATCCGTGGTACATTCCTCTCCTGAGGATCAACCAACAGAATCAGTTTCTCCGTTCCATTCACCTCCAATACGTACCAACCCGGTCCCGGAATCGTAAAAGAGACCTTGTCGCCTTGCCGGGTTCCCTCGATCCCGAGCGACATGGGACTGATCCGAAAATTCTCTATGTTTCCGGTACAGGAGGTTTCGATCCTGGTCGGACCCGCAACGGCAAAATTGACATAATGGATCGCCTTGAAATGTTCGACGAACAACTCACGTCCATCGGCCCGAGCCGAAAACAGTTCACTCCGTTTGTGGAATTTGTCGAAACCGGTAGGCTGCTGAGGAGCCAAAGCGAATGACATGTCCGACACCAGGCCCAGCAACAGAGTTACCGAGCCAATCAATCTTGCTATTTTTTTCATTATTTTTCAGTGATTTATACTCCATTTATTCCGATACGATCTTGCCGCGCTGCCGATCCCACAACGGACTCGGTTCGGTTCGGGTAGAGGTCTCCACGGTTACGTTCTTCAGCGTATAATCCGAAGCATCGTCCATCACCACTCCCGGGCGCACATCGGTATACTTGAACCGAATATCCACATTTTTGAGTACAATGCCTTTCACATGGCGGATATAGAGTCCGTAAGCGGGACAAACACCGAAATTATCGAACTCGGGATATTTTTTCTCCACCTCGGGGACTTCGGCATAAACCAGATCGGGATTGCGCATTGAGCCGTAGAGATAGAGATCACAATCCTCAATGGTAATGTTCTCGATAGGATGACCGGGAATACCGGCGATAATCGTACCCAATCCTCGGCCGCCTTTATGTTCCGTGTAACCGATATCCACATTGCGGAGATTACGGATGGTTACGTTACGGATCATACCTACCGGAGCCACTTCGGGACCTCCGTCGAAAGTCCGTCCCCGGTTGCTCATCCGGATGAAAAGCGGAGCAGAACAGGTATGCAACACGATATTCTCGTAGAGGATATTCTCCACCAGCGCTCCGTCGGCCGATTCGACCGCCACGCTATAACGCGTCCATCCCTCCACATTGCTCACATGCACATTACGGATGTCGCTATGGGTTTCGGTTCCGATCTTTATCAGATGACAATTGGCATAACGGACCCGAACCCCGTCGATCCGGATATTATCGCTTCCCGTACTGGACAACGACTTCATACAGACGGCATCATCGCCCGTAATGGCACTGTAATCACGCAACAGCACGTTCCGGCAACTACTGATATCGATTCCGTCCTGATTATGGGTTCCGGTATAGCTGCGCACCTGCATACGCTCGATACGCATGTCCCTGCACGACTCGTAGCGCTGCGTCCAATGGGCGGGCCGCACCAGCGTGATGTCGGTGACCGTCAGCCCCTCCACCTGCGACATGCTGATCAGGTAGGGCCGTTTCGAAACGCTGTAATGTCCCTTCCAGGGCCATCCCTCGCCGATCGAATAACCGTCGATGATACCGCCTCCCGTGATGGCCACGTTCTTCCGCTTTTCGGAAAAAATCAACTGGTAAATGCCTGTAGTGTCATTCGGTTGGAAATAGGGCATCGATACCGGCCGGGCCGGATAATCGGCCAGTTCGGTCGAACCCCGAAGAATCGAACCTGCTTCGACCCACAACGTAGTGTTATCCTTCAATTCGATCGTACCGGTCACAAATACGCCTCCGTTGACCCATACCGTGCCTCCACCCGACGCCGTACATTTATCTATAGCCGTCTGTATCGCCTTCGTATTGATAGTTTTTCCATCGCCCTTAGCACCGAAATCCTTCACATCGAACACAGATCCCTCTGGTCGCTTAATCTCCGGCCATTCGCCTACCGGTTGCAAGGCCACCATGTACATTCCCTCACGGGTACTCCCGTTAGGACCCAGTGCCACCCGTTCGCCAGCCAGCGCCCGACGCCGATACATCGAGAAATGCTCCCCATAAGAGTTGGTCATACGGCCCGGAATACGGATATAAGAGCCAAGCCAGGCCGGTTTATTCGCAATGGCGTCATTATGCAGGATATAGACATCTGCCGAATGCTTCAGCGTAAAATAGGCGATCACAGGACCTTCCGTCCACCGCTGAAAACTCTTGGACCCGTAGGCCGTCTGAATCCAATCGGCACCTTCAAGCACGTCAGGCAGTGAAGTGATCGTCACCGCCTCCTCGCCATACATTTGACATCCTGCCTGGAGGTTCCCCTGCTCCAACCAATGGGAGGCATTGAAGTTATTCTCCCAGGCATCCAGGATATCCAATCGGGTCAGCAACCGAGTGTCCGCCTGCACACGAAACGTCCCTATAGCTGACGCCAGCAACAGATAAATCGCAATTTTTTTCATCAAACAATAGTTTTAGGATAGTCTTAATTTATTTTTTCAATAGTTCTGCCAACATATTCAGAGTCATCTGCACAGCAGCCTCATCATAACGGATCCCTTTCGCCCCCTCTTCACCGAAACCTTCGGCCAACCGTCCTGCCGTCAACAACTGCGAAAGGATCATCTTACCCTTGTCCTCACCGAAATCCACCAATATCACCGGTGTTCGTGTCAGATTCTTTCCGGCATTGACCAACACGGTAAAATTCTTGGCCATCCCGCCTGCCGAAGCCTCATACTCTCCCCGCAGATCGGTCACCTTGATTTTAGCCTTCGGGTCGATTGTCATCGCCAGGGCCGGAGCATCCTCCACAAGGAACGAAACCCGTTCGCGCAACTTACTTTCCGACATCTTATCTGCCGAGATATCAGAATATTCATAAAAACCGGCCAATTCATAGGCATAATACCCCTTCTCGCCCTGAATACGATCGGGATCGGCTCCCCGGCTGCGCCACTGTTCCAACAGAGCCTGCCGATTCATCCCGTGTACCTGCATATCGGCCGCCGGAGCGATCAATCCCCCCTTCAATCCGTTCCACAACCAGGTGGCGGCATGAGGCATCCCTCGCCACAACACATCACTCTTGGCATCGGGCTGAATATGACTTTCAGCTTCGGCCGTCTCGGTGAAGGTCAACGAAAAACCATCGAACAACTTGTATTGTGTCACACGGGGATCGGCCACCTTGATCGCCCCCTGCAAGTCTCCCAGATTATCGCCCTTTATGTTGTAAGCCGGACCCAGATACCGTTCTCCCACGTCGAGCAGCAACACCGAAACCCCACTCTCGATGGCCCCGAGGATTGTCTGTTGGAACATCTCATCTCCCGCCGCAATCTTCTCCCAGCTGACTCGCGAAAACATCATCACATCGGGTTTGATCCTTGCCCGATCCGACACGACATTCAGTCCCTTTGCTTCGGCCATGGCCCGAAGTTCCTTCTCCGAATCGGGAATCATCACCGTGACGCCACGTACAGCATCCGGCACGACGGCATCCATCACCCGCACATCCCAATCCGACACCACCGGATACTTCACCCCAGCGGTCGGATTCGACAACTCCGTACGAAGCAGATAATCCCCCTTTTTAGAGGGCATCTTCACCCGAACTTCAGCCACCACCTTCGACCAGGAGCCTACCCAACGGGAAATCTCCCTGCGGAAGTAGTTCTTTCCAAAAGGATCCGTCACGGTCACTACGGCTTTCAATGAAGCATCCGTATCCGTATCATTGAAAAAATGCAGAGGGATGGTTACCGTCTGACCCGGCACGAAATTACGGTCCCAAATATCCATACTCACAGCCCGCGGCGACCAAAGCACCGTCAGCGCATTCCATACGGATTTCGGACGCTCCTCCCGCAGCCGTCCCATGAACCACGTATTGCCATCTTCCCAACTGCTGGCTATCGTAAAGGGAGCTACACCCGCCGCCCCGAGTCTTCGCCAGTATTCGGCAATCTTGCCATTGGAGAGATCCTGCAGGTGAAGTCGCTCTTCTTTCGTATGACCACGTCCCAGAAAGCGTAAAAAAGTCTCTTTCAATGTGGTATATCCGCCCGGATTACCGTTCCCGTCGAGATAGTTTCCTCCGAATTCATCCACCATGATGGCTTTACGGAATTGATCGGCACTGTCGTAATGCAGACCAATGTCTTCGAACAGACTCCACCAGTATTTGTGCAGATGCAACACATCCCGATCCTCGAGCACCATCGGAGGATAATTCTTCACAATCCGATCGAGGGCTTTCCATGCCGTTTCCAGCTCCTCCTTATTGGTCTCGTTATAGGGGTGATACAACGCTACCGAAGGGTGTTTGGCCGCATGGTCGAACCATTTGGGATACTGCTCCATCAGACTTTCATAGCTGGCCGGCAGGCCGTGGAAAAAACTCCACTCGTATTGCACCAACAATCCGTAGCGGTCACACAGTTCGAGCAGTCGTTCGGGGGGAACCCCCAGGTGAAACCGCAGCAGATTGGCTCCGTGATCCTTCAAACGCAATACGATATTATCGCGGAACCACGTAGTATCATACCCCACGTCACGCCCCTCCGCATCACGTACCCAACGATGCCATACGACGGTTCCTCCCCGCACCTTGCAGGGTTTTCCATTCAAATAGAACTGTTTGTCTTTCGTCGAAAAGACCTTGATTCCCAGATTCTGACGAGATACGTCGATCGTCTTGTCGCCTCTTCGGAGTGTCAACTCCATCGTATAGAGATTCGGATCGTCAGGTGTCCACTCTTTCAGAATTCCTCCATAAGAAAAGGTAATCTCATTGGCACCTGCCGCCACCTTGCCACTCGCGGAGAGCATCTCCCGACCGGCCCGGTCATATACGGCCAAATACAGTGCATTAGCCCGCGTTCCCTCCACATTGTAGGTCACCCGCACCGTTTTCTTTTCCAAATCGAACCAGGGAATGACTCGCGTCACACGAGATCCGGCATCAAAATGGAGTACGACATCGTCCCACAGGCAGGAAGAACAATTACTTCGCCACTGATCCGCCTTCGGGATAAAGGAAGCGTCTTCGGGCGGGACAGCACTCAGTGGAGTCAAAGCCACCTCCAGCGTCACCGTGGCACCCGGCTTCACACTCTTATATTCCAGGGGATGCATCGAAGCGATCATTCCTCCGTTCTGACTCGACACCAAATGACCATCGACATAAACTTCCGGACGGAAACGAGCTCCCTTGAGTTCAAGCATGGCATTTCTCCACTCCCCTTCCGGAAGGGTCACCTGACGCCGATACCACAATTTCTTATCACTCGTCTTAGCTGGATCGAGCACCACTCCAGGCACCACCGTCGTATCCGCATAGTCTCTCTCCAGACCATATTCCCAGGGACCATTCAACGACACACTCCACACCTGCTGTTGTGCTTTCGTCTCCCATACACATGCGAGGAGCAGACACAATAAAAGGAATCTTCTCATGATTTCAGGGTTACAATTTTCGTTTTTCAGGATTATTCGGGCTTAAATACACATCCCCATAATGTAAATTTAATATTTTTCCACAAAAATTCCGGTTTCTGACCATACGAATCAGACACACCGAAAAAAAATTCCTGCGAAACTTTTACATAAATTTCATTATTTTGATTATTTCTAATATCTTTGTAACATATATTTTAACAATCAAAAACTTTGTCGCCATGCGAAAAACATCTTTCAGCATTCTACTGCTTTTCCTCCTG
>CALVFY010000048.1 GCA_944326945.1 uncultured Rikenellaceae bacterium
TTTATTCATGTGCCATTCTACGATAGTCTGGCAAAGATAAATTCAAATCGTTGCGCTCGTTTTATCTCTGTAAATTCTTAACCTTCAATATTTTTAAAGAACTTTCATGATTTTTTACCGGACACTAGTGATCGTTATTATTGTTTCCTGACGATGAGCGTATTATCCTTGATTTCGAAAGATGCGTCGCTGATCATTTCGAACAGTTCGATCACGTCGGCCAATGTACAGTCTCGGGGAATTTTCCCTGTGAGCGAGTAGGCCGAGGGATCTATGTCTTCATAAACCACCCGGATGTCATACCAGCGGGCTATCGATGCCAGTATTTCGTCGAAACCTTGCTGCCAGAAGACGAACTTGTTTTCTGTCCATGCGGCTACGGCATTGGCATCTACTTTTTTGATATTCAACATCGAACTGTCTCCCTCGATGAGGGCCTGGTAGCCAGGAGCCAGCGTAACGTTATGATGTGTGTTCCCTACATCCACTTTGCCGCTCACGAGAGTGGTAGAGGCTGTTTTTTCATTGCTGAAATCTTTGACGTTGAATGAGGTGCCCCATACTTTGACCCGCATTTTAGGGGTTTCTACGATGAAAGGATGTTGTGTGTCGGGGGTGACTTTGAAGAATACTTCACCTTCGACCTTTACTTTTCGTTCCTTGTCGTCGAACCGTACCGGATATTTCAGTTTTGAGTCAGCATTAAGCCACACTTTTGTGCCGTCGTCAAGCGTGAAAGTACATTCTCCCCCGCGAGGCACCGACAATTCGTTGTATGCGACAGCCATTTCTTGCGGTATTTCCTGTTCGCTGGAGTAGACGATATTCCCGTTTTGAGCCGAAAGCGAACCTATTCCTTCGACCTTCATTTCCAGGGCCGAATCGGCAAAGGCGATCACTTCTCCGTTGGCCAGTTTTAGTTGAGCCTTTTTGGATCCAGGCAGAATTTTTTCGGCTTGTTCTTTGGTTCGTTGAGCGGCTATACGACCTTGGGGATCCGACAGATGAATCATCACCCCACCTCCGATCAATAGGAGGATGGCTGCAGCACCACTCACGATATAGCGATAATGGTATAACCGATTTTTCGAGGTTATCTGACGAAAACGACGAAATGCTTTATAATGATCATAGGAGTCGTATTCCCGTAATTTGCTCAGAATATAATCGTTGTTGTGCAGATTTTTTTCCAGTTCGGCAAAATGCCTGTCCGTGAGAACTTGGTCTAACTCCTGTTTTTCTTCAGGAGTCAAACATTTCCGGAAACTTTGCCGGAAAAGATGGATCAGTCTGGTCAGTTCGGTCAGCATTTATTTGAAAATATTAAGTGGTTTTATCATGGTTATTGTTTTTTTATAATGCATAAGTTGGTGGCAAGTATGACAAATTCCATCGCTTTTTTTAACAAAAAGTGTTTTTTTATGAAAATGTCTTGTTTTTCAATTGAGTGAAAATGGAACGACAACAGCCGGCCGTGCGACATTGTATGTCGTATTCCGACCCTTGAAAGGAGAAAACGTGTTTTGTCGAAGGCTCCGAACGGGAGACTATCCGACGGAGAAAGTCGGATTCGGATTTACAGATAAGAATTCGACAAGAATGATTTAATTTTTTTCGATGGGGTTGAGAATCCCTAACGATTGATAAGTCTTTTTTAACTCTTCGTCGTTGTCGGATAGAACCAACAGTTTGTCATTCAATACGAGTTGGGTATTGCCCGTGGGGACGAAATAATGGTCGTCTCGCTTGATCATGACAACCAATGTGTGTGGGGGGAGTGTCAGGTCGCGCAGACGATCGCCTTTTTCCAGCAGTACCGGTACCACTTCGATTTCCGACAGGGCACTTTTAATGGTTTCGGGCAGGTCGATCGGGAAAGCCTCTTCTTTTTCATTTACGGCTAATCTCAGTAGTTTTGCCATATAATTGACCGTAGTTCCCTGGATCAGCAGGGAGACGATGGTAATGAAAAATACAATGTTAAAAATTAAGTTGGCGTGTTCGACTCCGGCAATTAATGGATAGGTGGCGAAGATGATGGGAACAGCACCTCGGAGGCCTACCCAGGAGACGAACCATCGGGCTCGGGTGGTCATGTGGCGGAAAGGCAGCAGACAGAGGAATACTGAAGCAGGACGGGCTACGACAATCATGAAGATTCCTACGAGCAGGCCGATACCTGTGACATGGACCAGTTCCGAGGGATTCACCAGCAATCCCAGGGTGAGGAACATGACGATTTGGAACAACCATGCAAATCCATCGAAGAAGGTGGTCAGGCTTTTCTTGAAGACGATCTTGTGGTTGCCGATCACCAGACCTGCAATATAGACGGCCAGATAGCCGTTCCCCTTGATCAGATCGGTGAATGAGAAGATGAAGAATACCGTAGCCAGCAGCAGTACGGAGTAGAGCGACCGGTTGTCGATATTGATTCGGTTCATCAGCAGACTGGCACCCTTGCCCAGCAGAAAGCCCGATAGAGCGCCGACACTCATCTGAACGATGAACAGTACGATTGAAGCTTGCAGATCTATTTCACCGGAATTGATGATTTGGATCAATAGAATGGTGAGCATATAGGCCATGGGGTCGTTGCTTCCGCTTTCGAGCTCCAGCATGGGACGCAGACGTTGTTTGAGTCCCTGGCGTTTGGAACGAAGGATGGAGAATACCGAAGCCGAGTCTGTCGAGGACATGACCGCTGCCAACAACAGTGATTGTGTGAGCGTGAGTGAGACGAACTGATCGAAGGCTCCGGATATCAGCCAGACGAAAAGTCCCGTGATTCCGGCCGTCAGAACGACCCCGAGCGTGGCCAGCATGACCCCTTGTCCGAGCACGGGTTTGATTTCGGAGAATTTGGTGTCCATACCGCCCGAGAACAGGATGATGCACAAGGCAAGCATACCGATGAATTGGGCGATGGAGGGGCTGTTGAACTGAATGCCGAGGCCATCGCTGCCGAAGAGCATTCCTACTCCCAGGAAGAGCAACAGGGCGGGAACGCCGAAACGGTATCCGGCTTTACTGGCCAGTACGCTGACGAAAAGAAGGACGGAGCCGATCAGCAGTATGTTTCCCGTATCCAGAATCATGGCAGAGTCGATATTTTTGGGAAATCCGGGAGCAGGAGTGCTGACGGATTTCAACTTGGGCAAAGATAGTGAATTGAAGAAACTATTGCAAACGAAATATCTCTAATATGTTTCCCGGCAAAAAATATGCCGTGTGGGGAGGAGAGATTATTGAGGAATAAAAATGTAGCTGATCGTGCCCGTGTGCTTGTCGGGGGCGTTGCGGTCGACATTGAATCGGGATTCGCGAGCCGCTTCCAGGGCTGCCTCGATCATGCATCCGTCTGTGGTGGACGAGGTACGGTCGATAGAAGCGGCGATGACCCGTCCGTTCCGGTTGACGGTAATGTTCACGATTACCTCTCCGCCTCCTTCGCACCGGTAGGCTGGAACCACCAGTTTGACAGAGGTACGAACCGGATTGATCAACGAGAAGGAGACGGTAACCCGACCTTTAATCTTTACATCCCGGTTTTGTGTCTTGTCGGTTTTGGTTTTTCGACCGTTCAGAATGGCCTGCTCTTCGCTCAGCCCCTGTTCGTAGGCTTCGCGATTGGCCCGGATACGCCGCTGAACCTCTTCGGCTTCGTCGTAGATTTCTCCGGCATCGGTCCCCCGGTCGTCGCGCAACTGTTCGTTGAGTTGATTTTCGCCTGATTCGGCATTTTCATTGGAGATCCGGTTACGGATATCCGAGAAATCTTCTTGAAGTTCCTGTTGCAGGCGTTCCTCTCTTTCTTCGGGAGTTTCGGGGCGCGGTTGTTCATCCTGAAAGTCGATATAGATGCTGGCCTGTTGTTCGGTCCCTCCCACGGCGATACGGGTCGAAACGAACACGATGGCAGCAACCAGGTAGGCGATCACCGTTACACAGAGTCCGACCCGATGGTCGTAGCTCCAGATGCCGATGTCGGAGGGACGCTTCTCGAAGGGAAGCTTCAGGCGTGGAGGCCTTCCGTTGGTTTTTTGGTCGGTATCGTTCATCGGAAATGCATAAAATCGAACAAAAGTACGATTCTTTTCAAAAATTTAATACCTTTGTGTACAAATTATTCAAAATCTATATCATGTCTTGTAAACAGAAAACACTGAAAGCTCCCCTTACTTTCAAAGGTAAGGGCCTCCATACCGGTGTCGACGTGACGATGACCATACAGCCTGCCGAGGCCAATCACGGAATCGTATTCAAACGTCTGGATCTGCCCGGAGAACCTATGGTGGAGGCTTTGTCTGAAAACGTGACCGATACTGCTCGGGGAACCACCATTGAGAAAAAAGGGGTGAAGATCAGTACGATCGAACATATTATGTCTGCCTTGTGGAACAGCGGAGTCGATAATGCTTTGGTAGAAGTAGACGCGCCGGAAGTGCCCATCATGGATGGATCGGCCAAGGAGTATGCCCGTTCTATCGCTCAGGTCGGGCTGGAGGAGCAGGAGGCAGAACGCAAATACTATGAGGTTTCCGAGAAGGTTGTTTACACTCTTCCCGAAAAGGGGGTCAAGATAGAGATCTATCCCGATGAGGATTTCAGCGTTTCGGTTCATATCGACTATAATTCCCGGGTATTGGGCAATCAATATGCCACATTCGGTCCCGGTGACAATTTTGCGGAGCAAGTAGCTCCTTGCCGTACGTTCGTTTTCTTGCATGAACTGGAACCGCTGCTCAAGTTGAATCTGATCAAGGGCGGCGACCTGGACAATGCGATCGTGATCGTGGAGGGAAATGTGCCCGATTCCGAGATCAAACGGCTCGAAGGAGTATTCAATAAGCAAGATATCAAAGTGACGGGCGGCTACCTGAATAATCTGGAGCTGCGTTTCCATAATGAACCGGCTCGTCATAAACTGCTCGACATATTGGGCGATTTTGCATTGCTCGGCATACGGATCAAAGGCAAGGTGATCGCTACGCGCCCCGGCCATTTCGCCAATACCGAGACAGTGAAGATGATCAAGAAAAATATCCGCAAGGAGGGGGTAAAACCGAGTGTGAAATACAATCCTGCGGTGGCGCCCGTGTATGATATCAAGCAGATTCGAGCCATGTTGCCTCATCGTCCGCCGTTCCTGTTGGTGGACAAGATTATCGACATCAACTCGGAAAGCGTGGCCGGTATCAAGAACGTGACGATGAACGAACCTTTCTTTGTGGGTCACTTCCCCGAAGAACCGGTTATGCCGGGTGTACTGATCGTCGAAGCGATGGCTCAATGTGGCGGGATTCTTGCCCTGCATGATATTCCCGATCCGGAGAACTACTCGACCTATTTCATGAAGATCGACGGAGTGAAATTCAAACATAAAGTGGTGCCGGGCGATACGCTTCAGTTCGAGTTGCGTTTGGCTGAACCTATCCGCAGAGGAATCGTATTGATGGAAGCACGTGCCTTTGTAGCGGATAAATTGGCCGCGGAAGCCGTGTTGATGGCCCAGGTGGCCCGGAATAAATAGAACAGAATAACCTTAACCTCCTAACACTATCTATTATGATCAGTAAGTTGGCTTATGTAGACCCGAAAGCCCAATTGGGCAAGAACGTGACGGTGGAACCGTTTGCATATATAGCAGGCGATGTCGTGTTGGGCGACGGATGCTGGGTCGGCCCTGGAGCCGTGATTCTCGACGGAGCACGGTTGGGTAAGAACTGCAAGGTGCATACGGCGGCTGTGGTGGCTGGCGTGCCGCAGGACCTGAAATTCAAAGGGGAGTATACAACGGCGGTGATCGGCGACAATACCACGATTCGGGAGTGTGCCACGATCAGTCGCGGTACGGCTGCCAAAGGAACGACTGTTGTCGGGAACAATACCTTGATTATGGCCTATGTGCACGTGGGACACGATTGTGTTGTGGGAAATAACTGCGTATTGGTGAATCGGGTTTCGTTGGCCGGAGAGGTGGAAGTAGACGATTGGGCTATTCTGGGCGGTCATGTGGCTGTTCATCAGTTCTGCCGGATCGGAGCCCATGCCATGGTCAGTGGAGGTTCGCTGGTGAGCAAGGATATTCCTCCGTTTGTAAAGGCGGCTCATCTGCCTCTTTCGTTCGTGGGGGCCAATTTTATCGGACTGCGTCGTCGTGGGTTCACCTCGGAAAAGATCGGGGAGATTCAGGAGATATTCCGGTTGATCTTCCAGAGCGGATTCGGCTATTCTCGTGCCTGCGACATGGTGTTGGAACAGGTGCCTTATAGCGAGGAGCGCGATATGATCATCCGGTTTATCCGTGAGTCGAAACGGGGTATTCTTAAACCCTATAATGCTTCGAAGGCCGGAGAAGAACTGGAATAAATCGGGGAAAAAAGAAAATAATTCCGCATTAAACGCGTGTTTTTTAATAAAAAGTAAAACGGGCTAATAGATTTATGCTTATCTTTATGAGGTAAAGTGCAAGCTATTAGTGTTATGCGCTGAATATCAGCAAGTAGGTCCTTGAAGCAGGGAGGATTTACTCGTTTTACGGACAGCATTTTCAGCATAACGAATGACGGTTTGTTGGTGAAATGTTTCACTAAATGTTTCACAAAAACCTATTCGTTATGGCTTCTTTAACGGTTAACATTCAGGAGGGATTCCGGACAAAAAACGGAACGTACAGGGTCAAAATCCGCCTTATTCATCGTCGGGTCGTAAAGTATATTCCGACGGATTTTTATGTCGGATCCGAAGATTTGGACGGCACGTTGAACGTGAAAAAATCCTCCTCTTTCTATTCTGTTCTTTGCGGGGAACTGGAATCCTACAAGGAGGTCGCCGATTTTTACGGGGCCTGGTTGGAAGAACAAAATGCCGGAGAGGTGAAAACCTTTCTGATGGAGCAAAAGGAGAAGGGGTATATCCGTTGGCTGAACTTGACGAGATCGGGAGACCTTTCGGCTCCTTTGCCGCGGCCGGTCGGATTTCCTGTGGTTGCAGACGATGAATACGGTCCGCAAACCGGGAAGGCGGACAGGAACGGATATGTGTGGCTGACGAAAGATTTTTGGCGGTTTATCCAGCGGAATATCGCGTTGCCTCAGGCGTTCCGGGTGATCTGGGCCGGCGCGGTGGAACGCGAGAGTATCATGGGGATTCCGGCCGTCAACTGGAACGGATTTCTTGAGTACCTGGGACAGACGGCGACCGTCGCTTTTGCCGGGTCTCCGGCACTGGAGACAGCCCGGCGATATGCGGACAGCCGGAAGCAGGACGCGACGAACGGATGGGCAGCCGCAATGCGGGAGATCAATACTACGGAGCCGGAGGTGGCGAAACTTCCGGAACCTGCGGGACCTGCCGCCCCGGTTCCGGTTCGGCCTGCGGTTTTTCCTCTGCCGGAGACCGTTCCGGCCGGAAAGGACGGGGCTCCGGAAAATGTTGTTCCGGAAGGACAGACACAAAACTGTGCTCGGCCCGTTATCGTACCTTGCCATGTATGGGAGGCGCTGACGGCCTCCTATTCGCCGGAAATGCTGACGGGGGCATTGACGGTGGAAGGAATCGTGTATGTGCCCGCAACGCTGTGGCGTATGATAACCGGACAATTCATGCAGGGGCAGGCGGTAAACGGGATCATGCCCGTTGCCGGGATTGTTTCAGGGACAGGGTGTTCGCCGTTCTCCACGCAAAATGCAGGTAATACCTGTTCTGGAACGACCGATTTTCATTTGGACTTCATAGCGTTCGGTCGGCAGCATGTTAGGAAATTGAAAGAAGAAAACCGGAAACGAAGCGAAAATGCGATATGTGAAGCGGATAAGGTTGGAAACACCAATTACAAGGGCTATCACTCCATGTTGAACTCGCTGGAAAAGTTCGTAAAGGAAGAAAGTGTGAATCCGGATGACGAAACGACTTTACGGCACATTGTAAAATGCGAACGCATGGACGGCACCAAAGAATATTTGGAGCGCAGCGATATTGATGTAAACGAATTGACTACCCGTTTGGTTGAGAAATACGCACAGTGGATTGCGACGGATTCGGCACGAACGCTCTACCTGCAAAAAATGAAGGCTTTACTGACCAAAGCGAAGGACCGGTACAACGATCCGGAAACGGATCGGATTTATATTCGTTTTTCACCATTCAACAGGGTAAAGGTCCCGGCTGCACCCGAAACGAAACGAAAATCGACGACCGCCGCAAAAATCCGTGAAATCATTACCCTGCCGGATGAACGGTCATGTCGTCCGTATTCCTGGTACGATGTCAATATAGCGCGGGACGTAGTGGCGATCAGTTTTTTACTGGGCGGTATGAACCTGATTGATCTATATGTCTGTGAACCGTTTGATTTGGTCAATAACCGCGTTACATACGATCGGCAGAAAACCCGGCGTCGTCGGTCGGATCATGCGACGATCTCGTTCGCCATTCCTCCCGAATTGAGACCTTATATCGAAAAATACCGGGATAAAACGGGGGGCCGTCTCTTTGATTTTTACCAGCACTATGCGAGTTTTGCAGTATTTCAGCAAAAAATAAATCGTGCTTTGAAGTTGATTGCGGACAAGGTAGGGATTCCTCGGTTTGATATGTGTTTTTACCTTTTCCGGCGGTCGTGGGCGAATATCGCCTTCTACCACTGCGGCGTTTCGCTGGATCATGTGGATTTCGTATTGAATCACAGGAGACCGGAACATAACCTGGCCCTGCGCTATACGGGAAAGGATTGGGAACCGATTGACCGGGCGGTCCGGAAGGTGATCGACTATGTGCTCTATCCTCGGCCCGATCAATCCGGGGAAGCGGAAGTGCCGGCAGTAAAGGTCTCCGAAAAGGAGGCGCGGTCGAAGCTCGGCAAACTGCTGGGGCTCGATAGACGAACCGTGTAAAGGGAAAAGAAAATTTCCGGCGTACGCCTCCGGCTGTTGCCGGGGGCGTTGCTATTGCCGGTTGTCGGATTCACGGGTGCGGCAAAGATAGCGGCGGGTACGATTCCGTGCAAAGACGAAAGCGACGACAGCAAGGGCGGCGACGGTCATGGCGCCGGGCGTGGAAAGAGCGAACGCTTCGGAGATCAGCGAAAGAAAAAATGCGGCGGCGAGGGCAACGGCTCCCCCGGCAATGAAACCGGCCAGGAGCGGAAACAGACGGAATTTCAGAAAAGAAGGGTTTTCGTTTTCAGAGAGAGGTTGCATGACTTTCCGGATTTGGAGTTGAACACGGCAGAAAGATACGCGGTATCCGATTATGTTTCTCCCCTGGGCGGACCGGTGTACCGCGTATCGTTCGGGGACGGTTTTATCCGTTTTTGGATTGTACCTATAAAATAGTTATCTTACATTGGGCGGTCTGCGGAGCAATATTTTTATCCCCCGATATTTTCTTTTTTCTCGATACCCCGCAGCATCGAGAGCTCCTCCTCCAGTTCCGCAATACGGGCAGCCTGGCGTGCGATTTGCGCATCTTTCATGCCCAGCATTTCGTGCAAACGTTGGATCGTTTGCTGGTCGTTTTCGAATTTCATGGCATACTCCTTTTTTAAAGGTTCGACAAAAGTGGTGGTATCTGTCTTTTCCTTTTTCAGCATCTCTCCGATACCCCGCAGCAGCCATTCGGCACTCAAGTCGGGAAAATTCGTCAGCATTTTGACGATGACGCCCAGCGACGGAATGTTCCGGCCGCTCTGGATTCGGGTGAATACGGTATGCGTACAGCCGATCCTGGTCGCCGTCGCATGGAACGATTTTCCCGAATCTTTTACATATTGTAAAAGGCGATCCGAGACCGGTTCGAGCGTCTTATCTCCCTCCTTTTCCATTTTCATAGTCAAATGTAGTAATTTTTTTCGTTTGATACCAAAGTAGATATATTCTTATTGGCACATATTGTGTGCCAATTGGCACAATTTATTACATGAAATGTATATATTTGTCGTAAGTAATTGATTGATACGATGAACATACATTCATCTTTGACAAGAGGAAAACAGTAAAAAAACGGAGAGTATGGCTGATGGGATGCCGCTGGTTCGGGAGGAAGCGCTGCCCCGGACGTGGAGCGATATTTTGGAGGATTTTGTGCTGGGGGATGTGAGGTCGTTCCCGTCCGGGGATCGGGCGCTGATAAACGTGCGGCATATCATTGCCCGGATCAATCGGAACAAGGGTGGAAAAACTTTCTGTACGGTATCGGGGCGCGACCTGTTTTTCGTCGTCTGCACGACGGACGGGAATCGTTCCCTGTCGGAACTGGAGCGCAGGGAGCTGGTCGCGCGGCTTCGGGCAGGACAATACACCGTCCAAAAATAGGGGCGATGGAACGGAACGGGGAATATATCGGTTGGACTGCCGAAGTGCTGGGAGACGCGCGGATCAGAATCCGTCTGTCGCAGCGGGTGGAGGCGTTGGCCGATTTCTCCGGGGAGACGCTGACGTTGTTTAAGGATGGGGAACGGGTGGATCGGAGGCCGCTGCCTGCCGGACACCCGGCCCGGCGCTATGTGGAGATATTGGAGGGATTCGCGCGGCAGGCGCGGCAGTTGGAGGAGGATAGTGCGGGATGGATGGAGAACAGTTCAAGAGCCTGGTGATGGATTGTGCGGAACTGGGGGCGGACATAGCCCTGAAAAAGTTGGGGCTGGTGAAGGACGAGATTTCGCAGCGGGAAGCCTACCGCGTGTTCGGAGAGGGAAACGTGGCCTATTGGGTGCGGAGGTGCTGGATCAAGAGAATCAAGACCGGAGAGCGCAATTCGAAAGTGAGCTATTCCCGGATCGAATTGCAGACGGTGCGGCGGATGGTGGAGGACGGGATATTGAAATGAATCGTTTTCCGGCCACCAGGCCGGGAAAGTAGGACAGAATAGATAACAGAACGAAAACCAATATGTTTGGCAGGGATAACGTAAACGGAAACAGCGGCTTTGTGGGGAATCTGACACTCGCGCTGATCGTACTCCGGCTTTGCGGGGAGATCGGTTGGTCGTGGTGGTGGGTACTCTCGCCGGTGTGGATCGTGGCCGTGCTCGGATGTGCGGTTTACGGGATTAAAAGATTAAGGGGCAGATAGAGAGGAGAAGCGGCGATATGGCGGGTCGGAATGTGAAGAGGGGTTTGGTGTTTTTCCGCTTGGATACGGATTTTTTCAGGGATCGCAAGATACGGCGGCTGCTGCGACGGATGCAGGGCAGCGGGATATTGGTGTATCTGGCTCTGCTGACCGAGATATACCGCGACAAGGGTTATTACGTGGAAACGGATTCCGGACTGCTGGAGGACGTCGCCGACACCTGCGAGGTGGAGGACGACGTGGCCCGGCAGGCGCTTGACGTATGCCTCGAACTGGGGCTGTTCGACCGGGATATTTTCGTCCGGCTGCGGGTGCTGACCTCGGCGGGTATACAGCGCCGGTACCTCGACATGATCGCGGCGTTGAGGCGGAAAGGTGGAATAGATGCCGCATTATCGCTTATTTCTTCCGAAGAAATGGGGAAAAGTTCCGAAACGAAGAACGATTTTGCGGAAAGATGGAACATGACTGCGGAAAAAATGCGCGAAGTGCTGCAACATGGCGCGACAACGGGAATTTCTGCGGAAGGAAACAGGGATAAATCCGAAGAACGGGGGCTTTGTGCAGGAGATATGCGGCAGGTTGAGGAGGAAGCTCCCGTTTCTTCGGATAAAAGAAAAAAAGAAGAAAGGAAAAGAGAAGATATACACACGGACACACACGTAGATTTGAGAAAGGGGGGTGCAGGGGGGAAGGCCGGAGACGATCCGCTCGGTTTTCGGCGGATCACTTCGACCTGCTGGAGCGCTGCCAGCGGGACTGGGATGCGCTGGCGGACGTGAGGCGGGAGTACGAGCGGAACCTGCGCTACAAGAACGGCGACCAGTGGGGCGACCCGGTGGAGGACCCCGACCGTCCCGGCAAATATATCCGGGAGGACGTACTGATAAGCCGGAACGGAAAAGTTCCTCTGCGGCACAACTATATCCAGCAATTTATCCGGAACATTCACGGGCAACTGCTGGCCTCGCCCACCCAGACCGTAGTGTATGCCCGCAGCCGCGACGACCAGCCTCTCGGCGAGATGCTGACCAACACGTTGCAGGCGTGCCACCAGTTGAACAGGGCGGACCGGCTGGATATAAACGTGATCGAGGATTTGTGCCTGGCCGGACTTTCGTGCGTAAAGGTGAGGTACGACTACTGGAGCACGAAAAACCGGACGGACGGGCGGCTGGATGCGGTCAATCTGAACCGGTTGTTTTTCAACCGGGACGTGGAGGACCCGCGCCTGTTCGACCTGCGCAGGATCGGGGAGATATGCGACTATACGTTCGACGGGCTGGTGCTGAATTTCGCCCGGACGAAGGAGGACGAACGGGCGCTGAGCGAAATCTACGGGGTCTGCCGGGACCGCAAGCGGCTGGAGGGGCTGTACCAGCACTATCCCGACCGGCTGTTCAACCTGCATTTCCTCTATCCGAACGATCCGGGCAAGTGCCGGGTTTTCGAAGTTTGGGAGAAGTCTTTCCGCTGGGTGGTCTACACGCACGACCGCGCGGCCGGAGAGGAGGAGATCCACACCGACCTCGCCCTGGAAGATGTGGAGGCGGTCAATGCAGAGCGGTTGAGGCTGGGTGCGGCGGCGGGGATCGCTCCGGAGCGGATTCCGCTCGTGTATGCGGAACAGCGGCCGGAACACTACTGGCGGGTGAGATACCTTACACCGAACGGATTCCTGCTGCGGGAGATGGAGTGTCCGTACGCACACGAGGAGCACCCGTACGCCCTGGCGACGATGCCGCTGGTGAGCGGGCAGATACGGGGCATGATGTCGGACGTGGTGGATATTCAACGCTATATCAACCGCCTGCTTACGCTGCTGGATTTCGTGATCGGCAGTTCGTCGAAAGGGCTGCTGATGGTGCCGGAGGAGTGCCTGCCGGAGGGAATGGAGATCGAGGATTTCGCCAGGGAGTACGTGAAGGTGAATGGCGTGGTCCTTATCAAGCGGGGCGCTTCGGACAAGCTGCCGAAACAGATCACGGGCAATGCCGTGCCGGCCGGAGTGTGGGAGATGTTCGCACAGGAGATGAATATCATGATGCAGATTTCGGGACTGAACGGGGCCGTACAGGGACAGGTGGCGAAACCGGGAACGGCCGCGTCGCTCTATGCGCAACAGGCGCAGAACTCGATGATAAACTTCTCCATCCTGTTCAAGTGTTTCAACGACTTCTGCGAGGGTCGGGACGAAAAGCTGCTGAAAGTGCTGATGCAGTATTACACCACGCGGCGGTATGTCTGTCTGAACGGTGCTGCCTATTCGGAAACGGCCCTGTATTACGAGCCGGAAATGGCGCGGCAGATCGAGGAGTTCAATCTGGTGGCGTCGAAAAGCAACGATACGCCCGTGTTCCGGCAGATGACGGACGAGGTGCTGATGCGCCTGCTGGAGGCGGGACAGATTCCGATCGAGGTCTTTCTGAGCAATACGTCGCTGCCGTTCGGGGAGAAGCTGCTGAACGATCTGAAAACGCTGAAAGAACAAACGGCGGCCGGGCAGGTCGATCCCGCCCTGCTGGAGAGCATGCAGGCGCAGGCCGAGGCACAGACCGATCCGAGAGCTATGGCGATGTTGCAGCGGGTGATGGAATAAATAAATGCTATTTTTCAATAATTTCTTATCTTGTCAAGAAATACACATCTATCACATCTATGACTTTATCCCGCCTCATCGGTATATCCTACGGTTCGTATCTTCTTCTGTTGCCGTTTCTGCTGGATCATTCGGAGGGGGTTAT
>CALVFY010000049.1 GCA_944326945.1 uncultured Rikenellaceae bacterium
CGGTACCTGCGACCCCGAAGGTGCCGACTTCCGCGCATCTAAAATCTTCGGACCTATCTATAAATAACATAATATAATTCTTTCTAACCTACTTCCTCTAAAATGAGACAGAGATTTATTTCTAACACAAAGCAATGTTGCGGGAAATGGATGCGACGGATAGTACCATTATCTTTGTTGGTCCTGCTCTCTTTGCAACTCGGCGCCCAGACTCCGATTACGGTCAGAGGTGTCGTTACTGATGAAAAGTCTACTCCGATAATTGGTGCGACGGTTTTGGTGAAAGGTCAGACTACCGGAACGGCTACCGATCGAGAGGGTAAATTCATGTTGAAAGTAAAACCTGGAGTTACTCTTGAGGTCCGAATGTTGGGTTTTCGGACTCAGGAGATCAAAGTTCAAAGTACGAAGACTAATTTGACTATTGTACTGAAAGATGATGTGCAACATATTGAGGATATTACGGTTAACGTTGCCTATGGTACTGCTTTGAAAAAGGATTTGACCGGTTCGGTCGGTATCGTTAATATGAGCGATCTGAATAAAGCAACGGTAGCTAATTTCGACCAGGCTCTTCAGGGACGTATCGCCGGTGTCCAGATGACTTCTGCCGATGGACAACCCGGTTCGGAGATGAATGTGGTGATTCGCGGAGCCAACTCCTTGACTCAAGATAACTCACCTTTGTATGTGGTCGACGGATTCCCTATGGAGGATTTTACCAGTTCGTCGTTGAACTCTTCCGACATCGAGTCGATCAGTGTGCTCAAAGATGCCTCTTCGACGGCTCTGTATGGATCGCGAGGTGCCAATGGTGTCATTATCATCACCACGAAACAAGGGCGTGCCGGAAAACCTACGGTGAGGTATAACGGTTCTTTTTCTATCCAAGAGGCTAACAATCGTATGGAGATGATGTCGCCTTACGAATATGTAATCTATCAGATCGAACGTAGTCCGAGTAATTTCAATCGTTACCTTACCAATGCCGGACGTACGCTTGATGACTACCGGAATATGACAGGACTTGATTGGCAGGATATGATTTTCCGTACGGCCCCCATGCACAAACATGATGTTTCTGTATCGGGAGGTACCGAACAGACTACCTATAATGTTTCGGGTTCTATTGTCGATCAGAAGGGGGTGATTCTGAATTCGGGATATCAGAAATATTCCGGTCGGGTGAGCATCAATCAAAAATTCAATCGTAATACAAAGTTAAGAGTTATAGCCAGTTATTTGGGGGATAAAACCTATGGGCAGACCACCTCTGAAGCGCTGTCGTCCTCCAATTCGTTTGCTACGTATCTGATGTACCGTACTTGGGGATCACGTCCGTTTTATATCTCCGAGGATGCCAATGCGGATGATCTTTTCGATGAGGATTCCGGAACTTATTCGATCATGAATCCCGTGATTTCGAGCGAAAATGAGTATAAGGTTAAAAAAACAGAGGCCTTTAATGCCAATGTCAATTTCGAATGGAAGTTCTTGAAATATTTGACTCTTAAAATCAATGGAGGGTATAATATCCGCACTTCGATGGATGAAAATTTCAATAATTCGAAGACTTACGGAGGGTATACCAGTACCTATAATTCGCGGGGAATCAACGGTTCGTATAATAATTGGAAACGTTCAACTTGGGTGAATGAAAATTCACTTATGTTCTGGCGTCGGTTCAACGATCGTCATCGGCTCGATGCTATCGTGGTCTATTCGATGCAAGGATCTAAGGTGCAACAATATGGCTTCTCGGCCGAACATATTCCGATCGAATCGCTGGGAATGAGTGGCTTGAATGACGGTATCCCTTATTCTTCGCGTGCCAAATTGAGCGATAACGGGTTGATGTCATTCCTGGGCCGTGTAAACTACGATTATAAAAAACGTTATTATGTCACTGCTTCGTTTCGTGCCGACGGATCGTCGAAGTTCTCACCCGGGCACAAATGGGGTTATTTTCCTTCGGGAGCTCTTAGCTGGCGTTTCAGCGAGGAAAAGTGGGTGAAAAAACTCAAGTTTATTGACAATGGTAAGCTTCGATTGAGCTATGGTGTATCGGGAAATAATCGTGTGGGTGACTATGATACTTATCCCTCTCTCAGTATCTCGGATTACTATGCGATTACCAGTGGAAATCCAGTGGCTGCGGCTACCCCGAATGGTATCGGTAACAAGGAGCTGACCTGGGAAACTACTAAAGAATGGGATTTGGGACTGGATCTGTCGCTTTTCAGAGAACGTGTCAATGTGACGGTCGATCTCTATCGTAAAGATACCGAAGATCTGTTGATGAAAGCCAATTTGCCTTACAGTTCGGGTTATACTTCGGTCTATCGTAATGTGGGAAACATTCGTAATGATGGTATCGAGTTTACATTGAGTACGACCAATATCCAGACTCGTAATTTTACCTGGACCAGTGATTTCAATATCAGTTTCAACCGTGGCCGGGTGTTGGAATTGAGCGAAGGGGAAGAGGCTATTCTTTCGAAAGTCAATCTGACCTATACTTTTAACAGTACCTATCTCTATATCGCACAAAAAGGTGGACCGTTGGCCTCTTTTTATGGATATCAGTGGGACGGAGTCTACCATTATGATGATTTTGATCTGATAGATGGTAAATATGTGCTTAAGAATAATGTTACGACCAACGGGGCCGAGCGTTCTACGATCAAACCCGGTGATGTGAAATATGTTGACCAGAATGGCGATTATGTAGTGGACGATCGCGACCGAGTAGTGATCGGACGATGTCTGCCGATCCATACGGGAGGTTTCAATAACAACTTTACCTACAAAAATCTGAGTTTGAATGTCTTTTTCCAATGGAGTTACGGTAATGACATCATGAATGCCAACCGTCTCTATTTTGACGGAAACAGTTCGGGGCAGAATGTGAATCAGTTCAAATCGTATAACGATCGTTGGACTCCGGAGAATCCGGACAGCAACGTCCCTGGTGTCACAGGACAAGGTCCGGCTGGTATTTACTCCTCTCGTACGATCGAGGACGGTTCGTTCCTGCGTTTGAAGACATTGCAGTTGAGCTATACGTTCCCGGCACGCTGGATGCGTAAGATCGGTTTGAAAGATCTGCGGGTTTATCTTTCCGGACAGAATCTTTGGACATGGACCAACTATTCGGGAATGGACCCTGAAGTTTCTACTCGTCACTCTACATTGACTCCCGGATTTGACTATTCGGCTTATGCTCGCAATAGGATCTATTCTGTGGGATTGGATGTCACTTTCTGATCGTTAAAACTTTGATGCTATGAGAAATTATAAAATATATCTGATGCTTATTCTCTCTTCCTTGCTTTTCGGAAGATGCAGTCTGTTGGAAAAGGAACCTTTGGATTTTGTGTCGCCTGAGTCTTACTATAAGACGGAGGAAGATGTGCAACATGCCCTGATGGGTATATATGCGGCTTTGGGTGGAGGCGGACTTTACAGTAATAACATAATGGGTAAATTAGGACTGAGTGCCGATTTGGGATTTGCCGATTACAGTTCCGAGAAGGGTACGGTGGCCTATTATGATGTGATTGCCAGCGATACCAAGATCCTTTCTTATTGGCAGGATTGCTATCGGGGAATCAGTCGGGCCAATATGCTGCTTGAGCATATAGGCGGGGCGGATATGGCTCAAGAGGACAAAGATGATGCCCGAGGACAGGCTTATTTCTTGCGTGCCTATAATTATCTGTTATTGGTAACCCGTTTCGGCGATGTGCCTTTGATTCTGAATACACCGCCTTCGGGTAAGGCGGAGGATGTTCAGGTGGCTCGTACACCTGCCCGGGAGGTTTATTTGAAAATTATTGAAGATTTGGATAGTGCTGCTCTATTGACCTATGGTGTGGAGGAGATTCCAAATGTAACAGGGGCCCGGGTTACGAAATCGGCCGTTTGGGGTATAGCGGCGCGTGCTTGTCTTTATATGGCCGGTCAACCGGTTAATGAACCAGGTATGTATGCCAAAGCAAAAGAGTATGCATCCAAAGTTATTGCAACGGGCAAACATGAATTGAATCCCTCTTATGAACAGGTGTTTATCAATTACATTCAGGATAAATACGATATCAAGGAGAGTATTTTCGAAGTCGATTTTTACGGTACGGGTAGCGGAGTCTATTCGAGCGCTTCGGGTCAGGTAGGCCGTAATAACGGTATCAAGTATAGTAATGTAGACAATGATGATATCGGTACATCTCCGGGTATTCTTCACAGTTCCGATTATTTTCATAAATTGTTCGGCGAGGGTGATTTACGTCGGGACTGGACCATTGCACCCTTTACTTATGAGAATGATGGTACGAAAACGTTTCAGGATATGTCGGATATCGCCTGGAAACTTTATTGCGGCAAATTTCGTCGAGAATATGAGTTGTCGCGTCCCAAAAACGGATCCTGGACTCCGATTAATTTCCCGATCCTGCGCTATTCGGATGTTTTGTTGATGTATGCCGAAGGGGTGGCGGCCGATCCGGATAATAATGATGCCGGCGATTTCGAAAAAGCCGTAGAATATGTCAATCAGGTTCGTCGTCGGGGTTATGGTAAAGAAGATCTGTTTGCAGAGGCTCCCGATGTGGATATTCAGGTGATGAATAAGGATGAGTTGTGGGAGGCAATTAAGACCGAACGTGCTCTGGAATTGGGGCTGGAAATGCTTCGTAAGGACGATTTGATCCGCTGGGGAGAATTCTATACCAGAATGCAATATGTGAATAGTTTGGCCAATCAGAATTCCTTTACTTCTTCGTATTATGTCTCTGCCAGACTTTACTATGGCAATGCTGGAGAACGTGATGTGCTGTGGCCCATTCCTTCCTATGAGATGGGTGTGAATCGGAAACTGGTGCAGAATAAAGGCTGGTAAACTCTTAAAGACAATGACAATGAAAAACAAAACGATATATGCTATCCTGTTGCTGGGACTGATTGTGTCGGCTTGCAGCAAACAGGATTATAAAATTGAGACTCCTTCGTTCAATGTAGTCCCACAAAAGGTTGTTTGCAAGGTGGGAGAACCCATTGTTTTTGATATGAGCGGGAGTGCCGATCTGGTGATGTTCTATTCCGGAGAGTTCGGTAATGATTATGCCTATCACGATAGGGGTCGTCTGACCCAGGCTCGGATGAATCTTTCGTTCGAGACCCAGGCGACCACTTCCGGTTCTGCTCGTCGTTTCAATCCGGCCTATACTCCGGTCAGTTATTCGACAGATTTCAATGGAGTGTGTGATTTCGAGAATATGAATGCTGCTCAGTGGAATGATATCTCTTCGATGTTCGAATTCCCTCCGGTAGACGGAATGGTGGATGTCAATAATGGTAAGATGGTGGTGGCCAGTGGTAATGGGGATTTGACTGACTTGTTCCCCTCCCAAGAGACACCGATTTATTTGCGCTTTTATTATAAGGTGAATAGATATGAAAATGCCTCAGGGATAGGACGTACAGCTATTAAAATCAGTAATTTTAACATCAATGGAATTACTCAAACCGGTTCGATTCCTCTTTATTCGATCTCTGATATACCGTGGGATACCGTGCGAGCAGAAAGTTGGAATACGGTGACTTCCGGTAATGATAAGACCTATTTTCCTCCGCAGAGAGATTACTTGCAGTTCCAATGTGAATGGAATGCTCAGCAAGATCGTGAACTATGGATGATAGCAGGGCCCATTTACATGGCGGAAGAGATTAATTCGGGTGTGGAACCTGCCGTATGTATCAAGGCGGTTGCAGATCCAGATCTTCACACCTACTCCTATTCTTACACGACTCCGGGTACCTATAAACCTACTTTCGTGGCAGCCAATTCGAGTGTCTACGGTCGTAGAGAGGTGGTGAAACAGTTCGAAGTGGTGGTACTGGAAGATGCCGGTTCCATTGCTCCTCCTACAGATGAAGAGTGGCCTAATTAAAAAATGACAGAAAACATGAAACGGATAATATTTATTATTTTTTCGGCCACTTTCTTCCTGTGGGGAGGGTGTACCCGAGATAACAGTATGGATCAGAATGATGTAGCCTCGGGAAAGGGTTTCCGATTCGAGGGGAATAGCGGCGAAATGCCTGTAACACGGACGACAGTCGTTTCCGGAGAAGATGCCATGTCTCTGACTTGGAATGACGACGATCAGGTCGGAATATTCGGCCAGGCATCGACCGGAAGTATCGGATATAACTGTTGTTATAACGTGATTCCGGATACGAAGAATGCCGCTAATTGTACCCTATATCCGGAAGAGACTTCCTCTATGATCCCCTGGGTGAATGATCCTTCCGTTAGTTTTTATGCTTGTTATCCTTATGCCTCTGTCGGTAATGGAGCACTTGAGGCGTATCCTGTGTCGTTGCCCGAGCAGCAGATTCAGTCGGCCGGGGATAATACCGAGCATGTGGGTAAATATTCCTTTATGAAGGCCGAACCTGTCACTCTTTCTACTACGAATGGGCAGGGAACTGCGGTAAACTTGAATTTCCATAGCATTTTTTCGGTGGTAGAGATTTCGGTCAAACTTTCGGAAAATTCGTCGATAGATGTCCCAGTCAAGGAGTTGAAGATGACTGCGGCCGATGGTACGGCTCTTACCATACCGGCCGGAACGATCGACTTGACCTCGCCGATAGTTCAAGATTATACGGAAATTCCCGTAAAAGCCGATGAGTCGCTTCCGACGGTCAGATTGTTGATGAACTCGGCTTATACGATCAAAAAAGGTGCTATGGCGAAATTCTATTTCGTTGTTGCTCCAGGGACACACGTGGATGGAAATCTGTCACTGGAAATTATTGCGATTGATAATTCGAAAGTTACTGTGACATTGCCTGGAGAAGTGACATTCAAATCCAATCGTCGTTATCGGAAGAGTGTTGAGTTTACGGCTGCCGATTTGGTTGTTCCCGATCCATTCGAGGTGACACAAACCGAATTTACCGTGGCGGTCGGACAGCCTGTGACATTCGAATTCGAAGGTTTGGCGGACCATATCGATTTCTTCTCCGGTGAGGTGGGACACGATTATCAGTACAGTCTGAAGAATCGTCTGACTCGTGCCGAGGCGATGAAATTGTCGTTTAGTACACAAAGTAATCCATCTGGCAATTTGAATGCTTTCAATCCGCAGTATGCTTCGATTAGTTATTCGCTCGATTTCAATGGTACTTACGATGAGGAGAATATGGAGAAGGCAACCTGGACCGATATTTCGGATAATTTCACCTTCCCGACCGAAATCAAGACAGCAACTCCTTCCGGTGAATATGATATGGTATCGCTCTATCCAGAGGATCAGGATGAATTGTACCTCCGTTTCTCGTATGCCTTTACAAAGGGAACCAATGAGATAGGGCGTTCGATCATAATAATCAAAGATTTTATGATTATGGCAGAACTGACCGGGCAGTCTCCATTCCAGGCGTATGGCCAAGATGCGGATTGGCAGGCCATATTGCCGGTTTCGAACAGCGGAGGAGCTCAGGTGCAAATAGGTACTGACGATGTTCGATTCACCGCTTCTTCCTGGAAACCCTCGGCCGACGGAAAGGCATGGCTTATCGTGAAAATCGCCGTCAGCGAGTTCGATATGGGACGGGATCAATCGTTCTTGATTAAGAATGACACCGATCCTCAACCTGCATCTTATACCCATACCTATTCGAAACCGGGAGTTTATTCTGCGGTCTTCGTGGTTAAAACCAATACGCTGATGGGTGAGAAAAATGAGATTAAAGAGGTGACTGTTACAGTGACCGAATAGAAAACGAAAATAATGAATGGTTATGAATAGAAATGTTTTGTATGTCGCCACGCTGTTGATGCTGTCCGTATTCACTGCGATGGGGCAAGACTTCGCTCCGGCTAAAAGTAAAATGACGGTCAAGGCCGGAGAAAAAGTTCGTATTGAATTGAAAGGAATGGCCGAGGTAATAGGTGTGTTTACCGGAGAAGAGGGGCATGACTATGCTTATGCGGAAAAGGCACGTATGGTGGATCCTCGAATGATTCTCTCATTTGAGAGCTATTACACCAGTGGCAAACAGCGCAAACCGCTTTCGGTGAAGTGTTCGACCGATTTTGACGGACAGTTGACAGAAGCATCGGTGAAAAAGGCTCACTGGATCGATCTGACTCCTTGGTGTACGATGCCTTCTCGGATCGAGGGTACGGATGGTGATAAGATTCCTCCGACATCTTCGGGACCGGTTGATCTGACACAGTATTTCGAGGGAGACAAGCCATTGTATGTTTGCTTCTTTTACCAGGTGGATCCCTTTGTCCGTAGTGAATGGAACAATCGGACGATGGCTGTGGTAGGAAAGATCAAGGTCGATGCCGATGCTGCGGGTATTGTCAAGAATGCCTATTGGGTAGATCGCGATAATATTCGAATTATCAAGGGAGATAATTATGGAAATGATAAAACAGTGCCCGTATTGGGTGGTAAGGGATCGGCCGTTACGGTTCGTTTTTCTTCTGCATTCAAACCATCGACGGCTCGGTCGGCATATGCCGTGACCACTCCCATTCAGAAAGGACGCGCCGTGAGTTTCGGCACGGATGATCCTTTGTACATTAAGGTGAAAAATGAACCTATGCCAGCCAGTTTCGAACATACGTTTACTGTGCCGGGCAATTATGATGTGGTGTTTGTGGCATACGATGCTGCAGGGAATAAATCCGAACACAAGGTAGTGGTAAAAGTAAAAAAATAAGAGATATGAAATTGCGATTTTTATCATGGGTGCTGTGCTGCGCATGTTTGGCTATGGTACAGGGATGCGATAAGGGGGATTCGGGAAATGAAGGAAAAAGTGTAGAAGATATCACGGTCACCGGAACTACTGGATACACGAAGATGGTCCTTACGGTGGGGATGCCTCTTTGGCCCGGAGATCAGGAGAATACAGTGGAAATGTTAAGTCCCTATTTCGATGGGTTTGAGGTGTTGATCGCTGAAAAGGGGGCGCATCCCGGAGGAGTGATTATCCCGGAACACGACGGAATCGTTTATATTCTCTCTCCGGTGTCCGTTTTACCGGATGGTTGGACGGCTATTTCGGGTAATTCCGTGGGTTATACGCCCGCGGGTGAGGAAATTCCTGCGAGTCTGAGTATTTACAGCAAATTGGCTTATGCCGGTAAACCCGTTCAGATTCCCGTTATATCAGGCGATATGGCCGTTTATCCTTTAGGTCGACACATTACGTATATTCCTGAAGAGTAGGATCAGATATGGGGGGGCGCCGCTTTGGAATGATTCTGTCTGAAGAGGCGTCCCTTTTTTATGAGTCAATTTAAAATTTGTAATCATGGAAGGAAACGTGATGGTTTTGCCATTCGTCGTGGCCGGTTTTATTTCTGTTTCCGGAAGTCAAGCGGCCAATGTGTTTGAAAAAAAACCGAATGTCCTGATTATCTTGTTGGATGATGCGGGGTATAACGATTTTGGATTCATGGGATCTCCCGATTTGGAGACACCTCGAATCGATTCGTTGGCTCGGGAGGGAATTGTGTGTACGGATGCACATGTTTCGGCTACTGTGAGCGGGCCATCTCGTGCGGGGATTCTGACCGGACGATATCAGCAGCGGTTTGGTTATGAATGCAATCGAGGACCGAATTCCAATGTATATCTGCCGGTGGATGAAGAGACGATCGGTTCGGTATTCCAACGTAACGGATACCGTACAGCCTGTATAGGTAAATGGCACCAGGGCGATAGCGCATGCTTTCATCCCAACCGTCGTGGATTCGATTATTTTTATGGTTTTCTATCTGGCGGACGTTCTTATTTTTATCGTCCTTTCTCACATGACAAACCGGGGAACCGATCGAACTTGTTGGAGAATGACTGTCAACAACATTTTGGTGAGAAATATTTGACCGATCTGTTCGGAGAGAAATCCGTCGAATTTTTGGAGCGTACTTCCGAGCCGTTTTTGCTTTACCTGGCATTCAATGCTGTACATACTCCGATGGAGGCTACTCCGGAAGATATGGCTCGCTACGATGGGCATCCTCGACAGAAACTTGCTGCAATGACATGGGCTGTGGATCGTGCGATAGGACGTGTCGTAGATTGTCTGAAGGTGCAGGGACGCTTGGATAATACATTGATTTTTTTCCTTTCGGATAACGGTGGGGCTCATAATAATATGTCGAGTAATTTTCCATACAAGGGTTTCAAAGGTAATAAATATGAGGCAGGACATCGGGTTCCGTTTTTCGTGCACTGGGGTGACCGTCTGAGAGAGGGGGGACGCTACGATGGGTTGGTCTCTTCATTGGATATATTTGCCACAGCCTTGGCCGCGGCAGGTATAGAGGAGACAGTATTGCATAATCCCTGTGATGGAGTGGATTTGATGCCATTTCTTACTCATGTCAGAGGGGATGAACCTCATTCTACGCTTTATTGGCGAAAAGATCAGGCTGCTGCCGTAAGGGATGGGGATTATAAATTGATTCGTGTCGAGGAGGTCGGTATCAGGCTTTATGATCTGAAAAATGATCCGGGGGAGACACATGATCTTTCGGTCGATACGTTGAAAGTGAAATCTCTGTCCTGTAAACTGGACGCCTGGGAAAAGAGTTTGGGTACTCCGTTATGGACAGAAGGGAAGGAGTGGAATGAAGTAACCCGTGAGATACACCGGGATTTGATGGAAAATCGTCCTGTGCGTTTTTATACTCCGGCACAAATGAAAAAAAGGATGTGCATTATAAATAAATAAGGTACGATGATAAGAAAAACAATATTGGTTGGAACTTTGGTATTATGTTCCGTTATCTGTTCTGCACAGGATATGCTTGATCTTTCTGGAGAATGGCGATTTGGTATGGATGAGCGGAATGCCGGCATTGAGGAACGGTGGTATGAAAGAGTCTTGCCTGGTTCGATTCGTTTACCCGGTTCGATGGCGACAAATGGACTGGGATATGCTCCAGGACTTGATACCAAGTGGACGGGAACGATTACTGAACCGGAGTTTTTGACCGATCCGGCCAATGCGAAATATGTGAAAGGAGAGGTTTTCAAAGTGCCTTTTTGGTTTGTGCCGGAAAAATATTATGTGGGACCAGCCTGGTATGGCAGAGAAGTGGAAATTCCCGATGAGTGGAGGGACGATGTGGTGGAACTTTTTATTGAACGATCTCATTTTCAAACTGCTGTATGGGTGAACGGAGTATATCTTGGCGAATGTAATTCTCTGGGGACTCCTCATCGTTTCGATATAACTCGGGCTTTGAATAATAACGATAAGTGTCGGATTGTTTGTCGGGTAGATAATCGTCTTGATCGTGTGGATGTGGGGATTAATGCCCATAGTGTAACCGATCATACTCAAACCAACTGGAACGGTATGATTGGTCGGATTGAACTTCGCCGGATACCGAAAGTCCATATCGAAGATATTCAGATTTATCCCGATGTGAAAAACAGATCTGCAAAGGTGGTCGCTATCCTGAGAAATGAAGGGAATAAGGCTGTTCGATCTACCCTGATGCTTCGTGCTGAAGCGGATACTGGTGAAATCTCATTGGAAAAACTATCCAGGAAAGTTCGTGTTGAAGCAGGATCGACAACGGAAGTGCGTCTGCTTTATCCAATGGGTGATTCTGTATTGTTATGGGACGAGTTTTCCCCGCATCTTTATACGATGCGCGCGGAATTGAATACGGGGAAAAAGGGTATCCATCGAAAATCGGTCCGCTTCGGTATGCGAGAATTCGCTTCAGAGGGGCGTCGCTTTACAATCAATGGCCGTCCTGTTATGTTGAGAGGGACGCTTGAATGCGCAATTTTTCCTTTGACAGGATATCCGATGATGACAGTGGACGAGTGGGTGAAGATTTTTCGTAAGTGTAAGGATTTCGGAATGAATCATATGCGGTTCCATTCGTGGTGCCCGCCTCATGCTGCATTTGTGGCTGCAGATTCATTGGGAATGTATTTGCAGGTGGAGTGTGGATCGTGGGCATTTAAGTCGGTTACCTTGGGTGACGGCTTGCCGGTAGACGATTATACCTATGCAGAGAGTCGGCGTATTGTCCGTGAGTATGGTAATCATCCCTCTTTTTGTTTGATGGCTTACGGAAATGAGCCTCATGGAGATAAACGGGAAGAATTTCTTAAAGGATTCGTTCGTTATTGGCAGAACAGTGGTGATCATCGTCGACTGTATACCTCCGGAGCCGGATGGCCTGTGTTGGACAGTGTCTGTGACTACAACAACACACCTCGACCACGTCTTCAGGGCACTGCTCGTCGTGCAGAAATAAATAAGAATCCGCCCAGTAGTATTTATAACTGGAACAAAATTGTAAAACAATGGAACAAACCGACCATCAGTCACGAGATCGGCCAGTGGTGCGTTTATCCTGATTTTAGTGAAATAGATCGGTATACGGGACCTTTGAAAGCTCGTAATTATGAAATTTATCGAGATCGTTTAGAAGAAAACGGTCTGCTCCCTTTGGCTGAAAAATTTAAGATGGCGTCGGGTAAATTGCAACTGCTTTGTTATAAGGCAGAGGTGGAAGCGGCATTGAGAACACGGGAATTGGCTGGATTCCAGGTGCTTGATCTTCGCGATTTTCCCGGTCAAGGAACTGCTCCGATCGGCGTTTTGAATACACTTTGGGAGGAGAAAGGATATGCTACGGCTACCGATTATTCCCGTTTTTGCAATGCCGTGGTTCCGTTGGCACTCTTCCCGAAAATGATTTATGAAAATGACGAAATGCTTGCTGTTAAAGCGGAGGTGTCTAATTTTGGAGGGTGTTCGGATGCTCTCCCTGCGTCGTGGAGAATTATAGGTGGAGATGGTCGTATTGTTGCTTCGGGTCACTTCGATTCTGTGTCGCGTTACGGTAGTTGTATACCTTTGGGAGAGATACGGGTATCTCTTTCTCAGGTGACAGAACCGTCGAAACTGACGCTTTTCATACGTGTCGGTGCGTATGAGAATGATTGGGGCTTTTTTGTTTTTCCGAAACAGACTGTTCCTGATGCAGGGCAGGTGATGGTCTGCGATCGTCTCGATTCCGGAATGGTGCAGAAACTGATCGAGGGAGCTCGAGTTCTGGTTACATTACGGAAGGGAACTCTCTCGAAAGAGATGGGGGGAGAGATCAGATTTGGATTTTCGCCTATTTTTTGGAATACTGTATGGGTCAACAAAGATGTGCCTTATACCATGGGTATTCTCTGCGATCCGAACCATCCTGCTTTGGCCGGTTTCCCGACCGATTATCATTCGGATTGGCAATGGTGGGATGCTTCGACTAATGGACAACCTATTGAGTTGAAGTGTATCGGAAAGGAGATTGAGCCTATTGTGCGGGTGATTGACGGTTGGTCGGAAGCCCGGTCGTTAGGATTGCTTTTCGAAGCAAGGGTAGGTATGGGAAAAATTATGGTGAGCGGAATAGATCTCCTTTCGAATCAAGAATCGCGTGTAGAAGCCAGGGCCCTGCTCGGAAGTCTACTTGCCTATATGAACAGTGAACGGTTCAATCCAACCACTACGATTGACCCATCCGTACTTTTACGGTTAACACTTTCGCAGGGAGATACAAATCCGGTATCTTCTGATCCGATTCGGATAGTTCCTGGAGAGTAACAGGAAAAATGAGCTTGGCAGGTGTCCTCTAAAAACGGTGAAGTGATTTAAACTTTTCTTTTCCTTACCCATTTTCTCAATAGCATAACAGAAAAAGCAATATAGTTCCATGATG
>CALVFY010000050.1 GCA_944326945.1 uncultured Rikenellaceae bacterium
TCTTCGTCGTCCTTCACATATTCGATATCGGTGGTGAGGACCGAGCGGTATTCGACCTTTCCCTTCTCGACTTCGGGATAGGTTACGCGCGGGCCGTCGACGGTGATCTTTCCTCCTGCGGCTTTCAGCGCCCGGGCATTTCGCATGCCCCGCCAGGTGAAGAAGAGCAGCAGCACGCCGCCCACAATCAGAATGGTCGATAACACCGCCGGCGAGAGAATCTGCAGATGGCGGATACGAAGGCCGAAAGGAAAGAGGGCCGGAATGACAATCATTCCTACACCAAAGGCCAAGTTCGACCATTGGTTCGTGAAGATGCTCGCAGGAGTGTAGTTAAAGCTCCTTTGGATGCGTTCGAAAGGTTTGTTTTCCATAAAAGTTACCGGTTGGTCTGTTTTTTTTATGGAGACAAAGATAATGAAAAAAAGCAAAAATATGACCAATCGGTCATATTTTTGCTTCAAATCGTGAAAAAAGCCGCTGAAAGCCTGCTCAGCGCTTCAGAAACCTATATATTATAAAAAACGCTTGCGGAGAATTCCTACACCTACTGATAATCAATATATAAATTTCTTCAACAAAGAGGAATATTGATACTCTTTGAATAGGCTAAAGATTGAAAATCAGCGCGACAAACAAACTTTCATTGTTTATCGCGCTGATATTTTATGGTTATGTGTTGTGACTTATTTGGATAAAGTACGATTTTCCCTCTCGGACAAAATCATTATCCATCCTCTCTAAAAGAGTCTTTTTAGGATAACCATTCTCCTATTCCTTCGCTTTTCACAGTGTCTTTTTCCATCCCATAAACAGACGGGTAGTCTCAGCGTCGTGGTGATCGAAAAAGAGACTGTGGCCCGTGTCGAGCGTGGCGATAGCAGCCATATCCTCGTCCGACAGTGAGAAGTCAAAAATGTCGATATTCTGGCGCATCCGTTCGACGTGCGTCGACTTCGGAATGACGATCACCCCACGCTGGATAAGCCAACGAAGCGCCACCTGCGGAATGCTCTTCCCGTATTTGGCCCCAATTTCAGCCAGTTGCGTATTGGTAAAAAAACCATTGCGGCCCTCGGCCAACGGTCCCCACGACATGATACGAGTACCGAACTCGTCCATGATCCGCTGAGCTTCGATCTGCTGATTGAAAACATGGGTCTCGACCTGATTGACCGCCGGCACGATCTCCATATTGCTGGCCAAATCAATAAAATGGTCGGGATAGAAGTTGCTTACTCCAATTGCGCGAACTTTTCCCTCCCTGTATGCTTCCTCCAGTGCCCGGTAGGCTCCGTAACGGTCGCAGAAAGGCTGGTGAAGCAGCATCAGGTCGATGTAATCGGTCTGAAGCCGGAGCAGGCTTTCGTCAATCGAGGCCTTCGCTTTTTCGTAACCGTAGTTCGAAATCCAGATTTTCGAAACCAGGAAAATATCCTTTCTGTCGATGCCGCTCTTGCGGACAGCATGGCCTACACCTGTCTCATTGTGGTATGCCTGTGCCGTATCGATCATCCGGTAACCCGCACGCAGGGCATCACTGACACAGCGCTCGCATTCCGCTTCGGAAATCTGATACACACCGTAGCCTATCTGCGGCATCTCTACTCCATTGTTTAATCGTACTGTTTTCATGACTCTATTTTTTCAGTTAAGTTATTCAACAATTCCCGTCTTCTGCAACCAGCATCCTCTCCTCGCCTGCGTAGAGTGTATTTTTATCGGGAGAACAAGTAGCGAATATTATAATGGCCGCGAGGGAAAGCCTTATTTTCATATCATTACGCTGAATGTTTCCATGTTGTTTCGTATGCAAAGTTAAAGACTGCCGCTTGAATCGAAGTAACAAAAAATACAGTATGAATTACCATTTTTCCGGATGACAGGTTAAAAATCAAAGATTCCTGTCAATTTTATACTTATTTTTGAATTCGAACGAAACGAGGGAGTATCATGGAAAGAGATAAAGACCTGATAGTAACCGACCGACTCGGCGTGGTAGAGATCGATTCGGAGGAGGAGTATCTTGCACATTTGTTCTGTCTGGGCGGGAAATGCCATTTCCGCTTCAACGGACGGAAGTTCGAATTACAGCGCGGAGACCTCTCCATTATCTGCAAGCGAAGGATGGTCGAACGAGTCGAAGCGTTGGAGAATTTCAAGTGCAAAATCATCTATGCCAAACCTTCCTTCCTTGAATTGTGTACCCCTCAAAGCAATTATGGGACAAAAGGCCAATTGGCGCTTTTTCTCAATCCTGTCATACACCTGACTCCCGAACAGCAGATCCTCTGCCGGCAGGATTTTGAGATTCTCGAGCGCCGGAGCCGGGATACGGAACATCGCTTTTACCGTGAAACCCTGATCAATGCCATGCAGGCGGCCATTCTCGACTTCTTCGATTTCCATGCCCGCATTTACGGGAAGAGCGACATCTCCACCCCAAGCTCATCGATCATGAATCGCTTTCTGAAGATGCTCGAGGAGGGGATCTACCGCAAACATCGCGAAGTATCCTACTATGCAGACTGCCTGTGCATCTCATCGAAATACCTCTCCGAGGTATCAAAGAAAATCAGCGGATATGGCGCCAACTATTGGATCAATCACTACACAATACTCGATATTTCGCGTCTGTTGCGTGACAAGTCGCTTTCATTCGTCGAGATCTCCGATCTGTTCGGATTCTCCTCTCCGGCCTATTTCAGCCGTTATGTCCAGCAAAACCTGGGTATCAAGCCCTCCGATTACAGGAAAATGTGATCATGTAGCATAAAACTTCGGACAATATATAGTACATAGTACCCCCTATTGTCCGCAGCCGTAACCGTGTTTGTAGAATGTAATGCGGCCATTCGCATGACAGTCCTGGAGACAGCCGTACACACTGCGGCATCCCCTACACTCGCCCCCCACATCGCACCCACAGTCGCGACAGCACTCCATATCTTATTATGAATCAACAATCAGATTTAATAGAGTTGCGGCTTGTAAAATTTAGAATATCAGCTTTGCCATATCCCAATGTAGAGGCCTGATCCGGATAACTTTTGTTTTATTATGATTTATTCCTAAATTTGTATGGATTTATCAGGAAAGCGTGTGACTTGTCAGACGCTTTTTTATACATCATTACTCTGTCACAGAAATAATTACGTAAAAAAAACAATGGAACTAATCTCTCTGCAACCGACCAATGATCTGCTGTGGAAACAGACTTGGAAACTTTATGAAGAAAGTTTCCCTCTCTATGAACGACGCCTGTGCGAAGATCATCTCCGAGCCATGGACGAAGAAGAGTTTCATTGTCAAATAGCCGTCTCCCGAGGCGAAAACGGGACTCCTCCCACTCTGCTGGCCCTCTTTTTCTGGTGGGAACACGGCTCCATGAACTACATCGAACACATTGCCGTAAACCCCTCTTTACGAGGACAAAATATAGGTTCAACCCTATTGGGACAATTTTTGGCCCAACATGTCGATTCAACAACTATTTTAGAAATCGATCCGCCTGTGGACGAAATATCCCAACGACGACTGAGATTCTATCGTCATCTGGGATTCGTACTCAACGATTACGAATATTTCCACCCCTCTTATGGAAACGGTCCGGTCCATCCTCTCTCCATACTGAGCTATCCTCGCACACTTTCACAAGAGGAATTCGATCGTTTCGTACATTATATACGAGAAAAAATACTGACCTATACTTCTCACTCCGTAAGTTCCCCTACCTTCCGATAGGAGCGCCTCTGCCTGGCGACAAAAATTAGTTACGGTATTTTCTCCCACGAACTTCTGTTCGACTCAATCACCTCGAGGAATAGTTTCCACGGGTGTTTAGTCGTTTTCCCACGGCACACTTAGCGTACTTTTTACAATAAGTTTGGAATTGGAGGCAGGATTTTATAATTTTGAATAACCTGAAAATGAATCGTACTAGTGGACTCATCCTTCAATCCTTCGGTATCGGTAGACTGCGTTATTTTCGGTTTCGACGGTTCGGCACTCAAGATTCTGCTGGTCGAACGCGATACGGAAAAAGAAGTTGATGCGGCCCCGGATCACAAACTGCCCGGGAGCTTGATTCGTCAAGACGAAGATCTGCGTTCGGCAGCCTATCGGGTATTGGAAGAGATGACCGGTATCCGGAATATTTTCCTCAAACAACTGCATGTATTCTCCGATCCGGAACGCGTGGTCGGCAACGAGCTTCAATGGTTGAAAGAATATTACAAGGTGGAAACACCCCGGGTCATCACCGTGGCCTACTATTCTCTTCTCAAACTGAATAAAAACATCGAACTCCATACTCGTCGCAAACAGGCCATATGGACCGATGTCCAACATGTACGCCATCTGGCTCTCGACCATAAAAAGATATTGATGGAAGCACTCTCGACGCTCAGCCGCGAATTAATCTATTCCCCGGTAGCCTTCGAATTGCTTCCGCGTAAATTCACGATCCGTCAACTGCAATCTCTCTACGAGGGGATTCTGGGTATCGAAATCGACAACCGTAATTTCCGGAAAAAGATATTCGCCTCGGGCTATCTCACCCCCACCAGCGAATATGAAATGAACGTGGCGCACAAACCTGCACGATATTATATATTCAACAAAACCGCCTACGAAAAAGAGATCCGTCGCAAAATCCGACAGGGTTTCATCCGCTGGCACGAATAGCCCAAATTCACGACCGAACTATGAAAACATTGGGAATCGACATCGGCAGTTCCTCTGTCAAAGTCTCTCTACTGGAACTGTCCAACGGCGAATGCGCCGGTTCCGTCACGCTTCCGGATCGGGAAATGCCCATCGACGCACCCCATCCCGGATGGGCCGAACAAGATCCTCAAATGTGGTGGAAATATGTCTGCCAGGGCATACACACCCTCGCCAAACAACACTCGATGAAGGAGATTGCCGCCATCGGAATCACCTATCAGATGCATGGACTGGTGTGTCTGGACAAACAGGGTGAACCCTTACGAAAATCCATCATCTGGTGCGACAGCCGGGCCGTGGGAATCGGAATCGAAGCACTCGAAACCCTCGGTCACGAACACTGTCTGACTCACACGCTCAACTCCCCGGGCAATTTCACTGCCTCGAAACTGGCCTGGGTCAAGAGAAACGAACCGGAAATCTTCGCCCGTACCGATAAATTCATGCTGCCGGGCGACTATATCGCCTATCGTCTCTCGGGCGAGATCTGTACGACACACAGCGGACTGTCCGAACAGATTCTGTGGGACTTTGCCGAAAATCACCGGGCCGATTTCGTGGCCGAATATTTTGGCATCGCTCCTGAGTCGATCCCCCAAGACCTGCCCTCGATCGGTATTCAGAGCCGGACAAACGCAGCCACAGAAGCCCTGTTGGGTATTCCGACCGGCACACCCATCTCCTACAGGGCTGGAGACCAACCCAATAACGCCTTCTCGCTGAACGTGATGGAAAGCGGAGAAATTGCGGCTACGGGAGGCACTTCGGGTGTAGTCTACGGCGTAACCGACACCCCCAAAGCCGATCCTCTCTCGCGGGTCAATACATTCCTGCACGTCAACCACCGGGCCGAGGCCCCACGCTACGGCATACTGCTCTGTATCAACGGAGTGGGCATACTCAACGCCTGGACCCGTCGTATGGTGGCTTCCGATATGGATTACGACCAGATCAATGCCCTCTGCGAAAGGGTTCCCGCCGGCAGCGAAGGAGTCGTGATGCTCCCCTTCGGCAACGGAGCCGAGCGTATGCTCGAAAACCGTTATACAGGGACCACTCTCTCCGGCATCGACCTCAACCGCCACACGAAAGCCCATCTGTTACGAGCCGCCCAGGAAGGTATCGCATTTGCATTCCGCTACGGCATCGACATCATGCGCGAAGTGGGTCTCGACCCGAAAGTGATCCGGGCAGGAAAAGCCAATCTCTTCCTCAGTCCGCTCTTCCGGCGCACGTTAGCCGCATTGACAGAAGCCCGCATAGAGCTCTACAATACGGACGGTGCTCTGGGAGCCGCCCGGGGAGCTGCCCTCGGAGCAGAGTTATACCACAGCCGGGAAGAGGCATTCGCATCGCTCCGGCGTCTGGAAACCGTAGAACCTACCGCAGCCGACCGTGATGTACTCGAAAAGAGCTATGTCGCCTGGGAGCAAGAATTGAAATCGAGATTAAACTCATAAATCAACTAAAAATATTTACCACCATGGCAACCATGTTTTCTAAAATCGACAAGATCCGTTACGAAGGTCCCGAATCAAAAAATCCGTTAGCCTTCCACTGGTATGACGAAAACCGTATCGTGGGCGGAAAAACCATGAAAGAACAACTCCGTTTTGCCATCGCCTACTGGCACTCGTTCTGCGCCGACGGCAGCGATCAGTTCGGCGGCACGACCCGTCATTTCCCCTGGGAAAGCATCTCCGATCCGATCGAACAGGCCAAAGCCAAAATGGATGCAGCTTTCGAGTTTTTCGTCAAGATCGGCGCTCCCTACTACTGTTTCCACGACGTAGACATCGTCCGCGCTGGCGAAACAATTGCCGAATATGAAAAAAGAATGCACGCCATTGTCGAATACGCCAAAAAGAAACAGGCCGAAACAGGTATCAAACTGCTCTGGGGAACGGCTAATGTATTCGGCCATGCCCGCTATATGAACGGTGCCGCTACGAATCCCGACTTCACCGCTGTAGCATGGGCCGGTACGCAGATCAAAAACGCCATTGACGCGACCATTGCATTGGGCGGTGAGAACTATGTATTCTGGGGCGGTCGCGAGGGCTATATGTCTCTGCTCAATACCGATATGAAACGCGAAAAGGAACATCTGGCCCGTATGCTGATCATGGCCCGCGACTACGCTCGCAAACAAGGGTTCAAAGGCACATTCCTGGTCGAACCCAAGCCTATGGAGCCGACCAAACACCAGTATGACTACGACACGGAGACGGTGATCGGATTCCTGCGCCACTGGGGTCTGGACAAAGATTTCAAAGTGAACATCGAGGTGAACCACGCCACTCTGGCCGGCCATACCTTCCAACACGAACTGCAATGCGCCGTAGATGCCGGCATGCTGGGCAGTATCGACGCCAACCGAGGCGATGCCCAGAACGGTTGGGACACCGACCAATTCCCGATCGACATCCAGGAGGCCGTGGAAGCCATGCTCGTTATTCTGTCAGGTGGCGGCATCGGTCACGGAGGATTCAACTTCGATGCCAAAGTACGCCGTAACTCGACCGACGTAGAGGATCTGTTCATCGCTCACATCAGCGGTATGGACACCTTTGCCCGGGCACTGTTGATCGCCGACAAAATCCTGTCCGAATCGCCTTACAACACATGGCGTAAAGAACGTTATGCCTCGTTCGATACCGGGAAAGGCGCTGAATTCGAACAAGGCAAACTCTCTCTGGAACAACTGCGCGAATATGCCGCAGCCAATACACCCGAGCAAATCAGCGGTCACCAGGAAAAATATGAGCAATTGCTCTCGATGTATATCTAACAAAATCAGGTGTTCAATCTGAAACTCTGCCTCATGACCAAAAACAAGAAAAGCAATCCCTATCTGCTATTCGTGACGATGGTAGCCACGATCGGCGGACTTCTGTTCGGATACGACACGGCTGTCATCTCGGGCACGGTGAAGTATCTCGGCATCAACTTTATCGACCCGCTTCATCTGGATGAAACGGCAGCCAGTTCTCTGTTGGGATTCCTCGTGTCGAGTGCTCTGATCGGCTGCGTAATCGGCGGACTGATCGGAGGCTTCATGGCCACCCGACTGGGACGTAAACGGAGTCTGCTCATCGCAGCCGTTCTGCTTATCGTCTCCGCCATCGGATCGGCCTATCCCGAAATGGGCTTTGCCGTCGGAAACATGGAAGAGTTCATCCCCCATTTCATCGTCTACCGTATTATCGGAGGTGTGGGTGTAGGTCTGGCCTCGATGCTCTCACCGATGTACATCGCCGAAATGGCCCCTGCCGAAAAACGAGGCAGTCTCGTGTCGTGGAACCAATTCGCCATCATTTTCGGCATGCTGGTAGTCTACTTCGTCAACTATGGCATCGCACTCAGCGGCGACGAAAAGTGGCTTACCCACACCGGTTGGAGATTGATGTTCCTCTCGGAGACAATTCCTGCCACACTATTGCTGCTGCTCGTATTCTTCATTCCGGAAAGCCCCCGGTGGTTGGTGATGAAAGGACGTGACGAAAAAGCCTCGGCCATCATCCGCAAAGTAACCGGCAAGGATGCTGCCGGCGAAATCAGCGAGATTAAAACTTCATTGGCTGGCGTGGTGCGTTCCCGGCTATTCTCCTACGGAGTGGGTGTCATCATTATCGGTATCCTGCTTTCGGTATTCCAACAGTTCGTGGGAATCAACGTGGTACTCTACTATGCACCCGAAATTTTCCGCAATATGGGCTTCGGCACCAATGCCGCACTGTTGCAAACCATCATCGTAGGCATTATCAACCTGTCGTTCACCGTATTGGCCATCTTCACCGTGGACCGTTTCGGTCGCAAACCGCTGATGATTATCGGAAGTGTCGGCATGGCAATCAGCATGTTGGTGCTGGGATTCACCTTCTTCATCCAGCACATGGGCATCACCTCGCTCCTGGCCATGCTCTTCTACACGGCATCGTTCGCCATGAGTTGGGGTCCGGTATGCTGGGTACTGTTGTCGGAGATATTCCCGAATAAAATCCGCGGACAGGCCATGGCTATTGCCGTAGCCGCTCAATGGCTGGCCAATTATCTCGTGTCGTGGACCTTCCCCATGATGGATAAATCCTCCTATCTGAACGATCTGTTCCACCACGGTTTCTCATACTGGGTATATGCCCTGATGGCCATCCTGTCGGCACTGTTCATGTGGAAATTCGTCCCGGAAACCAAGGGTAAAACCCTCGAAGAGATGAATAACCTCTTCACGAAAAAATAGGTCGACAACCTTTCTGCGCATAAAAAAGCTCCTGACAGGAGCTTTTTTATTGTAATTCCGTTATCTTTGTTATGAAATTACCCTAAAAACCTTTATCATGAAAAAACTTTTCTTTTCTGCCCTGCTATTCTGTCTGTGTGCAGGTAGCTTAATGGCCAATCCACCCAAATTCGCCGACATATTCAATTCAGGAATGGTGCTTCAACGAGAAACTCCTATCCGTGTCTGGGGATCGGCCGATCCGGGTGCCCAAATAGAGGTGTCGATCCTCCACAACACGGTTTCCGCCACGGCCGACGACAAAGGCCTCTGGAAAACCGAACTCCCTGCCATGAAAGCCGGCGGTCCGTTTACAATGACCGTCTCCTCCGGATCAGACCAAACATCTCTCGAAGATATTCTCGTGGGAGAGGTATGGTTTGCCGGCGGCCAATCGAACATGGAATTTTCGCTCCGTTCAAGCAAGGATGGAGAAAAAGCCATCGCCGAGGCCAAAAATCCAAATATCAGAGTGGCTTATGTCCCCTCCATTCCTTTCGAAGGCGCCCAACCCTACAAGCCTATTCCTTGGCGTCACGCCACCACGGAATACGTGCGGTCGATGAGCGCCGTGGCCTATTATTTCGCCAAAGAGTTACAGGAAACACTGAATGTCCCGGTCGGCATCATCTGTCTGTATAAAGGAAACACCACGGCTTCGGTGTGGATGAGCCGCGAAAAACTGCTGTCCGATCCGCTCTTCGCCCCCATCGTCGAGAATTACGACCAGTACATGGCCTCCATGGCTCCGGGTGAATACGAACGTCAACTGGCCGACTACAAGGAGTGGAGTACCTATTATTACTCCCACGGTCGCCAGGGGAAACGTCTCACGGAGCCGATGGGACCCAAAAATTTCCGTCGTCCTTCAGGCCTGTTCGCCAATGTGTTGCGAGTGGCCCCTCTGTCGATCAAAGGTGTTATTTTCTATCAGGGAGAGGCCAATACGACCCGGGCTGCACAATACGTAAAACTGTTCCCTGCTCTGATCGAAGAGTGGCGCGAGGTGTTCCAACAACCCGATATGCCTTTCTATTTCGTACAGGTTCCCGAATTGCAGGATCGGTCCACCTTCCCCGAGTTGCGTTGGGCCCAACTCCAATGCTGGCTCAATACCCCCAATACGGGTATGGCCATGGCAATGGGCTACGGCGAACCCGATCAGATTCACCCCATCCAGAAACAACCCGTAGGACACCGGTTGGCACTGATCGCGCTGGCACGAAACTATGGATACAATCTGGCCTATTCCGGTCCCATTTATAAAGACGTTTCGTTTGAGGGCAACAAGGCTGCTCTCTCGTTCGACTACGTGTATGGAGGACTGGCCTCCTCGGACAACCAGCCCTTGCGGAGTTTCACCATCTGCGGAGCCGACCAGCAGTTCGTCCCGGCCCAGGCCCGGATCGAAGGCAACAAGGTCATTGTATGGTCGGATCAGGTGCCCAATCCGGTAGCCGTTCGCTACAGCTGGTCCGTGGTACCCGACGGCAATCTTATCAACACCGATTCGTTGCCTGCCTCCTCGTTCCGTACCGACAATTTCCCTCTCAAAACCGAAGGCCGTCTACACGATACCTATAAATACAAATACGCAAACGGCGAAAAAATTCTGAAATAATTCACCTCTCACCATGAAAAAACGAGCGTTCTCCGCGGCGCTCGTTTTTTTATTCTTTTCTCCACTACATCATCGTCCCGAAACGATGTCTTCCCAACATATATCGAAGAATAATCGCCCCCCCGTAGATCATCCGCGAACGAGCTACCGCCCGCTGCTGAATCCGATGCCGTTGTTTCTGCAGATTTCCTCTCCAGGCATGGAAATCGAGATGGGCCCGGAACACTTCCCGAAAAAAATCGGCTCGTCCCTGCAATAAAAACACCAGTGCTGAAAGCCCGTCGAGCACCATACGAACGAAAAGTATCGCCTCTACCCTGCCTGCAGGCAGATTCTTATAGAGCATGGCCAGATTATTCCGGTAATTGAGATAGATCTTGCGCGGAGTATTATTGGGCAGAGTTCCTCCTCCCAAATGCCAAACGCGGCTTTGAGGTTCGATCCATATCTTGTAGCCATACAGCTGGGCTCTCCAACAAAAATCGATCTCTTCCATGTGAGCGAAAAACTTCCCATCGAAACCGCCCACTTCCCGAAATGCACTCACCCGGACTACCATACAAGCACCCGATGCCCAAAAGACCTCTCGAGCCGTATCATACTGTCCCTCGTCCTTCTCCAGCGTAGAGAGAATACGTCCACGGCAGAACGGATAACCCAACATATCCATAAATCCACCGCTCGCACCGGCATACTCGAAACGATCCCGATCGCCATAAGCAAGCAACTTAGGTGCCAGGGCCGCTATCGACGAATCGGATTCCATTCGAGCGACCAGCGGTTCGAGCCACCCCGGAGGCGTCTCCACATCAGAGTTGAGCAACACGAAATAATCGGCCTCCAACCGATCCAATGCCCGATTATATCCCTCGGCATATCCATAGTTACGATCCAGGAGCAACACACTCACGCTCGGAAACTGCTCCTTCAACAACGACACAGACCCGTCTGTCGATCCGTTATCTGCCACGACGATCTCTGCCTCGGCACTTGTCGCCTCGATGACAGAAGGCAAGAAACGTCGAAGATGATTTTCTCCGTTCCAATTCAATATGACGACTTTGACTATCGGCATACACTCACTTCTCTTGATTCAACAGCCATCCGAACAGGCGGTTTGTGTTTCCATCTCCGATGCGACCACATCCACAACTCCGGACTGCGACAAATCATCTTCTCCAGTTCAGCCGCATAACGTTTCGTAATCTCAAACTCATCCACAGGTTCCTTCCCGTCATAGATCTGATGGAAACTCACCTCATAATGGGCCCTATTCACCTTGTTGAGCTTCATTACATAGACCGGCATTCCGAATTTGAGGGCCAATTTCTCCGCTCCCAGAAAAAATGGGGTCGGCTGGTGCAGAAAATCGAACCAATGATTGATTTCCGGTTCGGGAGGTGTCTGATCGGCAATCAGTCCCACGATCTGGCGTTGTCCGCATTTTCTGTTCCGCACTATACAACGAAGCAAACTATGCATCGGTACCGGGCGCAATCCGAACCGAGATCGCATATACAAATAATACTCGTCGAACGATTTCTCGTGCAACGGACGATAGACACCTATCACCTGCGAAGCGGTATGAAGCTGATAGGCCCCGAAATATTCCCAGCAACCATAGTGGGCCAAAGCAGCGATCCAATCTTTACCCTGCATTTGAGCTTCCACCTCGTCGACATTCGTAAAGTGTATCCGATCCTCGAGTTCTTTTCGGCTGATATTCACCAGATCGACCGTATCCACCACCACTTCCGACAGGTGCCGATAAAAACGACGTTCAATTTCATGGAGTTGTTCGGGAGTTTTTTCCGGGAAAGAGTTCCGAAGATTATTCCGCACCACATTCAGGCGATAGTGGACCACTTTATAGATAATGAAATAGAGGAAATCTTGCACACAATGATACAATACCCACGTAGGAAGTGCTCCCGCCGCACGGCAGGAATTCAACAACAACCAGTATCGTACCCGGGCCAAAATTTTCATTTTACAGTCTTGATAAATTCGTCATACACCAACGGATTGGCGGCTACAATTTCTCTACCAAAAATAAAATTATCACCTCCTGAATAGTCGCTTACTACAGCCCCGGCCCGCTGAGCGATAAAGGCTCCCCCGGCCACATCCCAGGCCGAAAGTTTCACCTGGGAGAAGGCATCGACCCGTCCGCAGGCAACATACACCAAGTCGGCCGTAGCCGAACCCACTCGACGAATACCGTCGGTATTGCGCTGATAGTAGGCTATGACATCCAGGAAATCTTCCACCTCCGTGATCGTCGCATAGGAAAATCCCACGGCAACCAATGCATTTTCCAACTTATCCACCTTCGAGCAGACGATCTTCTCCCCGTTCAAATAGGCATCCGAACCTTTCCAGGCATAGAACAACTCTCCATGAGTCACCTCGTAGACCACACCGACCACCACTTCCCTCTCCTCCATCAGAGCAATGCTCACACAATAAGGAGGCAAACCATGGACAAAATTAGTAGTTCCGTCCAGAGGATCAATCACCCATTGGAATCGTTCTCCATGACTGGAGGCGGTTCCTTCTTCGGTAATAAATCCCGAACCGGGCAACAACTCGCCCAAAGCGTTCACGATCATCTTCTCCGACTCCTTGTCCACGTACGAAACCAGATTATGGACGCCCTTGAACTCCACATCACTGAACGAAAAGTGTTTACGCTGTGCAGCGATATATTCTCCCGCCTGACGAGCCACTTCGCAAACCCGTTGGCAAATCGCCTTATAATCCGTCATGCTATTCGACATAATATTTCCACTTTCGGACTCCGTGCCCGCACTCGCAACCACTTCGTCAGTTTATCTTTATCGATACCTTTTCCCGAAAAGATCGGTTTTATCAAACAAACCTCTGCCCGAGACATCGACACGCGATCGATGATGTCCACCATAATAAAGGCCATCGAAC
>CALVFY010000051.1 GCA_944326945.1 uncultured Rikenellaceae bacterium
ATAATATAATAAACAATTCTATTTGTACGCTGTTTGAGTACATTTCAATCGGATATATTATAAGTTTAAATCACTTCAGCTTAAAAACAGACAGAAGATGAAGAAAACAAGTTGGGTGCGGACGGCAGTTGCTGTCTTGGCGGTGACGATGGCTCTTCCAGCAGGAGCACAGTTGGTACAGGGGAAACGTGGTTCTGACGATTTCCAGATCGGTATAGCCGGATATACATATCGTAAATTCGATATTGATCAGGCATTGAAAATGGCTCAACAAGCCGGTGTGAAATATATGTCGATCAAGGATTTTCATCTGCCGCTGGCGAGTACGGCCGAAGAGATGGCTGCATTCAAGCAGAAATTGGCTAGTTATGGAATCGAAGGGTATATTCTGGGACCTATCTATATGAAGAGCAAGGAGCAGGTCGATACGGCTTTTGACTATGTGAAACGTTATGGCATCAATATGTTTATCGGTGTGCCGGATTATGAATTGCTGCCTTATGTGGAGAAGAAAGTGAAAGATACCGGAATTAAAGTGGCTATTCATACTCATGGACCTGACAACCAGGCATTCCCGAATGCTCAGGAGGTGGTTGACCGGGTGAAGGATCCTGACAAGGGTATCGGTATCTGCCTCGATTTGGGGCACTCGGTACGTTTCGGTGAGAATAATGCCGAGATTCTGAAGAAATACAAGGAGTGGATTTATGACATCCATTTTAAGGATGAATCGGCTGCCTCGAAAGAGGGCAAGACCTGGGAAATGGGGCGTGGTGTGATCGACTATCGTCCGATTGTGCAGGTTTTGCGTGAGATCGGATATAAAGGCAAGATCTGTCTGGAATTCGAAAAGAATCCGATGAATCCTCAGCCGGGAGTTCTGGAATCGATCGGATATTTCAGGGGAATTTGCGACGGAACCAAATAGAATAAAAAGTGGTTCCCTCAATAAAAAAAGAACGCTTTCACTGAAAGCGTTCTTTTTTTATCTTTTACCCTTTACGTTTTTCAATAGATATTTGTATTATTCTTTGATTTCGTTTAATATACGCATGGCAGCGTCTAAAATGGTGGTATCGTCGAGGGTAACTACTCCGCCATCCGGTCCCTTCTCATAATGTACACCTGCCGGAGCACCCGCTTCGAAGTGACTTCCTCCGAAATAGTTGCGAACCGTGTCTACGTCAATGTTCAGTTCGTCTGCAATGCGTTTTGAGCTGCCGCTGGGCAATTTGTCCTTGATGCGACGCAATTCATTAAATGTAATGACCATATCCGTTAGGTTTTAGTTGATGTTTCGGTTAAATTTTTTATTTGTAATCCTGTTCGGATGATTCCGCTTTTAAAATTAAATAAAAAAAACTTAACATCAAAACGATTTGAACCACTTTAGCCGAAAATAGCCCGATCTCTTTGGGGGCGGTAGACAGAGGCGGCGGAAGAGAGTCGGAGCCGATCGGAACTTTTCTCGGTCGAAATGACAGAGATCGTGTCATGCCGTCTGCCAAAAACGGCGGCTTTGTCAGTTGCCGGTTGCAAAAAATGTGCAAATGATCTTATGGCATAAAGATTGATGATTTTCCGGATGGTTTTTGAAACTGAACACGGAACAATAAAAATAACAACTAAAAATAGTACAACATTATGGCAAAGATTATCGGAATTGACTTAGGAACGACCAACTCCTGTGTGGCAGTGATGGAGGGTAACGAACCGGTGGTGATCCCCAACAGCGAAGGACACCGGACAACTCCGTCGATTGTGGCGTTTACCGATGGCGGTGAGCGTAAGGTCGGCGATCCTGCCAAACGTCAGGCTATCACCAATCCGAAGAATACGGTCTTTTCGATCAAACGGTTTATGGGCGAGACCTGCGAACAGGTGAAGAAGGATATCGACCGCGTACCTTATAAGATAGATTGTGTGGGTGGAATGCCCAAGGTAGACGTGGAGGGACGTCAGTATACGCCGCAGGAGATTTCGGCCATTATTCTTCAGAAGATGAAGAAAACGGCCGAGGATTATCTGGGACAAGAGGTCTCTGAAGCAGTTATTACAGTTCCTGCCTACTTCTCCGATTCGCAACGTCAGGCAACGAAAGAGGCCGGCCAGATTGCCGGACTGAATGTTCGCCGGATCATCAACGAGCCTACGGCTGCTGCATTGGCTTACGGACTGGATAAGAAGAATCAGGATATGAAGATCGCCGTGTATGACCTGGGTGGTGGTACGTTCGATATCTCCATTCTGGAGCTGGGCGACGGTGTGTTCGAAGTGAAATCGACCAATGGTGATACTCACCTGGGTGGTGATGATTTCGACCATGTGATCATCGACTGGATGGCCGAAGAGTTCATGAGCAAACACAATGTGGATCTGCGTAAGGACCCGATGGCCATGCAACGTCTGAAAGAGGCTGCCGAAAAGGCCAAAATCGAGTTGTCAAGTTCGACTTCGACGGAGATCAACCTGCCTTATATCATGCCGGTAGACGGTATTCCGCAACACTTGGTAATGACGTTGACCCGTGCCAAATTCGAACAGTTGGCAGACCATCTGATTCGTGCCACGATCAAACCTTGCGAACAGGCTTTGAAGGATGCCGGATACACGAAAGATCAGATCAATGAGGTGATTCTGGTGGGTGGTTCGACCCGTATCCCCGCTATTCAGAAAGTGGTGGAGGATTTCTTCGGACGTACGCCTTCCAAAGGTGTCAACCCCGACGAGGTGGTTGCTATCGGGGCCGCTATCCAGGGAGGTGTGTTGACCGGTGAGGTGAAAGACGTGCTGTTGCTGGATGTAACGCCGCTGTCGTTGGGTATCGAGACGTTGGGTGGTGTCTTCACCCGTCTGATCGACGCCAATACGACTATCCCGACCCGTAAGAGTGAAACTTTCTCGACGGCCGCCGATAATCAGCCTTCCGTAGAGATACACGTATTGCAGGGAGAACGTCCGATGGCCCGCGATAACAAGACGATCGGTCGGTTCCACCTGGATGGTATTCCTGCCGCACCGAGGGGTGTGCCTCAGATCGAGGTTACGTTCGATATCGACGCCAACGGTATTCTGAATGTTTCGGCCAAGGATAAAGGCACGGGCAAGGAGCAGAAAATTCGTATCGAGGCATCGTCTGGTCTGACCGAACAGGAGATTCAACGGATGCGTGACGAAGCCAAAGCCAACGAGGCCAAGGATAAAGAGGAACGTGAGCGGATCGACAAGATCAACGCTGCCGACAGCATGATCTTCTCTACGGAGAAACAACTCAAGGAGTACGGTGACAAGATCCCTGCCGACAAGAAGTCTGCGATCGAAGGTGCCCTGGCTAAGTTGAAAGAGGCCCACAAAGCCGGAAACATTGCCGATATCGACAGCGCTACGACGGAACTCAATAACGCATGGCAGGCCGCTTCGCAGGATATCTATTCTGCCCAACAAGCTCAAGGCGGTGCCGCTAACAGTGGCGCACAAACCGGTGCCGGAGCTCAAAATACGGGCAGCACTGGAAAAGCCGACAGTGACAATGTGACCGATGTTGAATTCGAGGAAGTGAAATAATAGGTCGGCACAGGCTTTATAATGAAAAAGGAGGTCGTTTGTATAAAACGGCCTCCTTTTTTCTTGTTTCCCCGAATTTTGTACTTATTTTGCATATGAATAGGCGGGTAGACTTATTCAAATTGAACATTATGAATCGAATCCGACGAGAAAGAAAAAACAGATGGATCGGTATCCTTATCGCCATAGGAGCTGTCGTATTGCTGGCAATTATCGGTGGCAGTGTTTTTTTATTCAATTATGCCTTGCTGAGTCCTCCCGAGGCAAGGGATCATCAGCGGGTTTATAGACGCATGATGCGTCATGCCGATATAAAGGCATGGGCCGATAGTCTGAATCGTTGCAATGGTTTGCGCGATACGTTTATTACCTCGGATGATGGTCTGCGTTTGCATGCGTTTTATGTGGCGGCTCCCCGTCCTACCGACCGATCGGTGTTGCTCGTTCATGGTTATCAGAATAATGCCATGGGTATGTTGATGCTGGGGTATATGTATCATCATGATCTGGGATTCAATGTATTGATGCCCGATTTGCGAGCCCACGGAACCAGTGAAGGTAAGTATATATGTATGGGTTGGAAAGATCGACTGGATATGAAACGTTGGATCGAGGTGATTCTTTCCCGTTTCGGACGCGATTCGAGGATCGTGATGCACGGTATTTCAATGGGTGCCGCCACTACGATGATGACTTCGGGCGAGGAGCTTCCGGCGAATGTCCGCTGTTTTGTCGAGGATTGCGGATATACGTCCGTGTGGGACGAGTTCAGGAGCGAACTTGAAAGTCGTTTCCATTTGCCGGCTTTCCCCTTGCTTTATACGTCGAATCTGTATTGCCAGCTGCGTGAGGGCTGGGGATTCCGGGAGGCATCATCTCTGCGTCAGGTGTCACGGTGCGAACGTCCCATGCTTTTCATTCATGGCGATCGCGATACCTTTGTGCCTACGCAGATGGTCTATCCTCTTTATGAAGCCAAACCCGGCGAGAAAGAGTTATGGATCGTGCCCGGTGCGATTCATGCGCAGGCCTATTGGAACGATCCGGAGGAGTATCGACGCAGAGTCGAAAATTTCGTGGATAACTATATGCCTGAAAAGGGAGATAAACCGAACTGAAGAAGTTCGGTTTTCTTTTTGTAGGAGTTCAGTGTGGGATTGATCAAGAAACGGGTCCAGAGCCCCTTGACGCATGAAATTTTATGCTGCACTTCGTTTTATTTCTGATGTATTTATATTGTATTTCGCAAAAAAATATATACTTTTGCGCTCTAATGGACTGCTAAACTTAAATAAATTTTCAAAATAAACATTTCAACATGCAGAACAAAGGTGCACTTAAACTGTTGGCAATCGTACTGGCCATCGCCTGCGCTTACCAGCTCTCCTTCACGTTCGTGACCCAACGGGTCGAGCGTAAAGCGGCTGCCTACGCCGGGGGCGATGCAGCCAAGGAACAGGCCTATCTGGACTCCGTGAAGTCTCAGACGGTTTACAATCTGGGTTTTATCAAATTCAATTACAAAGAGTGTAAGGAGAAGGAGATCAACCTGGGTCTCGACCTGCGGGGAGGTATGAACGTGATGTTGGAGATCGCTGTTGAGGACGTGGTTCGTGCCTTGTCCAATGACAGTAAAGACCCGATCTTCAATCAGGCGCTCGCTCAGGCTCGCGAGGATCAGAAAAACAGTACCGACGATTATATCACCCTCTTCGCCCGTGCTTACGAGCAACTCTCCGGGGGCGGTAGGTTGGCTTATATCTTCAATACGCCCGAATTGCGCGAAGTGATTACGGCCAACAGCTCCAATGCCGAGGTTGTCAAGGTGTTGCGTGATCAGACCGAAGGTGCCATCGAGAACTCGTTTAATGTGTTGCGCAACCGTATCGACCGTTTCGGTGTGACGCAACCCAATATCCAGCGTCTGGAGAATTCGGGACGTATCCTGGTGGAGTTGCCTGGCATCAAGGAGCCCGAGCGGGTGCGCAAGCTGTTGCAGGGTACCGCATCGTTGGAGTTCTGGGCCACCTACGACAATACGGAGATCTATCCGCTGTTGAATCAGGCCAACCAGATCATTCGCGAGTATGAAGAGGCTCAAAAGGCCGTCGCTTCCGAACATGCCGAAGAGGTTGTCGTAGAGGAGACCGAAACCGTTCAGAAGGGTGATACCACTGAAGATGTCGAGTTGCTGGCTCAGATGGATCAAACGACTTCCGATTCGTTGCAGACGAATGAAGATATCGCCTCGATGTATCCCTTGTACGCCAAGTTGAGTCCGATTGCCGATCCCCAGAGTGGTCAGATCGGACAGGGTCCGGTGATTGGTCATGCACTGGCTGCGGATACGGCTGCTGTGAATGCTTACCTGAACCTGCCTGCCGTACGTGCAATACTTCCTCGCGATATCAAGTTGCTGTGGGGTGTGAAAGCTGTGGATGCTGGCGGAAACATTTTCGAACTTTATGCCATTAAGGCCAATACCCGGGACGGAAAGGCTCCGTTGGACGGAGGAGTCGTGGTAGAGGCCAAGGAGGATTACCAACAACAAGCCGCCACGGCTGAAGTGTCGATGGTGATGAACGCTACCGGCGCTCGTATCTGGGAGCGTCTGACTGCGGATAACGTAGGCAGTTGTATCGCTATCGTATTGGACGGTTATGTATATTCCGCTCCGCGGGTGAATGGAGCCATTCCCGGAGGTCGTTCGTCGATCACGGGTAATTTCACCATTCAGGAGGCTAAAGACCTTGCCAATGTGTTGAGATCGGGTAAACTGCCTGCTCCGGCACGGATTATCCAGGATACGGTGGTCGGTCCTTCGCTGGGTCAGGAGTCGATCAACGCCGGTATGATGTCGTTCGTCATCGCCTTCATATTGGTGTTGCTGTATATGTTCTTCTTCTACAGCACGGCCGGTTTGGTGGCCAATATCGCATTGGTGACCAACTTGTTCTTCCTGTTCGGAGTGCTTACTTCGTTCGGTGCCGTGTTGACATTGCCCGGTTTGGCCGGTATCGTGCTGACGATGGGTATGGCGGTGGATGCAAACGTGATTATTTACGAACGGGTCAAGGAGGAGATCAAGGTCGGCAAGGGCTTGAGTCTTTCAATCGCCGACGGTTTCAAGAATGCCTATTCGGCCATTATCGACGGTAACGTCACGACGCTGTTGACCGGTATCGTGCTCTTCTTCTTCGGTACGGGTCCTGTACAGGGCTTCGCTACGACCTTGATCATCGGTATTATCACGTCGCTCTTTACGGCGATCTTCATTACCCGTCTGATCTTCGTGGCCATGCTGGAGAAGGGCGTGAACATCCGCTTCTCGAATAAACTGACGGTGAACTTCCTGGCCAATACTCATATTAATTTCATCGACAAACGGAAAATCTCCTATGTCATTTCGGGTGCGCTGGTGCTGATCTCGCTGGTTTCGCTCTTTACGCGCGGTCTGAACTACGGTGTGGACTTCTCCGGAGGTCGTGCTTTCGTGGTTCGTTTCGACCAGAACGTGACAGCCAATCAGGTCCGCTCGGCTTTGGAAGAGGGCTTTGCCCAGGAGGAGGGCGACGATGCCACCAAGAGTTTCGAGGTGAAACAGTTCGGTCCCGAGAATCAGATGCGTATCGTGACACAGTATTTGTTTGATGACCAAAGTCAGGACGCTACCGCCAAGGTGGAAGGGCTACTCTATAAATCATTGAGTTCGCTGTTTGTGACACCTGTAACGTTCGATGAATTCGCAACGACGGCTACCAATCCCTACGGTATCATCTCTGCTGATAAGGTGGGACCAAGCGTGGCTCATGACATTAAAGTTAATGCCGTGATCGCCGTGATCTTCTCCCTGCTGGCTATCGGACTCTATATAATCTTCCGATTCAAACGTTGGCAGTGGGGTCTGGGTAGTGTGATCTCTCTGGGTCACGATGCTTTTCTAACGATCGGTATCTTCTCGTTGTTGCATGGATTCATGCCGTTCAACCTGGAGGTAGACCAGTCGTTCATCGCAGCGATCCTGACCATTATCGGCTACTCGATCAACGATAATGTAGTGATCTTTGACCGTATCCGAGAGTACCAGACACTCTATCCCAAGATGAATATCAAGAACAATATCAACGCTGCGATCAATACCACCTTGGCCCGTACGATGAACACCTCTGGTACGACCATCGTCGTATTGCTGGCTATCTTCCTCTTCGGAGGCGAGGTGATCCGTGGATTTGTTTTCGCTCTGATGTTCGGTGTGATCGTGGGTACCTACTCTACAGTCTTCATTGCAACGCCGATCGCATACGATATGATTCGTCGGAAGGATAAGAAAGCAGCTCTTAAGTAGTAATCTTTAAGATCTCGATACAACGCGGGGATGCTCTACGAGGGAGTATCCCCGTTTTTTTGCATGACGTCTCAATATAAATTCGTATATTTGCCCAACACTTACCGAAATTCATATGGATTTTATTCAGATTACAGTGATCGACATTATCGACATCGTAGTGGTGGCGACGATCATGTATTACCTATATAAAGTGACCAAAGGGACACATACTCCCAGCATTTTGACAGGTATTCTGTTGATCTATTTGTTGTGGGTAGTGGTCAAGGCGCTGAATATGGAGCTGTTGTCAGCTATTTTGGGCCATGTGATAGGGGTAGGTGTGATTGCATTGATCGTGGTATTCCAACCCGAAATCCGTCGGTTTCTGCATTTGATCGGTACACGAAGCAGCCAACATCGGAATTCGTTTTTAGGGAAATTGTTCGATTTGCATGAGTATCATAACGACCATTTGGAGTATGTGAGTCCGATTGTCAAGGCATGCAGTGATATGTCGGAGACCAAAACCGGAGCATTGATCGTCATTCAGCAAAAAAGCGACCTTTCGGTTATCGCAGAGACGGGTATTTCTATTGATGCGAGAATCTCATCTTCGTTGTTGAAGAATATCTTTTTCAAGAATTCCCCGCTTCACGATGGGGCGGTTATAATTCATGATGGACGGATTGTTGCGGCCAAATGCGTACTCCCTTCCACTCAACAGGATGTTCCGGTCTCTTATGGAATGCGTCATCGGGCAGCATTGGGCGTGAGTGACGTGTGTGATGCGCTGGTGGTCGTGGTTTCCGAAGAGACAGGGCATATTTCGGTGGCGCGCAACGGCAAGATGCATTCCGGTCTTTCTCCTGCTCAATTGCGGGCGGAATTGCTTAAAAGCACGGTCTGAAAGTTGCCGAAGCGGTTATTCTATTTTGGGCAGATCTTCTTCGAAATCGTTTAGTGCAGGAGGCAGGTTCTTGGTGGCTTTGACGCCCAATTCACGTAATTTTTCGCTGCGTGCAATCAGGTTTCCCTTGCCTGTTTTGAGTTGACCGAGGGCTTTTTCATAGTTGCGGGAGGCTGTGTCGAGATTTTTCCCTAGATCGAGCAGCGTTTCGGCAAATCCCACGAATTTGTCGTACAGATTGGCCCCTTCACGGGCGATAGCCAAGGCGTTTTTGCTCTGATTGTCTCGTTTCCAGAGATCGTCTACGATCTTGAGCAGTGCGAAGAGATTGGTCGGACTACTGATGATAACTTTTTTACGATAGGCATCGCCCCAGATCGAGGGGTCGTTCTGCAGGGCGGCCAGAAAAGCCGGTTCATTGGGAATGAACATGATGACGAAGTCGGGCGAATTGACCAATGTCTGATAGCTCTTGCAGCCCAGTTCATCCACATGGGCACGTACCGAATGCAGATGCTCTTTCAGAGCCTTGTCCCGCGCAGAAGCCTCTTCGGTATTGACATAGTTTACGAAGGCCGTGAGCGAGACTTTCGAGTCGATCACGATCTGTTTGTTGTCGGGAAGATTCAGAATTACATCCGGCCGAAGATTGTTACCCTCCTCGTCTTTCAGGTTTTGTTGGGTTGTATAGTGGATGCCGTTCACCAGATTCGAACTTTCGAGAATCGTTTCGAGAATCATCTCGCCCCAATCGCCCTGAACTTTGCTGTTTCCTTTCAGTGCATTGGTCAGGTTGGTCGTCTCTTCGGTGATGCGACGGTTCAGGTCAAGCAGATTGCGTATTTCGTTTTTGAGGGCGCCGCGTTGTTGATTTTCATCGGAGTAGATGGTCTCCACACGATTTTTGAATTCGGTGATCGAATCGCCGAAGGGCTTTAGCAGGGCTTCCATCGATTCCCGGCTCGTCTGTTTGAATTGTTTGCTTTTCTCTTCCAGAATGTCATTGGCCAGGTTGCGGAACTCCGTCCGGAATGATGCCTGCAACTTTTCCAACTCCTGACGATCGTTTTCGGCTTTGGTCTGAAGCGTTTCCAGTCTTACCTGTGCCTCTGTATGGCGGGCGATCAGCGTTCGAATCTGTTCCTGCAACTGGGCCTCCGAAGCGGACAACGATTCGGCTCTGCCTCGGGTTTCGTTCAATTGGCTTTCGAGCGAAAGGGCTCGGGTGATAGCTTCGTCGCGAGAGGCTGCCAGTGTAGAGTTCTTGCGACGTAGGGAGACGAATCCTGCCGAGAGGACCAGACAGAGAATAAAAAATACCGTGCAAAAGACGATAAGCGTAATATTCATGACTAAAATAGGTTGTAAGAACAAAATTAGGCATAAATTTCGAGAAAAATCGTGTACCTTTGTTTCTAATTTGTCAAAGCCGGATTTTTATGAACAGAATTATTTCACCTTCAATGCTCTCTGCCGATTTCGGCCATTTGGAACGCGATACCCGGATGATCGACCGCAGTCGGGCCGAGTGGATCCATATCGATGTGATGGATGGAGTATTCGTGCCCAACATTTCGTTCGGGTTTCCGGTGCTTAAGGCCATCGATGCCGTGTCGGACAAGTTCATGGACGTGCATCTGATGATCGTAGAGCCGGAACGTTATGTGAAACGTTTTGTGGAGGCGGGCGCCGATTTGGTGACCTTTCACGTGGAGGCGACCTCTGATCCTCGGACTTGCATGGCGATGATTCGCGAAGCGGGAGCCAAGGTGGGTATTTCGATCAAACCGGCCACGCCGGTAGAGACGATCGCGGAGTGGTTGCCGATGCTCGATCTGGTGCTGGTGATGAGCGTGGAGCCTGGTTTCGGAGGACAACGTTTTATCGAAGGTAGTGTGGAGAAGGTTAAACAGCTTCGGGCGATGATCGACGAAGGCGGATACTCTGCCTTGATTGAGATCGACGGGGGAGTGGGACCCGACAATGCGGGAATGCTCTTTGCGGCCGGATGTGATGTGTTGGTGGCAGGGAGCGCGGTGTTCCGTTCGGCCGATCCGGAGCAGACGATTGTAAATATGTTGGAAGCAAAGTAACGTATGATTTCAGTGGAGAACCTGACTGTGAGTTTCGGCGGTCAGAACCTGTTTAATGACATATCTTTTTTGATCAATCCCAAGGATCGGATCGGTCTGGTGGGAAAGAATGGAGCCGGTAAATCCACCTTGCTCAAAGTGCTCATCGGGGAGCAGCCGGCCACATCGGGCGCGGTGACCAGGAACGGTGACTGTACGCTGGGTTATCTGCCTCAGCAGATGAAGGTGTTCGATACCACGACGCTGGTAGAGGAGACGGCCACGGCTTTCCGGGAAGTGAACGACCTGGAGGCTGAGATAGCCCGGATTACGGAGGAGATCACGGTGCGTACGGATTATGAGAGCGAGGAATATGCCTCCTTGCTGCACAGGCTTAATGACGCGACCGATCGCTATCACATTCTCGGCGGGGAGAATCGTGAGGCGGAGATTGAGAAGACGTTGCTGGGATTGGGTTTCCGTCGGGAGGATTTCAATCGGCCGACCAAAGAGTTCAGTGGAGGCTGGCGGATGCGGATCGAACTGGCGAAACTGTTGTTGCGCAGGCCTTCGATCTTTCTGCTCGACGAGCCGACCAACCATCTCGACATAGAGAGTATCCAGTGGTTGGAGGGTTATCTGAAGGAGTATAACGGAGCGGTGCTGCTTATCTCTCACGACAGAGCTTTTCTGGATAACGTGACGACCCGTACGATTGAACTTTCGCTGGGTAAGGTCTATGATTATAAGGTGCCGTACAGCAAATTCGTGGAGTTGCGGCGCGAACGGCGCGAACAACAGATCGCGGCCTACAACAACCAGCAAAAGATGATCGAAGATACGGAAAACTTCATCGAACGTTTCCGTTACAAGCCGACCAAGTCGAATCAGGTGCAGTCGCGTATCAAACAGTTGGAGAAGATCGAACGGATCGAGATCGACGAGGAGGATGTGGCGACGCTCAACATTAAGTTTCCGCCTGCCCCTCGTTCGGGCCAGGTGGTGGCCGAGGTGAAGGATGCCGGCAAGAGTTTCGGAGGGAAACGTGTCTTCAGTGGGGCTAATTTTCATATCGAACGGGGCGAAAAGGTGGCATTGGTAGGCCGCAATGGGGAGGGTAAGACCACATTCGTGAGGATGTTGACCGGTGAGTTGGAGCCTACGGAAGGGGTTGTCCGTGTGGGCTACAATGTCAATATCGGTTATTTCGCACAGAATCAAGACGATTTGATGGATGGCGATTTCACGGTGTACGATACGCTCGACCGGGTGGCGGTAGGTGATATTCGAACTCGTTTGCGGGATATTTTGGGGGCTTTTCTTTTCCGGGGCGAGGAGATCGACAAGAAGGTGAAGGTACTCTCCGGAGGCGAGCGTTCGCGGTTGGCCATGGCCCGGTTGATGTTGGAACCCTACAATCTGTTGATCCTCGACGAACCGACCAACCATATGGATATGCGTTCGAAGGATATTCTGAAGAACGCCTTGATGAAATACGACGGTACGGTGATCGTGGTTTCCCACGACCGTGAATTCCTCGACGGACTGGTGAATAAGGTGTATGAGTTCCGAGACGGTGCGGTGAAGGAGTATTTGGGAGGCATTTATTATTTCCTGGAGAAACGAAAACTGGAGTCTCTCCGCGACGTGGAGATCAAAAAGACGGAAGCTCCGGTGGAGGTGTCGCAAAAAAAGAGTCAGAGCAAACAGGATTACCAGCAGAAGAAGGAGAACGAACGAGCCATACGTAAGACGAGGAATGAGATAGACCGAGTGGAGACCCGAATTTCCGAATTGGAGGCCGAGATTGCCGAGTGGGATCGGAAAATGGCTGATCCCGTCGCCAATGGCATCGACCTTTCGGATGCTTCGGTGTTCGAGACCTACAACGGGTTGAAACAGACTCTGGCCAGTCGGATGCACGATTGGGAAAAACTCAATTACGAACTCGATTTGCTTTCGGAGCAGGAGTGATGCGAGACTGTCGTTGAGCGGTTTCCCCCGTCGGGGGAGCGGTCAACTTAATTTGCTGTTCTACCGTGTGGTACCGGTGTTTATCGAAGGGGACCG
>CALVFY010000052.1 GCA_944326945.1 uncultured Rikenellaceae bacterium
ACGGCCGACAGCATCGTAAATACATAAGCCTGAATATATGCAACCAACAGTTCCAGGCAATTCATGAAAATGCTCATTAGTACCGATACTACGGTCATGGACGTATTGATAACGGGACCCATCGCGACCGTGACGAATATCATACAAGTCAGTCCCAATATGATGGCATGTCCCGCCATCATATTGGCAAACAGACGGATGATAAGAGCGAACGGTTTGGTGAATACTCCGAAAAGTTCGATAGCAGGCATGAGGGGCAGTGGTACTTTCAGCCATGTCGGTACATCCGGCCAGAACACTTCCTTCCAATACTCTTTGGTTCCCCAGATGTTTACTGCCAGGAACGTGCACACTCCCAATACGATGGTGATGGCGATATTTCCTGTGGTGGACGCTCCTCCCGGGAAAAACGGGATCAATCCCATCAGGTTGTTGACCAGGATGAAAAAGAACGCCGTCAATAGATAGGGGGCATAACGTTCGTATCCTTTCCCTATGCAAGGTTTGATAAGGTCGTCGTTGATCTCCATGACGAACATCTCTACGGCTCCGACAAATCCTTTCGGAACGGATTTCGGACGTTTTCTGTACCAGCGGGCTACGCTCAATACGATGCAGATCAGAATCGTGCTGTTGATCAACAGGGCCAATGCGTTTTTCGTCAGAGAGAGATCTATGGGACGAATGGCCTCACCGTCGGCTGTGTACTCAACGATTTTCCCTGCATGTTTCCCCTCCTGGGCGATGCTGAAGCCCTGATAGCTTCCCTCTCCGTGATACAGATGAGAGGAGGAGAATAGGTGCCATTGCCCGTTTTCTCCCCGCACGATTACTGGCAGAGGAATGGTGACATGAATATCGCCCCACGTCGTGATATGCCATTGATACGAGTCACCGATGTGGGAAAAGATAATCTCTTTCACGTCGATTTGTTCCTGAGACGTCACCTCTACCGGTTTTTCTTCAGCCCGGGCCGTATAGCCGACGGTCAACACCAGAGACAGGCATAATATGTATTTATACAATCGTTTCATCTGTCAAAACCCTCTTGTTTAACCATTTTTTCGAAACGGTAGAAAAAATAGGTCTCTATAAATAAGTATAGAAAATAAAAACCGATGGTTATGATGCTGAACATCAGCTTTTGTTCTCCGACCAACCATGTGTAGAGCAGGATGCTGCCCAATGTTATCAGCAGCTTTACTACACGCATGGTCATGTAGACATGGATGATTTTCTTCGGTTGATCTTTACTGTGGCGGAACATGATCGACGACATCACGATTCCCAACATCGTGAAATAGATCGGAATCGAAGGATACCATGAAAAGTAGACGTTCGGAAATCCGTAGTACAATACGCACCCAACAATTACGCCCACGAGAATATTGATTCCCAGAATTGCTACTATTACTCTTTTTCGTAATCGTTGTACTGCGTTCATCTCTCTTGCGTGATTAATTATCCGATTCGATACAGACGGTTATCGTATCGTCCTTGACCTCCACAAATCCTCCTTGGGCACGCAAAGATTGTTCCTTGCTTGCACTGCGGAAGCGAATTTCCCCGGGAGCCAAAGCCGAGATCAGCGGGGCATGATGTGGCCATACGGTGAATGAACCCATCGCACCCGGCAACTGTACGCTGTCGGCTTCTCCTGTAAAAAGAGTCTTTTCCGGTGACAGGATTTCCAGTTTCATCACTTCTATTTAGCCTGTTCCAACATTTTCTTACCCTTCTCAATGGCTTGTTCGATGGTCCCGACATTCAGGAATGCCTGTTCCGGCAAGTAATCCACTTCGCCGTCGAGAATCATCTTGAAGCCTTTGATTGTATCTTCGATAGAGACCATTACTCCCGGTACACCCGTAAACTGTTCGGCCACGGTGAACGGTTGTGACAGGAATCTCTGTACACGGCGGGCACGATTGACCGTCTGGCGATCGGCATCCGAGAGTTCTTCCATACCAAGAATAGAGATAATGTCCTGTAACTCCTTATTACGTTGCAGAATCTGCTTTACGCGTTGAGCGGTTTCGTAGTGGTCGTTCCCTACCACCAGCGGATCCAGGATACGAGAGGTCGATTCCAGCGGATCGACAGCCGGATAGATACCCATTTCGGTGATCTTTCGGCTGAGCACCGTTGTAGCGTCGAGGTGGGTGAACGTGGTCGAAGGAGCCGGGTCGGTCAAGTCATCGGCTGGTACGTAGACGGCTTGAACCGAAGTGATGGATCCCTTTTTTGTCGAGGTGATTCGTTCTTGCATGGCACCCATTTCCGTAGCCAGTGTCGGTTGGTATCCCACGGCGGAAGGCATACGTCCCAACAAGGCCGATACTTCCGATCCGGCTTGAGTAAAACGGAAAATATTGTCGATAAAGAACAGAATGTCTTTCGTGCCGGTTCCCTCATCACGGAAAGATTCGGCCACCGTCAGACCCGACAAAGCCACTGACGAACGTGCTCCGGGCGGTTCGTTCATCTGTCCGAACACCAGTGTCGCTTGTGATTTCTTGAGCTCCTCAGGGTCTACCTTTGAAAGGTCCCAATGACCTTCCTCCATACTCTTTTTGAACTCTTCTCCGTAACGGATCACACCCGATTCGATCATTTCTCGCAGCAGGTCGTTTCCCTCACGGGTACGCTCTCCCACTCCGGCGAATACCGAGAATCCATTGTGCTGTTTGGCGATGTTGTGGATCAACTCCATAATGATCACCGTCTTGCCTACTCCAGCACCGCCGAATAGACCGATTTTTCCTCCTTTGGCATAAGGTTCCAACAAGTCGATCACCTTGATACCCGTATAGAGAATTTCTCGAGTGGTGGTCAGATCTTCGAACTTGGGCGCTTCGCGGTGAATGGGATAACCTCCTTTCATGTCCGGCTGGGACATGCCGTCGATGGCCTCCCCTACCACATTCATCAAACGACCCTTAATCTGCGTCCCGATGGGCATTTTGATAGGAGCGCCGGTGGAGTGTACTTCCATACCGCGTCTGAGTCCGTCGGTTGTGTCCATGGCGACAGTACGTACGGTGTCTTCTCCGATATGCTGTTGGACTTCGACGATCAGAACTTTTCCATCGTCGCGTTTGATTTCCAAGGCGTCATGAATACGAGGCAGAGGTACGATACCATCGGGGCTTTTTTTGTCGAAATAGACATCCACGACAGGACCGATTACCTGAGAGATATGTCCCATGATCATTTTTCCGGCTGGCTCGTGTGTTATGGTTTCCGATTTCATCATGATTCAATTAAGAATAATTGTTCCAAAATTAGTTGGATATTCCCGGAAAACCAAGTTCTATTCCGCTTTTTTGATGACCTAAAAGTCGCTTTTTTTTGAAGAGAATGCGAATGAGGTATTGGGAAAAGTCATTCGGTTCGTTACCTTTGTCCCAAAGGTACTATAAAATTATGATGAAACAAGAGGGGCTGTCTGTACTTAATATGTTCAGAAACAGTAATGAGAAGAGAAATGATTATTTGGCAGCTAATTTTGTGATATCGGATGCTAATCCGGAACAATTGGACTTGTTGAAAGAGCCGTGCAGGTTGAATGGAGGAGCCTTTGGTCTGTGTCTGCGAGGAAGTTGCGAACTTTCGCTCAATCTGAATACTTATCGGATACAACCTCGCGATTTGATCGTGGTAACTCCGGGAGCAATTGTTCAGATCAAGGAAAAAAGTGAAGATTTTCGTGGTTTTCTGATCGGTTTTTCTTTCGATTTTGTCCGGGATATCGATTTTCAGTCCCTGATACCTTTTTATGCTACGATCCACGACAATCCTTGTCTGCCTCTTTCGGACGACAATGCATTCATGCTGTTCGATTTTTTCACCTTTTTGGGAGGTAAAACCCGTTCGGACAATCCCTATAAAAAGGAAATTACCCAACACCTGATGCTGGCGTTGTTCTATGAGATTAGTGCCATCTATCAAACAAAGCAACCGGAACTGGCTGTTCACAATCTGTCTCATCATGAGGATATTTGCAAACGGTTGATAGAGTTGGTCCTGAAACATCATCGTACGGAACGGAGTGTCGGCTTTTATGCCCAGGAGTTGTGTCTGACACCCAAATACCTCTCTTCGCTCATCAAACGTATCAGCGGAAAGTCTGTGTCCGAATGGATTGATCATGCCGTGATTATGGATGCCAAGACTTTATTGAAGTCTTCGACAATGACCATACAACAGATTGCCGATCAGTTGAATTTTCCCAATCCCTCTTTTTTCGGACGCTATTTCAAACAGCATACCGGAATGACTCCCTGCCAGTATCGGAAAGATATTATTTGATACGTAATTTTCTTCCTAATCGAAGAATGGTGGTTCGGGAAATACCGTTCAGACGGCATATTTGATCGACACTCACTCCATAGCGTATGGCAAGTTTGCTCAGCATATCCCCTTGACGGATCGTGTGGTAGACTGCGTTGCTTTGGTTGATACCGGCTTTGGCTTGTGATTTTTGCGGGTTGGTGATTCGTTCCAGAATATCTTCGGAGGTATTGTCGTTCGATTCCGAGGCGAGTAGGCTGAAGCTGTCGTCCCAATCGTCTTCCTCTTCGAGTTGGTCCGAAGCACGTGAATTGATATTAAAGAAGGATTTTTCGAGTGCAAAAGTTTGATAACGGATTTGACCGGATTCGAAATCCACGATAAATTCCGGATCGAACGTTTGGTCACAATAACGCATTTCATAATGAAGATGAGGCCCTCGACTACGACCCGTACTGCCTATGAATCCGATGATCTGCCCCGCTTTGACATATTGTTCCGTTTCGACATTTCGTTTGGAGAGGTGGGCATACCAAGTTTCCAGGCCGTTTTTGTGCCGGATGATGACCAGATTGCCGAATCCTCCCGTATTGTATTTCGAGTAGCGGATACGTCCGTCGAAAGTAGCATATACGGGTTCACCCATTAGTAGGGGAATGTCTACCCCATTGTGATTTCTCCGGCCTCGTCGACCATATTTCGAAATGACCTTCCCTTTGACCGGATAGTGAAAATCACTCAATGCAGAGATCAGATTCAGATCGATTACGGGGGGCAGATCGGCCAGTTCGATCGAACGATAGGCGAATACTTGCGTCGTATCCCAATGTTCGCGGTAGACGGGTAATTCGTCGAGAGTCTGGAGTGTGGGACGATAGTAGCTCCATGTATTGTTGCTGTATAGAATGACCTTGGTTTCCGGATCGGGAGTGTCGAGAGTGTCGATAGCTCTTTGTGGCAGATCTTCCAGATTTGGGGTCGAGTATCTTACCGGGCGACGTGGAGCCGAGGTTAAAGGACAGGATGAATATGAAAGCGTAATGGTAAGCAGACTTATGAGAATCGATTGGAAATTCACAACAGGATTTTTTATGTTTCGACTCTGCAAATGTAGAAAAAAATCGGCAAAATCAATCCTTTATTTCTACTCCTGAGTTGTCTTTAAAAATTCGTCGGCAGCTTCCAATGCCTTATAAAATTCCTCTCCGAACCGGCGGACAATAGGTTCTTTCAGTGACTGATACAATGGAATACCTTTTCTTTTTCCACATTCCACTGCCGAAGAACAGATACTCCAGCGATGATAATTCAGCCCGAATGAACCATTGCTGAAACGGATCACCCGAATCGGATAGAGGTGGCATGAGACAGGTTTGTTCACGGGACATTTACCCTCCCGATATGCCTTTTCGATCGCACATAGGGTAATCCCGTTCTCTTCGTAGGAATAGGCGCATTCCGCGTCATTAATCAGCGGAGTCGTGTAGTCTCCGTCATCATCTACCACCATGAATCCCTGCTGTTCTATGGCTTCGATACCGGCGGGTTTCATATAGGGGCGGTAGGTGTCATAATACTCCTCGAGAAGATCCACCTCTTCCATCTCGAGCGGGGCACCCGAATTCCCTTCCACGCAACAGATACCTTTGCATTTGGAGATGTCGCAGGCGAAACGGGTAGTGAGAATTTCGGTGCTCACGATTTTGTCGTCGATCTCGATCATTTTGCGCGTGTATCTTCAATGATGATGTCGAATAGTTGGCCGATAGTCATTCCCATGGTTTTGACCTGTTTGGGAATGATACTTCCGGCGCTCATTCCCGGGATCGAATTGATTTCGATCATATAGGGCGTATCGCCGCGGACAATAAAGTCGATTCGTACCACTCCGCGACAACGGCAGGCTTTGTAAGCCTTCAGAGTCATTTCGTTGAGCCATTTAGTTACTTCGGGCTTCAGATCGGCCGGAGTAATTTCGTCGGCCAACCCTTCGGTATATTTGGCTTCGTAATCGAAGAAATCGTGCTTAGAGACCAGTTCCGTGACGGGAAATACATACTCCTTTCCTCCGGCAATCATTACGCCGCATCCCACCTCACGTCCTTCGATAAACTCTTCGATCAATACTTCGGAACTCTCTTTGAATGCTTGCTGGATGGCTGGGAGCAACTCTTCCTCCTTTTTTACTTTCGTTACACCGAAACTGCTGCCACTGGCATTGGGTTTGACGAATAGCGGCAGTCCGAATTGACGGATCACTTCCGAAGGGTCGATCCGGTCGCCTTCCCGAACGAATATTTCGCGGGCCAGAGGTATACCGACATCAGCTACGGCACGTTTACAGGAGATCTTGTCGAACGTGATGACCGACGATACCATGTCGCACGAGGAGCAGGGAATACCCATCATCTCCAGATAACCCTGCAATTTTCCATCCTCTCCCGGGGTGCCATGGATCAGAATCAGGGCATATTCGAGCAGGATTTTCTGGCCGTTGAGTGTCAGCGAAAAATCGTTTTTATCGACTTGGGTGCGTGTTCCGTCCGGAGCTGTATAACTCCAGTCTCTTCCGTGCAGGTCTATTTTGTAAACGTTATATTTTGAGCTGTCAAGAGCCTGTTCGACTTGGGCTGCGCTATTTAGCGATATGTTGCGCTCGGAGGAGTTTCCTCCGGCCACTAAAGCGATGTTCAGTTTCATCTTTTTCTACTTCTGTTAGCGGCACCAAAGGTAATAAAAAAAGCCACCCGACGGGCAGCTTTTTTTCGGATGGGCAATATTATTTATCTCTTTCGGCTGTCGGAAGTTCACACCAAGCCTTGAAAGCCTGCATTTGGTCGGCAGGAATTGCGTTTTCCATGGCTGACATGTAACTCTTGAAACGGGCTCTACTGTTGGCTTTACGTTCTTCTTCCGACTTCCAGGGGCGGAAGCTGTTCAGATAGACTACGTCGTAGAAGTAGTCGTAATTGATTTTTTCGAGTTGCTGTTTGGTTTTGTTGTCCACTTTAATGGCTCGGCAGAGATTGGCTACACGTTTTTCTGTGCGGGCCTGAACGGATTCGATGATCGGGGCAGGAACCGAAGGGGCCGGATCGACCTTTTTGTCGCGTTCTTCCGTAGGGAGTCTCCTCCATGTGTTGAAAGCTTCCAATTGATCTTCGGGAATCAATTTTTTCAGCTGGGTCGTATATGTTTTGAATGCTTTAGTTGTAGCCGCTTTACGTTCCTCTGCGGAAGCCCATTCTTGGTTCCTGATATCGATACTTACTTTGTGTAAATAGTCATACGTGATATCTTTGGCGATCTGTTTTAAATCGTCGCAGATTTTCACTGTTTGACACATGTTCTCCACCCGATTGTCGGCTCTTTGACGAGCTTTCTCTTCTTTTTCGAGTAATTCGGGATCGTTGTTTTGCGTTGCATTCCCCGGTTTTTTATCGCGTTTAGCCGGAGGAAGTTTACGCCATGCTTCAAAAGCCTCTCTCTGGTCGCTGGGAATGAGCGCCTGCATCTGTTTGATGTAATTACTGAAGGCTTTGCCCACGGCTGCTCGACGTTCCTTGGTCGAGTCCCATTTTTTGTTTTTATACTCAACATCGACGAGATAAATGTACTCGTAAGTGATTTGTTGGATTTTCTCTTTGATGTCGTTGTTGATTTTCACTGTTTGACACATGTTTTCCACCCGATTGTCGGCTTTGGCACGTGCTTTGGCACGTGCTTTTGCATTGGGCTCTTGAGCGGATAATGTTGCCGTAATGAATAAAGCAATGCTCAATGAGAGCATGGATTTGAAGATCTTTTTCATTTGCATTTTTTTTAGGTTGATTTTTGGGTTTATCTCCAAATATACAAATAATTAACGGTTCCGCAACGCTTTTGGTATGTCGAGAGCGGAAACTGTCGCCTGTCGGTAGCTGAAACACAAAAAACATTCGCTTTTTTTGCGAATATTTGCAAAAAGGTGTTATCTTTGTATTGTGTAAAACGAACAGAATGGAGGTATATTTCGACAAAAAGTATTTACGTGATTTGTATGTGACAGGAACGGCGGACAAGAAACATCGCTTTCAACCGCAGATCGTCCGCAAATACATCCGCGTGATAGACCTGATGATGGAGCAACCGGATATAACGGCGCTTTCCCGGTACAATTCGCTGAATTATGAAAAACTGCAAGGAGACAAGGCGGGGCTGTCATCGGTAAGGGTGAACGACCAGTACCGCATCGAGTTTGAAGAACACACCAAAGACGGCGAAACCGTCGCTACGATATGTAATATAACCGATTTGTCGAATCACTATAAATAGAACCGATCATGACTACGATACACGGAGTTGACCCGAAGATGATAGCCAATAACCTTACTCCGGCTTATCCCACTCATCCGGGTTCGATACTGAAAGATGAAATAGAGTACAGGGGAATATCGCAACGAAAGTTGGCCGAACAGATGGGCCTGACATATTCCGTTCTGAACGAGATACTGAATGCCCGCCGTCCGATCACTGAGAAAACAGCCTTGCTTTTCGAAGCCGCATTGGGCGTAGATGCCGAGCCCTTGATGCGTCTCCAGTTGAAATACAACATGCAGGCCACCCGCAAAGATGCGTCGTTTATGGAACGCCTGGCCAAAATACGGAAAATCGCTTCGGTGCTTTAGCCGGAGCGATAAAAGAGCGAGGCAAAATATTCTCTCAATATTCCTCAATGATACCGCATATGATTACCGGAGAAAACACGACCGACATGACGTCCGCCCTTGCAGTGCATCCGGGCGAATTGCTCAGGGACGAACTGGAAGCCCACCACATGACACAGAAGGAGCTGTCCCGTGTACTCGGTTTCTCGTACACGGTGCTGAATGAAATCATCAACGGCAAGCGATCCTTTCCTGCCGACCTTGCCCTGATGCTGGAGGAACTTTGGGGAACGAAAGCCTACATCTGGGTCAACCTGCAAACGGACTACACCCTGCAAATGGCTCGTACCGACAAGTCGATCATGCAGCGGCTGGCCAATATCCGCAAGATCGCTTCGGCGCTATGACCGGTTTCTATACGGATATTTATCGTTTTATCGTTCTCTTTTCCGATTCGTTCCGTTCTATGTGGCGAGTCTGAAATCCACGTCGAGTTCCTGTCCCTGTCCGAAATTGTCCGTCACGAAGAACTGCAACTGCGGGTCTTTCCCGCCCGTATTCCGATAGTAGAGCGTAAAGACCCATGCCAGAAGGACCGGACGATTTCAGACGGCACGAATTTGACCCTTACGAATCCCTCAATATAATAGTCGGACACAAAAAAGAGGCGTTCAAAGCCTTCGCATTCAAAATTATCGAATATTTCAGGACACGTTACAATCTCGATATTCCGCAACATTGTGCCATACCGGAAATGCCCTTCGATACATATCCGACTTATCTTATGCCGTTAAAGTATATCGCCGTCTATCTGGGCGGAAAAGGCTTTGCCGAAAAAGCCGAGGAGGAGATTATGGATAAGCGGACAAAGATACGCACACATAAATTCAGGATGGTGCAAACAGCCCGAGTGTAATGGTCGGATCATATCGGTGTACGATGCCTGTCACTTTTATAGTGACAATGGACTCTCCTCGGTCAGTACGGTCGATCGCATCCTCGCGGGCATGGCATTTCTTGCGGGAGGCAGCCTCGACGGGGGAATCGACCAGTTACAGATATTTAACGTTCGTAATGTCGATACGAAGAAATGGTATCAGTACGACAGCTGGGGAATGTTCGAGGTGAGAATGTACAAGAGCAAGCGACTCGATATTCGGTTACACGATGAAGCTACCGCAAGATCGGCATTCGACAGGATGATGGGTAAATGCTAAATGTACCGAACAAGGGCTGACTTGCATCCAAGCCGGCCCTTGCTCATTTTCATCATTTAAACCCGATCAGGTCGTTGGAAATATCCAGACCTAAAGTTCACTGGATATTTATGACGGCATTGAATGTCGTTGATCTATTTTAGATTCCCAATATCCATTAGCCATACATAATTCTGCAATTTCATCTCGTCAGGGACTTTATATTTTACTTTGGCTTTCAAACCTTTTTCCAAAGCGGCATAAGCATTGGGCGGTATGGTCGCCCATTTGGAGTTGTTTGCAAACATGAACTTAACTTCCAGAACATTACCGTCTGTATCCAGTTTCATGAAACACACAAACTGCCTGTATGGAGCCGAAAACCAACTTTTGTACTCCGTATTGTTGAATACCATATGGACTATATCTTGAAAAGTGGTCTGAACAGGCTCGATCTCTCCACTCACACAAGGTTTGCCATCGCTTCTTCGTATCTTTACGGTGTCCAATTTATTGTTGATATTCTTCAATATGATATTGGCACCCAGCCGAGGTAATGTCTTTTCCACAATAAAGGTTGCCTGTGAAGCCTTGATCGTGTCCTGGTTCAAATAATAGTTAGTCTCCTGTCCCCAAACAGTCGTGCTTATAAAAAGCGACAACATAAATATTATCCTTTTCATTTTGTTGAGATTTAGTCGTTAACAATTTTTCGATAATTCACGCAAATTCTCTAAATCCAGATATTGCCTACCGATTATAGGATTGTTCCAACGGAGGTGCTGCGAATGAAAGCACTCACCAAACAGTTTCTCGAACAAAATCCACCGGAAAATTAACGAAATTTTTCTCTCATTTATCGCAAAATAATTTGGGAAATTACTATAATTACATTAATAGTTCTTTGCGTGCTACTTTATTGATAATGAAACGAATATGTCTTTACTGAATGACTGTTCTGTTTATAGAGTTTTTGTCCGGTATTTGTAGGTCGAAAGATCTATTTCTCTGATAATCAATGCACGCGATAATCCATTTTTCATGTAATACTTATTATGGTTAAGTAAAATTATTAAACGCAAAATGAAGAACTCCGGTCGCTATTAGGTGATTTG
>CALVFY010000053.1 GCA_944326945.1 uncultured Rikenellaceae bacterium
ACTGTGAATGACTTTTTTTGAATGGAATAAAAATCGTGCAAAATGAAAATGTTTGACGTCTACCCGCTGAACGATATTTGTATCGTTCGGGCCGAGGGTTCTTATGTGTGGGACGATAAAGGTACCCGTTATCTCGATATGTATGGCGGCCATGCCGTGATCTCTATCGGACATACCCGACGCGAATATGTGGATGCCGTGATCCAACAGTTACAGCAAATCGGTTTTTATTCCAATTCGGTGATTATTGCCCGTCAACGTGAACTGGCAGAAAAGCTGGGACGTCTCTCGGGCAAGACCGACTACCAGTTGTTCCTTTGCAATTCGGGAGCCGAGGCCAATGAGAATGCTCTGAAATTGGCTTCGTTCCACAACGGTCGGGCGTTGGTAGTGGCTTTCAGGGGAGCTTTCCACGGACGTACGTCGTTGGCTGTTTCGGTGACGGATAATCCGAAAATCGTGGCTCCGGTCAACCGTACAGATCATGTGGTTTTCCTGCCGTTCAACGATGTGGAGGCATTGGAAAGGTTCTTCGCCGAGCGCGGAGAGGAGGTTTCGTCGGTCATCATCGAGGGGATTCAAGGTGTGGGCGGTATTCGTGTCGCTTCGCCGGAGTTTTTGCAGGTGATTCGTCGTCTGTGCGATCAATACGGTGCCATCTATATTGCTGACAGCGTACAGTGTGGATGCGGACGTAGCGGCAAATACTATTCTCATGACTGGGCCGGAGTCAATGCCGACATCTATACGATGGCCAAGGGAATCGGTAATGGATTCCCGATCGGAGCCATTTCGATCGCGCCCCATATAGCACCTACTTATGGAATGCTCGGCACCACGTTCGGAGGAAACCATTTGGCTTGCGCCGCAGCTATTGCCGTGGCCGAGGTGATCGAACGCGATCACCTGATCGAAAATGCGGCTCGGATCGGTGATTATCTGATGGAACGTTTGCGCAGTTTGCCCGGTATTGCGGAGGTTCGTGGCCGGGGATTGATGATCGGCATCGAATTGCCGTTCGAGACCGCTCCTCTGCGGAAGAAACTGTTGTTCGACGAACATGTCTTTGTGGGAAGTTCTGGATCGAAGGTGATCCGATTGCTCCCGGCACTGAATATTACACGCGAACATGCAGACCAATTCCTGACCGCTTTCGAAAAGGTGCTGAGAGAATTTGTAAAGTAGAGTTATTGACAGGATGATTGTTGATAACTTTGAGAATGCGGTTGAAAACATGTTAAAAAACCATCTGTTGTTGTTCATAAACCGTTAATCATATGTTGAAGATCGTCAAAATCGGGGGAAACATTGTTGATAACCCGGAGAAGTTGGACCGTTTCCTGGTTGATTTTGCTGCACTCGAAGGCGATAAGATTCTGGTGCATGGTGGAGGCAGGGTGGCTACTACGATTTGTCGTTCGCTTGATATAGAGACTGTTATGATCAAGGGACGTCGTGTGACGGACGAGCAGACGTTGAAGGTGGTGACGATGGTCTATGCCGGACTTGTCAACAAAACGATTGTTGGTAAGTTGCAGCGGGCCGGTTGCGATGCCATAGGACTTTGTGGGGCCGACGGACAGTTGCTCCGTTCGGTGCGTCGTGCACCCCAGCCGATCGATTACGGTTTTGTGGGTGATCCGGAAGCCGTGAATACCGGATTGGTGGATCGGCTGCTTTCGGCAGGGTTGACGTTGGTGACGGCCCCTATTACGTTTGATGCCGAACGGGGCGAATTGCTCAACACGAATGCCGATACTGTGGCCTCTGCGTTGGCTGTGGCCATGGCAGGAGGAAATCCCGGGAAAGGTGCATCGTCCGATCCGGTGACTGTGAAACGGGAGGTGGAGCTGATCTATTGTTTCGAGAAGAAAGGTGTATTGCGGAATGTAGATGACGAGAGTTCGGTGATACCTCGGATCGGTCGCGGGGAGTTCGTGCGTTTACAAGCCGAAGGTGTCGTGGCCGACGGAATGCTGCCCAAATTGGAGAATGCTTTCCGGGCCATTGAAAACGGAGTGGCTCGAGTCGTCATATGCAGTGCGGAGAGTATTTCCGAACCGGGGTATGGCGGGACGACTCTGGTGAAGTAGTCTACAAGTGATCGGGTCGGCAGGCTGTCGACAGTGTGTATTTGTAGTTATCAGTGTTTTTGATCCGAATGGGGCTTGCCCAGCGGATGGTGGCTTTCGAGGCTTTCTCGCAGATGAGTGGTGTCGAGATGGGTGTATATTTCGGTGGTGGTGACCGATTCATGACCTAACATCTCCTGTACTTGGCGTATGTCTGCTCCTCCCGTAAGCAGATGGGTGGCGAAAGAGTGCCGGAGAGTATGAGGACTGATCCGTTTGGTGATGCCGGCCTCCTCGGCACATTGTTTCAGGATGGTGAATATCATGACGCGAGTGAGCCCTTTCCCTCGCCGGTTCAGAAACAGAGTGTCTTCGCTGCCACGGGCCACTTTCATCGAGGTACGTTGACTCAGATAGAGCTCAATGGCCCGGCGGGCCGAATCGCTGATGGGTACCAGTCGTTGTTTGCTCCCTTTGCCCGTTACACGGATATATCCGTCGTCGAAAAAAAGATCGGAGATATGTAGTGTTACCAGTTCCGAAACACGTAGGCCGCAACTGTACAAGGTTTCCAGCATGGCTCGGTTACGGTGGCCCTGAGGTTGGCTCAGGTCGATCGTGCCGATAATCCGGTTGATCTCCTCTACGGTGAGTATGTCTGGCAGGTGACGGGATGGTTTGGGGGAATCGATGAATTCGGTAGGCAGCTCTTCGATGCGGTCGGTGACGGCCAGAAAGTGGAAAAAACTCTTGATTCCGCTCAGTTTTCGGGCCTGACTGTTCTTGCTCATTCCCCGGTCGTAGAGTTCGGACATGAATGTCTCAAGATGGGAGGCTTCTACCTGGAGAGGTCCCAATGCGAAGGAGTGACTCATGAAGTCGCCCAATTCACAGGCATCGCGCATGTATGCCTCCACGCTGTTGGGGGAAAGATTCTTCTCAAATGCGAGGTATGTTTCATATTCGTGAAGCAGGTTCTCCCAGTTTTCTCCCTGATTAATTGTCATATTCCGTTTTTATTCGCTACCTTTAATGCCTGTTTCGGGAGCCGGAGAGTCAGTGTCTTCAACGCTGACCGGCCCGGAAGCACAGATTGATACAAAAATACGAAATATTCCGGAAGTATGGATTATGTCGAACTTTCCCTCCCCGTGGCGGATACGGCCCAGGCGGAGATTATGACCGCTTTTCTGTCCGATTTTCCCTTCGAGAGTTTTACGGAGGAGAAGGGGGTGTTGAAGGCCTATATTCCTAAAGATCGCCTGGCCGATTGCAAGGCCGAAGTAGACGAGTGTCTCAGCAGTCAAGGGATCACGGGGGCTACTTATGTGTGTATCGAAACGGTGAATTGGAACGCTCTGTGGGAGTCTAATTTCGAACCGGTAGAGGTCGATGGCCGGTGTGTGATTCGGGCTCCGTTCCACCGGCCGCGTCCCGATCTGCCGTTGGAGGTGGTGATCATGCCCAAGATGTCGTTCGGTACGGGCCATCATGCCACTACGTGGTTGATGACTGCCGAACTGACCGATCCCGCCCGGAATTGGACCGGCAAACGGGGACTCGATATGGGAAGCGGTACGGGGGTGCTGGCCATTGTGGCGGTATTGAAAGGGGCGGCGCACATGGATGCTGTCGATATTGACGAGTGGGCCGATGAGAATTGCAGGGAGAATATCGCGGTGAATGGAGTGGCCGATCGGGTGACCCCTCTGTTGGGAGACGCCTCTCTGTTGCCTGGCCGGAAGTATGATTTTGTATTGGCCAATATTAATCGGAATATATTGTTGGCCGATATGCCGGTATATGCGGAGACGCTTGTCGGGGAAGGCGAACTGCTGATGAGCGGTATCCTCGAGGGAGATATTCCCGTGATATCGGAACGTGCGGAATCGCTGGGTCTGACCGTAACCGGCAGTCGTCTGAAAGATGGATGGGCTGTGATTTGCTGTCGGAAATGATGCGGAGGGTCACGGTTTCGATTCTGCCTGATAATTGAAAGTCCCTGTAGAGATACAGGGACTTTTGGCATGGGGAGAGATCGTTCCGAAATGTGGAACCGGAGGTCCGTTAATAGCGGAAGGAGAGTTGAACGAAAAAGTTTCGTGGAGCGGTCAGGGCCGAATTGAAATTAACCACCTTGGGGGCATAGTCGAAGAGATTCTCTCCGCCCACGGTGAGCATGATGCGCCGGTCCCATTCCGCGTGGAGAGTCATGCCGCATACGGCATAGGAGGGATGCCGGGCCGTATAGGTTCCCGTGTAGTATTTGAACTGTCGCATGGCTGCGATCACATCCGGTGTGGGTCCTCCCGGTTTCCCCTCTATTTTGTCTTGAATGAATCCGACTAAAGCATCAGGAATTTCGATATAGGGCATGAAATCTTCGTACTCTTTGGCTCCTACGTAGCGTACGTGGGCTTCGATCCCGAAGTTGAACTGTTTGCGTGCGAACCGGTAGTCTATGGAAAACGTAGCCGTGTGAGGACTCGGGAAAATGTATTGTGTAGAACCTTCGGGGGCATTGTCATTCTGATAGACGTAGTTGTAGTTCCCGTTGAAGACCAGACCCGGCAACAGACGCAGACGGCCGATCAGTTCGATGCTGCCGAATTGGCTGCGGTCGATATTTTCGTAACGCATTACCTGTTTGGCTCCCTGGTCGGGTTGACGACGCACGTCGATTTTGTTGCGGAAGTAACTTTGGTTCAGCGAGGCCGACAGATTGAAGACTTCCCGGTCGTACTCCAGACAGAGCGACAGGTAGTGATTCCTTTCCGGTTCCAGATCGGGATTGCCGATAATCCGTGGCGAGTTGGCCACGGGAATATCCAGTTCCATATACAGCTCTTTCAGGGTCGGATTCCGATAGCCGTTCGAATAGTTGGCCCGTACCGAGAAATCGCCTGTGGTTAGTTTGGCCGAGGCTTTCGGGGTGACCTGCCAGCCGAATCGATTGTTGTACTCGCCCCGTACGCCCACCACGAAACTGATCTTGCGACCGGTCATGATCTCGTCCTGCACATAGGCCGAGACGGTGTTCAGACTTTTGACATCGTCGAATCCGGCCGGATCGGCATTCAGGTCGAAACGCAGTTGTTCGTTGGTCATCTCCAGTCCGGTGGTCAGTCGGTGGGATTGTCCGGCGTCCAGGGTCCAGAGCAGGCGAGGCATGTTATAGGTATGACGTTGTTTGGGGGTGCGAATGCCGCTGAGGCTGTCCAGATCCCTCCGATACTCGTCGCGAACATAGGAGAGATAGATCTTGTTGCGACGGTTGGGCGAGTGTTCCATCAGGGCTTTCAGATTGTATCCCCGATAACTTTCGAATGTCCATACGTCGTTGTTGCCGAAGACTCCCGAGAGCGGATTGTCGTCCATGATACTGGTCTGAAAATCATATCTTTGTTTCTGGAAATAGTTGCCCGAGAGTTCGAAACGGAATTGATCCGACAATTCGTAGTCGAATCGTTGTCCGATGCTCCAGTCCCGCCAGCCGCTGACACTCAGTCCGCGCGCATCGGGAGGGGTGCTGATCGTGGTGTCGAGGATGGGGGTTCCTTCCGTGAAGGAAGGATTGCCGGTCATCATCGAAGAGATGTCGGGAAGCATGGGGACCAGCCGGTCGTAGTGACGCTCTTCGTTTTTCGTGCCGGTCAGCCGATAGGCGTCCACCGAACGATAGGAGGCTGTAGTGAGTGAGCGGAATTTGTTCAGTTTCAGCCCCACGCTCATCTCTCCCCGAAGATTGGCCAGGTCGAGTCGATCGCGATAGGTGTCCAGGTCGTGTGTCGAAGCGCCACTCCCCATCTTTTCGTCGCCGTTCCGTTGGAAGGGGGTTCCGTAGCGAAGGGAGCCGTTCACTTCGATCCTCTCCTGCGGCATACGGGTGATGATATTCACCACGGCTCCCATGGCGCTGGATCCATAGAGTACCGACGAGGCTCCTCGTACGATCTCGATACGTTCGATATTCGAAAGCGGAATGCGGGCGTAGTCTATGTTTCCATAGGTTTCGCCGGCCATTCTCTCGCCGTCTACCAGAAAAAGTACATATCGGGCATCGAGCCCTTGAAACGAAAGACTTTGTCCGTAACCTGCCTGGTGGAATTCCACTCCGGCCAGCTCCTTTTCCAACAGACCCTGCAGGGTGGGAATGGCCGAACGTCGGATCTCCGCCGCAGAGATGACTCGGGTCAATATCGGGGCATTTTTCAGAGGAAGCGGGGCCCGGGTGGCGGTGACAACCACTTCGTCAAGCCGATAATTGCGTACGGAATCGGATTCCGAGGCGTAAAGAATCTCCCCGAAAAGGACAAACAGTAGGAACGGAAACGTGTATTTCATAGACGATATGTCGGGTTATGGCTGGCAAAGTTAAAACAATTTATTAACTTTGCGCCTGCTTTAGCTTATGAAACGGATAGTCGTCATATTGTTCTGTGTCGTTGCATCGGTCGGATGCCATCGGCAGTTGCAGCCTTCGGATTATGAACTCTGGGGGGTAGACGTCTCCAGACACCAGAAACGGGTCGACTGGGAAGTGGTCGCCGAGGAGAATAAACCCGATTTTGTCTTCCTTAAGGCTACCGAAGGAACGCTGATTACTGATCCGTCCTATGCCCGTCATGCCAAGGCGCTCGATAAGGCCGGTATTTTATGGGGAGCCTATCACTTTTTCGGCCATCGCACCAGTGGGAAAGCGCAGGCACGTAATTTTATCCGGACGGCGAAACTCAAAAAAGGAAATTTAATCCCCGTGCTCGATATCGAACGGCATCGTTTCATGAAGGATCCCAAACGCTCGGTGCGTGAGGCCAAAGCCTTTTGTCGGGAGATTCATCGCTATTACGGGGTGAATCCTATTATCTATTGTTCGACGAGATTTTATGAACACTACCTGCAGGAGGATTTTCCTGCGGACAAATATACGCTCTGGATCGCAGACTATACGCAAAATCCCCACCATTTGGATTGGGTGTTCTGGCAGCACACCGACTCGCACTTCCTGACAGGAATCCGTGGCGGCGTGGACCGTAACGTCTTCGCCGGCGACCTCGTGGAGCTTAAAAAACTGACATTATGAGTATAGAAACGGATTATCTGGTAATCGGCAGTGGAATAGCCGGTTTGACCTATGCGCTGAAAGTGGCCGAACACGGGCGCGTGGTGATCGTTACCAAAGGCGAGATCAGCGAAAGTAATACCAATTATGCCCAGGGGGGGATCGCTTCGGTGACCTACGAACCCGATACTTTCGAAAAGCATATCCACGATACGATGGTGTGTGGGTCGTGGGTGAACAATCGCGATGCCGTAGAGTTGGTGGTACGGCGGGCCCCGGAGCTCATCAAGAATCTGATTGCCTGGGGCACGCGGTTCGACAAAACACCCGAAGGACGTTATGAATTGGCCCGCGAGGGAGGACATACCGAACATCGTATTCTGCACCACGACGACCTGACCGGTGCCGAAATCGAACGAGCTTTGGTCCGTCAGGTGAAACGTCATCACAATATCGAGGTGTTGGAACACCATTTCGCGGTGGATCTGCTCACCCAGCACCATCTGGGACAATTGGTGCGTAAGAGTACTTCGGACATCACCTGTTTCGGCGCTTATGTGCTTGATCTGAAGAAAAAACATATCGTTACCGTTCTTTCCAAAGTGACCGTTTTGGCTACGGGAGGAGTGGGGAATGTGTATCATACCACGACGAATCCTTTGGTGGCCACGGGCGACGGAATCGCCATGGCTCACCGGGCCAAAGCCGTGATCGACAACATGGAATTCATCCAGTTCCACCCGACGTCGTTGTACAATCCGGGAGAACGACCCTCGTTCCTCATTACGGAGGCTATGCGCGGATTTGGTGGAATTCTGCGGCTGCAGAACGGCAAGGAGTTCATGCAGAAATACCATCCGATGGGTTCGCTGGCGCCGCGTGACGTGGTGGCCCGCAGTATCGACAGCGAGATGAAGATCAGCGGTGAGGAGTTTGTCTATCTCGATATTACTCATAAAGATCCCAAGGATGTGATCCATCACTTCCCGAATATCTATAAGAAGTGTCTGTCGATCGGTATCGACATCACGAAGGATATGATCCCCGTGACACCGGCTGCACACTATTGTTGTGGTGGAGTACGGGTCGATCTGAACGGGGAGACTTCGATCCGTCATCTTTATGCTTTGGGCGAAACTTCCTGTACGGGATTGCACGGGGCCAATCGTTTGGCCTCCAATTCTATGATCGAGGCGGCTGTCTATGCCGATCAGGCTGCCAACCATTCGATGGCCCAAATAGAAAACATTTCACTTCAGCACGGGATCCCCGATTGGGACTACGAGGGAACGAGCAATCCGGAGGAGATGGTGCTTATTACCCAGAACCGTAAGGAGATGCAACAGATCATGAGTAATTACGTGGGAATCGTGCGATCCAATCTGCGGTTGGATCGGGCCCGTCGTCGACTGGAGATCATCTATCGGGAGACCGAGGAACTTTATATGAAATCGACGCTGAGTCAGGAACTGTGCGAATTGCGGAATATGATTGCCATCGGTTACCTGATCATCAAACAGGCCCAACAGATGAAACAGAGCGTGGGATTGCACTATTCGCTGGACTACCCGCTCACCACGCAGAACGAATATTGATATCATAGAGGAATAAATACTGCATGACACTCAGAGAGGAGATCGAACGGCGGAGAACATTCGCCATTATCAGCCATCCGGATGCCGGAAAGACTACGTTAACCGAGAAATTATTGCTCTTCGGAGGAGCCATTCATGTGGCCGGAGCCGTGAAGTCCAATAAGATAAAGAAAGGCGCTACGTCCGATTTCATGGAGATCGAACGTCAGAGGGGTATTTCGGTGGCCACTTCGGTGATGGGATTCGAATATGGCGGTTGTAAGATCAATATTCTCGATACGCCCGGTCACCAGGATTTTGCGGAGGATACCTATCGTACGTTGACGGCTGTGGACAGCGTCATTATCGTGATCGACGGTGCGAAGGGGGTGGAAACCCAGACCCGTAAGTTGATGGAGGTGTGTCGGATGCGGAAAACTCCGGTGATGGTCTTTATCAACAAACTCGACCGACCGTGCAAGGATCCGTTCGATCTGCTGGACGAGGTGGAGTCAGAACTGAAGATCAAGGTTCGTCCGCTGGCTTTCCCGATCAGCGACGGACCTACTTTCAAGGGGGTATATAACCTGTATGAGAATAACTTGTCGCTGTTTACCTCGGATGATCGGCAGACGGCTTCCGATCATGTGGAGGTAACGCTCAATTCTCCCGAATTGGATAGATATATCCATCCGTTTACCACACGGTTGCGGGAGGATCTGGATCTGGTGGAAGGGGTCTATGAGCCGTTCGAACGGGAGGCTTATCTGCGAGGGGAATTGGCTCCGGTATTTTTTGGCAGTGCGATCAATAATTTTGGAGTGAGGGAGTTGCTGGAGTGCTTTATTCGGATTGCACCTTCGCCGCGACCCTCCAAAACCGAACAGCGGGAGATCAGTCCCTATGAAGAGAAGATGACCGGGTTCATTTTCAAGATCCACGCCAATATGGATCCCAATCACCGAGACCGGATTGCGTTCATGAAGATCTGTTCCGGACGGTTTGAGCGGGGGAAGAACTATCTGCACGTACCCAGTGGGAAAACGATGAAATTTTCGTCGCCCACGGCTTTTATGGCCGAGAAGAAGTCGGTGATCGACGAGGCGTTCCCAGGCGATATCGTGGGCCTGCATGATACGGGTAATTTCAAGATCGGGGATACGTTCACCGAGGGAGAAAAGTTGAAATTTACGGGTATCCCTTCCTTCTCGCCCGAGTTGTTCCGATATATTGAAAACGGGGACCCTCAGAAATTCAAACAACTGGCCAAGGGAATCGACCAGTTGATGGATGAGGGTGTAGCTCAGCTTTTCATCAATAAAATGAACGGTCGTAAGATTATCGGTACGGTGGGAGCTCTTCAGTTCGAGGTGATTCAATATCGGTTGGAACACGAGTATAATGCCATCTGTAAATGGGAACCGATTCAGATCTACAAGGCTTGCTGGATACAGTCCGACAATCAGGCCCAGTTGGAGGATTTCCGCAAACGGAAGTATAATAACCTGGCTACGGACAAGCATGGCCGCGAGGTTTTCCTGGCCGATACCTCCTATGCATTGGCTATGGCTCAAGAGAAGTTCCCCGACATCCATTTTTATTTTACGTCGGAGTTCTGATTCTGCGTCGGGATTTAGGGCGATTAGACTGTTGAGGATCGGGAATTATTTTCCGGCGGTTTTCCTTAATGACTTGAGTTCTCGTTTATTCATCTCAGCCTTGGCCATTTCATCTGTTTGCACAGCCCGATAACTCTGGTTGGAAGAGAGTCTCGTGTTTCCCTGATCCGTAGCAAAAACGGGATCTATATATACGCTGGAGGTCAGACTTTCTTTGAAATGTTCGTAATCCTGTTGTTTGAGGATTTTGTAGGTAATAAAGATTCGGGTTTCGTATTTTTGTCCGTCGTAGGTCCCGGCTAAGGCTAAAGGGGTGCCCGGATAGACAATATCTCCTTCTTCTACCATTATCGAGGAGGCTTTCAATACACAGTAATGGGCCACAGTACCGTCTTCATGTTCGATTTTGATGGAATTTCTGTTCGAACTGAACGATCGGCCTTCGCGTGTATCTGTTTCTC
>CALVFY010000054.1 GCA_944326945.1 uncultured Rikenellaceae bacterium
GTCATTTCAAGGGTTACGCTCCCCTCTATCAGCAATTCCGGAGCCGTCGAACTGAAGTATCCGTTCGACGTTTTTACACCCGTCTGACGCCCCTGCAACGGAGATATCTGTGCCGGAAGCAGTTCGCCGTTGTCATCCAGTCTCGCTACATTTACTGGAGCTATCCCGCTGTCCGACAAATCCCCTTCCAATGTAAGCCCCGCCAGGTTCCCGGATTGACTGGGAATTACTTTATTCGCTTTCTTGGGTAATTCTTCATTGACACTTTCAAGGGTAGTATTAATGCTACTGAACTGATTATCCAAATCAGTCATGGATTTACCGCTGTCCGACAAATTCCCATCTTCAGTTAAAGCGGCTAAATTACCCGGAGTATTAGGTGTTTTTTTATCCGCTTTTAAAGCCAAGGATTCCTGCAGTTCTGTTATCTGTTCTGCATTTGTTTGTGTACTCTGTCGTAAATTATCCAATATACTATCAAGAGACACATCGTCCCGAGTCACCACTTCCGTTACTGTCTCCGGATTGATCGGATCAAGTCTCCCGTCCGGAAGTTTGCGATAAATCGCAGTGTTTGTCTTATTTGCCATAGCTTATCTGTTTTTTAAGTTCATCTATATCTGCCTGCTGTGTCTGAATCATTCGGATCAACAGAGGAATGAAATTCTGGTAGGCCAGCGTCAATTGATTTCCTTCTGCTGTCACGGCCGGATTCCCGTAAGCCGTATCGCCTACGATCGCACCGAACCCGTCGCCGCCCGTCACCTCGCGCAACAACTCCTGTACCTCCTGGGCGATCAACCCTATATGTGTTCTGGTCCCTTTCTTATCACCTCGGGCATGTGCCTCTTTGTCATAATTAACAAGATTTCCATTTTTATCGTAAATGGATTCTCGAACCGTATGGCCTTTCTCATTAACATGGCTAAATGCATAATCCGATCGATTATTCCGATGGAATATTACGGGGCGTAATTTTGTGATAATATTACGAACGGTTTCTTCCGGCATGCTTTCGATATCCACCTTATCCCGTTCATCCGATGGGGTTTCGAGGGTCCGGTAACTATACAGATGGGTGAGATCTTCTGCTCCCAGCATGATCGAACCAGACTGCGCAGTACTGGTTGTAGCCCCTTTCCCAATAGCACTGCTACGATCTCCTTGTGCATTACTATCATTCCCTATCGCGACACAATCATTTCCTGATGCTGAAGCTCCTCTCCCCAAAGCCACACTACATTCCCCCGCGACAGATTGGTACCCTATCGCAATCGCCTGTAATGAACTGGAACTCCCCAGAATCGCCACCCCTTCCTGCCCGACTCTGGACGATCCGATACTCACCGACCCCAGGTCGCCGATCGAGCCATTACCGATCGTAACCCCACTATCGGCTCCTTGCACTCCTTTCCCTATCGCGATCCCTCCATTGGGTCCGGCAACCGCTCCTATGCCGATTTGTACGGCATTTTCTACACCCTCGTCAACCTCCGTATCGCTCAATGTAACATTTCCCGTAGCCGTGTCCACCGTCCCGGCCCCCGGATCACCTTTCTCCCCTTTCAGACTCGCCAGCCACTCCTGCTCCGTTCCCTCGAATCCGTTTGCTACCGCGATATCGTAAGCTGAAATTCCCGATCCGGCCAACGAGGCAAGGAAATCCGCCTCGCTCCCCTCGTTTCCCTGGTCCAGCCATATTTGGTAAGCCGACTCGCCCGGCTCGCCCTGCATCTCCGGCTTCAGACAATCGGCTAGTCCGTTGATGTCGCAATACTCCGTGGCTCCAGTTTCCGAATTGCCTATCATCAGTTTATCCTCTGTATTGACCATTGACCGTTGTCCGAAATCGGCCCAAAACTTTTTCTCCATAATATCGTCCCGTTTTAAAATACTCCCATGATCGAATCTCCTTCTGAATTAGTCACCGCATCTCCGTCTGAAGTCACAATCGGCACTGCTTCAAATATATTCGCATCAAGACCATAACCCGTTTCCTTCCTTTCAAGCTCTATCTTATAGACGAACATCGGATAATCGTTATGCAGCTGGGTCAACTCCGGAGAGGCCCCCTCGCTCCTCACAAAAGGAATTCCGTTAATCGTGACATCCGTCATGGACAGAATCAGATTGATCTTTTCCGCAACCCAATACGGCACGCCATATCCCCCGCCTATTGTCAATGTTTGTTTAGAGTATGGGAGGGCCGACAGCTGGGTCAATGTATAACGTTGGTCGCGGAACGTTTCATCCTCCACGTCGAATGTCCGTTCAGAAGGGAGAAAAATACCTTCTACCCGGAAATAAAATGGTCGTCCGCCGAAAAACACATCAAACTCATCCCGCCTGTTTTCATAACCGAGCAGCACCGTATCCGCCAAATTATCTTTCACGCAAAAATCGGAATACGCCACGATGTGTTCCGGGGTGGTCCCCTGAACAATCTGAAATGTGAACAGTCCCGTTTCTTCCGTGACAAAACTCACATCTGCCACATTGTAGGTGTCGTTATTTGCCAGAGGAATCAACAAGGGAGTCAATTCTGTCACCACTCCCGTATTACGGTCTACGAGCTGCGGTACAATCCGGAACGGGTCTGCTTTGGGAACAGAATACTGGACCCGGACAATATCTCCGACCATAAACTTCTGTTCATACACGACTGGCGTCTGAAAACCGAGCCGCCATTTATGCCCGAAATTCAACGAACTGAATTTTGATATCGATATAGGTATCATAACTTTGCATTTACCCTTACAAAGGTACCTATACCCTGTCCTCTCACACCATATTCCACCCCCCGATTATTTACATTATCGCCCTGCGTTTTTTACATACGGGTCAAAACAAAAAGGCCCCCGATTTACGGAGGCCTCCCCAATGTATTTCTCTCACGGATCACAAACCCAGCATCAACGCCGGAGGGATATTCAACGCCTGGCACAACAATCGTGCAATCCGCAGCGTGGGCTCGGAGCGACCCGATACGTAATCATTGATCCGGGACGCACTAACCCCGATTTCTTCGGCAAGCTGCTTTTGAGTGATTCCTTTCTCTTCGAGCGACAGCTCGATCAATTCCGACACACTCGGTTTCCCGATCGGACAGTGCTCCTTTTCGTACGCAATGACTGTTTCGGAAACAAGAGTCAGTTCTACCGCATTCCTGTCATTGGCGGGTGTATTGTCATCCACCAACGGCAAAAGCTCCTCTACCCGCTGCCGGGCAAATTCGTATTGCGCTTTAGTAACCTTATTCATATAAACTCTTTTTAAATGGTGGAACAATCTATTTTGTCGTATTCTGCATGAGTCCCTACAAAACGAATGAAAATGTATCCTATCGTGAATTTAACCACAACAACAAGTCGGTATTTATTTCCCCTTATATTAAACACATAGTGCTGGTTGCCTACATAATCCGTAGATGGGAAATCCTCCTTTATATCCGATAAGTTGCTCCATTCTGCTTTCTCCGCTATATCATACCATCGCTCAAGAGCCACCCGGGAATCCTCCCGACCTTTCGTCTCGTAAAATTCTTTCAGCTTTCTATGCGATACGATTCTCATTACATTTGTTATTACAACGCAAATTTGACACAATTATTTTGAAAAGCAAAATTTATATACAAAATAATTCCATAAATCAAAATTTATACACAAAATGCCGCCCCCGTTTCGGTGGGAGCGGCATTCATAATCGTTCAGTCTGTTTATCGCACAGAGGTCTGCCTCTGTTGCCTATATTGGCGTTGTAAATCTTCCCTTTCCTGGACAAACAACTGGCGGGCAGCCTCTATCTTACTTTTCAATCGTAATTCTGAATGCAAATTACCCTGCATTTCTTCCAGTAAAAAATCCTGCATGGCCTTTACTATCGCATATAGATACGGATTGTTTACATTGATATTCTGTTCCATGATTATGCCCTCCCATTAATTAAATTGTGCAAAAACAGACGACCTTCTTCCGTAATGACCGTCGACAGGCTGGTCCCTATCGTATTGTCCGACTTGACGAACTTCGCCGTCCGGGTGTCGAAATACCCTTTTCCCGCAACTTTGGCCGTGGGTTGCCACTGCCCGCTCTGACGAAACAGTATCTTTTTCTCCATTAATACCTTTGTCAGCGCATGAACACTCCGGAGTCCGAGGTCGTGGGCTATCTGGGTTAAAGTATAGGTCGAGGTCGATTGAAGAACCTCATCCGTATAGGCAGCTTTCGGTGCCAAATGCCGGATTTGCTCCTCCTGCTTTTCGATAGTGCCTTGGGCTATCTGGAGCTGCTGTTCGGCCAGTTGGAGGCGATGGTGCAGAATCTCCTGCGAACGGGCGAGAATGTAATCATCACTTTTCAACATAGCTTCCCGACGATTAAACTCATTAATGAACGCCTCCTTGAATTGAGCCGCCTTTGCCCCTGTATAGCCCATAACCAAAAACGAAAAACCGTCTTTAGTCATTTCAATCATTTTGTGGGATTGCCCTGTTTTGGGGTTTTGAAATGTAGCCTCGCCAAAATTGGCGACCCTAAAATGATTTGAGCAGGAAAGAGATTCGATGTCTCGCACTACTTTATTGTGCTCTTTATTGAACACCCGCGCGACAATTAGACTTGTCGTTACGTCTTGGCCTGATTGACCTTGAATAACTAATTCATTCATGACTGTAGACATTTAAAAGTTTAAAAATTGGCAAAACAAAAGCGGTTGCCATTTACGCTGTCTACAGTCGATGAATCACCCCGAAGAGCATCCAATAACTTACGTAAAGGCAACCGCCATATCTAATATATGGGCATAAAAAAAGCCCAATACAATTGAGCAAATAACCGCTTGCTCTGCGAGATGATTAAGTACATCGAACTGTAGACATCACAAACATACAAAATATTTTGCAAATCACAAAAGAATCATCTATTTTTCGGTAACTTTAACCCAAAAATCCGGATACCATGAAGAAAATTCTACTTGTCTTAACAATCACTCTGTTTGCATTGAATACCAATGCACAAGTATTCAAATCCGATAAACCTAAAGCCGATACAACACAGGAAGAGAAAAACTCATCGATCAGCGATTTTTTCAAAAATAAATCTTCTAAAAAGAAATCATCCCGAAAAACCCCCGAAATAAAACAAAATGAATTCGGTTACCTTAAAAACGACACTTTATTCTTAAAAGATGGCAATATATTTTATGTGGGGCAAACAATAAAATTAGGGTACGGCAGTAATGATAATAAGGGTTTCCAATTCATTTATGAATCTCCGGCTTCATTTGTAAACCTGATGACCTATAACGGGACTGTCCAATTAAAATACCTTAAATCATTATGGGCAAACCGATCTCTTACCATAAAAAAAATTGGCTTGAGTGGAAGTAAAAGCTACGGCTATAAATGGATGTTAATTTTGGTTGCAGGCACTCCCGGTAATTATTGGTGTGAAATTGTTGAAGCTCTTTCACACAAAGAAGTCATAACTCCCCTCACAAAAAAATCTGAAACAAAAGCACCTATTACGAGTGTTGCAGACGAGCTTAAAAAATTAAAAGAGCTTTTGGACGCGGGAGTATTGACCCAGGAAGAATTTGATGCGCAAAAGAAAAAAATACTCAACCAATAATGCATTACTATAAAAATATTTTGATTAACCTCACTTATTCATACCACAGACCGTCAATACATTGAGATTTTTTAAAAAACATTAATTGTATACAAATGTTAGCAGTAATCGCCATCATCATTCTGATACTTGTAGTCGCCTTAAAATTCAATAGCGGAAACGAATACGACAAGAAATGGTGGGTGGGGGACTTCCAATTGTGGAAGTATCTTCATCCTGACACCCATACATTCCATGTGCATATAGACAAATGCAAAAATCCGTTTTTGTCAGGGAAACTACAACTGCCAAAGAGAGAATATCCCGGAGGAATCGGAGCAAATGTTTTCGAAGGATTCAATGGGTTGACCCACGTTGAACTGAATGAATATACCAACAGAATCGGTGATGAATCTTTTATGAATTGCACGAATCTGGAAGTGGTCGACACAGGGGAAGGGGTCAAGATTATCAATGATAAGGCATTCATTGGATGTCGCAATTTGAAAAAATTAACATTGGGTTTCAGATTGAAACAAATTGGTTATTCCTCATTCGCAGGCTGCCCTAATATTGTGGAGATACATTCTCTGAACACAACCCCTCCGGAACTGTTCGAAAGCACTTTTGCCAATGTAGATAAAAAGAAGTGCAAGCTATATGTTCCTCTAAAAGCTATCGACGAATATAAAAGAGCTTACCACTGGAAAGATTTCGACCAGATCATCGCTGAATAAAACGAGGGAGAGTAAATTACTCTCCCTCTTCAATTACCGCATGCAGTCTCCATGTGGTTTCCGTCTCTTGGGTATAATTCTTCATCACCTCGATGATATACCCTTTCAGTTGCGTCCCTTTATAGGTGAAATAGACAAGGCCGTCACGAACGTCCTGCGGCGGAAGATCGTACCAGTTACCGGTGGCAAAATTGTACTCTATCGGGCTGAACAGGTGTTTCGTGATCGGCTGGTTTTCCCGCATATTATTCCCTTGCACGTAATCGTCTCCTTCAGCCACCATGAGTTCCGCATCTTTGCACATGTCCGTCGATGTATAGGTAATACGGTCGGTAATTACCCCGATCAGGCTCTCGTTATACTTCACCAGATAGTACGGATTAAACCGGGCATTGAACGAATCGACATGGAAACGGGGTGACGAGGGCACCTCCGCCGGATCTACAATATTGGCATTCGCCCACATAACGATGCCCTTGTATTCAGTGTAGTATCCGTTTGACTCGTCAAATACCATATCCACCACGAAAATATCGTTGTCCGACTTATCGTCCGTCGTCGTTTTATCCCTCTCCTGCAGGAGCAGTTCAATACCTATCGAATCGGCCCGGTATGGACTGACCAGTTCCAGCCGGTTTTCATCTTTGGCCGTGTATCCGGTCGTGTATTCGAATGTGCCGTTCGGCTCGAAACGTCCGTTTACCTTGTCGTAGTCCTGTTTCTCATACCCTATGCTGATATTGGTATAGGCATGCGTGCTGTCCGCCTCCACCACCAGATCGGCCACCTCGTTTTCGGCCAGCGTCAGGGCTGTGGTATCCCCTTTGAAAAAGGTATCCCGCGGCGCAAAGGTCAGTTCCTTACCGATAATCTGATGTTCATACCCCAACACCTTCATCCATTCGATGAAATCATTTAATGAACCATGCAGATAAGCATCCGCAAACCCACGGATACTTTCGGCGGCACAGATCATCGGATTGATCTGCCCGTCCCATTCTATTTTCCCGGTGAACTGCCCGGGATAGTCTGCGATCTTGTCGAGATATGTCTGGAGCAAGGTTTCGGGCTTGATAACGTCGATATCTACCGGAGGAGCCGCATTCTCCCCCTCGGCCATGAATTCAACAGACATGGCGTCGAACGAGACGCATCCGGCAAGGAAGCGTACTTCCGGAATGGATGATACACTCATATTGAATCCGAATCCCAGACGTAAAACATGGTTTGCGTACAAAGTGATTTTTTCATAATAATCGACACTGACCTCATATCGGTAGTGGGTGCCGTCCGACTCCTGCCAGTTTCCTTTAGGAGTGCTGAGCGGCCACTGTCCAATCCGGTTCTGGTCTTGATACAAACAGAATGTGGCCACTTTATAGAAATCTATTCCCGTGCCCGAATAGATGTATTCTATATAGAAAACACCCTTTATCCTCAGCCATAAACTGACCGGACCGGCCGCTTTGAAAAAATATTGAGTCAAGTCATCCGTTGCGTGTGTCCCAGCCGGCTGGCTCTTCATGTCGTGCTCCTGACTACCGGGCACCATTTCCGCATTGTCGAGATTGACCCGGATCGGGCAATAAATACTGGGTCGAGGATTTTTATCCGATATATTCTGCCCCTCTGCAATCGTATACGCTCCCATATTCAGCAGCTCTATCCGGTTATATTTCCACTTTGACGGACTTAAATCGCTGACCAGAATATCGTATTTGTTTTTCCCTTTCGAATTGACATACTCGCTCAATTCATCTTTCACGCCCTCGATCTCGACCCGATCATCCCGTTCCGTATAGCTCTCGAAATCGAGCTTCATCGACTTAATCAATGTGTAGTTGTTATCGTGGTCCCCTCGTTTATAGATATTGATCCATACATCGGCATACAGTCCATATTTACAGAACTGCTCGCGTACGAAATCCCGGGCGTCCAGTACCAATTCTACCGGAAACGACACTTCTGTCATGGTGCCCGAGGTTCCGTCCCGCTCCATGCTTACCTCCAGATCGGCCCAGTTCGCCACCCATAAACTCACATCCAGTGCGTCGGAAGTCGTCAATTCCAAAGGCATCGGTTCAGCCGGAGCCGAAACATACGACACCCAAATATCCGTACAACCGGCAGGAATGTCGAAAGTGACAGGACCGGGACGGTTTATTATCATAACATCCGTCACTGAGAGGACAGTATTTCCCTCCGCACACAGTATCTTCATCAGAGTGGACACCTCCCCTTGCAGGGAAGCAGATATAAAACCGACGCCCTCCGACAGCTTGTAGTCGTATGCCGCCCGGCCCGTCATTTCTTTCAAATCAACCGTTCCGTCATCAGCATTAGCCGCGAAGCGGTCGGCATAATAAACCGGAGTAATCGTGTCATTATAATGCTCATACGAAACAAGTTCGAATTTTGAAATGGGTAAAGTGATCATATCTATGAAATTTTAGTCGCTCTTTTCCGGCTGCACAGGGCATCGTACCGTTGGTTCTTTTTGTAGCGGTTGAAACTGGACATGAAAGCACCAATCTGCTTATTAGTCGTTTTAAACAATCCCTCCATCTCTGAAAGTTTGATTGCCGAATCAGTATGCCTAACAGGCATTGCAGGCAACTTCTCAAACGCAAAAGCGTTAATGGCCTTACTGTAATCGGGCAATACAATAGAATGTTCAGGTAAATCTATAAGTGTATCAGTGGAAGGTGTCTTGTAAACCGAACCAGTCGGTGTCACCACCATCTCAGAACGACCGCCGTCACCCACCACGGCAAGACCTCCCGGGTGATCCTGCGTTCCTTGGGCGTATTCCGGAATAGGAGTAGCCAGAATTGTAGCTTGTTGAATAGCACCAAGAGCTGCCGCCATTGCGATAAAAGGAATAGCTGCGGGAAATCCTAATTGAGCTGAGTTCATAATAGAAACGGCTGTAGCTATACCTACTTTGTTTATAGCCATCATTTTATCGTATATAGCTTGTTTTCTTTGAATATCTTTCTTTTTCTGTTCAATTTCATCTTCACGTGCTGAAGCCTGATCATCAACTGCAGCTTTACGAGCATCTGCCTGCTCTTTGGAGATGGCCCCAGCCTCCTCCAGTCGGTCGATTCGTTCTTTCTCTTCCTCGGCCCACTCTTCATTACGCTCTGACTGTTCTTCCAAATCCTCCAATTGAGCTTCTGTCCGGGCTTTCATCAGTTCAGCGCCGAAATTGAATACCTCCATAAGAAGCTCCATTCGTTTATCTTGGAGCTGTTTTTCGATCTCCTCTTTCTTCTTGGCCGTTTTATTAGCAATCAAGGCTCTTTTTTGGAGCAAGATTTTGTCGGCAATACTCATCAGTGAGTTCTTCATATTGTTTTTAACTTTAGTGACAAGCTGTATGCCA
>CALVFY010000055.1 GCA_944326945.1 uncultured Rikenellaceae bacterium
TTTCTCTGCGATTAATTTGACGCTGTATTTATCTCTTTCTGATTTGATCCGGAGAGGATATCCGGATGGCTGTGCTTGAACGGGAAGAGGTAAAATGGCAGATAAAATGAAAAACAGAGATACAAAACCCCTTACGGAGTAGTTGTTTTTCATGGGAAGCGTATTAATGGTGGTTAGTAGTATTTCGAAATTACAAAAAAAATCGAAATAAACCACTCTTCTGTCACTTTGGGTTTAGCGTAGTTTGTTTCGCTCAAAGTGAGGAGCTACCCGAAGATGGAAATAAAGGATAGAGATGATGGTCAGGCAGGCACCGAACAGGTAGGCCATGTCGAACGTACTGATCTGTCCGATATATCCGCCTACGACCAATCCGATACCGATTCCTACATCCCAGGAGGTAAGATAGGTTGAAGTAGCCGTTCCCCGCTGACTGTTGGGAGCCAGATTGACGAACAGGGTATTGAATGCCGGGAACATGGTGCCGAATCCCACTCCCAGGAGTAGTGCCACTCCGAAGTAGACAAACGTGCTGACATGGGAATTCCAATGGGCAATAGAGGCACAGGAGGCGAGGGCGAAGAAACAGAAACAGGCCAGATACATGCCCAATGAGATGACTTGCGGAATACGTCCCTTGTCGACCTGTTTGCCCGAGAAAATACGTGATACGGCCATCCCTATGGCCATCAGCGTGAAGAAGAGTCCGGATCCGCCCGTGATGCCCAGTTGGCGGGCATACATGGCCACATAGGTGGTGGTCATGCCATAAGGAATCGAAAGCAGTAACAGTGCAAACCCTGCAGGAATTCCCTTGAGCAGGATGAAACGGTCCAGAGAGATGGGTTCTCGTTTGATGGGTTGTTTGACAGGTGTTTTCACGAAAGTAGCCATGATGAATCCGAGCGTACAGGAACCCAGGGCACAGATAAAGATGGTCGGGAAGGAATAAAAATCGTGCAGAAAAAGACCGACCATCGGGCCGACAGACATGGCGATGTTGTTCGAGAGTCCATAGTAGCCCAGTGCCGTGCCTCTTCGGGAGGATGGTGTGATATCGATTACGATCGTATTGCCCGATACGGTGACCGTTCCGAATGCCACGCCGTGCAGTACGCGCAGGATGATAAACAGGGTGAGTGAACCGGCCAGCAGATATCCTGCGAAGATTGCCGTGAAGATGAAAAAGGCGAACAGATAAAGCGGCTTACGGGCGAACGTGTCGAGCAGATAGCCCGAAAAGGGGCGGATGGTAAGTGCTGCGATAGTATAACAACTGAGCACGATACCCGCCGTTGCATTTCCCGTATGGAACACTTCGGTCAGGTAAAACGGCAGCACGGGCATTAACAGATAGAACCCGAAATAGAGTAGAAAATTGGCCGAGAGGATAAAACAATAGCTCGGCGTAACCAGACGGTCTTGCGTCATAGCGATACATCAAAAAAATTTCGGTGCAAAGGTAATGATGTTTTATCAAAAAGAGACAACACGACAGAAAGAAGCTGTCGTGTTGTCTCTTTTTTTCTTGCTTTACGATACCGGGATCAGGGTTCGGCGAAGGTTACAGGCACAATTTTACCTGTTTGTAATATGACCTCGGTCTGTTCCACGTAATTGGTCGATCCGATCTGGTAGGTGAGCGAAAATTCGCTGGATTGCGTCGGATTTTCGGTCGTGGTGTTCTCCACGGGAGGAAACAGATAGATTGTGGCGGGCGGCATATCGTTGAAACGATCGGCTTCGTAGGCCATTGTCGTTGCTCCGGAGTAGTTGCCCGAGGCATCGACTTGATTGGCTACATCCGCGATATAGAGCGAGATGATTTTGTCGTAAGTCATTTGTATGCTGACGGGTACTTGGGTGGTGACGGGTGTAAGGTCGAACGAAGTTTCCATCAGACGCTGGGTGATTTGCAGGTTGGATGCTTTCCCCAGCAGATAGTATGATCCGGTGATATTTTCTTTCATGGAGAGGGAGTAGCGGTCGAACGAATATACCGACTCGTCGTGTACGTTGGCCCAGCACCAGAGTGTGTAATCGCCCCGGGGGATTCGCTGTGTGGCGGAGAAATGGATCATTCCTTCCGTATCTTCCTCGGCGGAAGCGCTTAATGCGCTTGGATCGAAGTTGATAGGGCCTGAAATTTGATCTCTGACATTGTCTTTGAGAAAGAGTTGCAGTTTTTCGACCGGAAATTGTCCGGAGCCGTCGTTGGGGGTGGTGAAGTGGAAAGTCATGTCGCAGAACGAGACGTCACAGGTCTCTTCCTTGCAGGCACTCAGCATAGCGACCAGGACGATTAGCAGGAACGGAATCTTTTTCATAATCTAAAAACGATAGACGAACGAGGCACCGCCCCGTGTAATGCCGAATTTATTCTCGATGAGTTTTTCGCCGATCTTATAATCGGGTTCGTGTTTGCAATAGAGGTCATTGTTGAGATGCCACCAGCCGACGCCGATAAACAGGTCGAAATACCAGTGGTGATTGAATATCCATTGATGTCCGTAAGCAAGTCCCAGAGCCCAGGCATGTCCTTCGCGGATATTTTTCTGTTTGCTGAGTTGCAGCCGTTCGTAGTTGGCGTAATTGCCGTGCAACCCCAGATAGTGTTTGTTGAATTTTTCGCAGAAATAGTAGCGTATTTCGGGGGTGATTGCGTAGCCTCTCATGCGGAAGTTTTCCACATTCCAGAAAGGGGAGTAATAACCTTCAGCCACCAGGGTGAAATGTTTGCTCAGCCCGGTTTCCAGTCCGATGTTGCCGATGGCGATGGCCCATCCGGGCAGGTTGGCTCTCAGGGTGGTTTGGGCATGCAGCCCGGCGACCGAGAGTAGTAGTGCCGACAGGAGAAGGGTCCAGTTTCTTTTCATGAAATTTGTGTGTTTGACAATTATATGAGACAGGCAAAGTTAAAAACTAATCCCGGAAACACAAACGGGTTTTTACCGGAGGGTGTCGTTCGGTAAGAATTTGACGGAAATTGTTAATAAAAATACAATAAAAGAAAGGCTTGTCGGTTTTTTCTGAAAGAAGAAAACCGTAACTTTGAAGTCATGGAAAAGAAAAAATGGATTATTTGGGGTGCTGCCGTAGTGGCAGCCTTGGTAGTGATCGTTGCGGTGTGGAGTTCCGTGGCGGGCGACGGAGAGGTCGCTTCGGAAGAGGCTGATCCCAAGGAAGTCGCCTCTGCCGAATTGTTGTATGGTATCGACAAGGGCAAGTATATCATCGAAGAGGGCGAGGTGGAAAGCGGTCAGACGCTCTCCACGATTTTTGCCCGATATGGTATCGGCCCGGTTGTGGTAGATCGGGTGTCGCGGGCTTCGGAAGGAGTTTTCCCGTTGCGCAATATGCGGGCGGGACATGCTTATACGGCTTTTTTGCGTGCCGATTCGACGCGTGCATTGGAACATTTCGCTTATGAAAAGAGTCAGACCGACTTCGTGGTCATTTCGCTCGATGGCGATTCGGTTCAGGTGACTACCGGCAGCAAAGAGATACAGGTGGAGAGACGGCGTTGTTCGGCCACCATTAGCAGTTCGCTCTGGAATTGTATGGTGGATAATGACCTGAATCCGACTTTGGCGATGGACCTGTCGGATATTTTTGCCTGGACGATCGACTTTTTCGGTCTGCAGAAAGACGACAGTTTCACGGTGATCTACGACGAACGTTATGTGGATTCCGTGTCGGTGGGCATAGGCCGGATCTGGGGTGCTATCTTCAATCATGCGGGGAAGACCTATTATGCGATCCCGTTCAAGCAGGGGACGAAAATCACCTATTGGGACGAACAGGGTAACTCTTTGCGGAAGAATCTGCTCAAAGCTCCGTTGAAGTTTTCCCGGATCAGTTCCCGTTTTTCCAATTCCCGACTCCATCCTGTGCTCAAGATTCGTCGTCCGCACCATGGAGTGGATTATGCCGCGCCATCCGGGACGCCGGTTCATGCCGTGGCTGATGGAGTGGTGGTCTATAAGGGTTACAAGGGCGGAAACGGTAATATGGTGAAGATCAAACACGCCCGGGGGCTGATGTCGGGTTATCTGCATTTGAGAGGATATGCCAAGGGATTGGCTACGGGCAAGCATGTGGCGCAGGGCGATCTGATCGGTTACGTGGGATCGACGGGAATCTCTACGGGGCCTCATCTCGATTTTCGGCTATGGAGAAACGGACAGCCTATTGATCCGTTAAAGGTGCCTTCGGAACCGACCGAGCCGATTTCGGCGGAAAACAGGGCCGATTTCGAAATGATCAAACACCTTGTATTGGCTGAATTGAATGGGGTTTCGTCCGATTCATTGCGGGTGGTTACTCAACTCGATTCTCTGGATGCGTATCGGGTGACTTTTCTTTCGGCATCGGTCGGGGAGAAGAAATAAAGATATGAGCGGATGAAAGGGCCGAACGGTAAAGGGGTGATGAAGGAGGCTAAGATCGTGGTGACCGGGGCCACCGGGATGTTGGGAAGCCATCTGGTGGCGGAGTTGTTGCGGCGGGGATATGCGCATTTGGTGTTGTTGGTTCGGCGAGGAGCCCGCCAGGAGAGATTATATGCCACGTTGAGGCGAGAGGGTGTGGAACCTGGGGAGGGCGTGTTGCAGATTGTCGAAACGGCGTTGAATAATCCCTGGGAGTTGAAGGAGTGGCTGAAAGAGACGGATACGGTATATCATTGTGCCGCACAAGTGTCGTTGGAGGGGGGAGGCGAAGAGGAGTTGATCGAAACTAATGTGGAGATGACAACACACCTGGTCAATGCTTCGTTGGAATGTGGCGTGCGGCGTTTCATGGAGGTGAGTTCGATAGCGGCTCTGGGTACGGCTCCGGATGAGGGCTTGACTGATGAGAGCCGGATATTGGAGAGTTTGGCGGGAACTTCGCCTTATGGAGTGAGCAAGTTTTTTGCGGAGAATGAAGTGTGGAGAGGGATGACCGAAGGTCTTCGGGCCGTGGTGGTCAATCCTGCGGTGATTCTTGGGGCCGGTGATTGGCAGAGTGGCAGTTCGGCGATTATTCCTGTTTTGGCCCGGGGGGCGATGTTCTATCCGACGGGGATGACCGGTTTTGTGGATGTGCATGATGTGGCCCGGGCTCTGGTTGAACTGTCCGTATGCGAGAAGGCTGTCGGAGAACGCTTCATTCTGTGTGGAGGAAATTTGTCTTACAGAGAATTACTTGAGACAGGAGCTCGGGCAGCAGGACGCAGAGGACCGAAATGGAAAGCCGGGGCGAAACTATTGACGACTGCGGGCAAGATAGCCGGATTATGGGGCGGGAAAGCAGCTCTTTCGCAGGAAATGGTGGGGATACTTTCTCGTCGGAATCGATACGATGGGCTGAAAATAGGTCGTTTCGTATCGTTCGGTTACACTCCTGTGTCGGAGAGTGTTATCCGGCTGGTGGAGTTGTATTTGAAGGAGAAGGAGAAAAAAATAGTATAGATGGGAAAGACGGCAGTGATTATCGTGGCGGGGGGCGCAGGTACCCGTATGGGATCGGAAATTCCCAAACAGTTTCTGCCGTTGGCGGGGCGACCGATACTGGTTCGTACCTTGGAACGTTTTCGGACAACCCTGCCCGGAGCCGATATAGTGGTGGTGCTCCCTGCGGGGGAGATGGATCGTTGGAAAACGATCTGTCGGGACTATCTTCTCGAAGGTACCCATAGGGTGTGTCCGGGGGGAGAAAATCGTTTTCAGTCGGTCCGGTCCGGTTTGGCAATGGTTCCCGATGCGGAGGAGATTTTGGTACAGGACGGAGTGCGTCCGTTGGTGAGTAAGAGATTGATTCTTCGGGTATTGGATACGGTACGGAAAAGTGGAACGGCGATTCCCGTGGTGGAACCGGTCGATTCGTTCCGCAGGGTAGAGACCGAGGGACGGTCCGAGGTTGTTGATCGGGCCAGGTTGCGGGCTGTACAGACTCCACAGGGATTCCGGGGAGAGTTGATGCGCAGGGCATATGCCCAGTTGTGGCGACCGGTCTTTACTGACGATGCTACGGTGGTGGAGTGTGCCGGCGAAACGGTTGTTTTGTGTGAGGGTGAGCGGAGTAATATCAAAATCACCGAACCTTTCGATCTGGCGATAGCCGAAGCGTGGATTGGCCGGGAAAACGACTGATCGTCGGACAACAGTAAGGCGGTGTCAAAGGGGAAAAATATGGAGGAGATTTTCAAATATAAGTTCGACCGTCGCAGCAAACGGATTACCACAATAGTGATTGTAGCCGTTGTGGCGGTTTTTTGTGTGATTTTATGGTTGTTCGGGGTCGGGGGGTATCTTTCTGCATGGTTCCTCTTTTTTGTGCTGGCTGTGGCTGCCCTCTACATGCTCTCTATTCCGCGTTATGTGAAGGTGGACGACGAGGCGGTCGAGATACATTGTGTGGTGGAATTGACCCGGATTCATATCGGCGATGTGAAATCGGTCGCCCGACTCGATGCCGATGCCATGCGTTATGTCTTCCCGTTGCTGGGCAGTTATGGTTTTTTCGGTTATTACGGTTATTACTATGATCTGAAGGAGTGGCAGACTATAAAGATCTATGCCAAGCGTTGGGACGATTTCGTGCAGATCGAGGATATCTATGAACAGAAGTATGTGGTAAGCTGTCCCGATCCCCAGCAGTTGGTCGATGCGGTGAATCGTTCGCGGGAGAACTATCTGAGTCAACATTTTCAGGAACCGGACCGTCGTCCGTAATATCATTTTTTGTCCCCGTGTCCGGATCGGAGAGATTCCTGTCGATTTTGATGTCTCATTTTTTGAGATCGGGCGGGAAAATATTGTCCTGAAGGGATGTTATTGAGGTTTGCGGACGAGATAGATGATCTCGTGGCGCAGAGCGTAGCGGGTAACCTCCTCAGGGGGAAGCGTAGCAGCATAATCTATTGATTCGACAGTAAAACCGGCCTCGGCCAGCCGGTCGGGATAGTCCCGGCCATAATCTCTCACATGATCTTTCTGTCCGAATGCCCGTTCACGACCGGCTTCGTCGGTGATAGAAGGGTCTTCATAGGTGATTTCCCTATTGTAGTTTACCGGTGAAAGCAGGATTCCCCAGCCTCCGGGACGCATCACGCGGTACATTTCGCGCAGAGCTAACCGGTCATCATCCACGTGTTCCAGAATGTGATTGCAGAAGATGACGTCGAAACTCTCCTCGGGGAAGGGTATGTGCTGAATATCCATCTTCACCTTGGCCAAAGGTGATTCCAGATCGGCTGTTACATAGAGGTCTCCCAGCAATTGTTCGAACCGGCGGATGAAACAACGTTCCGGAGCTACGTGGAGTACTCGCGGATGGGCCGTAAAGAAGTCGGTTTCCCGGACCAGATAGAGCCACATGAGGCGGTGACGTTCCAGAGCCAGACAGCGGGGACAGAGGGCATTGGCTCGTGAGGTGACATAGCCGTAGGGAAGGAACCGGCGATAACGCCCTCCGCATATGGGGCATACCACGCCTCTTCCTGCATAGGCCAGTCCCAAAACCGGAGTCACCAGATGCACCACCCGTTGGATGTGACGACGTGGCACGTGGTTCAGTACGTATCGGATCGCTCGTTTCATCGTTCTACTCCTCTTTTAATACCTTGGCCACATCGTCTTCGGCTTTTTTCAGTTTCTTTTTGCAGAGCTGAATTAGTTCCGTGGCTCGTTTTACCTGTGCCGCCAGCGCATCCACGTCGAACTCCTCGCGATTGAATCGGTCGAGGATGGCCTCTATTTCGCGGATTGCCTCGCTGTAACTGAGTTTCGTCTCCTTGTTTTCCATAAAGGTATTTTGTTTTTTCTATTATCGAATGATGGCATCCTTTTCGCCTTGAGAGAAGGTGATTCTTACCGGATCGCCTTTTTGAAGCGTGTCGGCATTTTTGACCGCTCTACCCTGACTGCGCACCACGGAGAATCCCAATGCGAGAATCTTTTCGGGGCGACGGCTCTCGACCAGTGATTCCAACATGGCGATTTTCCGGTGATGTACGGTGATTTGAGTGCGTGTCCGTTCGGTCAGCAGGGTGTGGAAACTCTCCATACGGGTACGGCCGGCAGTCAGAAGTGCTTCGCTGCGACGGATCATCTCTCCCGAGAGACGTTCCAGACGCAGTTCCAACGAACGGGTCAGTTCCGTGGCGGTTCTCGAGAGGGTGAATCCATACTCCTGAAGGGTCCTGCGCGCTTGGTCGAGTATGGCTACGGCTTGTTCCGTCACTTCATTGTGGAGAGAGTCGAGCCATGTGTCGAACTGGGCCAGTCCGTCGACCAGATGGGCCGCCACGGCTGTCGGGGTCTTCAGTGCGAGGGCCGCTACCATATCGGCTACGCTTTGATCCTTGTCGTGGCCGATTCCCGTGAACACCGGCAGTGGAAATTGGGCCAGATGACTGCACAACCGGTAGGAGTTGAAACAGGACAGGTCGCTTTGAGATCCTCCTCCCCGGATCACTACTGCTACGTCGAATCGATCCGCCTCTTCGGCCACTTGTTCCAGGGCGGCTATGATCGAGGTTTCGGCTTCGTTTCCCTGCATGAAGGCGTCGAAAAGCGTCACTTCGAAGGCGTAGGGGCTTCGTCCCAACTCTTTCATGAAATCCTGGTAACCGGCCGCATTGCGCGAGGAGATGACGGCGATGCGTTGGATGACAGGGGGAATGTCAAGACTGCGGTTCATGTCGAAAACCCCTTCCTCCTGCAGCCGGAGAATAGTCTCCTGACGCTGACGTTCCATGTCGCCGAGGGTATAGAGAGGATCAATATCGCTCACGGTGAGCGACAGACCATAGAGTTCGTGATAGTTGACCGAAACCTTCAGCAGCACCTTCATGCCTGCACTCAACGGCCCTCCTGTGGCTGCCGAGAAGTAGGAGGACAAGGCTCCCCAGGTCGAACGCCACACTACGGCGCTGCATTTGGCCCGTGGTACCTGATTGTCTCCGCCCTTTTCCACCAACTCCATGTAACAGTGTCCCGAATAGTTCACCTTCATTTCGCTGATTTCGGCCGTTACCCACACGGGCAGCGGAAAAGCCTCGTCGAGACTTCCCTTGATTTTCGTCTGGAGCTGCTGAAGGGTGAGATGATTGATTTCGGACATGTTATCAGCGTGTTGCTATCAATAGGGTTCCGTTTTACGGAAGGAATAATCCCGACAAAGTTAATATTATAATTCGAATTGTGAAACCGTTGTCTCTGTCGACGGAGATCGTGAATCTTGCAGAGGGATCGAAAATTTTTACTATCTTTGATGAAGTTTGATATAGAATTTATGATTATCAAACCTTTAAGAAGAACTCACGTGAGAATTGGCAATGGATAAGAAAAAATACGATTGTCTGGCTGAGCCATATTCATCACGCTTTTCAAATAACTCTTTTAGTATCTGAGTACAAAAGTACAAATTATTTCTCAAATCGAAGCATCTATCGGCAGGAATCTTACTATCCTGCCAAAGAAAAAGACATAACAGATTCGTAGCCGAGTTCACCAAACCACAGGCAAAGGTAACTCGTGTTCTTTTCGTCCAAGCAAGGTCA
>CALVFY010000056.1 GCA_944326945.1 uncultured Rikenellaceae bacterium
GTAATGTCGATACCCACCAAAGGCCTTTGCCGTTCGATAAACTCTGCGAACAGGGAGAGAAGCGTGTCGTTTTTCTTTTCCACTTTCCCCATGAATTTATCGCGGATTGCTGTCGGAGTGACCGGTTCCTTGTTTTGGGAGAGTTCCATGTAGATCTCGAGCAGATTCTTCCGCATGAAATCGAGGAACGAGTTGATGTTTGTGGCTTCCTCGGAACGTCCTGTGGCACGGTAATTTTTCGCATCCCAAATTTTGACGCTCACTTCGTTTTTGGTGCTGAATTGGCAAGCCGATCCGTTGATGGTCAGACGAACGTAAATGACCGACTTCCCCTCTGCATTGATTTTGTCTTTTCGAATGAAGAAAAGAATCTTAAAAGTGCTTTTCATAACGGTTTATTTTTGAGTACAAAGTTACTGCTTTGCAAGTAAACCGTTCTGATTTTTGAGGGGACAAATTGCGTCATTATCAAGACAATACGCGACATTTTTTCGAGAAACTGTACCACCTTTCAGGTTAATTTTGGCAGGTGGTACACTTTGGCACAAAAACCTTGTCGCAAATTGGCCTTTTTCTGTACCTGTTTGTCTTAGCCGACTATACAAAAAAGCCCTTAAAACACAGTTTTAAGGGCTTTTGTCTTTGTCTTGTCTCTCATTGTCTGGGAGTTTGAGCGGAAAACGGGACTCGAACCCGCGACCCTCAGCTTGGGAAGCTGATGCTCTACCAACTGAGCTACTTCCGCTTTCGTATTCCGGTTACAAAGATATAAATCTTCAGCATTATTTTGGCGAATTTTTCTAAAAAAATCTCGATTCTCGGATTTTTACTGATAGATCTCATTCAGTAGAGCCGCAAGTCTATATCCCGCTCTTAATAGTTGTGTCTCTACGGTCTCTATGTGGGATTGAATATAATCGTAGGAATAGTTGGTGTCTTGTTGGGTATTCAGATAGATCTTTTTACAAATATCCACGCATTGGTTTAACCAGTCCGATGGTGTGCCCGAAGCCATGACAAGACGCTCTTTTTCACCTGCTACATCGATATTCTCACACCATTCCGTGTAACTCCAGCGATGAGCCGACTCGAGAATTTTTTCGTCCCAAACCGCATGAAGGTTTGTCGGTTGTCCGAACCATTTTACTGGAAATTTATTGCCTCCCAAGTCGGTCAGTCGTCCCGTGTGCATCGGACAATGCAGGTCTGCAACCAAATGGATCAAATATTTTGTATATAAAGTTTTTAAACTGTCGTTCAACGAGCGATCTTTCAGCCTGTCAATTACCATGACTGTCTTCGTATATACGTCCCCTTCCGGGTTTTTAGTCATGGTTTTATAGCTTTCTCCCTCATCGACATTGGCATAATGCCAGGAGGCTGTTTCCGCATAGAGCGGATTTGACCGGACATTGTCCATCCAAGAGGCGTAATACACCATCGGATGGTCCAATATGGACTGTATGTTTTTGTGTGCTTTGGGGGTTAAATGCCGTTCGGCGATGGAGACAATAATGGCATGTCCCTTGTCTCCCCAGCCATAGGCAAAATGTCCGGCGAACAAAGCAATGCCAAGACATAAAATGGTTACATGTTTCATGATGGAAATAGATTGTTTGTATAGTATACAAAGATTCAAATTATCGTGAAAACATCAAAAAAATTGGATTAAAATCCTTGAGTGTTCTATAACTTTATTTTAAGTATTTCTATAATTTTGTCTTTTCATATCATAACAAATTGTTTTTAACCGATGGCTCCTACTCTACTGCGTGTCAAGAATTTTTTTCTTTCTCCCCGGAACCTGTATCTGATAGGCTTTGTCTGTGTATTTGCACTGTCATTTTTGGATGTATCGCGGGGAAGACATTTTAATTTTTTGATTTTCCAGAATTCGACGCTCGATTTTTGGCACCATATCAACCCTTATGGAGCCGAATGGGCTGCAGCTCATCATGATTATTTTCTTTATGGACCGCTCTTTTCTGTGCTTTTTGCGCCGTTTGCTTTTTTGCCGGATTGGTTGGGGCCTTTTGTATGGAATTTGTTCAACTATTCGCTCTATTTTGCAGCCATATTCACTCTGCCTGACAAATATACGGTGAATCAGAAATGTCGAGTTTTTCTGTATACTTTTCTGATTCTGGCCACAACGCTCTATTCTTTTCAATATAATGTAGCAGTCGCGTATCTCTTTATTTTTGCATTTTCTCTGTTGGAACGTGGCCGGGCGTTTTGGGCAATCGTGTTGATTCTCATATCCGGATTTACGAAAGTGTATGGAATTTTCGAATTGGGATTGTTGTTGTGTTATCCTCACTTTTGGCGGAATATGGGCTACGTTGTCGTTGTTTCTGCGGTGTTGCTGCTATTACCCATGTTGAATCTTCACTACACGGAGTTGGTGCCCTATTATCAGAGTTGGGTGGATGGCTTGACTTTGCATAAAGATACCCGCACCTGGCAGACGATCTTCTTTTTGAGGCCATTCTTCCATGGAATGCCGGCTTACGGCATGTGGATTCAGATAGGTGTGATTATGGCTTTGGCCGGGATGCTGATTGCCAATTATCGTCGGTGGAATCAATTCGTTTTTCGGATTCAGTCGCTTGCCATTCTGATGGGCTGGGTGATTCTGTTCAGTAATTCCGCCGAAAAACATACTTATGTGATTGCTCTGTTGGGATATTTGCTTTGGTATTGGAGCCGTCGTCCGGAGCCGATCGACAAGGTGCTTTTCTGGGCTAATTTTATAGTATTGGTTGTTGTACCGGTCGATCTGATCTGTCCTCCGAAAGTGATGTTGTTCTTGACGGAGACATTGCAGCTTAATCTGTGGATCTTTATTGTAACGTGGCTCCGGATGTGTTATGTGACTTTTTTCAGGGATTCTCAAATAAGGGAAGCCTCTTTCGAATAGTGTCTCAACGAACTCTTCTTTCAGATTGGGAAGCGGATATTGAAAAGGATTGTATTCATCAAGTTGAATATAATAGCAGAGATTATAAAGTTCCCCCTCTTTCAAATCAAAGAGGGGGAACTTTTGTTTCCTGGATATATCCCTTGTGTTTATCGGTTCATGGATATTAATAATTCTTCGTTGCTGAGAGTTCCTTCCATGTGTTTTTTCAGCTCCTCCATAGCTTCGACAGAGGTCATGTCGGAGAAATGCCGGCGTAATATCCAGATTTTCTGGAGTACTTCTTTGCTTAAAAGCAAATCTTCACGTCGTGTGCCGGAAGCCATAATATCCACAGCTGGATAGATCCGTTTATTCGATAATTTCCGGTCTAACTGGAGTTCCATATTTCCTGTTCCCTTGAATTCTTCGAAGATCACTTCATCCATTTTCGATCCGGTATCGATCAGTGCCGTAGCGATGATGGTCAGGGATCCTCTCTCCTCGGTGTCGCGAGCTGCGCCGAAGAATCGTTTGGGTTTATGAAGAGCGTTGGCATCTACACCTCCGGAGAGCACTTTCCCAGAGGCTGGTTGTACCGTGTTGTAGGCACGAGCCAATCGAGTGATGGAGTCGAGCAGAATCACCACATCATGGCCGCATTCGACCATTCGTTTGGCCTTGTCGAGCACCATTTCCGCTACTTTCACATGGCGGGAGGCCTGTTCGTCGAATGTGGAGGCAATCACTTCCGCTTTGACGTTTCGGGCCATTTCGGTTACCTCTTCCGGGCGCTCGTCGATCAGCAAAACGATCAGATAGACCTCGGGATGATTGTCGGCAATGGCGTTGGCAACAGCCTGCAACAGCATGGTTTTACCTGTTTTGGGTTGTGCCACGATCAATCCTCGTTGTCCTTTCCCGATCGGAGAGAAAAGATCGACTACTCGAGTGGAGAGATTATTGTGTCCGTTGCCGGTCAGATTGAACTTTTCGGAAGGGAAAAGCGGGGTCATGAATTCGAATTGTACACGATCGCGAACCCCTTCGGGATTAAGTCCGTTGATTTTGTCGACCGAAACCAGCGGGAAATATTTTTCACCCTCTTTAGGCGGGCGAATGGTACCGTGTACGGTATCGCCCGGTTTAAGTCCGAACGATTTGATTTGGGCCGGAGAGACATAAATGTCGTCAGGTGAATTCAGATAGTTGTAATCGGCTGAACGGAGAAATCCGTATCCATCGGGCATTATCTCCAAAACTCCTTCGCCTTCCACAACTCCCAGATATTCTTCTTTGGGCTCTTTCTGGGGCTCTTGAGGATGGTTTTGTGGGTTTTTCTTTTTCCCCCGCTCGTGTGTATTGTGTGTGGAGGCGTTTGCTGAAGCTGTTTCGGAGATGACAGAAGTGGTGTCGTGCTGAGCTTCTGTGGTTGAATCTTTCTGAGTAGTCTCCTCTACGGGTGTCTCTGCGGAGGCGGAAAGATCGTTGTCTGTCGTTGAACGAGGCTGCTCGGTCGATTCGGCGGATGAGGTTATTTCCGTTGTGTTTTTATCCCGTTTACGATAAAACCGTTTCCCTTGCTGCTCCTGTTGGTTTTGCCGGCGGCGACCGTTTTTACGTGGGGTATCCGTAGGCGTTTGTGCCGGTGGGTTTTCCTCTTTGACAGTTTCGAGGTTTTGTGTCACAGGCTCTGGTGAGAGTGCGGTTTCTGTCTTTTCTTGTTTCGGGGGCGTGTCCGGGGCTGAGGCTTCTCCGCCTACTTTGACAAAATTGATTTTTGGACGTCTTCCTCTTCGTTTGGGCTCAGAGGCCGGTTGTGATGAAACAGGTGGTTCTTGGGTTTCGGGTAGGGAAGATGTCGTTTGAGTAGCCTCGACAGTTTTGTTGTCCTCTTTTTTTTCGTCAGAAGTCTGGGCCGATAATTCAAGGATTCGGGCGATCAGATCGCCTTTGCGCATTTGAGCCTTGATGCCGAGACTACGACCTATTTCACGTAATTGAACGAGACTTTTTCTTTCTAATGTCTCCTTATCTTGCATACTATTAAGTTGGTTTTATCTGTTTTGGGGATTTCGATACCGTCGGGTGACGGAATCATTTCGATGTGGTGACAAATATAATGTATTTTTCGGGATTTCCGTTTTTTTGTCCGAATTAATTTATTTTAATAGGTCAAGTACCCGTTGCAGATCTTCCGGAGTATCTATGGCAATGGTTTCCGTGGTGGTTTCCGAAACTCTGATTGTATATCCGTTCTCTAACCATCGAAGTTGCTCCAGAGATTCAGCCTGTTCGAGAATGCCTTGTGGAAGAAGAACGATTTTTCTCAAAATGTCTGTTCGGTAGGCATACATGCCGAGGTGTTTGTAATACTTGAATTGTTGCTGCCACTGAGACTGTTCCTGATTCCGAAGAAAAGGAATGGCTGAACGACTGAAATAAAGAGCGAACCCCGTGAGGGAAACCACTGCTTTGGGACTGTTCGGATTGAAAATATCTTCACTCGGAGAGAATGGTTTAACTAATGTGGCGATTTGAGTGTCAGGGAGAAGAAACGCTTCTTTGATTTTGGTCAGATGTTCTTCCGATACGAACGGTTCGTCGCCTTGGACATTGACTGCCACATCGAATTTCAGACCTGTTTGGGCTTCGATTTTCTCGAGTGCTTCTCCACAGCGGTCCGTGCCGCTACGGTGTTTTTCGGAGGTCATGACTACTCGTCCGCCGAAACGGAGCACGGTCTCCTCGATCCGTTGGTCGTCGGTGGCTACGAAACAATGCTCAAATAGCTGGTTGACTCGTTTGTAGACACGTTCTATCATCGACTGCCCATTGATGTCGGCGAGCGGTTTGCCTGGAAAACGACTCGAGGCATAACGCGCGGGTATAATAGCGAGAAATTGCATGGCAAGCATTTTTATGAGTAAAGGGAAAGTTCGCAGAGGATTACCTGCTTTGAACGATACGGGTACAAAGATCGTTATTTTTTCCGGATAGCCAAAGATTTTTGTAAATTTGCATCATGATTGACAGTCGAAAAAGAAGGTTGAATACGTTTGAAACGTTAGGTGACCGCCTTTTCGCGTTTGGGCGGGATGCCGTGAGCGAATGGGTGATTGCTGAGGCGTGTCGGGAGAACAAATGGTTTACGCCTGCCGATATTCTTCGGGCAGTTGATGCGATTCGTAACGAGATGCTTGATGTCGAAAAATTACGCGGTTGGTTGGCCCACTACCCTGCCCTGCCCGCAACGGACGCTCGTAGTGTGGGGGTGATTATGGCGGGGAATATACCGTTGGTAGGTTTTTTCGATCTGTTATGTGTCCTTGTCAGTGGTCATCGTTGTCTGTTGAAACCCTCATCGAAGGATCGTGTGCTGATGAATTATATCGTGGCGCAACTTCGTCAGATTGAGCCGGGTATTCCTTTATTTTTTTATACAGGATCGGAACCGATTGATGCTGTAATTGCGACGGGTAGCGACAATACCAATCGTTATTTTCGTAGCCATTATCGAGAAATACCTGCTCTTTTCCGGGGCAGTCGTGCTTCGGTGGCAGTCCTTTCCGGACAGGAGGACAAAGTCGCATTGGAGTCATTGGCTGAAGATATTTTCTCTTACTCTGGTCTGGGTTGTCGCAATGTCAGTCGTCTTTGGGTGCCTCGGCAGTATGATTTGTCGATGTTGCTGGAGTGTCTGTCTCAATCTGCTGTTCCGAACCGGCGATATTTGAATAATTATCTGCAACGCCGGGCTTTGCTCTCTTTAGGAGGAGTTTCATATTTAGATGGAGGATTCTTTCTGCTTCGAGAAGGTGATGATTGGCCGGTTTCTGTGAGTGAAATCGTGGTTAGTCGTTACGATCGACTTGAAGAGGTTGAAGAGTGGCTTTGGGGACAGGAGTGTCGTATTCAGTGTGTGGTGAGCGACCGGATTGTTCATCCACGTAAGGTGTCGCTTGGTCGGTCACAGTATCCGTCTCTGGAGGACTATCCGGATGGTGTGGATGTACTTGCATTTTTGTCGGAAATATAATTGAGGTATTCTGCCGAATAATCGCGGAAACGATTATCTTTGTTTTGCGAAAGGCCTCGTTGGGGTCAGAAATTTAAAAATGCAACTGTTATGATGACTTTCCGGTTCAGAATGTTGAGCGACGAGAATGATAGATTCATCCGCGAATATGAGATTCCATACGATATGACTCTTTTGGAGTTTCACCGTTTTATTTGTCGGGACCTTCGGTACGATCCTGAGAATATGGCCTCTTTTTTTACCTCCAATGCCGAATGGGAAAAATTGAGGGAGTTTACGCTGTTCGATTTTGGCGGCGGTGAGGAATCCGAGGATGAAATGCCCGTTCCGATGGATCAGGTGCATGTAGGTCAGATCGTTCATAAGAATCGAGAGCGATTGATCTATCAGTTCGACATGTTGAATGACCGAGCCCTCTATTTGGAGTTGGTTGAGGCGAAAAAGAACGATAAACAACCCTTTGAGCCCTCTGTGTTGCTTTCCGAGTATGACGCACCCGATCAATTCGAGCCAGGCGCCGGTGAGCAGGAAAGTTCTATTTTCGAGGATGCAATGGGCGAATTCAGCGATTTCGAGGGTGATGATTCCTATGACGACGAGTACTAAAACGCTCATCGTGATTCTTGGGCCGACCGGTTCGGGTAAGACCGACTTGAGTATCCGGGTGGCAGAATATTATGGATCGCCGATTTTGTCGGCCGATTCCCGCCAGGTATTTCGGGGTATGCCCATAGGTACGGCTCAGCCCGATGCAGGACAATTGAGTGCCGTACGCCATTATTTTATTGCCGATCGGGATGTGAATGTTTCTTTTTCCTGCGGCGATTATGAACAAGAGGCATTGAAACTGCTGCAAGAACTTTTTCAGACGCATGATGTGATTGTTGTGGTTGGTGGGTCAGGGCTTTATATTGATGCGTTGTGTGACGGTATGGACGATCTTCCTCCTGTGGATAGCGCATTACGGAAAAGACTCGTCAAACAGTTCGAACGGGAAGGACTTGCACCCTTGCTCGAGATATTGGAACGTCTCGATCCGGAATATTATGCGACGGTTGACCGGAGTAATCCCCAACGGGTCGTACGGGCGGTGGAGGTTTGTTTGCAGAGTGGACGGCCATACACCTCTTTCAGAAAAGGGCGACAGTCACGACGTGATTTCCGAATAGTGAAGATTGGAACCGATTTGCCTCGAGAAGTGCTTTACGATCGGATCAATCGTCGGGTGGATGCAATGATGGTCGCCGGATTGGAACAAGAGGCGCGAAAACTTTATCCATATCGGGCTTTAAATGCTCTCCGGACAGTGGGTTATCGGGAGTTGTTTGATTATTTTGAAGGGAAGTGTTCGTTGGGTGAAGCGGTGGAATTGGTCAAACGTAATACTCGGCGTTATGCTAAGCGTCAATTGACCTGGTTTCGGAAAGACGACTCTATTTTGTGGATCAATCCGGGTGATCCGGATAAAGTCATAATGGAGATTGAAAAAATGCGGAATGGAGAGGTGCGTAATGCCAGATTTGGGATGTAAAAAGGTTTGATAATTACAAAATTTGTAGTACTTTTGGCGCGATAAAAGCGCCATGATGCGATTTTATACAGGGCCCGGATGGTGGAATCGGTAGACACGCCGGACTTAAAATCCTGTGGGCCGCAAGGCCCGTGCGGGTTCGATTCCCGCTCCGGGTACTTAAAACGGCTGTAGGTCATTTGATTTACAGCCGTTTTTGTTTTGCCGGGTAGCCAAAGGGTAGCCATAAATAACAATACCCTATCTTCTTAGAGTACACATCCCTCTAATAGCTACCCACTATCAACAGTTTTATCTCATGTCCGACGGATTCGTCAGATACGTAGTCCCAAAGAAATCCGGCCGAAGGAGAGAAACAGCTTTCCAACTCTTTTAACCGAATCTT
>CALVFY010000057.1 GCA_944326945.1 uncultured Rikenellaceae bacterium
GTGTTTTGAAGAATCAAAGCACAGTCGTGGAAGAGATGATACAGGCAAATTTGATCTCTTTGGAATATCTTGATCTGGTTACGGACGAGGTACTGGAGTGGTGGCTCATTGATTCGTGGCTGGCCGAACGGTTGCAACAAGAGGGTGAAGTGGTGATCGAAGAGTACGGTTGTTACTGGTGGGGACGATCAACGAGTGGGCAGGCCATCTATCTCGACAGCGTGATCCAAAAGGTCGCCGAAGAATAGCCGCTCGATACTCTATCCTATAAAATCGGGGTAATGTCTGAGGATGCGACATTTACAAAATGTTACACTAAAGCGTTACTCCGATTTTTATGTTTATGTGTGCATAATCTTCGTAATCAATCTTTTGATTTATTCCGACAGGTGGGTTATTACATAGAAGTTGGCTTAAATTCTCTTTTTGTGCGGTCATGATTCCCCAATCTGGAAATAACATACTTGTCTTTCAATATTGATTTTTCAGAACTTTACACTCAATTTTACACCCTGCAACAACCCCTTCGGGCACGATGTTTTGCTTTTTAGTTTAGCATGGTTATCTTTGCGGTAACATACTGACAAACACGGAAAGTGTAGCTTATTCTCGTTGAACGAACGTAGGAAATTCGATTAATAGCGGAGAGTAGGCAAGCATCTTGCCGCGTTCTTATCCACCTGGATATGGGCGCGGGGTTGTTGCTTATTTTATGCTATTGGGTTTCCTACGACCTGTTCAACTAAAGTAAGTTTTCAGCCCTGCGCTTTCTTTTTTGGATTAATCGCCATACAGGGGCTGAGTGGCAACCAAACTTATTCTTATATCATGAAAAAACTATTCTTGTTTGTGGCCGTGATGATGGCTGCCGTTGCTTTCTCTTCCTGCTCGAAAGATGAGGACGAAAGCCCTTCAATAATCGGAACATGGCAGATAACACATTCCGAAGGAAAGGAAGTTGATAATAGTGGAAAGCTACTTGATCAATGGTCGGAAGACTACCCCGTTTTCGATGAACATGAAAATGGATTTTGCTGGTCATACACTTTCAATAATGATGGAACGTGCGTAAGTAAAACCTACGAAATCGGAATATCAGATGAAGATGATAATCCGCAATATTATACTTATTCCATCTCCGAGAACAAATTGATCATGACAGACCAATATGGTGATCAGGATATTTACGAAATCAAAAAACTGTCATCTGATCAACTCATATTATTTTACCACAACCAAAATGATTACTACACAACTGAAGGTACAGAAACATACAAACGGATAAAATAGAGTTCATTTATGAAAAGAATACTCTCGTTCTTGACCTTATTAATGGTCGTTGCATTATATTCTTGTTCCAAAGATGAGGATAGCAAAGAAGTATCTATAATTGGAACATGGCAAATAACCCATGATGGAGGATCTATTGTTTATAATGATGGCTCACACACAAGTAGCTCAACAGACTACCCTCTCTCTTTTAATGGACAAGAATATGGTTATTATTGGTCTTACACTTTTAATGGTGATGGAACATGCATATGGACGACTTATGCCGATAACAGAGAGCCTAAAGTCGATAATCGCTTTACCTACTCAATCTCTAACAATACTTTGACAGTAAAGCATAAAGTTGATAATAATCTCGATTTTGTTTGTGAAATCAAAAATAACACGGCCGATCAATTAGTGTTATTTTATCAGGAAAAAACTGACACCTACGTAGCGACAGGAACCCACTTTTACAAACGGATAAAATAGAGTTCTTAACTATTAAAGGACAGACTTGTGCAGACGGTCTAGATTATACCGTTCTGCATAAGTTTGTCCTTTTTTAGAAGTTAATTTATTACCAAATTCTCCATCTACCACATTCTTCGCGTTGAGTACTCCACTGTACTTGATATGCCCAGCCAAATATAGTATCAATAAGAATAAAATTATAATTATTCCCTGTTGGATACAATTCATATCTGCCAATTACGTCAGAATCGGAATTAATCGCATTACAAACAGAACATTCCATTCGATCAGAATCCTTGTCTATCCCAATTTGAAGCATTGTTACACATCCCGTGCAAGTATCTAATTTTAGCGAAATATAGATATTCGTTGTCCTATATACTTTGTATCTACCAATTTGATTTTTCCAGAAAGCATCATTTGTAATATCCGAGACATTTTTTTCTATGCTTGTTAACAAACTATCGCGCTGAATCTCAGTTAGCGGTTTTATATCAACTTTTAAAGAATCAGAACCTTGCCCATATATGTATAATGAGCCAATAAGGAAAAAGACAATGAAAGGTAATTTTTTCATAATTAGTTTTTGTTATAAGTTCATGTCAGTTTATTAATCAAATATATGTATTTTTTATTTATATTCACATAGTAATCAAATCACAATAATATACTATTTTGATGATATTCGTATCAAACAATAGGGGTACTGATAATTTCCAGAATTATTATGATTCATAATTCAATTTTTATATAAAAATAGGGCTAAGTAGTTAATTAAAAAAGAGTTTATTTAGACTCTTTTCTATGTTTGTCCTTTTTCCTATTTTTGAAGAAACAGACCCGTTATGAGAATAGCATCCAATCATATCGTTACGCTCCAACCTAATGAGATTTTCGTCTTCGGGAGCAATTGACATATTTTTACACAAAATCAGCTACGGATAAAATATTAAAAACATAAAAACACCAATATACAAACTTGTACATTGGTGTTTTAAATTTTCAGATAAAGATAAACCCGCCTACAAATCCTCTCCATCAGCCTGATTCTCTATATTATCATAGTACATAGCAATATAATATTTTCCTGCATAATCAGCAATTATATACCATACAATACCGTGAATTGTCTGATCTTTAGGAATAAAAGAGGCCTCGTAACGTTTAGAATTTACGGCTATCTCATAAGCCACATCTTCCTCATCAGACAAAATCTCTCCATCTAACAAATCATATTTCCCATTTTTCAAAAACTGATTAAATAACTTATTAAAACGAATCTTTATTCCTGTTTCATCAAGAGCAGCTATATCCGCTACAAAAATTCGATAAACTTTATTACTATTAGTTACCACAGATATATTAACATTGTGTCCATTAAATTCTCCTTCCAAGATATCTAAATCCGAATCATAGACAAACCCCTTTTTCTTTAATTCTGCTATCATATTTGTTTTTGTTCCATCAACGGGAATCCCTAAAAATTTAATCGGATTTTGAGCAAATGAAAAATAGCCACTAAAGAATGTAATTAAACATATTATCCATTTTTTCATAACCTATAAATTAAGTTTGTGAATTTATTATCAAAACCTTATACAATATTAATCATTTTCTTTTATATTTATTATATTCTCTGGAATTTTTGCTTGATTTTCAAGGACAGACTTTTGCAAAGGGGTTTATTTAAGACCCCTTGCAAATGTTTGTCCTCTTTGTTTAATAGCTTTCTATGGAGTTATACTTATACAGATATGTGTGTACAGTCGCGCTACGGCCGACAGCACAACAAGCAATTTATAATACCAATAATTAACTGATTTATTAACCAACACTCGTTAAACGAAAAAGGTAATTTGTTTAAACCAATGTTTAAACCGCCTCAAAACGGCAATAGAAACCAGACTTTCGACAGCACAAATCGACCATGTAATCAATTGATTGTCAGTCTATATTTGCACTCGCAAACAAGGAAGGCTCCGTAGCTTAACTGAATAGAGCACTTGACTACGGATCAAGAGGTTACAGGTTTGAATCCTGTCGGAGTCACTGAGAATGGGCAACCCACAGAAACTTGGGTTGCTTTTTTTATGTCGTTTGGGGCAGGTTTTCGGTCCGAATTATCCCCCCTGCCGTCGAGAGTGGAAAATATGCGTCATTCTGCGTGTCTGGTTTTTTTGAGGGGAAAAGTGTTTGGTATTTTATGGTCTTGATTTAACTTTCTCCCGATTGTTGCATCATTATTAATGGATATGAATTCAGAGATCGATAACCGTATTATTGCTTTACTGAACGACGGAAAGGATTCCGAAACCGGTGTCCGTATGCTTGTCGAACGGTACGGGAAACGTATCTACTGGCATATCAGACGATTGGTCGTGTTGCATGAAGATGCCCAGGAGTTGACTCAGGACACATTCGTTCGGGCTTGTTTCCGAATTGCATCGTATCGGAATGAGGGTCTATTCGTCTCGTGGCTCTATCGGATCGCTACCAACGAAGCTCTCCAGTGGCTTCGCAAAAAAAGGCCTGGAGCGGAGACAATGGATTCTCTGACAGAGTTGCCGGATCAAGAGGTCGATCTGAGTGATGAGGCGGTCAATCTGTTTACCGAAGCACTTCTGCAACTCCCTCCGCAGCAACGTTCGGTCTTCACACTCCGCTATTACGACGAGATGCCTTATCGGCAGATCGCAGAGGTGATGCAAATTTCCGAATCGAATGCCAAGACGACCTATCATTATGCAATGAATAAAGTGAAAGACTATATTAAAGCACATGGCAATGGATAGAAAATTTCAAGCCGAACATGCCGATCGAAAAATGTCGTTTCGGGTGCCGGAGGGCTTTTTCGAGGAGTTGCCCCGACTTACAACAGAACGGTTGAACATCGAAATCCGTAGACGTCACAGACGGATGTGGACGGGGATAGCTGCTGTGGCTGTGCCGTTTGCCGCATGTCTGGTACTGGCTGTGGTATTTCGTTTTTCCGATCACCGGAATACGGAATATGCCGATTGTCGACTTGACGGGACAGAGGTGTTCGACCGCTATCTTCAAGAACTTTCGGATGAGGAGCTGACCAATCTGGCGGCCGATGCCTCACTCGATCCTAATGTTTTATTGATTAGAGACGAGATTTGCTTATGAAAACGATCGGAACGTTAGTATTATTCGGTCTGTTGTTTCCGCTGTTTGCGGTGGGGCAGAACAATAGGCAGAGCCGATTGATCGAAGCCAAAGCCGCACTTATGCAAAGTGAATTGCAGCTGACGGCAGATCAGACACAGGCATTTTTGCCTTTATACACAAGCTATGAGAAGGCAATCGCAGCTTCTTCTGCGCCGATGCGTAGCCTGCGTAACAAGATGAAGGCCGATACAGTCTCTTATGGAGCGGTGCCGACTCGTCAGCAGGCTTTGCTGCAGATCAGAACAGGGTTTGCCGTGTCGCAATCCATCCTGGATGTCAAGAAGAGTTATTTGGATCGATTCGCCCAGATTCTTGATCCGGATCAATTGCTGAAATTTTATCAGACAGAGAATGCGATCCGCAATAAAATCAACCGAGAACTCAGACGCCGAAACAATCCATGAAAAAACTACTAATCCCTTTGATGCTCTTTGCCGTGCTGGGTGGCAGGGCATCCTCTATCGATCAGTTGGTCGGGGAAAAACTCCGGCAACAGGGAATCTCTCCGTCTCCACAGTGCAGCGATGCCCGATTCGTGCGTCGACTCTATCTGGTGACTACCGATCGGGTCCCTTCGCCGGAACAGACACGGGACTATCTGCAACGTCGTAATCGGGAAGCGTTGGTGGACAGTCTGCTCGCCAGTGAGGGATTCGTCCAGAAAATGACACTCAAGTGGGGCGATCTGTTGCGGATCAAGTCGGAATTCCCGAGTACCCACTGGCCCAATGCCGTGCAGGCCTATAATAAATGGCTGACCGACCGGTTCCGGGCCAATACGCCTTATAATGTGTTCGTACGACAGCTGTTGTTGGGTACGGGCAGTAATTTCCGGGTGCCGGAGACCAATATCTATCGGACAGGCAGCGATCGTTCACCCGCTACACAGGCCGATAACATTGCGCTTCTGTTCATGGGACAACGGAAAGCCCCGAGTGAGTGGAGTTCGTTTTTTACGCAGATAAAGTTCAAGGGGACAGGCGAGTGGAAAGAGGAGATTCTCTGTCTGGATATCGACATGCCGGCTCCGGCCGTGCCGGTTCGGTTGGCGGAGGGAGTAGCCGTGAAGTTGCAGGAGGGGACCGATTACAGGAAGCCCTTTGTCGAGTGGCTCACTTCGGATGACAACCGTCAATTTGCCCGTGCCATGGCCAATCGACTGTGGTTCTGGTTCATGGGGCGCGGCATCGTGGAGCCTTGCGATGACATGTCGCCGGAGAATGAACCTTCGAATGCCCCGTTGCTCGACTACCTGACCGATCGGTTTGTCGCTTCGGGATACGATATACGGGCATTGGTCCGGGAAATCCTGTTGAGCGAGACCTTTTCGCGCAGCACGCTCTCTACACGGGAAAATAGGGCCGATTCGCTCTGGTTTTCTCACTATCCGTTACAGAGGCTCTCCTCCGAACAGTTGAACGATGCCATTTGCGACATTACGGAGGTGCCCGATTTCTATTCGAGCCGGGCTCCGGAACCCTTTACAAACTATCCGTTGGGAACGCGTGCCATCGAACTGGGTGATGGTACGGTGACTACCACACAACTCGAACTGTTCGGGCGGCCATCCCGCGATTTGGCGCTGGAGAGTAATCGTGATAACCGACTGGATTCCAAGCAGACGCTCTATCTGCTCAATTCGACCAACGTGTATGATAAATTGCGTACGAGTCCCTATCTGAAGTCTTTGGTTCAGAGAAAATTGGGCACGAAACAGGTCGTGGAGGAGATCTATCTGCGGGTATTGAATCGGCCGGTATCCGATCGTGAGGTGGCGGCTGTGACGAAATGGGCAGCCGGTCTTTCCCCCCGGAATCGGAGCCGGAATATGGCTGAGTCGTTGATTTGGGCGTTGCTCAACAGCAATGAGTTTTTGTTTATGAATTAAAATTTCCACTATGAGCTCAAAGAAAAGTCGTCGGCAATTTCTGCGCGAATCGCTGGCTGTGGGGGCAGGACTCATGTTTTCCGATAAACTGCTGGCCTCGCTGGCCGGAATCTCCTCGCCGGAGAGACTTGCGGCGGATGCCGCGGCGGACAAAGGGGAGAAACGGGCACGGTCGGTGATCTATATCTATCTCGACGGAGGTTCTTCTCAGACCGATACCTTCGACCCGAAACCCGAAGCCGGACGAGATTATGTGGGTAACTACCGGAATCCGATCGAGACGAATGTGCCGGGAATCATTATTGGCGAAAAACTGCCCCGTCTGGCAAAGATGGCCGACCGCTATTCGCTGTTGAGGGGAATGATCGTCAAGACCAATGCCCATGAAACGGCCCACTATCGTATGCAGACGGGCGATATGACCCAGGGCAGTATTGTCTATCCTTCATTCGGCTCCATGATCTCCTATCTGAAAGAGAAAGAGTATCAGAATCCGTTGTTCCCCTATATTACGCTGACGGTATCTTCCACGCGTTTCAACGAAGCGGGATTTCTTCCTCCGAAATACAAACCTTATGATACGGGCGGTGCTCCGGGAAAGGAGTATTTCGATGTGAGCGGTATCTACGACCATACGGTGCCCGATTCATTGTTGTCGCAGCGGAAGGAGCTGCTGGAGATGCTGGGCCCGTTGGGGGAGGCGGTGGAGAGTACTCAGGAAGTACGGCGTGCCGAAGAGTTGAGGGCTCAGAACTATCGATTGATCTTGGGCGATACGCGTAGGGTGTTCGATCTGGCCGAGGAGCCAGAAGAGTTGAGGCTGGCCTATGGAATGACCGATTTCGGTCAGTCGTGTCTGGCTGCCCGGAAACTTGTCCAGGCCGGTGTGTTGATGGTGGTGGTGCGTTTCCGGGGATGGGATACCCACAAGGAACACTTCAAACGGATGGATGCCCGGCTCGAGGAGTTGGATAAGGGAGTATCTTCGTTGTTACTCGATCTGGAAAAATACGGATTGTTCGACCAGACGGTGGTGTTGTGTGGCGGTGAGTTCGGACGTACTCCGCGGATCGGGTGGGGACCTCCCTGGAATGGCGGTCGCGGACACTGGGGCGATGCCTTTTCCTATTTGGTGGCCGGAGGGGGATTCCGGGGAGGGTGCGTCGTCGGAAAGACCGATGCCAAGGGGGAACAGGTGGTCGAACGGCCGATCTATCCGGCCGATTTGTGGGCATCGATCTATACGCTGATGGGGGTCGACCCTCGTAGAACGGTGATTCATCCCACGCAGGGTGAGATACCTATTCTGCCCTCTTACGGTGTGGAGGGGCAGAGCAATGGACTGTTAACCGAGATCATGGGCTGAAAAACGAAACCGTTATGAAGAGACTATTATTCGTTATCGTATTTGCATGTGCAGGTTGTGTGGCATGGGCTCAGAAAGGGAATATCGGTTTTATCTATCCCACCGGTGCCGCCCGGGGGACTACGGT
>CALVFY010000058.1 GCA_944326945.1 uncultured Rikenellaceae bacterium
GAAGCCCGCCATTGACGTTAACTTTGTCAATGACGGACAACTGGCTATTTTCTAATTTTATTTCGAACTCACGTTAACTATGTATCATCAAATTTAAGATAACCCAACGATATACTAATTTTGACACATAAACTTTAATTAATCTTTTTCAATCAAATTCATATGCCCCAAACAACGATCGTAATCAATAAGTCGTCGAATTAATCGAGACTTGCTTTTTTTCAGATTGCTTTCATTCTGCCAAGGATCAACAATCGCATGTGCTTGCCGATAATAAATATTATTATCCATACAACCATATAAAGTAACAAACAACAAAGCCCGCAACTGTTCTCCCTTAATAGCTGGAAGCATCACTCGAATAGTTTGGACTAACCCCTCTCTCTTTATCCAATTCTCCAAAATCGTATATGCAGGCAACAATAATGAATACTGTTTTCCTCGCATTACACTTGACTTAAAAATAAGATTTGCATATTGTAACAATACCTTCGATGCCATTAAACGATCCTCTTCAGTCGTTTTTCCCCTATGATAACGACAAAGAGCTTCATGCAATCGATCCTGAATCCGCTCATCATTCAAATGAGAATAGAAATGATTCCTCTCTGCACTTAATTCAATTACCTCATATTCTCCTGGATGTACCTTTAATAAAGGAACCCACATCCAATTCTCAATACTGACTATAATATCTTTACGCCGAGAATGTGGCTGAACAATAATACGCGCTTCAATCCCCTTGAAACGACCTTGTGTAATTCGAATTTTATCTCCTCTTACCAACCAAGTCGGATCTGCAGCACACACTGGGATCCTATCAGAATAGGATCGAGCGATCCATTGTAGATCACGTATTGCCTCATCAGAAAGATATGGATAATGATACTCTTCTTTACCATCTTTTACTCGAGGCAAAAAATTATATTGAGGGAATCGTTGTTTAATACGATAAATTTCCGCTTCGGAAGCATGAACAAAAAGATAGTTATAAAATAAAGTTGAACGAGTATCTATAAGTCTGCCATTCACCTCCTTAACCTCAACAAAGGAAGGCACAAAATATTCAAACAACGGCTCCCCATCCCTTTCTCGACGCTTCAATTCCTGCTCTAAGCCAGTAATCATTGCCTGCCCTGATGATGGAAACACCATCACATACCATCGAATCGTGTGACGATTTTGGTTTATACCTTGTTGAGAAACTTTAATATCCAAAATCTTTCTCTAATTTTTGAGCTATAGGACACAACCCAAAATGCTTTTCTTATATATACTCCTCGACCTCGTCAACACAAACATAATGCATTGACAAACAATAACTTAAACAAATAAAAATAAAGACTAAAAAAATCATTCAGTCCTCATTTTTGTTTTTAGTATACATAATTTTTCTTTCAAATCACCTTAAAATAAAAAGGGATTTTACAAATAACGTATTGTTTCTATTATTAGGAAATCATACATTACGGTTACAAATATATATAAAAGCACATTGACTTCCAAATATTTCCATAGACCCCACCATCATTCCACCAAATACCACACTGATTATCAATATATTAATTAAAATAAAAAAAATCAAAAAAAACGATACGACAACTCGAACAAAATAACACATTGATCCATATAGAACATAAAAATGTCTGATTATTACATCAATAAAACATATCCCTCTCTTAGTCATCTCATAATTCGATTTTCCAATCTTTGTGACTATCCAAACAGCCAATATTACCATCCGGCATTCCTTCCCGTATTCATCGCTTCTCCCTCAAACTTTCCACATACTATCCAATCCAAAAATTCGTTGTTTACTCAATAGCGTAAATCCCACATGAGGAAAACGACGATACTGCTCTGGTTCCTAATAGGAAATATAACCATGCTTTCGGGTATGCCCCAGCCGCCCATACCCGAACAGGGAACATCATATCATTCAACAGATTCCACCCAAAAACAGCCTATGGGGGATCTCCTGTCCTCTTCAATTTTTCTTCCTTCTAACACCACGTTTCCTTCCTTGGCAGGTTATTCTCTTCACACACCACTCCTTTCTCCAAGTACGCACACAATTCCCGTATCTCCAATTCATCCCCGAATCATCTTGCCCGACGGAACGACTCGGCTCTCCAATAGAACAACCGTATTCGGTCGTGGTGAAGAGATTCGATATCCGGGATTCGGAGGTTTGGTTTCCATCGAAGGAGGCATGGAATGGCAATTACATCCCCGTCTAACCCTACGTACCAGCGTATTCACGCTAAATCAATTCGCCCCATACTCCAATTTTCCAATCAACAGAAACGGATCCGCCATATCCTTGCATTATCAAGCCGGAGACCATTTAGAACTGGATGCCTGGGGGCGAATGATGCTACCGGAGGGAACCGTTGCTCCTGGATTTCATAATCCCCACTTCTTTCCACAGACCGGCGTAGGAGGAGCCGCTACCCTCAAACTCGGAGAAAGTTTTCGGATCGGTGTATCAGCCGAATACTATCAACTCAATCCCAACATCAATGACAGGCGCCATCAATCGGGAGGGGATATTCGGACGGGGTTCTAAATCATAGTCTTTGCCGGGAACCCGATACAAATTTTCGATGCACAAAGTCTTCCTTCCTCCAGAGAAAATATATTTCTATGCCTGACACGATCCGAATCTGCTGCAAAGATCTTTCATGGCATCTTTTTTGTTGCAATGATCAACCAGACGCCACTGATTTGCTTATAAAAACCCCAAATATAGTTGTACCATGAATCTGAAAAAAACGAAGGAGGGAGGCTTTATCAACGAACGATTCGAAAAGATCTATCGCACAACAGGATATTTCATGTTATTCCTACTCAGTATCTCTTTTCTCGCGTTATTGATAAACTGCATTGCACATGCATCATAAGAAAAAGGGAGATCCTGTTTTGGACCTCCCTCTCCTACTGCCAAAATGCAGATCGACTAATTGCCGTTTTCCAGTTTTTGTTTCATCTGGAAAAGCAGACTTTGGTAATGTGCCCGAGTTTTGGCATCACCCACATTCTGCACCTGTTGCAACAGAGCATACGTATCCATCATTTTTTTGTAATAGATCGGATTTTTCGATGCAGTCGTCTCCGCCATCACATTCAACTCATAGGTAATCCCTTTATTATTGATCACCAGACAACCCGGATCGGTCGTGAGTTGTTTGGATACTTCGCTGTCACCGATTCCTGCAAATTCGAACGGCGAACCCGAAGCGGCTTTCTTGAAACCGTTTTCGTCGAGAATCTTCTCCACATAAGCCTGCTGGAACGTACGGTCGGTCAGAGTCAACGGTTGACGACGCAAAGTTTTTTTCCATACCCGATTGAACAGATCATCCATAAATTCGGCATAAGTATAGGCGTTTTTCGGATCGAGCTGTTCGAAAAGGATAAGGCTCGAAGATATATTCATAAAGAACATCCGGTAGATCATGATCGACTGCAAGGTTGAAACCGAATAATAGGGTCCAGTATACTTGGTTACAGTGGTATCAAGCACCCAGTCGGGTAACTCTTCGAGTGTGGTGAAGATAAAATCGAAAGCAGTCCGTTGCTCCTCTTTCGAGGCAAATCGAAGTACGGGACGGCCTCCATCGTTACGCACCGGCATATCGACATAAATACCGCCAAGAGATACCGAGGCGTGCATCAGATAACGCTGCATCTGAATCCACAACTGCGTATAGGTCTCCATCATCCGTTCGTAATCGGGATCCCCCTCTTTGGTCCATTCATTCAGATGTTTCATAATGACCTTCAGGTTCTTCATGCCGTATTCGGAAGCTTTCACAGAGTTGTCTCCCAAATCTTCCGCCTTACAAGAGGGATCATATTCATTGATGAAAGGCTGAGGACCGAATTTGTACATCGGATCATTGGCCTTTTCCCGAATCCACCGATCAAGCGTATCGATTTCGTCCTCTGGAGTTTTCGCGCCGAAGATAGGTTTATATCCCCACTTGATAGCGTAGATATCATATACGCCCAAATCGGGAGGTGTAAGTTGTACACCACGCTCCTTGTCTCCCGGCTGTGCCACATAATTGTAACGGGCATAGTCCATGATCGAAGGGGTCGTTCCGTATTTCTGAGTGAAAGAGGGGGAACGAAGCGAGTCTACGGGATAGGCATACGATGCTCCGAAGTTATGTGCCAAACCCAACGTATGCCCCACTTCATGAGCGGCCACATAACGCAGCGAACTTCCCATCAATTCATCAGAGAAGACCGAAGTACGCACATCCGGATCCACAGCACCCGTCTGCACGAAACGCCAGTCATGCAACAGACGAACGATATTCGAATAGAAAAGCACATCTCCCTGGATAATCTCTCCGGAACGAGGATCGATCCACGACGGCCCCATGGAATTCTGGGTCGGTGTAGTAATCATCCGATAGCAACTGTATCGGATATCGTCCGGATCGAAATCGGGATCATCTTTCGGATAATCACGAGCTACAATAGCGTTTTTGAATCCGATAGCCTCGAAAGCCTTCTGCCAATCTTCAATACCGAGTTTGATATATTTACGCCATTTCTCCGGGATAGCAGGATCGACATAAAAGACAATCGGCTTGGCCGGTTCTACGAGTTCGCCCTTCTTATAGCGTTCTACATCTTCGGGTTTGGGCTGAATATCCCAACGGTTAATGATCTCATACTCCTTGATTCCGTCTTCTTTCTCGGTATACAGCCTCCGCCGCTCGGAAAAATACCCAATTCGGGGATCCGCATAGCGAGGCCGCATAGGCTTTTCCGGCAACATGATGATATTGCGGGTCATCACCGTGGTAAAAGCCCCGTCGGCATTATACGTAAGCTGACTCTTGATGTTGATGTTCTGCGGGAAAGCCTTCACGCCGATAATCGAAGATTTCGACGAAGAGAGCGATCCGGACAAAGGTTTTTTCCGCATCAGCGCATCCCAGATGTTGGCTTCCCGGAAAGGACTCAACTCAGGAACATCACCCAGAAACAGATCCGTCACCTCAATCACATAAGTCGTCGAATCGGGATTCATTGCCTCAATTTTATAGGCATTCCAAATCGGATCGACATAATTCTTCACGAAGGCCATATACATGTTCGACGTAGTATCACACTCGATAGTCGTACGTTTCTTGTGCATATAGACATTCTTCTTGTCGGCCGAAAAGGTAATGTGAATCGGATTACGAGGCATCTGTCCGGCAGCAATATCCTTGTTATTGCTGATACTGGACACACGCGAAGCCAACAGATAGTCACGATTAAGAATCTCCTTCGGGATTTCGAAGTAATACTTATCCTTCACTACATGGACATTGAACATTCCCTTGTAGGTCGTGGCATCCTTCAACAATTTTTCGTAGGCTTCTTTCCCCTTGTGTTGGGTCGAATCACTTTTTTCAACCGTCTGTTCCTTAGCTGCTTTCTTCTTTTTCGCATCGAAGATTCCGGTACGGGCCCCAGCGGACCCTGTGGCACCGATCACGAAAACGACGAGAGCAACACTGAGTAGTTTACGCATATTTTCGTATTTAATTGATAATAGTTTCTCCGTTTTACTGGACAATCAACGACAAATCGCATCCCGCATCTTCCAATGCTTGCCTCAGAATATCGTATTTCTGCTGCATTTTTTCATACGTCTGACAAATCGTGGTCATTTCATCCGCCGGAGTCATAAATATGAATCTGGTCCACAGATCCACATCATCTGTCGGACCAGGAGTCGTATAGGAATAAGAATCATAATCAGGCCAATCCGGATCTTCAGAGAGATAATAATCGATCACATCGGCAAATCCCAAACTGTACCAATATTCCTCCGTTTTATACAGTTCATAATCAGGATTCGGAACCAAATCCCAATTTTCATCATAGTCATAACGCATTTCCGAAATATACCGATTATAATCTCCTTCCTGTCCGGTCTCACCGCCACTTACCTGGTAGAACTCATCAGGGACTGAGAAAAGATGACGAACAGTCCCCATATAGGTACTCCAGAAGGTGGCATTGATTGCCGCCTTATATTGGCCCGCTTGTTCTTCAGAAAGAGTGGCTATATTCTCATCGATATTGGAAACGATCAGCATACCCGAACTGGCATATGCATCAATCTGTGCATCTCCTCCGAAGGATTTATTAACCACGCTTTTAGCCAGCAGTATCGTAAACGGCATATTCGTCTTTTTGAAGTCGGCGCTATACAAATCCAAAAAGTTCTCCTTAATGAATTCGATACCGGCTTGTAACACGGCAGGCTCCTGCGGGGGGGCTACCACATCCAGGCGGTTGCGATTGGTAAAGTTGTAAGCATAATCAGCTTCCGTCGGATTAGTAATCACCACTATCCCGTAATCACGATAAGTCTCATAAATAAAGTGTTGCACAGGATCATTAGGATCGTCGGCCAAATTATAGTTTGACCCGATCGGCTCGACATTAAGCGTCTCCTCCTTCTCGCACGAGGCAAGCAGAAGTGCAAACGCCGCACAAAATAAAATTGTTATCTTTTTCATCTTTGAAGTCGTATTTAATTTATTGAGGGTTGCTAACCGGGCGATTAATGTTCTCAATCACCATATTCTTATCCAATTCCGATTTCGGGATAGGCAAGGTATAGGAAACGCTTCCGGCCTCCAACACATACCTCTGGCCCGAAGAGGGATTATTCGCATCGGTATAATCATGCTCTATGCGCGGACAGCCCCAGCGACGCAAATCGAACCAGCGGAACCCTTCGAAAGCAAGTTCCATGCGGCGTTCGTTTCTCACCAACGTAATCACATCCTGTGGCGTTCCTGGCGACGGCAATTTATAGTCGGACGAGAAACGGTTCTCCCTCAATGCATTCAGGTTTTCGATTGCCTGAGAGGTATTTCCGGTTTCCGCATAAGCTTCTGCTCGGTTCAAATAGGCCTCTGCCAACCGGAATACCTGTGGATAAACATCATAATCCCCTCTTTCATAATACTTGTACGGACATTGATATACTTTTTTATTAAAACAAGTAATCTCAATATAGAAATGATCCAAACGCAAATCTTTACCCTGCTGTGTTTCTTCATCACCCGGAGCATACAGCTTAGCCAAATCAGACGACGAAGTATAAGATGCCCTCCATCCAATGTCTTCTTTAATATAAGAATGCACGGTATATCCTCCATAAGAAAATAACAATTCAGGATTTGCTCGACATATAAAGGTTTTATCACCCGTTCTGGTTTTCAGATCACACAACTTGGCAGACGAAACCATCTCCACCGAATCGGCATATTTGATCGTATTTTCCCATTGTTTCGTGAACAGGGCAATACGCGATGCCATCAGATAGGAAGTTGCCAAATTGGGTCGGAAGATAGATTTTTCAATACCGGCAGCTTTAAAATGCTGAATCGATGCATTAATATCCGATTCAATCTGCGCATAAACCGTTGCTACCGACGCCCGACTGAACTGTACATTCTGAATGGTAGGATCCAAATTCACGGGAACACCTTTATCCGAATCAGCCGTAGCCTCATTGTAAGGCTCTCCATTGCGATTCACCAACATATAATAGGAGAGCGCACGCAGGAAATAGGCCTCGCCCTACAT
>CALVFY010000059.1 GCA_944326945.1 uncultured Rikenellaceae bacterium
TGGGAAAAACTCAATTACGAACTCGATTTGCTTTCGGAGCAGGAGTGATGCGAGACTGTCGTTGAGCGGTTTCCCCGTCGGGGGAGCGGTCAACTTAATTTGCTGTTCTACCGTATGGTACCGGTGTTTATCGAAGGGGACCGAAGGCGATTCTTCAAGGAGGCCAACGGGGAAAACAGACTCTGATTGTGTCGGATACGCTCGACAAAGGTCGGAGGGACAAAAGGAATGAAGCTCGTGCCGGGGTGCTGTTTGCTTCGGTGTGAACGTATGATACGATACATGATTAAATAATCGTTATGGAAGATATTATTTTCGGCATTCGTCCGGTGCTCGAGGCGGTCGAGGCGGGCCGCGGAATCGAAAAGGTCTATTTTAAGAAGGGCGCAGAGGGTCAGTTGCTCGGAGAATTGCGTGAGATTTGTCGGGCACGGCATCTGGCTACGCAGGAGGTGCCGGTGGAGAAGCTGAATCGTCTGACAAAGGGGAATCATCAAGGAGTGGTGGCTCGGATCGCAACGATCGACTATGCCGATCTGCATGAGGTGTTGGCGGCGATTCCCGAGGATGAGACTCCCCTGTTGGTGGTATTCGACGGCGTGACGGATGTGCGGAATTTCGGGGCGATTGCCCGTAGTGCCGAGTGTGCCGGAGCTCATGCCCTGGTAGTGCCGGTGAAGAATATGGCCCCGGTGAATGCCGAAGCGGTGAAGAGTTCGGCCGGTGCGCTCAATCGGATTCCGGTGTGTCGTGTGGGAAGTATCCGCAATACGCTGATGGCGCTCAAAAACGAGGGCGTGAAGGCCGTGGCTGCGACAGAAAAGAGTAATACACTGTTGTTCGAAGCCGATCTTACAGGACCTGTAGCGATTGTGATGGGAAGTGAGGATACCGGCATTTCGAAAGAGGTACTCAAGTTGTGCGATGTGCAGTTGGCCATTCCGATCGTGGGAACCATCGAATCGCTGAATGTGTCGGCTGCCGCAGCGGTGATGCTGTTCGAGACGGTACGGCAACGGATTTTGGCTAAATAATGTGGTAGGGAGTAAAAGATCAGGATGATGGAACAGCATATTTTGTATCAGGATGCGGTGGAATTGCTCAAGGGGATGATTGCGATCCCTTCGATCAGCCGCGAGGAGGCTGGAACGGCCGAATTGATTGCGGGGTTTCTCTCCTCGAAAGGGATTCCCGTGGAGCGTCTGCACAACAATGTGTGGGCACGTAATCGTTGGTACGATCCGGCCAAACCGACCATTTTGCTCAATTCCCACCACGATACGGTGAAGCCTAATCCGGCCTATACACGCGATCCGTTTGCTCCTACGGTAGAGGAGGGGCGGCTGTATGGACTGGGCAGTAACGATGCCGGGGCCAGTGGGGTCTCCATGTTGGCCGCTTTCAGACATTTTTATGATCGGGAGGATTTGAAATACAATCTGATCGTGGCGATCACGGCCGAAGAAGAGAATAGCGGACACGATGGTCTGGAGGCGGTGATCCCTCATTTGGGGCCGATCGACTTTGCTATTGTGGGAGAACCTACGCTGATGCAGTTGGCCATTGCCGAGCGGGGATTGGTCGTGATCGACTGTGTGGCGCACGGTCGGGCCGGACATGCTGCCCGGGAGGAGGGTGACAATGCCATCTATCGGGCTTTACCCGATATAGAGTGGTTTCGGACGTTCCGTTTTCCGAAGGAGAGCGATCTGTTCGGGGCGGTTAAAATGACGGTAACGATCATCGAGGCCGGTTCGCAGCACAATGTGGTGCCGGCCGAATGCCGTTTTACGGTGGACATCCGGGTGACCGACCGTTATACGAACGAAGAGGTGATCGAGGAGATTCGTCGACATGTTTCCTGCGATGTGGTACCTCGTTCCACAAGGCTCAAGCCCTCGTCGATCGACCCGGCTCATCCGATCGTGCAGGCCGGAGTGGCCTTGGGGCGTACGACTTACGGTTCGCCTACCACTTCGGACCAGGCACTGCTCGATGTGCCGTCGCTGAAATTGGGGGTTGGGGACAGTGCCCGTTCGCATAGTGCGGATGAATTCGTATATTTGTCCGAGATCGAAGAGGGAATCGGACTCTATATTCAGATGTTGGAACGTATATTATAACCGGACGAAAATGAAACTGTGGCAAAAAAATACGGATGCGAGTGCGGAGGTGGATCGTTTCACCGTGGGACCCGATCGCCAGATGGATGTTAAATTGGCTGCGGCTGATGTGCTTGGTTCGCTGGCTCATACCCGGATGCTGGAGAAGATCGGACTGCTTTCGAAAGAGGAGTTGGATGCCGTGCAGCGAGAGTTGAAGGTAATTTATCGCCAGATCGAAACCGGAGATTTCGTCATTGAGGATGGCGTGGAGGATGTGCATTCTCAGGTGGAGTTTCTGCTGACCAAACGATTGGGTGAGGCCGGTAAGAAGATTCACAGCGGCCGTTCGCGCAATGACCAGGTGCTGGTCGATCTGCGGATTTTCCTGCGACGGGAGATCATCGTGCTCGTGAAGGAAATTCAGTCGTTGTTTGCGCTCTTACAGCAACTTTCCGAGAAACATAAAGGGGTATTGATGCCGGGGTATACGCATCTTCAGATCGCCATGCCCTCTTCTTTCGGACTCTGGTTCGGTGCCTATGCCGAAAGCCTTGTAGATGACGTACAGATGTTGCTGGCGGCGTGGAGGGTGTGCAATCGTAACCCGCTGGGTTCGGCGGCCGGTTATGGTTCGTCGTTTCCGCTCGACCGGACGATGACCACTCGTCTGCTCGGATTCGATTCGCTCGATTATAACGTGGTTTATGCTCAGATGGGGCGTGGCAAGACCGAACGGATCGTGGCGCAGGCTCTCTCTTCGGTGGCCTCTACGTTGGGACGGCTGGCCATGGACAATACGATGTTCCTGAACCAGAATTTCGGCTTTGTCTCCTATCCTCCCGAATTGACCACCGGATCGAGTATCATGCCGCATAAGAAAAATCCAGACGTGTGGGAGATCATGCGTGGGCGTGCCAATCTGATCCAGTCGCTTCCGGGACAGATCACCATGTTGACCACGAATCTGCCTTTGGGGTATAATCGGGATCTGCAACTGCTCAAGGAGGTATTGTTTCCGGCACTCGATCAGATGCACGATATGCTGTATATGGCTCACTATATGTTGGAACATATTTCCGTGAAAGAGCATATTCTGGACGATCCGAAATATGATTATATGTTCAGTGTGGAGACGGTCAATAATCTGGTTTTGAGTGGAGTGCCGTTCCGGGAGGCATATCGTCAGGTGGGAATTTCAATCGAGAAGGGCGAATTTTCTCCCTCGAAGGAGGTACACCATACACATGAGGGAAGTATCGGCAATTTGTGTAACGACCGAATTGCCGCCTTGATGAATGATCTGCTGGGACAGTTCGGATTCGAACGGGTAGAGGAGGCTGAGCGGGAATTGACCCGGGAGTAGCACGTGTTTCGAGGTTTGGGGTTTTATGAAATCGGTTATTACGCATCATCGGCTCGGGGAAGTGACTGTGTCGCAGACATGGCGGGCTACGCGGATTTCGATCAGCGTACGGCCTCCGGGGACGGTGCGTCTGTCATTGCCTTATCAGGTGCCGCTTTCTGAGGCGATCCGTTTCCTGGACGAACGGGCCGATTGGGTGGAGCAAACCCGTCGGCGTTTGGCCGAAAAATATCTTTCAGAACCGGTGGGAATGCCTTTTAAGACTCGATGGCATGAATTGAGACTGTTGCCGGGCGAGACGGATAAGATCCTCGTTCGGGTGACAGACGATCGGGTGAATGTGGTCTATCCGGCCCAGATGCGATGGGAGGATGAATCCGTACAGAAGGCCATTCGTACGGGAATCGAGGAGGCTTGGCGGGTTGAAGCTAAGACGATTTTACCGGCCAGAACCTGTCGGTTGGCAGAACAGTACGGTTTGAGTTATCGCAGCGTCACCATACGTAATACGGTGAGCAAATGGGGTAGTTGCTCTGCCCGAAACGATCTTTCGTTGAGTATTCATCTGATGCGGCTGCCGGATCATTTGATTGACTATATCATTACGCATGAACTTTGTCATACGGTCTATCATAACCACGGTCCTCGGTTCCATGCCTTGTTGGATCGGCTCACCGGAGGACGTCATGCAGAGTTGCGTAAGGAGATGCGTCTGCAACAAACCCGTTGGTGATCAGGCAATCAATAGCACGATCACCACGCCCCAGATGATGAGCAACGTGTTTCCGATGGCATAGGTGATTGTGTAGCCCATGGCCGGAACATCGCTCTCGATGGCCTCTTCAACGGCTCCCAAAGCTGCCGTTGTGGTACGAGATCCCGCTACACATCCCAAAGTGAGAGCCGAGTTGAATCGGAACAGATAGCGTCCGATCAAGATTCCCCCGATGAGCGGCAGGGCCGTGGCAAATGCCCCTGCCAGAAACAGACTCCAGCCCACTTCCTGGAACCCTTTCACGAAATTGGGTCCGGTGCTGATGCCTACGATGGCGATAAAGATGTTCAGACCCGCATTGTTGAGCAGCCAAAGTGCCGAATCGGGTATGCCTCCCAGGGTGGGGCGTCGAGACCGAAGCCATCCGCAGACCAAGCCTGCAAGGAGCACTCCTCCGCTGACGGTCAGGCTGATAGGAATAGTCTTGATTCGAGTGACCAGTATCCAGCCGAAGAGGAGTCCTCCCAGAAAGATGGCCAGACCGAGAAGGGTCATACCGCTCTTTTCGGTGGCCGGATCGGCAAATCCGAGGTGTGCGGCTGCACGATCCACATCCTGCTTGAGTCCGACGAGTGTGATACGATCGCCTGTATCCAGTTTGTTTTCCCCCAATACTGGAATATTGATGCCTGCGCGACGAATATCTCGAATACTTACCCCGTGCATATAGGGTTTGCTCAGTACGGAACGGATGGTTTGGCCTGCCGCTTCTCCCTTGCTCCGAACGACTACGGGTAGATTCTCGACGGTAAAATTTACCAAATCCTGATCTTCTGTTTCGCGTCCGATCCAGTTTTCCTCCTCAATGACATATTGGCGGCGGCCGCTGACGACAATTTCATCTCCGGGGTAGATCTTCAATCGCGGGGAAACTTCCTTGATCATCCCCTTTTGACGTAGTCTTTCCACGAAAATCCGTTTCCCTTGCGTCCGCATTTCAGTTTCAAACTCTTTGACGGTTTTCCCGTTCTCGAACCACGGATTATCGGCTCGGAATGCCCGGAAAACAATGGCCCGGGCGGCCGGATCGAAGCCCGGAGAGATACTCAGGTCCTGTCCTAATTCTGCCTCCAGTTTTCGGGCTGCCTCTTTGACTTTGGCTACGCCTCCCAGAAGTTTCGGACCTATGGAACTCAATATCCAGGCGGAGCCGGCCGTACCGAATATGTAGGTCACAGCATAGCATACGGGCATGGTGCTCAGATCGATATTTTCGTGACCGGGTAGTTCCTTGATCGTATCGGTCGCGGCCCCGATGGCGGCCGACATGGTCTGCGAACCGGCTAATAGTCCTGCAGCTTGAGCCGGGTTATATCCCATGATTTTGGCGCTGAGCCAGACCGAAAAGAGGCAAAGCAGGCAAACAACTGCAGCAAATCCCACCTGTGGTAGGCCGTCTTTTTTCAATCCCCGGAAGAATTGCGGCCCCACGGTGTATCCTACGGCAAAGAGAAAAAGCATGAAAAACAGGGTCTTGGCCGGTTCCGGGATGTCGATCTTTACTTGTCCCACTATGACTCCTGCTAACAAAACACTGGTAACCGTACCCAGTGAAAAATTTTTATAACGGAATTTCCCGATCCAGAATCCGATAGCAACCGTAAGGAAGACGGGTAGAGCTGGATTTTCCTGTAAGAATTTGACGATGTCGTTGCCTGTAAACATAGAAGATACGCTTAGGTTTGATAAATTGTCCCAAGAGTGAGGGATAAATCATGAGGAGAAAAGGCAAACGACGTGCCGAGGTGAGGGAAAAAGAGAATAATGTTAGATCAGATATTGGAATATTCGGAAATATATCACTATATTTGTACCCGCAAATCGGAAACGATTCGTTTTGCGGGATGTTGAGGAGAGATGCCGGAGTGGTCGATCGGGCCGCACTCGAAATGCGGTGTACGGGCAACTGTACCTAGGGTTCGAATCCCTATCTCTCCGCAATAAACATTGAAAATAAATGTTTTACAAATTAAACACCCGATCTTACACCCAATAATGTAAAGTCGGGTGTTTCATTTTCTTTATAATCCGGTGCACAACTTGTGCATTCATCAGATAACTCCTCCCAATACTCTTTAGGCATAAAACCGCTTCCCACTCTTTAACATTCGTCCAATATATGTTCCGGTCTGGCAGGAAGCCTGTTTGCACATTTTGCTTTTGTCCGTTAACATGGTTTAAATCTGCGTTTTTCGCAAGCAATCGTATGCCGGCAATGTCCGAATGGGTATAATCCGTTTTGGCATAGCCAATGGGTAAACTAAATGTTTTCC
>CALVFY010000060.1 GCA_944326945.1 uncultured Rikenellaceae bacterium
TCTTTACCATGGTAGATGGTAATTGGACTGCTTTTGCCGAAGGTGATGGTATAACCCACCTCCTTGCCTCCCTGCATGATCGGGGCAACACTTTTTACATAGTCATTACTTTGTAAGGCAGTTACAATATTCTGCAAAGAAGAGATGTTGGTATTCATCTGATTGCACAAAGTCTTCAGGGTTTCAAAGGCTGACCATGTAGGCAGTTTGATTTGAGTCTCATCGGCAAGGGTAAAGATCACGTAATCAGGATTGGTCTTGTAATCCACTCCCGTGAACATCGAATCACCATCTTTTCCGTCGGTGCCGGGTATGCCGGGGGCTCCATCTTGTCCATCAGCACCCGGAGCTCCGTCTTGCCCGTCTTGCCCGTCCTGACCATCTTTGCCATCTTCTCCCGTAGCCTTGCCGAGCTGCGTCCACGACTCTTCATTGTCATAGGAGATGAACCAATAACCCTCCTCGATTTTCAATTTTGGGGTCACACCATCCTTACCGTTCACTCCGTCCTGACCATTATTGCCATCCGAACCATTTTGACCATCGGTACCTTGTGCCTTGACCTTCATGCCCGCATCATCAGTGAGCCATTCGCCGTTAAGGGTCCAATAATAAATTCCGTCCGTATCCTGTTTTACACCAACGATGGGAGTGGAGCCATCCTCGCCGTCGGCCCCGTCTTTGCCATCTTCACCATCCTGCCCGTTCTCTCCGTTTTTCCCATGATAGATGGTGATCGGTCGGCTTTTACTGAAGGTGATGGTATATCCGATCTCTTTCCCCTCCTGCATGACGGGCATGACTGCCGTCACATAATCATTGCCTTGGAGTGCCGTAACAAGGGTATGCAGAGCCGAGATATTGGTATTCATTTCGTCGCACAGAGCTTTCAGTGCCTCGAATGCCGACCATGTGGGCAGTTTGATTTGCGTGCCTCCCAACAGGGTGAAAATTACATAATCGGGGCTCGAGGTGTAATCCACATCGGCAAACATCGGATCACCATCCTGTCCGTCTGCACCGGGTTTCCCATCCTGTCCGTCCTGTCCATCTTCTCCCGTAGCCTTGCCGAGCTGCGTCCACGACTCTTCGTTATCATAAGAGATGAACCAATAATCGTTTTCGATCTTCAGTTTGGGAGTGATTCCATCTTTACCGTCTTGCCCCTTGTCGCCGTCTTCGCCGGGAGTGCCCGGCTGTCCATCTGCACCCGGCTTGCCATCCTCACCGTCTTTGCCATCGGTACCCTGTGCCTTGATTTTGTTCCCTTCGTCAGTGAGCCATTCTCCATCCAAGGTCCAATAATAGATGCCGTCGGTATCTTGTTTTACGCCGATCACGGGCGCATGTCCATCCTGACCCGTTGCTCCGGTAGCTCCGGTATCGCCTTTTTCCCCATCCTTACCATGATAGATGGTGATCGGGGCACTCTTGGTGAAGGTGATGGTATAGCCGATTGTTTTCCCACCTTCGGAGACAGGAGTGACAGATTTTACATAGTCGTTTTGCTGCACCGCTGTCACGAGCGTTTGGAGCGACGAGATGTTCGTATTCATCTGTTTGCACAACTGCTCGAGTTGGGCGACGCGTCCTTCGAGAGAGTTGACGCTGTTCCACAGACTGCTGTCGTCATACTCATCGCTGCACGAGAACAGCATGACTGCCGACATGGCATAAAGTAAGAATCGTTTCATAGCAATATTAATTTGAGTTTAGTGTTCAAATCATATTGCCATCGGCTCCTAATGGCTCATTTGTCAAAAAAAGAAAGTGTGGGGCCGTTTAGTTTATCTGAGAGAAGGTTGTGGTAAAACCCGAATACAAATAAACAATACCCCACACCTGATAGTATGTATTTAGGATACATAGCTATACAAGTGATGAGTGTTATTGCCTGCCTTGTATTCTTGAAAACTACCACATTTTCTCTCAAGGACAAAAGCTAAAACACTTTCATCAAATATGTCTGTCTCCGAAAAGACACGACAAAGATAGAAAATGTTTTACACTCGCGGGGTATTGTAAGTACAAATTACACTTTTTTATTACTGAAAATCAATATTGATATTTAAGAATATCTATTTCATCTTGGGAGATAATGTGTATTTATACAGCTTTCTAATGGTCATAATTGAAGTACCCGTAATGGCATGGATTTGACGCAAGGATAAACCTTTTTTCAATAAAGAAATATCTTTCGCGTACTGCGCTTTCATTTTATCGTCGGATTTGCGATACGAGGCAGGACGCCCCATCTTAACTCCCTCTGCGCGGCATTTGGCGATATATTGTGCCCTTCCGCTCGCCATCCGTTCGGCAATCGTGTGGCGCTCCATTTGGGCGATTTCCAACAAAATGGTACAAATCAATGAAGCCACAGGATTGATCTTACCATTACTAATGGTTTCAAGATTGTAATTCTTCACGAACAAACAAATCTCCTGTTCATTCAATTGCTGAATGACCTTTAGTGCTTCTAAAGTATTTCTGCCGAGCCTCGAAATTTCAAGAACACATACACGGTCAATGGTGTGTGCCTTGACATATTCAATCATTTCCATGATTTCGGAGCGGTCTTCATTTTTCTTGGCTCCACTGACTTTATTGGCAAAGATTTTTTCGATATTCCATCCCCGCTGCCCGCAATAGGTCGTCAATTCATTGACCTGCCTGTTATAATCTTGGGCATTGGTCGATACACGACAAAGTAAAACGACTTTCATGACTATTGAAGGCTATATTGTTCTTTGATTCGGTTTTCATAATCGGATGTCTTCTCTACGGCATTGTCGATGACTTCTACTAATTGATCGAAATAAACCCCCTCGATTTGGTCAGCAAGCTGCATGGTAGGTGTCCGCAACTCTATATCGAATAAGTCCGCACCCTCATTATACCGGACGATTACCCAACCCCGATGTTTATAGCCATTGACCTTGAACGCTAATCCCCTATCGTTGGGCAGTGCCGTGGGGTTGTGGAGACCCCACGAAAACACTACCATTAACTGTGATGTCAGAATAGATAAAATATACGCAGCCATAGCTAAAATACCTGAATCAGATTTTCAAAACGCAAACTGCGGAACGCTCCTTTTTCCACATCGAAATAGCAAACACAATTCACATAATCCCGTGGTATCCCATTACCGTTGACTTTTGCCGACACGAGGCTGTGATTGGTCGTGCCCCATGCCTCGCGGATACTGCCGTCTTTTTTCTGATAGATGAAATGCGCCACTCCCGAATGCAGTTTTGCTTTCAGTAGTTCAATCATCTGTGCTTTCAATACACCCATTACCTCGTTTCCTGTACGATAGGCAATGACGTTTGCTCGGCGAATAGTTTGGTTGTCGATTACAATTGAGGTTGTCATATCCTTGTGTTTTTTAGTAGTTTCTGCGGTATTTGCTTGGATCCCAATTCCATCCCATTAGACGGTACAACTTTTCGACAGCATCATAATGTGTATAGCAGCTCATTACCTTATGCCCGTCAGCATCCCAAATGCCCCAACCCGAACCGCTGCATCCTATTCGATATTTTCTTGTCTGAGCCATATCTCTTACCCTTTGTTTTGCAATACAAAAATATGGAATATATTTAACATATCCAAATTTTTAGATAGAAAAATATGGATTATTTTGATTATTTTCCACTTTTCTTTATTTTTGATAGAAATATCTCTGTTGAAATGAACAAACAAGAGCGAACAGTCATTCATCTTGAACTGCGAGGGCAACACTATTACTTTGGCAGTATCAAGGCATTGTGCGATAACTTCGGGAAGGAACAGATCGGGATAACTTATAAGAGTCTTGCCAACTACGGCATTGCCCCTGATAGACCTTTTGCGAATAAGTACTGTATTATCAGAAAAGGCATTCTCATTACCGCCCCTAAATCAGAATAGAATATGATTACCGGTGAAATAAAAAATAAGATCGACACCATTTGGGATACATTTTGGACGGGAGGAATCACAAATTCCATTTCGGTTCTCGAGCAGATGACCTACCTCTTTTTTATGAAATTGCTCGACGATGCGCAACAGAAAAAAGAGGCCACTGCCATGGCCTTTGGCACCGAAATCACAAATCCCGTATTCAAAAAGGGAAATTGGCTCAACCCCGATACCGAGAAGGAGGTTCCGTACGAATCTCTGCGGTGGCACGTGTTCAAGAACACCAATCCTGACACCATGTTCAACACGATCCGTAACGATGTTTTCCCTTTCATCAAAACGTTGAACAGTGGCAAGGAGAGTGCTTACAGTCGTTTCATGGAGAATGCCACATTTTTGATCCCAAACGCTCGGATCCTTACCAAGATCGTCGACGATATCGACGGTTTGGATATGAACAACCGCGACGCCATGGGTGATGTCTATGAATACATCTTGGGAAAAATGGCGGCAAGCGGAAACAACGGACAATTCCGAACTCCACGCCACATTATCCGCATGATGGTCGAGCTGATGCAACCCGCCCTGACAGATAAGATTTGTGACCCGGCTATGGGGTCGGCGGGTTTTATCGTCGAGAGTGCCAAATATATCAAGGAGAAGTACGAACATGACCTGCTCGACCGAGCCAACGCGGATCACTTCAAGAACAACATGTTCTACGGCTACGACACCGATCAGACGATGTTGCGTATCGGAGCGATGAACCTCATGCTGCACGATGTCGACAATCCGAACATCTCTTACCTCGACAGCCTTTCGAACGACAATACGGATGTCGACAAATATACCCTTTGTCTTGCGAATCCACCCTTTGCGGGGACCTTGGATAAGGATGCTATCAGTAAGTCCCTGCACACTATCACCTCGACCACCAAAACCGAACTGCTCTTCGTGGCTCTCTTCATTCGTATGTTGCAGATGGGAGGTCGTTGCGCAAGTATCGTTCCCGATGGCGTTCTTTTTGGCGGCAGCAAGGGGCATAAGGCTCTGCGGAAGGAGCTCGTGGACAATCAAAACCTGCAAGCCGTCATCTCGATGCCGGCGGGAGTCTTTCAACCCTATTCGGGCGTCTCTACGGCCATTCTTGTCTTTGCCAAGACCAATGCGGGCGGTACCGAAAACGTGTGGTTCTATGACATGAAAGCCGACGGCTATTCGCTCGATCAGAAACGGACGGAGGTTGCCGAGAATGATATTCCCGATGTGATTGCGCGTTTCCATCATCCCGAAGGCGAGAAGGACCGCAGCCGCAAGGATCAGTCGTTCCTTGTGCCCGTCGAGGAGATCCGGGAGAAGGATTACGACCTGTCGATCAACAAATACAAAGAGGTGGAACGCGAGCAGGTGACATACGAGGCGCCCGAAATTCTCTTCGGACGCATCACGACCTTGGAGCAGGAGATTGCCGCAGCCCTTGAGGAGTTTCAGCAAAAATATATGCAAGTATGACACAAAAGAATGCTATACAGGTATTGGACGATGCTATTTGTAAAATCAATGCCATGCGAAGTGTTGGTATCTATAGCAATAATGATATCGCAATTCAGGGTAAAACCATCAAAAATATTGCTTTAATAGCCTTGCAGGCGGTTAATGCAAATGCATCAATACAAAGTTCTTTACAAACAATCTCTTTTAAATCTAAATATACAGAGGTTTTTGCAACCCAAGCATTCAGTTATGATGAGCTCAATCGAGGTTTGGATCAAACTTACCAAAATGGACTTTCTGCGGTAATAAGGTTACTTGAAAAGGAACGGGAGGCACATCAGCAAACAATACAGGTCCAAGAGCAAAAGGCAAGTCTTATGGAACAAAAGCGCAGCAATACGATTCAAATATGGACTCTCATTATTGCAGCTCTTTCGTTAATAGCTACAGGAATAATGTTAATCAGGTCATTTATGCAATAGTCTTTATATAAAATGAAACGAGGTTGGGAAATAAAGAAGTTGGGAGATCTATGTATCTTATTTACAGATGGAGATTGGATTGAGAGTAAAGATCAGTCGATTGAAGGAATACGTCTTATACAAACAGGGAATGTGGGTTGTGGAATATTTAATGACAAAACAGAACATTATAAATACATCTCGCAAGACACCTTTAATCGCTTAAAATGTAAAGAGATTTACGCAGGAGATATTTTAATTTCACGCCTACCTGATCCTATTGGTCGAGCTTGTATCATTCCGCAATTACCCGATAGAATGATAACTGCAGTAGATTGCACAATTGTAAGACTTAATGAAAATATTAAACCACAATTTTTGGTTTATTATACAAATAGTCGTGTTTATAACAGAGAAATTCAGAGGTACATTGCGGGAGCGGTTAGAAAAAGAATAAGTCGAAAAAATTTATCCCAAATTGATATCCCTGTTCCTCCGCTTGCCGAGCAGGAGAGGATTGTCGGGGAATTGGATTTGCTGAGCGGGGTAATCGCCAAGAAACGCGAGCAATTGACACAGTTGGATGCCCTTGCCCAATCCATCTTTTACACCATGTTCGGCGACCCCATCTCCAACGAGAAAGGAT
>CALVFY010000061.1 GCA_944326945.1 uncultured Rikenellaceae bacterium
TTGCATGTGTTAGGCCTGCCGCTAGCGTTTATCCTGAGCCAGGATCAAACTCTCCATTGTATAAATCTATCGTTATAAATCTTGGCTTTATTTCAAAGGTATTGATTTTGAAAATCTATATAAACTTTAGCTGCTCAAATACCTCAAAGAACATATTTCTTTCTGTTCGTAATCTCTTTACAGAACTCCTGTTTCTTATCGAAACGGGTTGCAAAGGTAATCACTTTTTTTGATTCTGCAAACTTTTTCGTGAAAAAATTTGAAAAATCTTTTTTAGAACTTCTTGCTTTGCATTGTTTCCTTTGCGAAAGCGGGTGCAAATATAGAGACTTTCTTCACAAACTTCCAAATTTTTCAAGCATTTTTTTCAATATTTTTTTACATTAAATTTACAATCAACTAAAAAACAAAACATTATGAATAAAAGAAAAAAATGCTTCCAATTCTCCTTGAATAATAAAAGAAGGTTTGATTCAGGTATTTTATCTCGAAACAAGCAAGCAAAAATCATCGTTTTTTTTTGCGGAATAAAATGGACAACTCAACTACAATTGTAAGAATAGGGGTGTTTTTTTATATTTGTATCTACTAACTATACCTGATTTTTAATGAAAAAAGTATTCTTATCTTTTATGTGTTGTGTCATTATGGGCTCCGCACTGGCAAAAAATTATTCGAATCCTCTCGTTTTCGGGAATAATCGGATTACTTTAATTACCGACGGCCTCGTTCGTCTTGAATATGCCGTGGATGGAAAATTCTTCGACGACCCCACCCTATTTGCTTACGACCGATCTCATTTGCTGGAAAAATTTACGGTAACCCAACTGGGAAATAACCGTTACAGGATCGAAACCGACCGAATGAAGATCACCTATACGGCCGATGGATTCCCCTTCGGAGCGATGAATTTCAAGATTCAATTCGACAATGGAGGGAAAAAACCGGGTCAATGGACCGTTCGCCAGTCTGCTTTCCCGTCGAAAAACAATCTGCGAGGGGCGATTGCCACGCTCGATAATATTGACGGCCGCACAGAGCTGGATGAAGGATTGCTCTCCCGGGACGGCTACTACATGATCGACGACACAGGCAAGGAACGCCTGGTGGACGGTTGGATTGCCGAACCCAGCAAGGCCCATGTACAGGATTATTATGTATTTATCTATGGCACGGACTATCGTTCCGCCCTGCGTTCGCTGGGAGCGATCAGCGGTCGGGCACCGATGAATCGGAAATACATGCACGGAGCGTGGTACTGCCGGTTCTACAATTACAGTGCTGATGATTATCGGCAGATCGTACGGGAGTATAAGGAACACGATTTTCCGCTGGACGTACTGGTTTTCGACATGGATTGGCACACGATGGATGCCAAGGTCGGCAGCGGACATGGAGGACGTCTCTCCTGGACGGGATATACCTGGAACAAGAAACAGTTTCCCGAGCCGGAAGGGCTGTTGGCCGAATTTCGACGGGAGCATATCTACGTGCCGCTGAACGACCACCCGGCCGACGGGATTCGTCCTCACGAGGCCAGTTATGCCGACTTCATGCGGGCCATGGGCGAAGATCCGGCTACGGGTAAGAGCCTGCTGTTCGATGCCAGCAATCGGAAATACATGGAGAATTTTTTCCGATACGCGTTGGAACCCAACGAAAAGATCGGAGCAGCTTTCTGGTGGCTCGACTGGCAGCAGAATTACATTCAACCTTGGGTGCGCGGCACCCGGATGCGCCACCTGCCCTGGTTGAACCATCTGTACTATCAACATTCTCTGAAAGATAATCTGCGCGGAGCCCTGTACAGCAGATGGGGCGGTTGGGGGACCCAACGCTATCCGATCCAGTTTTCGGGCGACACCTATGCCAGCTGGGAGATGATCGCTTTCCAGGTAGAGATGACGGCTACCAGCGGCAATGCCGGATGCTTCTTCTGGGCCCACGATTTGGGAGGCCATTTCAATGGCGACGATCCCGAGATGTATGCCCGTTGGACACAATTCGGAGCCGTGAGTTCTTCGCTGCGGGTACATTCCAGCAACTCTGCACCCGATCGTCGCCCATGGAATACACTTTGGGGGACTCAGGCCACCGAATCGATGCGCAGGGCCTATCATCTCCGTTCCGAATTGATGCCTTATATATACAGTAGTTTATGGCAGGTGCACCGGGAAATGGTGCCGCTTACCCGGGCACTTTATATCGACTATCCCCGTCTGGAGGAGTCCTATCATAATCCTCAGGAGTATTTGCTGGGCGACCTGATACTGACGGCCCCGATCTCTTCTCCGGGGAAAGGACCCGATCGAGTGGCCGAACAGACGGTCTGGTTTCCCGAGGGCGATTGTTGGTACGATCTGTTCAACGGCCGACGTTTCGAAGGCGGTACCACACAACGGGTAACTGCCTCTCTGAATGAATTTCCGCTCTATGTCAAGGGCGGTTATCCGCTTCCCATGCAACCGTATACGCCTCGTATGGCAACGGACCAGATCGATACGTTGATCGTGCGGTGCTATCCGGGAGCGGTCGGAGCGGATAACCGGTACGACTTGCACGAAGACGATGGACTTTCGCTCGACTACACGCGCGGACGTTATGCGACTACGCCTTTGCGTTATGCACTTTCGGACGGAGAATTAACCGTTACGATCGGGGCCTCTGAGGGTGAATATGACGGGCAGCCTGCCGAACGTTGTTATCGGATCGAATTACCCGGTCTTTCGTCTCGGGCCGTGGTGCGGATCGACGGCCACAAAGCCAAACTGTCGGTCAATCAACGAGGCACTCCATGTGTCGATGTGCCGCGGCGGTCGATTCGGAATGCTGTGACAATTACTGTATCGAACCCTTATTAATATAATATATATGAAATACGATAACGATACCGTACGGCGACGCGATCGACTGCTGACCGAAGAAGAGGCTTTCGATCTGTTACAACGGGGAGAATATGGGATACTCTCCATGATGGCCGAATCGGGAGGCGCTTATGGAATTCCGATCAGTTACGTGTGGGATGGAGCCGAATCGGTTTACTTTCATTGTGCTCCCGAGGGTCGTAAACTAAGGCTGCTTGCCGCCGACGATCGGGTCTCCTTTTGTGTGGTGGGGCACACGAGGGTGATCCCTCATCAGTTCACGACCGCTTACGAGAGTATTCTTCTTCAGGGACGTATTCGGATGGATCTCCCGGAACAGGAACGGTGGCATGCTCTGGAGTTGTTGTTGAAGAAATATTCGCCGGAGGATCTGCAGACCGGAATGAAATATGCCCAACGATCGTTCCACCGGACAAATATCCTGCGATTGGATGTGGAATGCATGTCCGGTAAACGAAAGCGGATCGGATGATGATCCTTGCCGAGTAGCGTTTCTGAATCGGGCGGAAATCTCTCGAACCAGGAACATACCACCATCGCTTGAATAATTTATACGGAATAAATATTCAAGCAATATGTTGCGCAATAAAATCACCCACTTCGGTCGTTGAGCAGGCTTTTTCACCTTGTGCTGCGAGATCCTCGGTCACCACTCCCGCTTCGATGGCCTGATTGACGGCGGCCCGAACAGCCGAACCCTCCGTCTTCAGTCCTACATGTTCCAACAGCATGGCCGCTGACAGAATCGTAGCCATCGGGTTGGCGATGTTCTTTCCGGCTGCCTGGGGATAGGATCCGTGAATCGGCTCGAACAGGGCCACTTTGGCTCCCACGCTGGCCGAAGGCAACATACCGAGCGATCCGCTGATGACACTGGCCTCGTCGGTCAGAATATCCCCAAAAAGGTTCTCCGTAACGATCACATCGAAATGGGTAGGACGCTGAATGATCTGCATGGCCGCATTGTCCACGAACATGAATTCCAGTTCCACATCGGGATATTGCGGAGCCATCTCCTTGGCGATCTGACGCCACAGACGCGACGTAGCGATCACATTGGCCTTGTCTACCACAGTCAAGTGCCGACGACGACCTTGTGCCAGTTTGAAAGCAAGGTGCAGAATCCGTTCCACCTCCTCGCGAGTGTAGATACAAGTATCGTAAGCCGTGTTTCCATCTTCGCTGCGACCTTGTGGACGACCGAAATACATACCGCCCGTCAGTTCACGTACACAGAGGAAATCGGCCCCTTTCACGATCTCCGTCTTCAGCGGAGAACGATGGGCCAGCGAATCGAATACAGCCAACGGGCGCAAATTGGCATACAGCCCGAGCGACTTACGCATCCGGAGCAGCCCCTGTTCGGGACGTACCTTGGCAGAAGGGTTGTTATCGTACTTGGGATCGCCGATGGCTCCGAAGAGTACGGCATCCGAAGATTCACACGCTGCATGTGTCTCCGCCGGATAAGGATCACCCGTAGCATCAATCGCACAGGCTCCTACCAATGCTTTTTCATAAGTGAACGTATGATTGTATTTGGCGGCTACGGCATTGAGTGTCTTCACCGCTTCTCCCACAATTTCAGGGCCGATGCCGTCTCCCGGCAAAAGTGCGATTTTCAGATTCATATCTTTTTTCCGTTTGGTTTGTCAATAATATTATACCGTTGTCTGATTCTCGATCTTATTGAGCATTTTCAAGGTCGCTTTAATGGCCGCTTCGGTCTGGTCGGCATCCAGTCCACGGGTTTTAAAGGTCTCTCCACGATACTCCCATGTAATGATCGTCTGCACGAAAGCATCCGTCCGTCCTCCGGGCGGAATGCTCACCGTATAGTTCTTCAACATCGGGAAATCGCGCTTGAGAGTCGTTTTGTAGATCTTGCGCAAGGCTTTCACAAAAGCATCGTACTGTCCGTCGCCCACCGAGGTCTCTTCGTACTCCTGATCGTTAATTCGGATCTTGAGCGTAGCCACGGGTTTCAGTCCATGGGCCAATGAGAGCCGATAGTTCAGAATCGTCACCTTGTTTTCGTGCAACTCTTGCTTGAGAACATCCGCAATGATATAGGGCAGGTCTTCCGGTGTGACCATCTCCTTTTTATCACCCAATTCAATGATCCGTTCAGTCACCTTGCGCATCGACTGTTCATCAAGTTCGATACCGAGCGCCTCCAGATTCTTGCGAATATTGGCCTTGCCGGAAGTTTTACCCAAGGCATATTCGCGAACCCGGCCGAACCGTTCGGGCAGCAGGTCGTTGAAATAGAGATTATTCTTGTTGTCACCGTCGGCATGGATCCCGGCACATTGAGTGAATACATTCTCTCCCACGACGGGTTTATTGGTCGGAATATGAATACCCGTATAGGTCTCCACCATGCGACTCAAATGATTGATCTCCTGCTCCACCACCGTAGTACGTTCCCCGCATTGGTCATGCAATACAGCTATCACACTCGCCAACGGAGCATTTCCGGCCCTCTCGCCCAGTCCATTCACCGTGGTATGAATTCCCCGGATACCGGCCTTTACGGCAGCAGCCACATTGGCCACGGCCAAATCATAATCATTGTGAGGATGAAAATCAAAATGGAGATCCGGATAGCGTTCCGTCATCCGCCGGCAACATTGTTCCGTATTATAGGGATTGAGAATACCCAACGTATCAGGCAACATAAACCTCCGCACAGGCTCATTACGGAGTCCGTCGAGCATGGCCGTCACATAGTCCGGCGAATGGAGCATCCCGTTCGACCAATCCTCCAGGTAGATATTCACCGAGATTCCAGCCTCGATAGCCAAGGCAATCGACCGTTTGATATCGGACAAATGTTCTTCCGGACTCTTGCCCAACTGCCCGGTACAGTGTTTGAGCGATCCCTTGCACAAAAGATTCATCACCTTTCCACCTGCTTCGGAGATCCACCGAATCGACACTCCGTCATCGACGAATCCGAGCACTTCGATCTGGTCGAGTCGTCCGCGCGATGCGGCCCATTCCGTAATAAGTCGCACGGCAGCAAACTCACCCTCCGATACCCGGGCCGATGCCACTTCAATTCGGTCCACGCATACCCCCTCCAGCAACAACCGGGCAATGCTGAGTTTCTCCCGGGCTGAAAGCGATACACCCGAAGTCTGTTCCCCGTCGCGCAGGGTGGTATCCATGATCTCGATCATCGGGAATCAGGCTTGACGACGTTGTTCGAAGGCTTCGATTTCAGGACGGATACTCCGCAGATAGTCCACATCATCGTATCCGTTGAGCAGACACTCTTTCTTATAAGCGTCGATCTCGAATCGGGTGCTTTCGCCCGAAGGCAAGGTGAAGGTCTGAGCTTCCAGATCGACCGTAAATTGTGCCTTGGGATCGGCTTCAATCGCAGCGAAAACCTTTTGCAAGAACTCTTCGCTCACCTGTACCAACACCAGACCATTGTTAAGTGCATTGTT
>CALVFY010000062.1 GCA_944326945.1 uncultured Rikenellaceae bacterium
TAAAGGGGCAATCATATGGTGGCCAAAGGGGACAATCCTGCTTGGCCAAAAGGGTCAAAGTCGCGTGGCTTTTCCACATTTCCCCATCCAGAGGAACGATATTCGTTCTCTGATTTACTGCGTGGACGGCGGAGGCATGGACCGGATTGTACCCTCACTGCTGGAGGCAGGTTACAACACGATCGTACTGTATGAAAAGGGACAATATCGGATGTGGGGATGGCAGAGCGACGACTACACGGACGGAATGCTTGTTTTCCATGCGGCCGATGCATCCACTCCGTTTCGTCCGATCGGCGCCGACAACGTACCGGTCCATATCGTGGCGTTTTATCCCGACATTTTCCGCCATACTCCTTTCGAACAGGAGGCCGACAAACATACGTTTTTCCACTATCGAGTGGAAGAGGCGCTCCATCTGTCGATGTGTGAGAAACGAATCATCGAAGCCAGTATGAACGACATCGAGAAAGAGTCCGAACATACGATGGACGAATACAGCCGCCCCCTGCTTGCCAAACGGATCGAACTGTTGATCGACTACGGAGCCCGTTTCTACGAACGACAATTCACAACCCGATATCTCTCCGTGCAGGATATTCTGCAACAGTACGACCAATGGGTGAAACGTTACGTGGCAAACAAAGGTTTCGGAGCGGGCAACAGCCTCCTTTGCCGTGATTGTGCCATGCGGTTCGGACTGTCGGAGGCCTACTTCAGTGATCTGCTGAAAAGTGAAACGGGAATGTCGCACGAAGAGTATATTGATCAAAAATGTATCGAACTGGCCCGTCGGATGCTCCGCGAAACACAACTTTCCATTGCACGGATAGCCTCCGATCTCGGATTTATATCGGTCCGGGATTTTTCTTCTTTTTTCAAGAAAATAGAGGGTTGTTCTCCGAACGAATTTGACTATTTTTGTTGATCGTTTTCCAGTATTGAATCGGCAAAAGTCGCACCTCCATTATGGCAATATCCTACACTTTTGATTATCACTCACCCCTGGGCCCCATCATCATGGCTTCGGACGGGACACGTCTCACGGGAGTCTGGTTCGAGGGGCAACGCTATTTCGGCAGCACTCTCCAGACTGAAGTCATACCTCTCATGATTCCGATCTTTGCCGAGACCATCACCTGGCTCGACTGTTATTTCAAAGGCGGACAACCCGATTTTCTACCCCCTGTGCAACCCGAAGGCTCTCCCTTCCGACGCCTCGTTTGGCAGACCCTGCAACAGATCCCCTATGGAGAGACCATCTCCTATGGAGAACTCGCCACAGAGATTGCCCGACAAAGAGGCATCTCCCACGAATCGGCCCGGGCAGTGGGCGGAGCCGTAGGACACAATCCGATCAGTCTGCTGATTCCCTGTCATCGCGTTGTCGGGAAAGATGGTAGTCTGACAGGATATGCAGGAGGACTCTCACGCAAAATAGCCTTGCTCACACTGGAAGGCACCGACACCTCCCGTCTCCGTCTTCCCCACTCAAAATAGGATTCCATAAGTTGAACAACATGAAAAATCAGTTTTTCCTATATGGCGAAAAAGAGATTGATCATTTGAAAAAAGCGGATAAACGTCTGGGCAAGATCATCGACCGGATCGGTCCCATAAAACGAGAAACCGTTCCGGATCTGTTCACCGCCCTGATCCACTCCATTGCCGGACAACAAATATCGACCAAGGCCCACTACACCATCTGGCAGCGAATCACCTCGGAATTGTCCCGCATCACTCCGGAAATTATCGACGCACTTCCGGATGAAAAATTTCGCGACTTCGGTCTCTCCTCCCGAAAAGTCGCTTACATGAAATCGGCCGCCCGGAAAATTCTGTCCGGAGAATTCGACATTCAGGCCCTCGCCACGCTTCCCGACGCCGAAGTATGTGAACAACTCACCCGACTCGAAGGCGTAGGGCAATGGACGGCAGAAATGTTGATGATCTTCTCCATGCAACGTCCCAATGTGCTCAGTTATCAGGATCTGGCCATCATACGAGGACTTCGGATGGTTTATCGCCACCGCAAGATCGACCGCACCCAACTCGACCGTTACAAAAAACGCTACTCTCCTTATGCTTCCATAGCCAGTCTCTACCTGTGGGCCGTGGCCGGAGGTGCGCTTCCCGACCTGCGGGATCCCGCCTCGAGCAATCGGAAAACAAATATCCATAGAGGAAAACGCTGAAACAACGCCGGAAGTAATTCGCTGAAAAATACCGTAATGCTGGTAAAAATATCGGTAAAAAGGGTAACTTCTTTCAAAGGAAACATCATACTTTTGTACCTGTATAAAATACACTATACCATGTTCAAAACACTCTGCATGATCTCTTTGTTCACATTCGCCTCCAGCGATTTTTTCGCACAAGAGCGTACTTCCGCCCCGCGGAACCAGCAAGACATTCAAAACAACGAGACAAAAAGTGTAAAGCCTGTTGTCTATTTCACACCCGAAATCACCCCGGATGCTCTGGTAACCATCTATGAAGCACTCGGTCGCGAAGCCACCGGGAAAGTTGCCATAAAACTCTCCACAGGAGAACCGGGAAACAACAATTATCTGAATCCCGACCTTATCAAGAAACTGGTTCAGAAAATCGGCGGTACGATTGTCGAATGTAATACCGCCTACGGAGGTGGACGCGCCAATACCCAGGCCCATCTAAAAGCGGCCGAAGATCATGGCTTCACGGCTATTGCTCCGGTAGACATCATGGATGCCGAGGGCGAAGCAATCCTTCCGGTACGGGGAGGGAAACATCTGAAAGAAGATTTCGTGGGCTCTCACTATCTGAACTACGACTTCACGGTGGTTCTGTCGCACTTCAAAGGACATCCCATGGGGGGATTCGGCGGAGCGATCAAGAATATCTCCATCGGTATTGCCTCTTCAGGCGGGAAAGCGTGGATCCACTCCGCCGGCCAGACCAAAGATCAAAGCAAGGTATGGAACAACCTTCCTCCACAGGACGACTTTCTGGAATCCATGGCCGAAGCAGCCAAAGCCATTACAGACCATTGTGGAGATCGCATTCTGTACATCAGCGTGGCAAACAATCTCTCCGTGGACTGCGACTGTGTGGCCACCCCGGAAGACCCAAAAATGGGAGATATCGGAATTCTTGCCTCGTTGGATCCCGTCGCCCTCGACAGGGCTTGCGTCGACATGGTTCGTGCTTCCAAAGATCACGGGAAAATCCACCTGATCGAACGAATCGATTCGCGACACGGAATGCACACCCTGGATCATGCCGAAGCATTGGGTATGGGCAGTCAAAAATATGAATTGATCACCTTGAACCAATAACTCACTTTTCCATATAGACCCATATCGGGTCCCCGTTTCTGGTGAGATTGTCCGATATCGGACAATCTCACTTTTTTATTTTCTAATTCAAAACCGTCTTCAAATGTTGTATTATTTACAAATCTCTTTATCTTTGTAAAGTACTTACTATCAAATAGCCACTCCCGCCATAACGTAACCCAACGACCTTTCGACGGTATGACTACTCTTTCAGAAAACCTGGCACATTTCGTCCATGGAGCAGCCTTCATGTTTTTCGTAACCACAAGCGTCCGACTCTATCCGTTGCGTAAGCGCAACTCCATGATGAAGATACTCTATTGCAGCATGATATTCCTTGCCCTTTTGGAGCTGAAGGATATCTGTTTTCTGTTCCCGAATTTATGGAGCGACACATATATCTCCAATCTGGTCACCAGTATAGACATGCTTTATGTCCCTGTCATGGCGCTCTTCATGTTCGAGGTCATCTCCCCGGGATGGGTCACCCCTTTACGATCGGTCGCCATGATTCTGCCCTCGGCACTGCTTACCCTTGCCTATCTCTTTTTCCCCTCGGCCTGTCTCTATACAGCCACATTTATCTATACCGCTCTATTCGGGTCAACTATCATGGTAATCGTATTCATGGCCAGTTCCCGCTACGACAACTATATCAAAAACAACTTCTCTCAAATCGACGAATTGAGCGTAACATGGATCCGAAAAGTGATCGTTGCCCTATTCATCTGTCTGATCTTCTGGACACTGTTAATCTGGCGGGCAAGTTGGCTGGGAGATGCCTTCTATTACGCGATTTCTATCATCGTGTGGATGTTGATATACCGTTTTTCCTGCAAACATGCCGTGGTCGTAGAACCGGGTACTTTGAAAATATTTCCCAATCACGAAAATGTCTCTACCCCTCCGCCGCCGGACAACACCTACTCTTTCGCTCCCAAATTACTTCGTTGCATGGAAAACGAACGCATATACCTCAATCCACATCTCACTCTGACCGAAGTAGCCGCCACCATCGGCACCAATCGCACCTATCTGTCCGATTATCTGAACAACCATCTACATACCTCATTTTACGAATATGTCAACACTTTCCGCATTCGAGAGGCGCAAACCCTACTTTCATCCGAGACTCGCCGCTCTCTGGCAGAAGTGGCCGAACTGAGCGGATTCAACTCGCTTTCGACATTCAATCGGGCCTTCATAAAAGCGACAGGCTGCACTCCCGCCCGATATGCCAAAAAACAAGCGACAAATCGTCCTGTCGTCTAAAGAGCCCTTACTGAGCGAGGGGTTTTGACGCAACGACCTTTTTTTGATGCAATGACTCTGTCTTTTTGACAGCATGCAAGGGAATTTGTCCGAATGATTTTTACTGGCAAATCAAACACCTATATCTTTAGAATAAAAATCAATCTTTTGAGACCCATTTCACCCGGGATATTCACATCTCAAACATATACAGATATTTTTATAACCAAAATCAAGGTGTTATATGAAAAAATTCTACTATCTATTTTTAATCCTCATTGCCACGATCGGTTCAGCATGCGATGAAAAATCGGCCGAAGAGAATCCCATACCGGACGCAGAACTGACCGTCACACCCGAAACATTGACTTTCGACGAGACAGATGCTTCGAAAAACAAAATCAAAGTGGTTTCGAACGTAATTTGGGAGACCGCTCTCAGCGACAACACCCTCAAAATCGACAAACGGAACGGATTCGAAGGCGAACGTTTCATCACCGTCACCGATATGCCGCAAAACAAGACCTGTACGCTCACCGTCTTCACACAAAAACGGCACGAAAACGACAAACAGGTCTCGCGAACGGTCACAATCACCCGAGGGAGCAGTCAGCCTTCATTCACACCGGAAACAATCTATTCGGACAACCTCGACAAAGCGGAATGGAGTGGAACGGATTATCCCTTCCTCGACACGTGGAACGGCTATATCAATGCGACCGGGAGTGGCGTATCGGCCGGTAATTTCGCCTACACGGGACGCACGGTTTCCATCCGCAACAGTTTCGTCTCTTCCGGCTACACCGGAGTGTCGGGCAAAAATGCCTTCTATTTCGGCGGAGAAGATGCCTACGTAACCACAAGCGACATCACCCTCAATGCCTCACATTCACCGTTAATCCTCACATTCGGATGCTGCAAATCCGCCAATAGCCTTTTCGATGTCACCTCCGACCTGAAAGTCTATCTCAGCGGCGACGGCAGCGTCTTCACCCCATTGACCTACACACGCAGCACCGACTCCGGCTGGTCGCTGGCTACGGCCGTATTCGATTTCGAGACGGTTCCCCAAAAACTTCAGATCCGTTTCATCGCCGACGAATACAATGTCCGTCTGGACGACATCAAACTCACGACCACAGATCAGACCTCTACCCAGACAATCGTATTCACTCCTCCGGCAGACTATCCGCTGGCGGAACTTCCCGCGAAAGTCGAAAACGCCCATTACAAATATATCACCCACTATGCACAGACCATCACCACCAAACAAAACGTACGTAACTACACGGCCTGCTACGATACCCGTCGTCACAATCCGCTGTGGGTGGCCTACCCCTATCACCCCTGCTACCGGGAGGGAGGCTTCGGACGAACCAATCCCGATCCATGGCGTCCCGATCCAGAGATGAGCGAAAAAGAACAAGCAATCATCTACGGCAGCGACTGGGCCAACTGGCCGTGGACGGCCAACGGTGGTCGATCGACCGATGACTATCAATATTGGGCCTCCGACATCAACGTATCCCGCGGGCACCTGCTGGCCTCCTCACACCGGGGCGGGGCCAACAGCGAACTGAACATTCAGACGTTCTACCCCACCAACATCGCACCGGAAAATCTTCTCTACTATAAACACTGGGAGATCGTAGAGAATATTCTACCCGACTTCTGGAATTGCAGTGACACGGTCTATACCGTGGCAGGATGCTACTACGAAAATGACAATACCG
>CALVFY010000063.1 GCA_944326945.1 uncultured Rikenellaceae bacterium
ATTGACACAGTTGGATGCCCTTGCCCAATCCATCTTTTACACCATGTTCGGCGACCCCATCTCCAACGAGAAAGGATGGGAAACAAAAAAGTTTGAGTGCTGTTATAGACTCACAAGTGGTCAAAGTTTGCCTGCAAAAGAAATTACGAATGGAGATTATCCGGTATATGGAGGAAATGGAATAGTCGGTCATCATCATAAATATAATTTAGATGGAGATAATATTATAATTGGACGTGTTGGTGCCTTATGTGGTAATGTTCGAAATGTTATAGGAAAAGTATTTATAACCGATAATGCTTTTATTTTAATCAAAAAAATAGAAAATATAAATATATATCTGCAGTATTTATTACAATTACATAATCTTAGAAGTTATGCTCGAGAAGCCATGCAACCCGTAATTTCCAATTCCGGGTTAAGAAATATATTGATCATTCTTCCTCCTCTCTCTCTGCAACAGCAGTTTGCCGAGAAGATTGACGCTATCGAGAAGCAAAAAGAGCGTATCCGCCAATCGTTGACGGAGGTGCAGCAACTCTTCGACAGTCGGATGGCCTTCTATTTCAATTAGCGAAAACACGCTCCCCACCCAAACAACTTCCGAATATGAAAAACTTCGATTACCTGAAAAAAATTCCCGAACTCGCGGACCTGTACGGTTACTGCGATACGGCAGAGCAGACACAGCAGAGTGCTCCCGACACCTCGGCACTAAATGCCCGTCGGGGGTTGGAGTGGATGGTCCGGGCTATCTATGCCCTGAAAAACATCGAAGTCGGACCTCGGACCTCGCTTTTCGAGTTGATCGACGGCGAGCTGTTCCGTACGTTCGTGGGGGATGATCGTCTGATGATGGCGGTCCACTATATTCGCAAGGTCGGTAACTGTGCCGCGCATATGGGTAACGTCTCCGGGCGGGAATCGTTTTTTGCGCTGCTGAATCTCTACAACTTTATCGGGGCCGTTCTCGTCAAACTGAAAGTCATCGACGAATTAGCTCCGTTCGACAAGGCGCTGATCCCGCAACATACCGCCATTCACGTGGCACCCAAGGAAGAGCCGAGCCCATCGCCTCGGTTTATCGAACGAATCGATGTCTCCAAAATCTCGGAGGAGCCTGTTAGAAAGTATCCGACCGGGATTTCCGAGGCTGAAACCCGTCGTCTGTTTATCGATATGATGCTTCGTGAGGCGGGATGGGAGGTGTTGACCGCCGAGGGGGCGATTATGCCTTCGAAGGCGTGTGTGGAGGTGGAGGTACACGGCATGCCCACGGGCAGAGGTGTAGGCTATGCGGATTATGTGTTGTTCGGTGCGAATGGGAAGCCGCTTGCCGTGATTGAAGCCAAACGCACAAGTGTCGACTTGGCCAAAGGGCGCCATCAGGCAAGGTTATATGCGGATTGTTTGGAGGCTCAGTATGGGGTCCGCCCTGTGATATATTGCAGCAATGGGTATGAAACGGAGATAGTCGACGGATTAGGCTACCCGGCGCGGAAAATTTATGGTTTTCACACGATGGCAGATCTCTCGCTGATCCTGCAGCGCAGGGGGAGGAAGTCTATTGTCGACCTGCATATTGATGAGAACATTACCGATCGGGAGTATCAGAAACGCGCTATTCGCGGCATCTGCGACCGGTTCAATACCAACCATCGCAGTACGTTGTTGGTCATGGCTACGGGTACGGGTAAAACGCGTGTGGCCATATCGTTGGTTGATGTCCTGACCCGGAACAATTGGATTAAGAGCGTGCTGTTTCTTGCGGACCGCACCGCTTTGGTAAAACAGGCTGCCAAGAACTTCGCAAAGCTCCTGCCATCCACAACAACCTGCATATTGTCCGAGAACCGGGATCCCGATATGAGTGCTCGTGTCATGTTCAGCACCTATCAGACCATGATCAATTACATCGATAGCGACATAAAGGAGTTTTCGATCGGTCGTTTCGATTTGATCATCATCGACGAGGCTCACCGCTCCATATTTGGGAAATATTATGCGATTATCGATTATTTCGACAGTCTGCTTGTCGGGCTTACGGCGACTCCACGCGACGAGGTGGACCGCAATACATTCGACCTGTTCAAAATAGATGCACAGGATACGTTTGCCTATGAACTTGAGGAGGCGGTCGAAGATGAATATCTCGTGCCCTACAATGCCCTGAAACGGGGAACATTGATCTTGCAGCAGGGAATCATCTACGACAATCTCAGTGACGAGGAGAAGGAGCAGTTGGAGTCGGTATGGATGTATGAAAAGTCGCGTCAGGATCCACAAGGGTCGGGGGATGATGACGATGGGCACAGAGACATTCGCAGCGATGAGATATTCAGCTATATATTTAACATCAACACCATTGACAATGTACTGCAAGACCTGATGGCGACAGGACTGAAGGTACAGAGCGGTGAACAACTTGGAAAGACCATCATCTTCGCCTATAACCATAAACATGCCGATCTGATTGTCCAACGTTTCAGTGCTCTCTATCCTCAATATGGTTCGGACTACTGCGTGCTGATAGACAATTATGTCAATTATGCGCAGGATCTGATAGACCGCTTTGAGGTGCGGGATGCCTTGCCACAAATCGCCGTGTCAGTGGATATGCTTGATACGGGAATCGACATACCCGACATTCTTAATTTGGTATTCTTCAAACCGGTCCGGTCGAAGATTAAATTCCTGCAGATGATCGGACGGGGAACGCGGCTATCGAAAGATATTTTTGGCGTCAAAGACGATAAGAAGTATTTCAATATTTTTGATTGGTGCAACAACTTTGAATTCTTCAGCATGAACCCCAAGGGCAAAGAGGCATTGCCCGTACAATCGCTGACAGAACGCCTTTTCTGTATCCGCACAGACATTGCCTTTGAGTTGCAACGCAGGGAGTATCAGGCAGACGAGTTTGCCAAGGCCCTGCATGACGACCTTAAAAAGGAGCTTCACGCTCAAGTCGCAGCCCTGCAGGATACGTTAATCTCTGTCCGACAACATTGGAAAACGGTGGATAGATTTCGAAAAGCAGACAGTTGGGAATACATTTCAAGCGTTGACGTCGTACAGCTGAAAAGTGAAATCTCTCCTCTGCTGACAAAAGCCTTGACGGACGAAAATGGTAAGAAGTTCGACCTGTTGATGTTGAATATCCTGCTTTCGAAAATCACCTCTAAGGGCGATGCAAGAAAGTATGTGGCAAAGGTGCGTAAAATCGGAGAGTTGCTTCAGGCGCGGGCTTCTATTCCTCAAGTGGCGAAGAAAATGGAGGTCATCGACCAAGTCGTATCCTTGAACTTTTGGGAGGGAGCTTCATTGCGTGATTTGGAGCATGTGCGCAGTGAACTCCGCGATTTGATCAAGTTCATCGTCGGAGGGGATAATCGTACTTTTGTCATCAACATTGCGGATGAGATGATCGATCAGGGTGAGGAGGAGATGCCGATTGTCACGAAAAGCTACAAACAGCGAATTGTCGACTATCTTGCCAACAATAGGGAGCTTCCCGTGATACAGAAAATCATCCGTATTGAACAGCTCGATCACTCCGACATCAAGGCTCTCGAGCAAATTCTTTGGAAGGAACTCGGGACACAGGAGGAGTACAGACGATATATCGAAAGCCACAAATTGTCTTGTGGGGAGAGTGTGGGGGCTTTCATTCGGGCACAAGTTGGGGTCGACCGCAAGATTGCCATGGAACGATTCTCGAAATTTTTGAATACCCATATCCTGAATACGAGGCAGGAGGAATATTTGAAAACGATCATTACCTATGTCTGCAAAAATGGGGACATTTCGCCTGAAACAATTGTCAATGAATCTCCATTCGACGGTTTCGATTGGGCCGGCGTATTTGGACAAAATTTGAGCAGTGTAGGGAAGTATGTCAATATGCTACATACCTCCATTGTCGCATAATTAAGCACATTTGTTTTTAGGAGGCAAGCACCTTTAATTTATAGGCATTAACCCTGTTGAATTAAAGGTCATATAAGAATATATTATAAAAATATATAAGAGAGAGAAAATCTCAAAGGCTTATGCTCTTGAAATTTTCTCTCTTATCCAACAATCTGAACGAATAGAACAAAAACTATTCTACTTGTTGATTGAGATCTTGAGGAATAAATAGCCTGACTTTATGAACAAAAATATAAACAAATTAATTAAAAAGGTGGAATATATTAAATATATTCCACCATAAAGAGGTCTGAAGCGGACGCCATAAATATTTCTCGTATTTAATCTATCCTCACTTTATTTACTATGTTTATCAATCAGTTATAAGTCATTTTCGTTAATTGCGAGGTCTGGAAATTTTCGGAAATTAAGCAGATACCGTACAAATGCCGTACAAATTTCCTATCTTTGCATTAAGAATCAAGCAGGTAAAATATGGCAACTTTTTCGTATCGCATCCGCACAACAAAGAAAAACGCATTGACGAAAGTTTATATTCGGTTTAACGTAGATCG
>CALVFY010000064.1 GCA_944326945.1 uncultured Rikenellaceae bacterium
AAGATTCGGTTAAAAGAGTTGGAAAGCTGTTTCTCTCCTTCGGCCGGATTTCTTTGGGACTACGTATCTGACGAATCTGTCGGACATGAGATAAAACTGTTGATAGTGGGTAGCTATTAAAGGAATGTGTACTCTAAAGATAGGGTATTGTTATTTATGGCTACCCTTTGGCTACCCGACAAAACAAAAGCGGCTGTAAATCAAATGACTTACAGCCGTTTTAAGTACCCTCGCCGGGAATCGAACCCGAATTTCAGGTTTAGGAAACGTGCGTTCTATCCATTGAACTACAAGGGCTTACACAGGATTTTCCTTCTCAATGAAGTTGTAAATATAGACAATAAATAACGTTAATCAAAACGTTACTTCAATTTTCTGAAATTATAGATTTAAAGTCTGCTAAGCCCAATAATCAAATTCACACTCGTTTTCCACACTCCCTTTAACAACTATTCACCTTTCACATTCCTCTCCAACTTACGGAAAAATCTTTCTTCGACAAACCACCATTAATACGATCAACTCGACCCAAAACCCTTTTATCTGTGTCTGTTGCCACCAGGTCAATTCCCGTTCCACTTCGATGACCTCCGTATCGGCTCGACCACGATAAACAATACTGTCCCGATAGACCACCTCCTTTTCGGTCGTAACAGGATATTTCCGGAGCCTATTCGCCAGCGAATGGAACAACGATCCATCGGCATTGATCCGGGCATCGGAAACGGCAAAAGAGGTCTCCAGATGACTCGTCGTATCCTTTACAGTCTGATATTCGTTCTCCACCGGCACCTCCACGAACACCGTATCAGAGAGGTATTCAGTCCTCACAACAGTCTCGATCCGCACGCTATCTTGAGAAGAGGAGACAAAATGGCGGCACGGGTAACATGCCACGACCGTCGCCAAAACAAAAAAACAAAATACCAGATACTTCATCACGCTTCGAATTTCAGGTCATTGATTCTGTTCCTCCACCCTTTTATGAATCGTGCCTGCGCGAGGTCTCGCCGGACGATATTCTCGACAAACTTCAGACGAGCGACCTGAATATCGACAAACAAAGACCGTTGATCGGCGGAATTAATCGCCTCAAGGGTTTTCGGTCCGACAACACCATCGAGAGCAACTCTAAGAATCTTCTGCACTTGTTTTATGGATGTGACCGGCCCGGACGCCCAAGCCCAATCGACAACGATATTTGCGACAGATTGGTTTTTGATTTCGTCGGCTCTCCATGGTTCCCAATAACCGGTTTTGAAGATATGAAACCACTGTTCGTCGGTCATGTTCTTTAATTGATCTACGGTCGAATTTTGGCCATAAAATTGTCGAAATGTACCGATAGTGATACCTCTATTGGTGGCTCCGCCCCGATCGAGAGGATCGTCAACAAACCCTCCCTCCCAGCGCAAGATAAATGATTGAAGCAGTTTTGCATTTGCCATAGCGTGTTATTTATACTCAGGTAAAAGATACTGAATACTCATCGCGGCCTCGTGGAGTACCTGCCGGGCCTCATCTTCGGTCATCTTGATCGGACGGGTAAACTCACAAAAGATACTTCCCACCCAATCGTATCGGTTGTCGTTCAGCCGTTTGACGATCGCCACATCACATCCGCAGGAAGACAACAGAGCTTTGGCATACTTATCCTGCACCTGTTTATCTATATCCGTGATGTACATGAACAGATTCTTGCTCATATCGGCACTGAATTTGGCCACTTCCGACATCTTGAGTCCATGTATTTTCTCCCGCATACCCTCCACGCCCTTGCGTTTGACCTCGTAGTAGATCGACAACAGACACTCATTACCCAGCGGATGAGGTTGAACGATATAAACCCTGTCGGCCTTCAGCGTGTACAACACATTCCACAACTCACCGAATACGATGGCAGAACTATCATTCCGACGATTGCTCCGAGCCTCCTCGTCCCGTTTGAACTGTTCGATTTTCAGGTCTGTGAGTTTATTTTTCGTATATTGATTATAGGCAAACCAAGCCGCAATGATAGTCCCGATCGCACTGATGATAGCTGGCAAGTACTCCATGACAGATCCATATTTACCAAACAATCCATGCCATGATCTGGATAACCGCCCCGCCGGCCAGAGTGGCGACGAAATCACGCCAATCACCGCACCCTTTGCGCCAGTCATCCACAAACTCCTTGATAGCCCCGGCAAACACAACCGGAACAATAGGAGCCTCGATCGGCAGCACGATCGCGAAGAACGAGCCCACGATCAACCCTGCGACCACATGCCACAGTTTGTCTTGCGGCAACGCCTGCAGCCATTGCCGGCACTTCTGAATCAATCCCCTCATAGCATCATCTCTTTAATCTGTTCCTTCTCAAACTCGATTTTTTCCTGCTCGGTCAGCGACAGAATCTTCGATCCGGCCGGAAAGACAATATCAATATCATGCCATTGCCATTGTTCCGGAATCGAGGCCCCGGATTCTCCGATTCTCTCCGACAGGTTCCCTGCCGGCTCCATTTTCCCTCCGTACAGGTCACAAAGAACAGTGCCGTCTGCGCAGATCGCTCTTACCTCTGCCTCCTCGTAAGGGGGAAATTCTAT
>CALVFY010000065.1 GCA_944326945.1 uncultured Rikenellaceae bacterium
AGATCGTAGCCCAGCCGGTCCGGGTGGTCAGTACCGTCACGATCCGTATGAAAAAAGAGGCCCGGGACTTTTTAGGGCCCTGAATAAATGAAACAGGGCCGTGAGATTCCGATGTCAATAGCTCAATTCACACACCAATCCATTGTTTTTCGGCCATAAATGCCATCATGAACACGATATATGCTTTTTTTCTTTTACCTTTATTGGACTCTAACCGATTAGAACATGAAAAAGGCTTTATTTTTCCATTGGTTGTTTGGCATTGTTTCCATTATTTTTCTGTACAGTTGTCATTCCGAAAAGCAAGAGGCTCATTACATGATTGAGAAATACGGGCAGCTGAATCCAGAACTTAATAAATTATACGATTATTTTCTGAATTGTCCGGAGCGGGAATTGTCCCGCACGGGTTTATTTCTGACAGGACAGTTGGAGAACAAATATTCGATTTCGGATGGTATGCGTGGAAGTGTCTATAATGATTATCTCGATTCACTCGAAAGTGGCCATACAGGGGTTTCTGACGTCCATAAAAATTACACGGTCTCTATGTTGCCGGAATTGAATGTGCGGTCCCAAGTGAGTTTGACTCCCGATGTAGAAATACTGCACGCAGATTCCTTGATCCAGTCAACCGAATTAGCCTGGAAAGTATGGCAGGGAAGTCCCTGGCGAAACGAATATTCCGCTGATATATTCAGGGAATATGTATTGCCGTATCGGGTCTTGACGGAACCGCTGGAGTATTTTTGGCGTAAGGATTGTTTTGAAAAGTATCGTGGCTTTATCGACACGGTGAGTTCAGTTTATAATGCAGCATTGGCACTTGCCCGCCAGATCACCTTCAAACATTACGCATTGTTTTACAATGCCAACCTCCAAAGTTACAGCGCCAATCTGAAATATAACCGGGGAAAATGTGATGACCGGTGTGTTCTTACGGCCATGATTTTCCGGTCACAAGGTATTCCCTGCGCTATTGATGCGGTGCCCTGTTGGGGAAGCGGAAACAGGGGGCATGCGTTCAATGCGTTATTGCTGCCCGAAGACAGTTGCAGGGCATTCAATGAAACAGGCGAACTGGAAAACAAGTTGATTCTGATGGAGAAAATCCCTAAAGTTTACCGGACGACTTTCGGTATTCTGCGCGACACTCCTTTGTACCGCTATCGAGAGGAAGAACTATTACCCAAATTGTTCGCAGACCACAATTTGCTGGATGTAACTTCGCTGTATGATCTGGAGACGACGGACGTCACCATCCCCATTGAAACCGGGGCGGAGAAGCCGCATTTGGCCTATTTGTCCGTTTTTACACCGCAAGGATGGAAACCCGTTGCCTGGAGTGAAATCAAAGCAGGGAAAGCTCGATTCGGAGCGATGGGAACAGGATATAATGCAGGACAAAAAGCCCAAGAAAAAGGAGAGGGAATCGGAGAGGGAATTCTGTATCTGCCCGTCCTTTACAATACGGGGCATATCGTTCCTGCCGGTGCTCCCTTCATCCTTCGGGCAGGAGCGGAACCCTGTTTTTTGACGGCCGATACAACCCGCCGCATAACCATGAATCTCACACGAAAATTTCCGCGCAAAAGCAGAATCGTGAACTTTGCCCAAAGCATGGAAAACGGGTATTTCGAGGCCTCGAACCATCCGGATTTCAGAGATGCCGTAGTGCTCGGCCGATGTTATGGTACCCCAAAAAGTCATATACAGGAGTTGAAAACAGAATCCGAAGAAAAATATCGTTATGTCCGTTTCCGAATTTCACATGGCCGGTGGTCGTTAGGGGAACTGGCTTTTCTCTCGCCTCAAGGCGAGAAATGGGAAGGAAAGGTTATTGCGGATCGGTTTATTATGCAGGACAGTGAATTGGATAATGTATTCGATGGCGATCCGTTGACCTATTTTGAAATATCCGGTTTGGAAAATGTCTGGGTCGGTCTCGATTTGGGTGCTCCCCGTACAATAGACCGAATCGCATTTTGTCCCCGGACAGACGATAACGATATATGTCCGGGTCATCTGTACGAACTCTTTTATTGGGATAAAGGGTGGGTCAGTCTGGGAATTCGTGAGGCTCAAAACTATATTCTGGTCTGGGATCAGGTTCCTGCCGATGCTCTGTTCTGGTTGCGGGATTGTACGAAAGGAAAAGAAGAAAGGGCTTTTACTTATGAAAAAGGCCGCCAGGTATGGTGGTGAAATGGTGACGATAAAAATTCCCCGGAATCTATTGATTCCGGGGAATACATTGTTAAGCAAAATGTCACCAACAACAATCCATATACTTACTAAATATCACGTATATATTTCATCGGTTCACTTTCTTCCATGTTTTATGATTGTAATATCCGAAACGATAGCATCTTTTAATCGTAAGGCACGGGCATACGGATCTCTTTCCGGTGTTCCCTGGTTATCTTTACTGAAAAGAGGATATGGTTGATGGGATGCCGGAGAAAAGAATATTTGCAACAGGTACATTGTTCCGATACCCAAATCAACATGCATCGTATTTCTGTAAACTATTAGAACAGATGTTACGACTGCCCCAGGCCGTTGTGCACTGAACACTTCATATTTGCCTGTACAAAATAATATGGGCAATTTATAATCTCTTAATACTTCTTCGAATTTATGTCCGACATACCTGGCTTTGTTGTCAATGAAATTGTAGGTCAGATACCGTAATGTATCCTGTTGAAATTCGGACATCGGCTTATAAGGGGCCGGATTAGGCTGCTGGGCTCTGACATCGTTAACTGTCCATAATGCCAAAAGTGCAAAACTCAGAATAATCGCTTTCATCGTATTGTTTTTTAGGTTATTTGCAAATAGTAGGTTGAATGTCATTGCCATCCACCTGTGCATCATATAACTCGACGGCTGCCGTACTTCCTGAATATTTGACCAATTTGACACCCGCATCGAAATACGAAAGTAAGGTTGCCAATTTGTAACACTCCATTTGTGTCTGATCGGTCATGTAAGAGTAGGTTTTGGAAAGAGACTGGTAATATTCGCCCAAAGTGGAATTGGGAATAAATGAGTTAGTTCCTGAAGCCGTATCGAAAGTTATTGATGTATCAAAATAAATACACCTCTAATTTGGATGGAGGTGTATTCATTTGTAGTAAATGTATTAATATTTATTGTGTTAAAGATGATTGTTGACGGCTAAATATTAATGCTTCAGGCAGATCAGTAGTGCCCTTTCTCCATGTTATAGTATTATTTCTGACAATAAGCCGATCTGATTCTTTTAAATTACTCCAAGTTGCTGTTTTTAAATCATTTGAGATATTGAAATCCACAGTCAGAGCCACGTCTCGGTCATCGTCGATAATCGAAAAATTGAAATAATACCTTTGAAGATAGACGCCAAAGATGAATGGATTTTGACTATCCAATTCCGTGGTACGTATGATTTTATTGCCTTCTTTATAAACGATACGACCAATCACTATTTCGATATTTCCTAATTTAGGTAAATTCATATAGGTCGTAGTAAACGTTAATTCATAAGATTTTGAACCTTCATGAGCAATCCATGTTCCAACTATATCCGATTTGTATAGAGTTGTTATAACCGCAGGTTGTGCCTTTAAACATTGTTGTCCAATACAGGAAAACAATATAAATAAAATGATTTTTTTCATTATTCCCTGATTTAAATTTAACAGTCTGATATTCGTACTTGCCCTTGAGACTTATCCCAATTATAATTGATCATCTTTCCTGATTGAATATTATATTTCATTAAAGATAAACCCGAATCTATATCAGATAAAAATTTTGCCATATTTTCACCTGTAGTTGGATTATATATCCTATATAGAATTTCTAATTTATTTAAATCGACATTAGCTCCCCAAGATTCCAATTGAGTCGTGTTTTCAATTTTCAGAAAGTATACCCCATCTGATGTAACCACACCATATGCAAAATCATATGTGTCTTTTATTAACCCCTGTTGGTATATTTCATAAATTGAACACATATCTGTTGCAGAAAAATTAGGAAGGTCGCCTTTACGATGATGATGCACCAAACCGGATAATTTTTGTGAAGGAATTAGATTTATTTGTATTTCACTACCTTCTGCTGATTGACTTTGCATGTCATATGTTCCAAGCCAATTATCTGAAAAGGCCACCATTGATTCCCACGTAACATTGGGATTATTTGCTAAATTAGAAAACGTATATAATACGTTATTTAATAGTCCTAATGCTTTTGTTATTTCTTCACATTGTTTGCAAACACAAGGATTACTATGGCAATGGAAACGAGGACATAAACAAGGTTGTTTACAAACAGGACAACAAGAGCACGGACTTTGATGACACATATGATTCGGACACTTGCAAGGTCCCTGGCAGACCTCACAGCAATCACATTCCTGTCCCTGAGCTACATTGTGAATGCCGTATTCGCAATACATGTCCGGTTCCGGATCCGGTTCTAATTCATGATCGTCACAAACACAGGGGGTACTATTGCAATTCGGACACACCTCATCACAAACACATGGATAATTATTGCAAAGAGGGCATTCATGTGCACATATACAA